>NZ_JBXWOB010000014.1:0-97720 GCF_059610685.1 Ruegeria sp. CDSC052
CAAAGGTATTCCTCTCGGCCATCGCTCTCGCTGCTACAGTCCTATTCTGGCTGTAAATCAATGAGTCTGGAGCCTAGTCGTACGTTCCCAACCAAGTTTTCTTTTGGCTCGACCACATTTACTTGCTTCGGAACTTAGTCGGTGTCATTCCGGTTTGACCTCGGAAAAAGCGAGTGAAATGGGACTTGTCGGAATAGCCGAGCATCAGACCAATCTCCGCAATTGTCATCTGGTCTTCTTTGAGGTGCTCTTTGGCGACATCGACACGCAGCCGTTTGATTTCACGGGGTAGCGTTGTGCCTTGTCGCTGAAGCGCTTTCAGAAACCGTTCCGGTTGTATTCCCAGCATTCCAGCCACCATCTCAGGTCCCAAATCGGTTTCATCTAGTTTGTCGCGTAAGACAGAGCGCAAAGCTGCCACCACGGTTACTTCTTCCTCTTGTTGAGGTGAAGCTATGGGCTTGGCAGAGCCCTCAGAGACATGGTGCAAAAACAACCATCCCACAGGAAAACTAATTTGCATTCCGGGATCAGTCCCAAGGCCAACCTCGATCCCTTTGTAGTCGATAGGCAGCCCATTGATGTATCTGCTTTCCCATCGCACACGCGAAGAATCCCAAGAATCTCCGACGACGGTCTGCAATAGGCGTACATAGATTGCGGCACCAAAACCGGTCACCTGAATGGGTGGGACAGTTGGTTCCTGTTGCCTCTCGATACGATAAGTCGCCTTGTCTGCTTCAATCACAAGGCTGTGCCGCACAGAATTGGACTCCTGCGGTACGAGCCCAACAAAGCGGGTAAAAAACTCGAATAACGTTTTCGTAGATTGCAAGGCTTGAGCGAAGGGCGGCCATCCTTGCAGGTCAAACGCCTCCCCTACATTCAGTCCTAGGTATCGATCTCCTGATACTTCTGAGAAGGCATTCACCAATCCGTAGACCAGCTCTGAGTGAACGAACACGGATGGGTCAGACAACAGTTCGGCTTTCAATCCGACCTGGTCCAATGCTGGTTGCGGATTGATCTTGCGTTCGGTGAGATATTGCAAAAACGGAGCGGCTAAGGAGAGGCGAATAAAGCCCTCGCTATGCTCTTGAGAGGCGGAGTTGAAAGGCAAGCTCGTCACCCTTGTGATGATTAGTATTTGTATTCAGTGGCCATTTTTACGAACACATTCGAACATGCCAATTCAAAAGGGGCAACCGAGGAAAAGTTTTCCGGACTACAGTTGGCAAAACATGAATATGAAGGGAGTACTTATGTCCGGTCTACGAATGTCGCTTTGCTCGACCGTAATTGTCGCTGCAGGTCTTTCTTTTTCAGCATCCGCGCAGGCTCAGGATCAAGAAGAACCCCAAACGTTGTTTACCAACGTGCATATCTTCGATGGCGTGAATGAACAGCGTATCGAGAATGCCAGCGTATTGGTCGAGGGCAACCTGATTAAGTCCGTATCGACCGATGCGATCGATGCCCCCAATGCTACAGTCATTGACGGAGAGGGGCGGACACTGACACCCGGGTTTATTGAACTACACGCACATCTCATGCTGATGGGGCCGACCTTGCCTGCGATGGAGGCCAACACGACCTGGGAGGACTTTGCCATACACGGTGCGCGGATGGCCGAGATGTATTTGATGCAGGGTTTCACCACTGTCCGGGATGCTGGTGGCGCTAATGGCGGACTACGTAGGGCGATTGACTCGGGGCAAATCGAGGGCCCTCGTTACTATCCATCTGGGGCGTTTATCGGAACACGCGGTGGTCACGCTGACTTCGCGAATTTCACAGCACCACCTGGTTCGGAGACAAACATGGGTCGGCTGAACATGGCTCAGGAGGTCAGTGGTGTCGATGACGTCTATAAATTCGCACGTAACAACTTTCGTATGGGCGCGACGCAATTGAAATTCATGCAATCCGGTGGTGTCGTGTCGGCATTCGACCCTTGGCAATTGCTGGCCGGGTCGCCCGAAGAAATCAGAGCCGCCGTGCAGGTCGCGAATGAATATGGCAGCTATGTCATGGCGCATTCCTATCGTAAGGAAGCTATCCTGAGTGCGCTCGACGCAGGTGTTATGTCAATCGAACATGGTTTTTCTTTTGACTGCGAAATTGCCGAAGTCATGAACGAGAAGGGTGCGTACATTACAACAAACCTAACGGCATTTGACCCCGGCCTTCTCGACATTCCGGCTGTGGCGAATGTTCCGGCGAGCCTTGCCAAGGCAAAGTCTGCCTCGGCCACATTTGCAGGCTATATCGACAATATGAAAGAATGCCCGGTGAAGCGGGGTTTCCAGACAGACTGTGTTGGTTCGGTAGAGGCGTGCAATATCCAGATTGCCTACGAAAAACACTTAAACAATGATTTTTTCGGCCCCTACACGTCAATGGTCACGTTGACATCGACGGGTGGCGAGGTAGTCGCTCTATCAGGAGACTTTATGAACCCTTATACCGCAGGAAAACTGGGTGTGATCGAGGAAGGCGCCTATGCAGACATCCTGCTGATCGATGGTAACCCCCTCGAAGACTTCTCGGTCGTTGGCACGGGTGATCAGTGGTTTGGTGCCGATCCGAGGCCGGAAAGCCCTGAAACGATCCGGCTTATCATGAAGGACGGTGTGATATACAAAAATACACTGAATTGACCCCAAAACTCGACTGGAGAGTATTCATGTTCCTTTGGTTTCGTTCCGTCTTGCTCGCGGGTTTGGTCTGTTACGGTCATTCCGCCATGGCAACGCCAGGAGCAGCGCTGGACTGGGCAGACCTCCCGGACCCATCTGTGCAGGTCTTTGAGGATCCCTATCGGGAGCTCAGCCCCGAACAGTTCGACGACGTCCTATTCGTTGTGCGGATGCGTGGCAGGCTGCAGCAAGACACTGGCAGCGCGGAAGAAAGACTGAATTGGCAGGAGCTTCTGACCGAGACCGAGGATGCCTTGGCGGGAGTTGGCGTTGATGTCGATTGGCTGCTCGATCAAAGAGAGCTTGTGAAAGAACGGCGAAGAAAGGCAGGAACAAACGGAAATCCGCAATTCGACGGTCAAACAATAACAATCGCGGGCTTTGCCATCCCGGGCCCGAGCGATCCAGACGGGCGATCTGTGGCGTATCTAGTGCCAGAACGAGGAATGTGTAGCCACATGCCCCCGCCCCAACCCAATCAAATGATTCGCGTGCGGTTGAATGGCGACTGGACGCCCAGCTATTTCCACGAACCCGTTCGGCTGACGGGCACGCTGACTATCGATCCCACTGTTCAGAATATGATGGTTGTGGACGGCCTCATGCCTATGAGTGCGACATTCCAGTTGGAGACGGAACGTGTCGAAACTCTGGAAACCGAAGCAGACAGGCTGGAATGGAAGCAGCGTGCCGCTGATCGTATCCGAGCGGCGGGCAATCGCAAGACCGGCGGGGCAAAAGCGTCTGAATGATAAGACTTCTCGTTGTCGTACTGAGTATTGTCTTTGCCGGCGCGGCGTCGGCTCAAGGTCTGTCCGGGCCCTCTTCGGTCGAAGCTGATCTTGAGCCCGGAGATGGACTGACCGATCCACAATATCGTTCCGATTTTCCGCGCAATACCGCACCGGGTTGGTTTCAGTGGAAAGACCGACTGGCGGAGAATGGGTTTCGGTTCAACGTTGATTACTTGGCATTGGGCCAAACCACGAACGCGGATCTGGGGGAGGGCGAAGCTGCCAGCGGAATTGCGCGGTTCTATGGCAGTTGGCAGGCGACTGAACAGGGGTCTTTGACATTCAAGATCGAAGACCGGCACAACTATACCGATGTTGCCCCACAGTTTCTTGGTCTGGATGGTGGAGCCCTTTCAATCACGGGAACAGCCTTCAACGATAATGGTTTGCTATTGACCAACCTGTTCTGGACCCAAAGGGCCGAGAACGGTTCGTGGACGCTGCAAGTCGGCCAGATTGATGTAACGGACTTTGTGGACATTTATGGGTTGGTAAGCCCATACAGTGGTTTCCAAAACCTGTCTTTCAATACCAACCCGACAATCAACGCACCCAACCAAGGCCTTGGCATTGCCGGTGGGGTAAAGCTAAGCGAGAACCTTTACGCCGTTGCGAGCGTCTCAGACGCAAACGCCGACCCGTCTGATCCGAACTTTGATGTGTTTAGCGACGGCAATCTCTTCAAATCACTCGAACTTGGTTACACCTCTGGCTTTGATCGCATTTACTTCGACAATATCCATCTGACCCTCTGGCATGCGGATGCGGCTGACGATGGTAGCCGTCCAGAAGATTACGGCGCCGCGTTCTCAGCAGCATGGTTTATTGACAATAAGTGGATGCCGTTCTTCCGGGCAGGGGCCTCAAAAGGGGCAGCAGCACTCTATGATCGGTCCGTTTCTGCGGGTATTGGCTACTACGGTCGCAATACCGATTTGGCCGGGTTGGGCCTGAACTGGGCCGAGGCAAGAGGCATAGATGGCGATCAGTTCACACTCGAAGCATTCTACCGTTTTTCAATCGCACCCGGACTGCAGATCACGCCATCACTGCAGTTCATTTCTGACCCGCTGCTGAATCCCGCCCAGGATAGCATTACGCTGTTCGGCCTAAGAACCCGGATCGTTTTCTAATGCGGGGTGAATGCAATAGGTAAGTGGCAGTGCCAAAGGGCGACTAAGGGAGATCAACAGGACTTTGCAAAGCCCGCTTTCTGCGCGTTGCCACCGTTAGCGCGGACTGCAGCACCCGGTAGCTTTGGGCTCGCTGCCGACTTCGGTGCCGTTGCAGCAAAGCCCCCTGCCCCAATAGTAGCTGATCACGAGGGCGGCCCATACCGGCCGTTGGCCAATGGGTAAATATGGTGCGGTCGCAGCCCGCATTGCCGACCTTCACCGCGAGCGCGAACCCTCGGCTCGCCGAACTCACACATCGCGGACAAAGCTGCCTATCGCGGCAGCGCAGCAAGTGCTCGCTGAGGGAGATCTGCCTGCAAAAAACCTCTGCATTCTGAAAAAAGTTGCATAAGTAGGTGTCATTTCTGTGAAAAGCAATGCGGACGTTTGACCGCCAAAAATCAGCCTGTGGTTACAGCGTTTTCTTGATTAGCGTCCCGTATCTAAGCATGATCCCGTTATGGCGGTTGAAATCGACAAATGGCTGAACGATCTCGAACTGGGTCAATACTCAGACGCTTTTGCACAGCATGATATCGACGCGCGCGTACTGCCACTACTGTCAAACGACGACCTTAAAGAGCTTGGGGTTAGTCTGGGCCATCGAAAAATCATCCTGGCAGCGGTTCAGGAATTGACTGGTCAAAAGCACTCGTCTCAATCGCCGCAGGCCGTAGACGTGGATGCAGACGAAGTCGGCCCGGTCCCCATTTCGGATGAATCGCAAGGCGTGACCTTATCCGCAAGGAAGCCTGCTTCATTAGCGATCGCAGAGAGGCGTCACTTAACAGTTTTGTTTGCTGATCTCGTCGCCTCGACTGAGTTGACTAACCGGTTTGATCCCGAAGACATGCGCGAACTGCTGCAGAGCTACCAGGATGCGGTTGCAGGTGCAGTTAGCAGGTATGGCGGCTACGTCTCGAAGTATTTGGGCGACGGTCTCCTGGTTTTTTTTGGCTGGCCTACAGCCTATGAAGATCATGCAGTTCGCGCTTTAAAGGCTGGTCTTGAGGCCGTTCGGCGGGTCAGAGATCTTCAAGCACCTGACGGTGAGCGTTTGTCAGCCAGGTTAGGTATCGCGAGTGGCGACGTGGTAGTTGGCGATACGATCGGTGAAAACACCTACGAAGAAGGAGCCATGACGGGGCCAATTGTCAATCTGGCAGCGCGGCTTCAGGAACACGCAGAACCGAACTCAGTTGTTTTATCTGCTGAGGAGACCGAAGAAACTTTGCATCGGCTATTTGAGTTTAGGTCTCTTGGACAAACCGAGCTGAAAGGTTTCAAAGAACCACGGACCCTTTTGACTGTCGTATCAGAACACAGCGCGGAAAGCCGGTTTCGAGCATCTTATAGGGACGAAAGTGGCAGCGTCATGATTGGTCGCGACTACGAAAAAGGTATCCTTTTACAATCATGGCTGCGTGCGCAGAACAGTCAGGGAGAGGTTGTTCTGCTTGCCGGTGAAGCAGGGATCGGTAAATCGCGATTGGCGGAAGAGTTTCTCGCTAATGCTGTAGCGACTAGCGAAGCTGATATTATCAGGCTGAACTGCTCTCCTTACCTTATCAGTAGCCCGTTCCACCCTGTCGCCCAGAGGATTTCTCAGGATGCTGGTGTGGGGACAGATTTTGATGACGACCAAATTCTCGACCTTGTCAAAAAAATGTTGGAAAGCCGAGAGGGCTTGGAATGGGAAAAGGTTCTGCCCGTCTTTGCCGCGCTGGTTGCGCCTCACAGTGCTCTTGCCCGAAGCGTTCTCGATATGTCACCGCAGGAGCAACGTGACCTCACGATTCAGACGTTAATCCACACGGTTCAGGTGCGCGCAAGCACGCGTCCTGTTATTCTTTGTGTTGAGGACGCGCATTGGATTGATCCTTCCACCCAAGCTCTTTTGGATCGCTTCAAAGCAATTTGCGCAGATCTGCCTTTGATGATTTTGATTACCCACAGGCCCGGCTGGGAACTTGCCCATGATGACGGGGAAGCGCACGTACATACGCTCCAGCTGCGTCGGTTTGATACGACCCATGTCTCGAACCTAGTTCGCCATGTTACCGGAAAAGCACCCGACGATGCTCTGATTGCCACAATCATTGAGAAGACGGACGGCGTGCCTTTGTTCGTCGAGGAACTGGCCCGGGCGATTGTTGAGGCGGGTGAACACGGGCAAGTCCACATACCCGCGTCTTTGAAGGGCACACTGATGGCACGTCTTGACGCGGTCTCGCCAGAGGCTAAACAAGTCGCGTTAACAGGAGCCGTCATTGGACGGGAGTTCGAGCCTAGCTTGCTGGCTTCCGCAATAGGTCTTGCGAGTGCGGAAATTCAATCTCGTATAGAAGAGCTGTCTCGAACGGGTTTGATCTTTGAAAGCGGGCACAATCGAGGGTATTTCGTTTTCCGTCATGCCCTTATTCGCGATACCGCCTATCAATCCATGCTTGGCTCAACCCGCAGACAACAACATGCAAACGTGGCCCGTGCTTTGATGCAGTTGCGGTCAGCTGAGATTGAACGTCGGCCCGAGTTGGTTGCCCGCCATCTTTCAGAGGCCGAAGAATGGCGTGCTGCGTTCGACAAATGGCAGACGGCAACTGATATGGCATTGGCGCGATCCGCCAGCCAAGAGGCGATGGTCAACGCCAGGGAAACACTCAAAGCGGCTGAAAATCTTGGATCTGATAACGGTGTCGAAACGATCAAAGCCAAAATCCTTATTGGTCGCAGCCATGACAGCCTGGGTCAGTTGCCGGAGGGGATAGCGGCCTTGAAAGATGCCTCGGACGCCGCCCGTGGAATACACGATGTGGCGCTCGCCGCTGATGCTGCGAACCATTTTGCGGACTCGTGTATGATGTCGAGTAAGAGACACGGCGAGGCCATTGAACTTTGTGATAGAGCTCTGAACGACCTCCCCGACGATGACGAAGTACGGCAGTGCAGATTGATGAGCCAACTTGCACGGGCACATATGTTTGTCGGCCAGTTTTCTGAAGGCGCTCGCTATGGTCAGCAATCAATGGAACTGGCCGCGAAACTAGGGGACTATAAATCCCAATTCTCGGTGATGATGATGCATTTTGGGGCGCCATTCGTCGCGCGCAAAGGAAGAGAGGTACGTCATTGGCGTGAAAATCTTGATGCGATGCATCGAGCGGCCGAAAACCTGGGGAGTATTGATCAGGGTCGGGACCGGACACTCAGTCTTTTTGTCGGGGCCGAAATGGCCGACCGCGACTTGATGGATCATTCACTCGAATTGCTGACGGAGATTTCGGAAAAGGACAATCATCTGCAACTCTACTGGGTGCAAAAGCACGCACGCGCCATGGTTGCAATTATGGATGGCGATTTTGAGCAAGCGGAGATGCATGCCAACGAAGCGGTGAAAATCGGTCGTCAGACACATGGAGAACATGTTGAGGGCGTATTCGGTGTTCAGATGTTTACCATCCGCCGCGAACAAAACCGGCTGCACGAAGTTGCACCGGTGATCAAGAAGCTGATGACAGATAGCCCGGAAGACATTTCCTGGAAACCAGGATTTGGCCTTATTGCCGCCGAGTTGGGATACAAGGAACCAGCTGAACGCATACTGAATGAAATGGCAGAGAATGGCTTCGATCTTCCGCTTGATGCTATGTTTTCAACTACTTTGTCTTATCTCGCTGACATTTGTGTCGCAGTCGAGCATCTGGGACATGCTGAGACCCTCTATGACATGCTGACCCCATACGAAGAGCTGACGATCACCGCTGGGGCAACAACAGTTTGCGCCGGGGCGGCAGCAAGACGTCTAGGCAATCTGGCAGCGGTGCTAAAAAACTGGGACGCCGCTGAGAGGATGTTCCATAAGGCCATCGAAATAGACACGCGCATGAAGTGCCCACCGTGGATTGCGCACAGCAAGGCCGCGTATGCATCCGCGCTAAGGCAACGGGGCCGAACGAATGATTTGAAACTAGCGTTTCAACTAGAAGGGGAAGCGTTGGCAATTTCACAGCAATTGAGTATGGTTTTCCTTAGGTCAAAGCTCGAGGGAGTAGCTGTTTAAAGTCATTTACATGCTTGGGGGAGCATTATGCCAAGGTACATAATTGAGAGAAATTTTGCCGAGCAGCTGAACGTCAGCGACGACGACAAAATTCACATCAAAGAGATCAATGACGAAGTCGGGGTCGAGTGGATTTTCTCGTTCCTCAGCGCAGACAAGCGCAAAACATACTGCCTGTATGAGGCCCCTGACGAGGAAAGCCTCAGAAAGGCGGCCGAGCGCCTTAACATCCCAGCCGATGTCATAACACCCGTGGATCAGATAGATCCCGGAATATTCACCTGAGTATTCGCAGTTCTAAAACCTAATCCGAGGCGATTTAACTGCGGGACAACGCATCGGAAGTCACAACTACATGAGGCAGCCGCGCAAGAAGCCTGATCTGAAAACAGGGAGGCCTATGCATGTACGACATAAAAACACTCGACGGAAACACGGCAACTGTGGATCAAGGCGCTTTGGATGCGCTTAATTCCTCGCTTCGCGGCGGCGTCTACTTACAGGGCACTCCGGAATATGAAGGCGCAAGAACAACATGGAACAGCATGTTCGAACGTCACCCTGGGTTCGTGATCCGCGCGATGGGGGCGAGCGACGTACAGAAAGCTGTAAACTTTGTTAGGGACGCCAGCCTCATAATGTCGGTCCGATCAGGTGGGCATCAAATTGCAGGGCACGCTGTTGCAGACGAGACCGTATTACTCGATCTTTCCCAGATGCAATCGGTACACGTAGACCCTGTCAACAAGACTGCTCGGGTTGCACCGGGTGCATTGCTTGGCGATGTAGATCGCGAAACCCAGGCTCATGGGCTTGCTGTCCCTGTCGGCATCAATTCGACAACTGGTATCGCTGGTCTGACCCTTGGCGGCGGCTTTGGGTGGACGACGCGGAAATTCGGAATGACGATCGACAATCTTCTGTCGGCAGAAGTTGTGACGGCAGATGGGACGATTGTCTGCGCCTCGCCCACAAGCCATCCGGAGCTTTTCTGGGCCATCCGCGGTGGAGGCGGCAATTTCGGCGTCGTGACCTCATTCGAGTTCCAGTTGCATGATCTTGGGCCCGATGTTCTGTCCGGCCTGATCGTTCACCCGATCGAAAAGGCGCCAGAGCTGCTTGCAGAATTCGCAGCCATTGCAGATGATTCACCCGATGAGCTGACCGTCTGGAGCGTGATGCGAAAAGCTCCTCCTCTCCCGTTCCTACCAGAAGAGTGGCATGGGAGAGAGGTGCTGATTTTTGCAGCTTGCTACAGTGGTCCTATAGACGATGGTGAAAAAGCCTTGTCGGGTTTGCGCGCGCTAGGAGAACCGATTGCCGATGTCATCTCACCTCACAAGTTTGTAGACTGGCAAGCAGCATTCGACCCTTTGCTTACACCGGGCGCTCGGAATTATTGGAAAAGCCATGATTTCGAAGCGCTTTCCTCGGAAGCAATCACAGGTCTTCTCGAGGCGGTTTCCAGCCTTCCCGACCCTGCTTGCGAAGTATTTATTGCGCATGTAGGTGGCGCAATGGCACGCATTGAACCCCACTCAACAGCTTATCCGCAACGATCAGCACACTTCATAATGAATGTTCACACACGTTGGGAAGACCCGAGCAAGGATGATGAGTGCATTGCGTGGGCGCGGGGACTTTATAATCAGATGCGGCCTCATGCGACCGGTAGCGCGTATGTAAACTTTATGCCCGAAGACGAAGCGGATCATATGGCTGGTGCATACGGCCTAAACAGCGGGAAGCTTTCGAAAATAAAGGGCAGCTATGATCCAAAGAACCTGTTCAGGATTAATCACAACATAGTGCCTGAGTAGGGCCATCCGATTTGGAAAGGCCGATCTATTCGGACGCTTAGAGCTTATGCTTGATATTTGACAACGAGTATTCTGTTACGCGTTAAGACCACCAAATATTTTTCGCGTCAAAAATGTCGACACTGTCTTTTCCACTGTCAGGCGAATTCCGTGTTCCGCTGCGACGGCAAGGATTTGTTGACCAATTAGCCGCTTTGGGCTCGATGCTAACGCCGGAGCTATCGTGGCATCTTTTCGACTGCCTGACCTCGCTCAGGTGTGAGCGGCCCAGAGCCGACCTTGGCCACTGTCTTGAAATACTGCATCCGCAGCCCGCATTGCTGCCGTTCGCCGCAACCGCAAAAGATGAGGTAGGTTGAACTCACGCAATGCGGACAAAGCGGTTGCTTATGCTTTCAATATGAACGACCGGTCTTGTACACTTCGCAACACCTACGAGAAATGGCATAGGGGTGAGCAGCCCTTTACTACGACAGCAAACCGTTCAGACCTGAGAGTCCCCATGTCTTTAGCTTCAAAATCGTATAATGTCCTGCAGTCATTACTGGATCGGAGCAAAAGGTCACTTCGTACGGTCTTGTGCTCTGATTCGTGTAAAATTTGATGGCCGAATGCCTTGCTGGCTTAGGTTTAGATGGCCGTAAACACAACCGATAAGGGCTTGATATGGTGGCAAAAGAATCAGGGCTTCCTTCAGAACACTTATTGAAGATGGTCGAAGCATTATCAAAGTCAGCAAGAAACACGTGGCTGGCAATACTTACTGGTTGTGCAATTGGCGCTATAGCACTTGCTTCCACAAGCGATGCAGAAATTCTCACCAATGCCGAGACTCTGAAACTTCCGTTTGTAGGCAGCACAGTTGCGCCACAGAACTTCTTTCTTTTTCTATCAATACTGATTGTTTTAGTTAGTGTTTACTTCTTCTCAGTTTTGTCGAGGCTGTGGTGGTTCTATTCAGAAATAACCAAAGGACATTCCAAGGGCGGAGTTGGAGACGTTGTTACACCATGGTTTGGGTCCTTGACCCTCGCAACGCACTCCTCAGACCCATACACGTTTGTGGTCAAGATCGTATTTGCAATTTCGATCTTTGGGGTGCCACTCGCCACAGTCGTCGCGCTCGGTGGTAGCTATGTCGATCCAACCATTTTCACAACGCTGATACACTCCCTAATAATTTCTATTATGGTGGCGTCCTCTTTTCTTACCGCACTACATATTTCTGGAAAAACCTCGGGAAAGTTGAGAGGATTACTTACCGGATGCGCTTTTTTAATAGTATTGATTGGTGCAGTTGCAATATCATTTTTGAGCTATAGTCGAGCTGGCCATATCAATACTTTTATGAATCAGATTTTAGAACTCAATAGGTATGACTTTTCCGGAATTTCTGATCAAGTCCCTGATTACTCAATACATCGCGAGGAATACTCTCGAGAATACTGCGGCGAGCAGGCCCTTCCAAACGAATGCGATGTCCATATTTTCGAGCAAATAGGTAGCTTCGTCCCGGCATTCCGTAAAGAAAGAAGAACGTTATTTGCCAACCTTCATCCCAAAGAATTTCCTCGAATTCTATTGCAAGGCGCGCGCCTTTCAGAATCGAATATGCTTGGTTCCTTTATGGCCTTTTCAAGACTCGAAGATTCGATCTTAGTTTCTGCTAGTCTTCAGGGCGCAAATTTCTTTGGATCCAAAATCTATTCGGTTGACTTTGCAGGCGCAGATATTCGAATGGCAGATTTTGCAACGTCTGAGATTGTAGATTCCGACTTTTCAGAACTCGAAAATGCAGAGGGCGTTATTTTTATGGGAGCAAAATTGAGAAACGTATCGTTTGAGGAATCTAGGCTGTGGGGCGCCGATTTTCGGTTTGCTTATGCCAAGAACGTGGATTTCACGCTTGCCAATTTGCGTGGTGCTATCCTTAGCTATAGTTTCATCGCTGGAAGCGAGGCCGAGAAAGTTCAATTTGGCGGTGCAACACTGTTCCACCTCAAAAACACCGGCGGGGCATTTCGAAACGTTGACTTCTCAGAAGCAGTCCTTGGAGATGACGCGGATTTTCGAGACACTTTTGGAGATGGTTCAGTTTTGATGCCCTTGCAATTTGCGAGGCCATGCCAATGGGCTGAGCCCGACGTGGTTCTTGATGACGCTGAATTCTTCGGACGCTGGAAGGGTTGGATCCGCGCCCGTCCCTTTCCCGGCCCAACATTTGAGGAATTGGCTCCAGAACAATACAAGGACGTGGTTGCCATCGACCCGCCCGAGGGTTGCATTTGGTCCTGAGGTACATCTCAGTTTCGGTGTTTAGACTTATGTCACGGCGTTGATTGGGAGAAACATCTCCGCCTTTGACTTGAAGCAAGAACCGCTTTCGCGTCAGTTAATGTCCGGCTTATGACGCCTTGTGATTGTTCGTTCGCTCTGCAGAATTTGTGACTTTGGGCTCTCCCGGCACCTTCGCCGCGAGATCCATGAACGACCGTTTCGCGATGGAGCGCCTTTCGCGGCGCGGCGCACGAACTGGCAAGACGCGGGACAAATCTGCCATTCGGCCTCGCGGTCTGAACGGCAGGTTTTTTCCAAGCAAGTTTGATTAGCTCATAGCGTTATGCATAGTCAGGCGCGTCCAACGTTTCACCGTTCATGTTCCCTTCGACGGCAGCGACGTAGGCCTTTGCAGTGTCTGCCGCCGATAAGCCCGTGCTTGAATCCATGCCCATCATCTCCATCGTTTCCTTGACGAAGACCGGGCTGACGGTGTTCACCCGTAGTTCGCGATCAAGTTCGAGTGCTGCTGCCTTGGCAAAGGATTCCAGCGCCCCATTGGCGATGCTGATCACCACCGAGCCCTGCATCGGATCTCGTGACAGTATGCCGGCAGTGAGCGTGAACGATCCAGCATCGCTGATATGTCTCTGTCCAACGCGGACAAGGTTGATCTGGCCCATCAGCTTGTGGGGTCGATTCAGGCTGAGTGCAAAATAGGGCGGTAAGGAGATTTCTGAAAAGGTTGGTACGTAACCGACCCTTCACCGCGCCAAGCCCGAACTGGAAAGACGCGGACAAAACGGACATCCGACGCACAAGGCCGAATGTCCGCTTAATCCAATCAATCTCAGTTGATATCCTGAACATCCATGACCAGGTTTTCCCAGTTCCGCTGGTTTTCCATGTCGTGCTCTAGGCCCTGCTCGTCTGCGATCGTGAAGCGTTTAACGGCTGATGTTTTGCTCGTTGCCTGGTAGAGCCAATAGGCCTCGGCCTTCAGGGCCTCATCGATAGGCTTGTCGATCGACTCGTAGACCATCTGCTTGCAGGCATTGATGGACTCTGCCGGGAACTTGGAAATCCGCTGCGCCAAGGTGTTTACATAGTCGTCGATCGCATCAGCATCCAACGCTTTATTGATCGTGCCCATTGCCTCGGCTTCATCGGCGTCAAAGTCTCGGGCACTCAGGATGATTTCCAGCGCGCGGCCCAGACCGGTCTGACGGGCCATGCGGGACGCACCGCCGCCGCAGGGCAGGATACCCATGCCGACTTCCATCTGCATGAACTTGAATTTGCCACGCGCCGCAAAGCGCATGTCCAGCGCCAGGGCCAACTCGTGGCCACCACCGCGTGCGAAGCCTTCCAGCTTCGCGATCGTGGCCTGAGGCACCTTGCTGATGCGTTCGCAGACCGCTTGCAAATCGAGCAGCTGGGCTTCATCGCGGGAGACAGCTTCGGTCGACATGTCCTTGAGCAGCTCGGTGTCGTAGTGGCAGACCCAAACCTCGGGGTTCGCGGATTGGAAGATGACCACCTTGGTATCGCGGTCCCGCTCCAGCCGCATGGCAAGGCTGTTGAGGTCGGCCAGCATTTCCTGGCCTTGCACATTCACTGTTCCAAAATCGAATGCCACCGTTGCGATGGCGTCTTGGACCTTCACGTCAAAGGTTTGAAAATTCTCGTATTTCATCAGTCAGTCCTTTCTTGGGTCCGGACAACGCATGTCGCCGGAGGGTTGCAGTTTCAGGTGGTGTAAAAGACGCCCGACGTCAGACGGGCGTCAGTGGGATCAGCTGAGAGATTTCAAAGCATCTTCGATGCCTTGCATCACCTGCGCCGAATGAGTTGCGTCCAGTGCAGCCGCATGTGGCTGCGCGAACTGGCCGCTGTCATTGTCAAAATACTTGCCCGAAACATCCGCGAACGACGACCCGAGCACCGCTTCACGCAGGATGTTCGCGCCGATGGACAGATCGTTGCCCGCGATGCCGTAGCCTTCCTTGACCATCTTCGAAGCCAACAACGATCCGGGATTGACGGCGACGACGACGGGTCCGTCGGTCAACTCCTTCGCCAATTCGCGGGTCCAGATCGTAATGCCGAGCTTGCTTTGCGCGTAGGCGTCATTGTGGCCAAGCTGTTTTTCCCCGCGCATGGCAGCCAAATCAATCGGCGCTTGCGCGGCAGAGGATAGATTCACGATCCGCCCGTCTTTCGGAATGATCGGCAGAAGCGCGCGGGTCAGCGCATAGGGCGCCAAGGTGTTGACCATGAACCGCACATCATGGCCGGCCTCGGTCTGGGTCTCCGCGACTTTCAGCACGCCCGCGTTATTGATCAGCACATCAAGGCGGTCGTGTTTCTCGCGCACCTCTGCCGCGAAGGTTTGGATATCGGCCATACGCGACAGGTCAGCGGCATAGGTTTCGACGTCGCCGCCGACCTCGTTGACGGCGGCTTCCAGTTTGGCTGCACCGCGTCCATGAAGCAGAATTTTGTGCCCCTCTTTTGCGAGGGTCTGCGCCGTCAAAAGACCGATGCCGTCTGTTGATCCGGTGATAAGAATTGTCTTGGTCATGATTGTCTCTCTCCGTTTGCTCGTGTTTCGTGGGTCCGATGATGGGATCAGGCAAAACGCACTAGGGTGCGGCTCTCAATGCTTTTGCGGATGGTCATGACGTTTGGGTCTTCGACCATGTCCAACGCGGAGTGCCCGATGGAGGGCCGTCCCTGATTGTCGAAGATGTTGAAGTAGGCGACCTCATCCGGGGTCATCTTCGACATGTAGATCCACTGATGATTCGGGTTTGCCGCCAACCCCATGATCTGTCCTTTGCGGTCGGGATAGATCAGATCAAGCAGGATCCAGTCTTCCGGGGCGACGCTCGACGGCAGGATAAACCCGAGCGGGGCTGAGTTGATCGCCGCCTCGATCGGTCGCCAGATGTTAATGAAGGCGTAGTGCCCCGCGCTCCATTTTGCCGCTGTATCAGCACCAAGAATGTCGATCAGTCGCTGTTCTGCGCCGTCAGGGCTGTAGTCGCTGTGGACGTTTCGCGCGGGCTTGCGCGCGGCGTCAGGGTCATCCACCCGGATCGTGTGATCAAAGATGATCACCTCCTGCGCGTCCAGCTTGGTCGTCAGAAGCGACGTCAGCTCTGCGTCGTACTCCGCTTGCCAGGCATCATCGTCTTGCGCGAACGAGACCGCTGTTGGGACGAAAGAAAACGCGACAGCGTCATCCTCGAATGATGGGTCTGTGGCTGACCTGCGCGCGTCGCGCACTTTCACTTCGGTTGGGGCGAGTTCTGGCGCGATCAGATTGCCAACGATGCCACCGGCATCAAGCTCGAACGCCTGACGCTCCGGTTTGTGGACGTGATAATTCACTGTCGCTGTCTGAGTCATTCCGCTCTCCGCTCTGTCTTGAGCTTTGACCTATACCGCTGCGCAGATATATAAACGGTAGATAATCGAATTCAGTTTTCTGGAAAAATATACAATATGGATACGCAAAGCCTCCGCCTCTTCGTCCTTGCTACTGAAACGCTGAACATCAGCGCGGCGGGCCGAACGCTAGGGATGGCACCGGCGGTGGCCAGCGCGCGGCTCGCAAAGCTTGAAAAACTGCTGGGCGCCGAATTGTTGCATCGATCCACTCGGAAAGTCTCGGTGTCCCTAGAGGGGCAGGACTTCTTGCCGTACGCCCGAGAGATGATCGAACAGGAAGAAGCGGCCCTCGCCGCATTCGGCAAAGGCAAGGCCGAGGTGAGCGGGACATTGCGCTTTGCCGCTCCAAGCACCTTTGCCCAGCTCTATATCGCGCCCCTGTTGCCCGCTTTTATGGATGCCTATCCAGACCTGACGCTCGATTTGCATTTATCAGATACCCAGTTCAACCTGATTGAGGGCAGCTATGATCTGGCCCTCCGCAATTCTATTCTGGAGGACAGCAGTCTGACGGCGCGCAAACTGGCAAACGACACACGTATTCTTTGTGCAGCACCAGACTATCTGGAAACACATGGGGTGCCCGGCACACCGGATGACCTCGCGGCGCATCGTCTGGTCGCCTTCAAGGATCTGGAGCCGCGCGCCTTGGTGTCAGATGACGGAGCCAAAGCAACATTCGACCTCCACAAAGCCTCCCACAGGCTGATCGTGAACGACGGGCTGACACAAGTGCGTGTCACGCTCAAGGGTGCCGGCATTTCGATTAACTCCCTCTGGGCGGTCCACAGCGAGCTGAATGATGGGTCCCTTGTGCAGGTGCTGCCCGGGTACACACTGGCGGACAATCCGGCGCTTTGGCTGATCTACCCCAAAAGCAACGTAGTCTCCGCAAAGGTCCGCGTCTTCATGGACTATCTGATCCAACAGATCGGACGGTCAGCGGCTTGGGCCGGGTCCTAGGCGCCACACCTCTATTATGTAGAGAAAACGAATTCTGTTATCAAAAATATGTCCATTTATACGCAATCTAAGGGTAATATCTGATGTCTCGGAAGCAACAGGCTTGACCATCAGAAAGTTGAGACAGGACATGACACAATCTGCATTAGAGCGCGCACGCGCCGTGGAACGCCCCACACGCGAAGCAATGCTGCAACGCGCCCCGCAAGTCGCGCAATTCTGGAATGACAACCAGGAGCTGTTCAAACACGCATGGAAGGAATGGGAGCAGGCCAATCAAACCGCCTTGGATGCATCTGTTCATGACGACCGTCTCCGCGCAGCGGTCGACGGGGCCTGGAAAGACCCGGCAACCGAAGGCGAAGTGAAAAAACTATGGGAAGAGGTCTTCCCCGGTGTCTACAAAACCCAGTTCTTTGACCCCGAACGGCTGTTCGTTTTGCGCAGCTATCTGGACAGTGTCGCCGATGCAGGCATTCCGCTGCGCCCGCCCTATGGCATTTCCCTCAACCGGGGCGGTGCAATGCTTGACCCGCGCTCGGAAGGGCATCTTGGGGCCTCAGCCTTCCAGACGTTCTACCGCGACCTGATGAACACCTATATGCGGCCCATCTCACGGCTCTTGTTCCCGGATGTGATGGGATACGACACGCAGACCTTCGGGTTTTCCATCCAGTGGCAAGCAGATAACGACACGTCGCTCCGGCCTCACTCAGACGCATCATCGGTCACGCTGAATATCAATCTAAATCTACCGGACGAGACCTATTCTGGCTCCGCTGTCAGCTTCATTGATCCCGCGTCGCGACGGGTCGAAAAACTGCACTTTGAGCCCGGCACGGCCTTGATCCACCACGGCAGCGTCCCCCATGCGTCTGAACCGATCACCGAAGGTCAACGCTCCAATTTCGTGCTGTGGCTCTACGGTCAAAACGGCCAGATCCCGCATCCTAGTGCGTTCGCGCCCACAATCGATCCGCGCGCGCGCTGGACGGTCCCGGCCGATCCATCGGACGGGTTTGCGCCCTTCTGATCCGCGGACCTCGACAGGTTGGTTGGGTGATAGACGTCGCCCAGCCAACATAGCGGAGGCTCGTTGGCCGCTTTTTCAGATAATCTCGAAGCAGCCATTGGTGCAGGTTGCAGCATTCGTTGTTTTGGGCTCAGAGCGGACCTCGGAGGCAGCGCGGCATCATCCTCAGTTGAGCCGCAGATATAGGATAAGTCTGTCCGGGGAAGGGGGAACTGCGCTCAAACTCCGATTTGCGCAACAAAGCCCATCTACCTGATCAAAAAGGCGGCGAGCAGCGAAAGTCCAATCCGAATATTCAGTCTGCGGTGACGATACCCTGGCGAAAGTCGTCAAAGATGGCGTTCACCACGATATGGATTTTTGGGCGAGCTATCTTGTCTGGATGGAGACCGCCGTTGGTTACGAAGCAACCAACGGCAGATATCTAAAGCAGGCGGGTCGCCATACCACCGTCAACGGCGACCGGAGAACCCGTCACGAAGCTTGCCCGGTCTGACAGAAGGAACAATGCAGATTGGGCAATCTCCTTTGGCTCCGCCATGCGTTTCAGGGGATGCAAGTTGGCAATAAAGTCGTGCGTCGCAGGATCATCGCCGGCCATGTCGGTTTTAGTACCACCCGGCAAAATAGTGTTGATACGGACCCTCTTGGCCGCATGATCAGATGCCAAAGACTGTACGAGCCCAATCAGTCCAGCCTTTGATGCGGCATAAGCCCCCATGCCGGGCATTCCCCCATTGCTGACACCAACAAAAGTTCCGGTGAATACAATAGACCCGCCACCGCGTTCCTCTATTGCCGGAATCTGCGCTTTGGCCGCAAAAAATGCACTGTTGAGGTTTGTAGCAAGAACCGACTGCCAGTTGCCGGACTCCATTTCGGGAATTGGACCCATCTCGCCCATAATGCCCGCATTGTTAAATGCGCCATCAAGGCCGCCAAACTGCCGTTTCGCCAGATCAACAAGATCCCTGGAATATGTTTCGTCCGTCACGTCGCCCGCAAGGTAAACGGCGCGCCCGTTGCTTTGGGTAATCTGCCCGACGAGTGTGTTTAGCTGAGCTTCCCGGCGGGCACCTAACACAACATTCGCCCCTTCCGAGGCAAACAGAAGCGCTGCTGCAGCACCGATTCCGCTGCTCGCGCCGGTAATGATGATGGTTTTGTCTTTAAGTTCCATGGTCATGCCTTTTTGAAATTACATGCCAATCACCTAAGGAATGATGCGAGTGAATCGCGACCCGGTTCTTGCGGGTGTTGAGCTACTTGAGGTGAAAGCGCAAGAAACGGATCAATTGGTTGACCTCAAACGGGAGCCGCCGTTCGTTCGCGGTAGCGAAATCACTTTATTGGGATCAGTACCAACGCTGTTGCAAGTGCAATATCTAGCGATTGAGCCTACGAGAACGGCCCATACCAGACATTGATCGTGTCAGACTACGCCGCAGTGCAGCTTCACCGAACCGGCCATTCGCTGCGCCCACGAGATTGTAGCGTGACCCGACTTCGGGAGTGCGGACTGAGTGTGAGTTCGCTGCGATTGCTCCAATGTCGGATATCAAAAAAGTTCTGCCACCTGTCGTCAGACGCTCAGGTAGTAAAGTCCTATTTACCTGCTTTCCAACACTCATGCTCTCCCTTTCACCTGGAGAGGATTGATTCAAGCCACGCACAGCGACAAAATCGGCCAGGGAGGTGAAAAGTGTTGAAAGGGAAGGCCAATCCATAAGACCACTTGGCTGTGCGATGGCGGTCTGACGTCTTCAGGAATCAAAGCCAATTCCCAGCCGATCAAGACACCTTAGGTAAAACGACCGATTTCCGGTCTGATCTTCCCAGGCCAGATCTCGTTGCGCGCGGCGGATTGCAAGGCTTCTCAGCGGCTCGGGGGGAAAGGGCACCGGGCGGCGGCGTATCATGCTCAGCGTTGTGCGTTCGGTTTGTTTGCCCTCCAGCATGTCCAGCATCGCAAGGGCCGCGAACCGCGAGGCGGTAACCCCTTGCCCGGTGAACCCCATCGCATAGGCCAACTGGCCATCAAGGGCGGTGTTGACAAAGAACGTTGTGCGGGCCGAGGTGTCGATGATCCCGCCCCAGGCATGCGAAAACTGCACGCCGTCCAGTGCCGGGAGAGCCGCCCGGAAAGTACCGGCAAGCCGGTTGAACGTTTCTGGCCGATCCTGCAGGGCGACATCGCGGTCGCTACCATAATGATAGATAGCGTCGTACCCGCCCCAAAGGATACGGTTGTCTGCGGTTTTACGGGAATAGTGAAACTGATTGCCGCTGTCAGCGACCCCGTGCCGCCCCTCCCAGCCAATGGCGGCCAGTTGATCGGCATTTAACGGCTCAGTCACAAGCGCGTAGTCAAACACCGGGATAATCGCGGCGCGCAGGCGTTTCAGCAACGGCACGGCGGCGTTTGTGGCCAGAATTATCTGTCGCGCGGAAATGCGCGCCTTATCGGTTGCCAGCCGGATAGACGCACCCTGTTTGGGAAGCGCTGTTACCGGTGAATGCTCATATAGTTCGACACCCTTGTCGATGCAATTTTCCCGCAAGCCTGCAACCAGTTTACCGGGATTGATCAGAGCATAATTGGGCTCAAACAGGCCAGTATCATATACGGGGCTGTTCAACTTGTCGTGCAGATCAGCGCCTTGCAAAATCTGCGTGTCATACCCGAACCGCGCAAAAACCTCCTGCGTGGCCTTCAGGCCCTGCACCTGCCATGGGGTGGCCGCGACATTAAGCTTTCCCGCGCGCTCAAACTCGGCGTCTATGCCGAAATCTGTGATATCTTGCTGAAACCCATCAAGGTTCTCGTGGCCTAGCCGGACAAGGGTTTCGGCTTCCTTCGGCCAGCGGGCAACGGCATTGGCCGCCCCATGTGAAATGCTTGGGGCGCAGAAACCACCATTGCGCCCGCTGGCGGCATTCCCGCATCTGTCGGCCTCCAGAACAACGATGTTTTTGTCCGGCCAGCGTTCGCGGGCCTTCAGCGCGCTCCACAGGCCGGTGAATCCCCCGCCGACGATCGCCAGATCACAGGTCAGATCATCCTCAAGGGATGGGTTGTCAGCCCCTGGCACATAAGAACTGGTCCAGAACGGTGTTTTGGTTAACTGATCGGGATCGCAAAAATTTTGCACCTGACAGGCTTTCTAAAAGTACTGCATGAACGGATCAGACATGTTTGCGCCCGCCTGTTTCCAGAAACCAATCGTCGGGATAAGGGTACCACCACTCATGGCGCACCGGTTTGTGATCAAGAACAACCATTTTTGAGCGCCGGAATGCATCCAACCCCTGCCGGCCCAACTCGCGCCCAAGGCCCGAGCTTTTCCACCCCCCGAACGGCAACGCATCATTGTCGATCATCGGGTTGTTGATCCAGACCATGCCCGCCTCCAACCGCTCTGACGCTTCATGTGCTTCGGCGAGGTCGGTGGTGAAAATCGAAGCGCCCAGCCCGAAGGGGCTGTTATTGGCCTGTTCCAGCGCCGCGTTAAAATCAGGCACGCGGACAATGGCAACAACCGGCCCGAAAATCTCTTGCTTTAGCAGATCCATATCCGGGCGACATCCGGTCAGAATTGTTGGTTCATAGTACCAGCCGTTGTCCAGCCCCGGTGGCACCCGCCCGCCGCATTCGACCTTTGCACCCTTGTTCACGGCATCAGCCACCAAACGCTCTACCTTGTCGCGTGCCGCCTTGCTGACCAATGGGCCTATTTCGGATTTTTCAAGCCCGTTGCCAATGCGCAGACGGCTCGTTTCCGCAACGAAAGCTCTTACAAACGCATCATGGACGGCATCCGTCACAAACAGACGCTCGGTCGAGGTGCAGACCTGACCGGACAGGTGGAATGCCCCGGTAACCGCGCCGGCGGCGGCAATGTCTAGCGGCGCATGATCTGTAACGATCATCGGGTCAGAACCGCCAGCCTCGATCACTGCCGGTTTCATCCGCGCGCCTGCGGCACCAGACACGGCCCGCCCCGCCGCCACCGAGCCGGTAAAGGCGATGGCGTGGGTCTTGTCGCTTTCCACCAGTGCCTGTCCAACCTGCGCCCCGCCGGGCAGACAGGCCACAAGGTCCGGTGGCATATCGTCAAACACCTGCATGAATTCCAGCGTTGAAAGTGTGGCCGCTTCGGCCGGTTTGATGACACAGCCATTGCCCGCCGCCAATGAGGCCGCAACCGTCCAGCACATCAGCAGGATCGGGAAATTAAACGGCATGATATGGGCCGAAACGCCGTAAGGTTCATACCGCGCATATTGCAGCGATCCGGCTTGTGTGGTGCCGGCCAGCTTACCGGCCTCATCCCGTGCCATTTCTGCGAAATACCTGAAGACGGGTGCACAGTTTGCGACCTCACCAATCGCCTCGGGGTAAGGCTTGCCCATCTCCCGGCTCATCAGAATGGCGCATTGCGTCATGTCGGTGGCCTCGATCCTGCTGGCCAGCGCGTGCAACTTCTGCGCTCGGGATTTGGCATCCACTTTTGCCCACAGTTTTTGTGCTGCATTGACCCGGGCAAGAGTGGCTTCCAGCTCCTCACCGGATACCTGGGCGCGTATACCAACCTGATCCTGAGTGGCCGGGTCGATCACTGGCACACCCGGCATTTGGCTGAGTTCGTAGGTTGGCGATAGATAATATCGCGCTGTCGTTTCACCAGGCATTCTGCGCTCCCTTCAGCGGATCATGTAGACCTTCTTGACCGTCTCGTGTACCGTGCACACCCCTTTCCAGTCCTGCGGGAAAAACGCAGCCGTATCGGGCATGATCTCGATGACATCGCCGCTTTCATGCACATAGGTACATCGCCCTTCCAGAAAGTGGCAAAATTCATCCTTCGTGACATGGCAGTCCCATTTGCCCGGCGTGCAGATCCACAAGCCGCACTCGCTTTGCCCGTCCGGCCCCTTGTGCAACAGTTTACCGGACGTGTGCGATGTGCCCTCGATCATGGTCGGAATCTCGCCCCAGTCCACCGTGTCAGTGATTTCAAGCGGCTTGTGCATCACGGGTGTTTTCATCGGCGTGTCCCCTTCAGGCTAGCATGTAGATGTTGCGGGTGGTATCGTGGATCGTGGCCTCTCCGGTCCAGCCAGCAGGGAACAGCACGCAGGTGCCCGCACTGACCTCGATCACTTCACCGCTGTCTGACACATAGGTGGCTCTTCCGGCGACGAAGTGGCAGAACTCGTCGCGCGGCACAGACAACCGCCAGCACCCCGGCGAACACAACCAGACGCCGGTTTCCGGTGAATTGTCCGGTCCTTTGTGCAAAAGCCGCCCGGTGGAATGTGACTGACCTTCGACCATATCGGGCTGTGGCCCCCAATCCAGCAGGTCATCATAGTTGGTCGCCTGATGGATATGGGGGGCCGTAGAAGACAGGTTGGTCATGCGGATGACCCTGCCAGATCAACCAGTATCCTGGCGGCTTTTTCCTGTCCGTTTTGCGATTGCATATGGGCCGAGGTTTGCTGCAACCGGTCGGCCATCGCCTTATCCGTCAGGCAGGCTTCGATCTTCGCGATTAATTCCTCGTCGGTCCATTCATAGCGATCCGAGCGGAACCCATGCCCGGTTTCCTGCACCCGCATCGCATTGTCGTGCCCGTCCCAGACATAGGACATGATAATCGCCGGTTTGCCGAAATAGAGGCATTCGGTAAACGAGTTGTTGCCGCCATGGTGAATAACCGCATCAACCTGCGGGATCACCGAAGGCTGCGGATACCAGCCCTCGATGATGACGTTGTCGGGGATGTCTGAATACTCTTCCTTGTAGTCGCCGACATTGACCAACGCACGGTAGCGCGAGTTGGCGACAAGATCGATCAGACGCTTGAGCAGATCAGTGTCACCCGCCCCCAGAGACCCAAACGAGATATAAAGCAACGGCCCGTCATTGTTCTTTTTGAAAGTCGGCACCTCATAAGGTTCGTCCTGACGCACACAGCCTTCAAGATACTGGAACTGTGCGGGATTAAGCGGCGCGGACCGGGTGTATTTCACTTGCTCGGGGTAGAGCAGCAGGTTCATGTAGGGCGACGCTTCAAAGAATTGGCCAATCGGGTAGGCGTCTTCGCCCGTCGTTTCCAAAAAGGCGTTAAAATCGCCATGGATCGGCTTGATCACCTCGTTGAACCGGGCCCGGAACGCGGCGTGACCTGCTATATCGTCTTCGGCCATACCCGACAGATGCGGTGGAATGCTGTCATCGTCGATCTCGTTTTCCGAGCATGAGATGATGCGTACCCACGGCACGCCATACTGCTTGATCGCGGGGAACAGGATGACGTTATCAACTGAAATCACATCCGGCTTGATCTTGGCAAGAATTCCCGGCAGATCCTTTTCCGCCCATTTGGCGCTGTCGACAATCGCCTCCCAGCATTCCTTGACGTAGTTATCAATCTGGTCGATCGGCGCCTTGCGGAAATTCGGGATATGACCGTTGATAAAGTCTTCCCAAAACTTGGCCATCTGTTCAGGTGGCATCGGCTCGGACAGGTTGACCGGATGCGCTTCAAACCCATAGCCTTCGTACACCTCGATAAAACCAGGGTCGGACAGAAACACGGCCTTGTGGCCCATACGTTCCACCGCCTGGGCAATACCAACCGAGTTCAGCGCCGGGCCAAAAGCCGCTTCGGGGAAAAATGCAAAGGTTTTCTGTGTCATTGTAGTCTCCTTTGTTGTTTCAAGCCGCAAAAATGCGGGTATCCTTGGCCGACCAGCCGACGGTGACGTCATCATCAATCGACAGGGGGCGTATTTCAGCCGCATCAGCGGTCAGGCGTACCAAAACCGGTTGCGGGGATGTGGGTGTTTCCAGATGCAGGTGCAGATCAAGCCCATGATAGGCCATCGCCCGCACGGTGCCTGAAAGGCTGTTGTCATTGCCCTCGCCGCCCAAGTGAAGCCGCTCTGGCCGGATTGCCGCGACAACATCCGCCCCGTCGCTTAGGCCATCGGGAAGCTCAGCCTTGAACATCTGGCCGTTGGCGGCAAGAACTTTGCCGCCCGATACCTTTGCAGGCAGGAAATTCATGACACCGATAAAATCCGCAGCATAGCGATTGGCAGGATGCTCGTAGATTTCCCTTGGGTTGCCGCATTGCAGTAGCTGACCATCTTTCAGAATGGCAATGCGATCGGCCATGACCAGCGCTTCTTCCTGATCGTGGGTCACGACAATGAAGGTGATGCCAAACTCATCCTGGATGCGCTTCAACTCTAGCTGCATTTCGCCGCGCAGCTTCTTGTCCAGAGCGCCAAGCGGTTCATCCAGTAGCAACAGGCGGGGTCTCTTGACCAGCGCGCGGGCAAGTGCGACGCGTTGTTTCTGGCCACCTGACAACTGATCGGGTTTGCGGCCAGCAAGATGCGATAGCTGGATGATGTCCAGCATATCGGCCACCCGCGATTTGATCTCCGAGCGGGGCAGTTTTTCCATTTCAAGCCCGTAGGCGATGTTCTGTGCAACACTCATATGTGGGAACAGTGCATAGGACTGGAACATCAGGTTCACGGGCCGATGGTTCGGCTGCACATGCGAAATGTCGTGACCATCAAGATGCACGGTGCCCGCGCTTGGCATCTCGAACCCGGCGAGGATGCGCAGCAGGGTGGTTTTGCCACTACCCGAGGCACCCAGAAGCGCGAAGAACTCATTTTCCGCGATATCCAGCGACAGGCCGGCTACCGCCTGAACAGCGCCAAAGCATTTCTCGACATTGCGAAGTGACAAAAGAGGGGTGGTCATTGTCCCGGCAAACCTCCGCGGTTCAGACGTTGCGACAGCGCCAGTGCAACCACCGACAGCGTCATGACGAGGGTGGCCAGCGCATTGATCTCAGGCGTGACACCAAACCGGATCATGGCAAATATCTGCATGGGCAGGGTGATGGAATCGCGTCCCGCACCGGCGGTGAAAAAGGCGATGATGAATTCGTCCACCGATAGGGTAAAAGCCAGAAGCGCCCCCGCAATGACTGCGGGCATCATGACCGGTAGCACGATCCGCCATAATGTGACCGGGGTGGATGCGCCAAGGTCGGTGGAGGCCTCAACAATCGACCAGTCGAAGGTTTTCAGGCGTGCGCGCACCACCGAACACACAAAGGCCAGGTTGAACACCACGTGGCTGGCAATGATCGTGTGCAGGCCCATTGTGACATTCAGCATGGAAAAGAAGCTCAGAAGCGCGATGGCCAGAACAATGTCCGGGATGATCATCGGGGCAAAGATGATGGTTTCCAGAAAGCGCCCCTTGCGCCGACGGATTTCCACGCCGATTGCCAACAGGGTGCCCAGAACCGTTGCCATCAGCGTTGACACTACGGCTACGATTAGGGTGTTCAGGGCCGCGCCAAGGATCTGATCGTTGGCCAGAAGTGCGCCATACCACTTGACCGAGAACCCGGTCCAGGCCGTGGGCAACCCGCCTTCGTTGAAGGACAGGGCGAACAACACCGAAATCGGCACGTAAAGAAACGCAAACACGGCCGCAATGATCATGTACATCAGGCGAAGGTTGCTTTTCCCGGCCATCTCAGCTGCCTCCGCCACGGCCGCCAGAGGCACGTTCGGTCGCAAAGGTCTGCAATGTCAGCAGCCCCATCATGATTGCGATCAATATCATCGATAGCGCAGATCCAAACGGCCAGTCATTGGCGGTCAGGAACTGGGCATAAACAAGGTTGCCGATCATCTGGAATTGCCCACCCCCCAGCAATGCCGGGGTTACGAAGTTGCCGATCGACAGGACGAAGACAAACACGAAACCGGTGGCGATTCCCGGCACTGTCAACGGCAGGATCACCCGGCGAAACGTGGTCCAGCCTGATCCGCCCAGATCGCGTGAGGCCTCGGATATTTCTGGGTTCAGGCGCGACAGCGGCGCATAACAGGCAAGAATCACAAAGGGCAGGTAGTTATAGACCAACCCGGCCACAACGGCGCCTTCGGTATAGAGAAGTTTGGGCAGTTCTCCGTCATACCCCAAGGCGCGCGCGATACCGGTTATCAGTCCCTCGCGGTTCAGCAGCACGATCCAAGCATAAGTGCGCACCAGATAGTTTGACCAGAACGGCAGCACTGCGAAGAACAGCAGCACAGGCTGGCGCCGGCGCGGCATCGCGGCAATCGCGTAGGCCGCCGCATAACCAACGACCACCGCGATCAAAGCCGAAAGCCCGGCAATCCAGGCCGATTTGAGAAAGATACCGGCATAAAGCGGGTCAAACACCAGTGCGATGTTTTCGAGCGTAAAAGTGTATTCAATACCGCCGTAAATACCGCGCCGGAAAAACGCCAATGCCAAAATTAGCAGACACGGGATAACCATGAACGCGGTCAACCAGGCCAGCGCGGGCGACATTAGGTAGATGGGTTTGCGGTCTTTCATGGCGGCAATTTCTGTCCACGCGCCGCTGCAACGCGACGGGAGAGGTTAAACAATAGCGGAAAGGGGCACCAAGCCTTGGCGAAACGCCCCAACCTATTTGGCGATGTTAGTTCGCCGCCTTGATTTCCGAAACGATGCGCGAATAGTCTCGCTGCGCTTCACCCACATCACGAAGTTGTTCATAGGCCGTCATCTCGGACGGGCTCATGCCCATGTTCGGGAAAGTCTCAATCAGACTGGCATCCAGCCCTTCCATCGCGGCCTGATTTGGAACCTTGTACAAAATGTTCTCTGCCGCCCAGCGATGCGTTTCGGCACCCAGGATGTAATCCACGAATGCATAAGCCGCGTCTTTGTGTTCAGAGTTTTTGAGGATCACCATGGTATCAACCCACAGATCAGACCCTTCTTCAGGCACAACGTATTTGATGTCGGCGTTTTCGGCGATGCCATAGTTGCACCAGCCATCCCATGCGTGCACCAGCTCCGCTTCACCCGATACCAGTTTGGAATAGAAAGTGGTGTCGTCATAGGCCAGCAGCGTGCCCTTGGCGCTAATCAACAGGTCGCGGACCTCGGCCATTTTGTCGGCATCCGTTTCGTTAACCGAATAACCTTTGGCCAGTTGCCCTGCACCTAACAGCCAGCGATCCGTGGCTAGCATGGTGGTTTTGCCGGAGACTGCATCACTTGGTGCTAACAGGTCCATCCAACTGTCGGGCACGTCGGCCACCAGATCTGAGCGATAGCACAACCCGGTTGTGCCCCACGCATAAGGCATCGAGAACTTATTGCCCGGATCGTGGTTAAGCGTCGTTGCCTCGGCATAAAGATTGGCCGCGTTGGGCAGCTTTGCATGGTCCAGTTCCTCAGCCAGCCCGAGGTTGTGCAACACTTCGGCGAACGGCGAAGACACAAAGACCACATCATAGCCTTTGCCCTTCGAGGCAATCAGCTTGCCCATGATTTCTTCGTTGGTTGCGTGTAGCACCAGTTCAGCGGTGTTGCCGGACGCGGTGTTAAACGCCTCAACGGCATCAGGTGCCATGTAGCCATCCCAGTTGGACACAACGAGATCATCAGCCCATGCGGCACTTGCGAAGCAGGTCAAACCCACCCCAATCAGGGCCCGGGCAGTAGGTGATTTGTGGAACATACCATTCCTCCAGTTCAATGTTGGATGATCGCAAAGCCAACGCTTCGTGATCTTAGATTCTTCAAAGCGGTTCTTGCTGACCGCCTTGGATTCAGTATTATTATGTGAAAAGATACGTCAATCTGTATTCAATGTTCTTTTTCGGGGCGTGGCTTGTTTCCCGAATTTTTTGCCCCCGAAAGGCCGAGCTGATGACCGATGCGCGTCGCAACACACGACAAAACCACCTCGAGCTAGCCCAAAAAGTGTTGAACATAGCGTTCGAACGCGGCATGAAGGCCGGCGACCACTTGCCCGAACAGGGCTTTTCCGCCGCCTGTGGTGTGTCGAGAACCCCAATCAGGTCTGCATTTAAGCTTTTGGAAGAAAACGGAGTTCTGTCATGGAAGGAGGAGGAGGGTTATTTTCTGGCAATTCAGACACGAGAAGAACAGGCCGAAGCAGTACGCAGGCTAGAAGACCTCGAAGATTCCCTAGCTAGGCGCATTCTGTCTGATCGCGCCGAGCGCCGTATCGGCGAAGTTCAGTCCGCCAGTGCCCTCGTGCGTCGTTACAAAGTCTCACGCAATACTGTACTTAATGCATTAAAAATACTATCTCGCGATGGCATTGTTACCCAATTGCCCGGCAGATCTTGGGCCTTTCAGCCAATCCTTGATTCCCCAAATTCCGTCGAAGACAGCGTTGCCTTCCGTCTGACCATGGAACCTCAGGCGATCCTGGCACCTAGGTTCACAATGGATTTCAAGCGCGCCGGGCTGCTGCGCAGCCAGATGGAAGACATCCTGAAGCTTCGTAACGGAAGCATCACCTGTTCCGGGTTCCGGGCAATTGATACAGAGTTTCACAGCTTCATCGCCGAATGTTCCGGCAACCGTTTCATCCGCGGCAGCCTGCTGACACATCACCGGTTGCGCCGCACCACCCAGAAAGATGCCTCGATACCGGATTTCCGGCTACGGCAATCGCTGGAAGAGCATCTGGAAATTCTTGAAAGCCTTGAGCGCAATCAGTTCGACCTGGCGGCGGACCAGATGGTCCTGCACCTACGCAAGTCCCGGGTGCGCCGCCCCGAAGCCGCCAACCGCGGTATTCCTCCAATGAAACGCGGGGTGCAGTCATGACATCCGGGCCAACCATTGCCCTGTTCCCCGAGGCAAGCTTTGGTGCCGCGCTGAACTGCGTCGGGATAGCTCAGGAACTGGAACGACAGGGTGCCAACCCGGTGTTTATCTGCCACCCGGGCTTCACCGGCGTGTTCGCTGAATATGGTTTCAAGGAGTATCACCTTCCTGAGCAAAGGCGCAGCAACGACGCGTCAAATGAAGATTACTGGCAGGGCTTTATCAACACGCATCTACCGCACTTCAACCTGTCCGCCCTCGATCAGCTGGCAACCTACGTCGCTCCAACCTGGGAGGCGATTGTCAGCACAGCCGAAGCTGTCGAAGACGGATTAAGAGACCTCTTCAACCGGATCAAACCGGATGCAATTCTGCTCGATAACGTCATCATGTTTCCCGCTGTCGCAAACGCTGGCTGCCCCTGGGTGCGGATCGTATCCTGTGCGGAAACCGAGCTACCTGATGCCAACGTGCCACCGTATCTCTCTGGTCTGGCGCCCGATGATGTTCCGGCACGTACCGAATTCGAAAAGGCCTATGTGGACAACACCCGCGCCCCACATCGCAGGTACAACGAATTTCGCAAGGCCCGGAAACTACCGCCCCTTCCCGCAGGGATTTTTCTTGAAACGTCACCGTGGCTCAACCTGCTTCTGGCGCCTGCCTGCGTGCGGTACCAGCGCGCCGAGGTTTTGCCTGAAGGCCAGTTTGTCTTTCTCGAAGGCTGCGTGAGGGATGAAGGCCATTTCAAGTCACCGCATTTCCCCAAGGACAACGGCCCGCTGGTGTATCTCAGTTTCGGCTCTCTCGGGGCAAGTGACACACAGCTGATCGGGCGGATGATAGAGGTCTTCGCCACATTGCCGGCGCGGTTCCTGGTGAATGTGGGTGGCTTTCTGGAGGCTTATAGTCAGGTTCCTGATAACGTCATTCTGGGAAGCTGGTTTCCCCAACCTTCTGTTGTGGCCGAATGCGCCGTGATCATCCACCATGGTGGCAACAACAGCTTTTGCGAGGCTCTGTATCACGGTGTTCCGTCGCTGGTGATGCCCTATTGCTGGGATGGTCATGACAATGCGCAACGCGCCGAGGCCGTGGGCGTGGGGCGCGCAATCCATCGCGCAGACTGGGAGCCAGAAGACCTGCGGTCCCTGATTCTGGAGCTGTTGAACAATGCGCCCATGAAAACTCATCTAGCTGAAATGTCGGATGTGATGAAGAAGCACTCGGGCACGCGAAAAGCTGCAGAGGCTGTCCTGAAGGTGGCTCTTGTACCGGCTTGATGTTAGGCGACAATGCCCTTGGCACGATCAGAAATCGCTCCGGAATTTGGCAGTTTCTGATCGCCGTGCGTCTTTTCTTTGCGCAGTACCTTATGTCAGAAGCAACTGACCTGCTGACCGATTGAAAATGGGTGCTCGCAAGAAGATTGGCGCGTATCCCACGCAGTAAAAAGTCGAATCTTCCCCGTCGAAACCCAACGCCAACAAGTTTTGGTAAAATGCATTGAAGGCGCATTTGATGGTCCTTCGTCGTCAGGCTTCCCTGATTCAGAATCGTACGCTTTGCTGCCATTCGCGCCCCGCGCGGCATCCGTCAGAAAGGGCTCTTTGCTGTCATCAGAAGATGATTGCTGCATGGCTGCTTACGGAAGGCGAACGGCTTGTACCGCTCGCCTAAAGTTCAAATGTCGATCTTCTCAGCAATGCTTAGGGCATCTTCGACTTCGACGCCCAAGTACCTAACAGTGCTATCGATCTTTGTGTGGCCAAGAAGCAGTTGTACTGCTCGTAAGTTCCCAGTCTTACGGTAAATTTCAGCGGCCTTCGTCCTGAGCATCGAGTGCGTGCCGTAGCCACTTGGTTCTAAGCCAATTGCTGCGACCCAATCCCTGACAAGTCGGCCGTATTGGCGTGTTGAAATGTGGGGATGGTCGTGGAACCGACTTGGAAACATGAAGCTGCCTCTCAACATTTCTGGACTTTTGACCCAGTTGGCAACGGAATCACGCGTGTTTTCAGTCAGTTCAAACTGAACTGGCCGCTTTGTTTTGCTTTGCACCACCGAAACACGTTCGCGCACTTGATCAGCGTTTACGAGGTCGCTCACCTTGAGACATACCAAATCGCATCCACGCAACTTGCTATCGATCGCGACATTAAAGAGCGCCAGATCTCGCAAATTGTTTGCCAGTTCGAGACGCGCTCGGATGGCCCAGACCTGTTTGGGTCGCAACGGGCGCTTTTGCCCGATGATGCGACCTTTGTTCCAAGCTCGTTGTTTGGGGGTGATTGCTGGAAGCTGTACTCTAGGCATATTTTGCCCTCCATACCGCCCTCCAAACCCAAGCGTCGGCATCGCGCTGACGATGGATAATAGCATAATTTCTATAACTGCTTTGGACTTGTCATGTAGGTGTACCATGCCGCGTATGCATCAGACAGCTCCGAGCCCTGAGTGCGTTTTTCCGCGCGATGAATGATTGTCTGCAATGCCGTGATTGCGGGACGCCATCAATGCTAAGGCATTCCGGAAGCCTCCATCGCGACAAGCCAGCGATCCAGTGCCCCGGGGGCGGTCCACATCCGGGATTCTATGCCCTTCACCCGCGAAACGGTCCAGTCAGGGTTCTCCGCAAGATAGTCGCTCATGGCTTTTGCCGCATTGTCTTTGTCGCCAAGGCAATGGTGAATGGCCGCAAGGAGTTTGTTTGCCGCGACCGGCATCGAGGGCGCTGATTTGAACGAGTCCAGAGCGGTGTCACAGTCCCCTTTCTGCCACAACGCCCACGCCTTGTTCCATTGCAGGTCAAAGTGTTTGAGCGGGTCAATGCGCTCCAGCTGACCAAGTGTCGCCAGGGCCTCATCCGTCTTGCCCTGATATATCTGCGATACCGCGAGCCCGTTGCCAACGATGGTGGACGAAGGATTCAATTCGATCCCGCGCTGGAATGCGCGTGCCGCGTCTTCGACATTGCCGTCGAACATCAAGGCCCGCCCGAGCGCATGGTAGGCCAGGAAATTGTTGGGATCGAGCTCGACGCCCCGGCGGGCGAGATCGTTCATCCGTTTGCGCAGGGCCACTTCGTCGCCTTCGATCCAGCCATTGTGGAGCCCGATACGCAACGACAGGGCCTGCCCCAAAAATCCCCAGGCGGAGTCCGGGTAGTCCTTCATGGACTGTTCCTGTTCCTCGATATTGATCAGCAGGTTTTCGCGGGTGAAGTTGCGCATGATCCGGCTTTGCGCTGCATTCGAGATCATCAAGGCGCTGACATCGCCAGCGGACATGCTGGCATCCGCGGTATCAATCACGTTTGTGCCCACAGCCTTGGCGATTATTCGGCTGATTTCGCTGTTTGCCTCAAGCATCGCACTCAGCGGCACGTCGAACTCATCCGCCCAGATATGGGCTTCTGTTGCGCCGTCGATCAACTGGGCGGTGATCTTCAGCCGCGAGCCGTCATATTGCTGGCTGCCTTCAAGAACCAAATCGGCCCCAAGCGCCTTGGCGATCTCACTAATCCCTTGAGGCGAGTCGCGAAACTGAAAGCTGGAGCGGCGCGAAATGACCGCCATCTGTGGAAACCGTGCCAGGGCGGTTATGATGTTTTCACTGATCGCGTCGCTCAAGAAGCCCTTGTGCGGCTCGACAGAGAAATCCTCAAACGGCAGGACGGCGACCACCGGTGCATCGATGTCGTTGTCAGGGCGCGTCAGAACATAGGCGGTGATCAGGGCGAAAACCGCGAGGGCGGCCACCATCGAATAGGCGCCAAGCCGTTTCTTCGAAGTCGTGGAGTGGGTTTCCGGGGCGGGCAGGACCAGCCTGTAGCCCTCACGCGGAACAGTTTCGATAATGCGTTTTTCGGTATCGCCCACCACGCGCCGGATTTCCGCGATGCATTGCGCGACGCTGTCGGCTGCAACGGCGCGGCCTGACCAGATCTCGTCGATCAGCGCTTCGCGTGTTACTGTCTGGTCGGCTTTTTTTGCCAATGCCACAAGGACTTCGCGGGATTGATGCCTCAGCTCTATTTCGTTTCCGGCCAAGTCGTAGACCCGGCCGGTTGTCCGCTCGACAATCACGGTTCCCAGGCGGATTTCGGAAGATTTCAAGGTTTTTCGTTTGGTAAATCGCACCGGCTGGTCCTCCAATTCGACCATCGCCAATGCCCACTGTCTCGACTTTTTCGACAGTGGCCCTTCGGCAACGGGGAGGAGCATCTTCCGCTCCCACGAACGAGGATACTTGATGAAACGTGTGACGAAAACAGCGAACCATCTTCTAATGCGAACTGCACGTGCGGGCCTGCCGCCGCGCATTCTTGCAATTTCAATTGCATTGCTTCTCGCCAACTCGGCTGTTGCCGAGAGTTTCGATTTGACCACACCTCGTGCAGATGCCCCTGTTCGCCATGCGGACGGAAGTGAGAGTTTCCGGCTTCTTCCTGGCGAGTGCAGCGATCGTGAATATTTTTCTGACGAGTTACAACGCAACACCTCAGATTGTGGCCGCTCCCGAAACAGGATCGAGTACTTCGAAACATCGTCATCTGGCGCCGGAGACCGGCGTATGTACGAGTGGGAGATCTTCATTCCGGAGGATTTCAGCTACAATGCACTCAACGCACGTTTGACCGTCGGCCAATTCGAAACGGGCTCCGATATGCTTTATGGTTTCGAACTGAATAATGATGGCTACACCTTCCGAGCACGCGACTGCATCTCTGCGGACGATTTCGGTGACTGGCACAAGGTCTCTGTGCGCATCCAATACGATTCTACGCCGCGCAAATCCCTCAAGGATAAAACGCCCGGTGTGTTTGTGGTCGAATGTGATGGAAAGGTTATTGCCGACTCATCTGGCAGACCCAATATGGCCGAGGGCGGCGAGATTCAGTTCAGATATGGCCTCTTCGGTGCCAAGAATATCCCTGACACCGACAACGTCTCGGTATCATATCGGAACGTCCGAATCTCGGAGTGGTAAGGGCTGCAGGCCACGCAAAACCGGCGCCTTCGTGTTCCGGATACTCTCGGCTATGCGCCGTGTCCGTCACGTGTCGTGCGTCTTGATCCCCCCCTTACATATACGGACCCGCTCGAAAAAAAGCGGGAACCGGTTCTTGGGTAAGATAATTGGCAGCAGGCGGCGGACACCCGACTTTGTAGCTTGAAAGCTCAGTTTCGCCATCCGTCGAGTTGGCGTATTGATATTCGCAATCATGGCAGCGGAGGCTGCACACAGAGGGTCCAAAAACAGCTCTATCTCTTGGAAGCTGACCTTGGTACGATGCGCCGCGAAGGTCAGGAAAGTCCGCAATCTGTGAATTCGACCTTTGATCCTTGCTGCGCTCTGCACGAATGGCTGGTTTTCCCACTGCGCGGCAGCACCTAATCTTACGCTGATGCAGCATTTTCCACGCTGCGAGCGCACGCAGCAGGAAAGCCGAATTTACAGAATGGGCTCAGAGCGGACCTCGGAGGCAGCGCAGCGTGTCGTGATAAAATGCTCCGGTCAACGTCGGGTTGTCGTTTTGGGAGGGCATGGCGGATCGGAGGATCAGTCATGGAAACACCAAACCTACCAGCCATTCGCGCACTTCGCCCTGCCTGGAACAAAGGGCGTATCGTCGGCCAGAAGCGACCACTGAAACCAAAACACGTCTGGGCGATACGGGTTCGACTTGAATTGGCCGAGAACCGCCGCGATCTCGCCCTGTTCAACATGGCGATCGACAGCAAGCTCCGCGGCTGTGATCTGGTGAAGATGAAAGTGGTCGATGTCATGGCTTCAGGCCAAATCAAAGAACGAGCCTCAGTCCTTCAAAGCAAGACGCAAAAACCTGTGCGCTTCGAGATATCCGAAGGAACGCGCGCGTCTGTCGAAAAGTGGATGGAGGACGAGCTGATGGTCGGTTCCGAGTACCTTTGGCCCGGGCGCTTTCATGAGCGCCTGCACATTTCGACCCGCCAATATGCACGGATCGTCCGAGATTGGGTCACATCGATCGGTCTTGAGGCGAGCGCGTATGGCACCCATTCAATGCGGAGAACTAAAGTCACGCAGATCTACAAGAAGACAGGCAACCTCCGAGCTGTTCAGCTCCTACTCGGTCACACGAAGATGGACAGCACGGTCCGATACCTTGGTGTCGAACTTGAGGATGCATTGACCATTGCCGAAGCCATTGAAATCTAGACTAAAGGGCCGTTCGAAAGGACGGCCCATTCCGGACAATGAGCACCCAGGCAAGATTCTGCGGTCGCAGCCCGCTTTGCGGTCATTCGCTGCAAGTGCGAACTCCCGGCTCTGTCGAACTCACACATCGCGGACAAAGCAGCCTTATGCAACCGCTGCTATTGCTGACGCAGCATCGGTTCGCAGCTGCTGCACGCGCATCGCTGCGGTGCAACTTTATTCGTCAAACCGGCCATTCAAGGCGAGGTCATAGTCCGAATTTCAAACGGAGCTTTCGGTGCATCCAGATTGGAAAATCTGGACGCATGAAACAGCGCTCATTGCTTACGATGGCGACAACGAGCGCTTCCAGAATGCGCCCCGAAAAATTGACCTGGTGAATACTAGCGGCAATGCGGGTGGCACACGCACCAGCGCTGTCTGATCAGTCCGTTGAGAAGCAATAAAACAGACCCGCCCCGCCAGAACGTGGCAGATGTTCTTCTCCACAACCACGCGAGCCGTGCGACGAGTTCCAGGACACCATGTTTCGCGCATCATTGAGACCTACACGGTCATGATGTCCGACAATCGCGGACCCGTCTTCACTATTCGAAGTCCAGTTGCTGCATGTCGTATCGCCACCTGCCGTCGAGAAATGTCCGGCAGAATCGGAGCCGGTCAAAATGTCATGTTTGTTCGGCTGACTACCACGCCCATTTACAGGGTTACCGTTTTCATCGAGTGCGGTCAGAATACTAATGTTCACGCTGTCGCTGTGCAGGTCTTCTACATTGTTGGCGATGAGTTCTCCCTTGGCATTGTACCATGGACCCGCCCCGATTCGGTCGCGTGCCGAAATGCCGTTGGTTATTGTCATCGGGTCGGTGCTGCGATCAATGGACATTGACGTGCTCAGATAGGCCGAAAAAGTTTTGGAAGAACCGACCGCAGAAGCAAGTGCATTACAATGAGCATCGGCGCCGTCGAGGCCGCCTAGATTGGCACCGTCTCCTTTGCCTACACTAGTGATGAAGAACGACATCTCCTCGCCTGCCGATTGTGCCTGAGCGATTGCCGCGAAACAGCAGATTACGAGTGCAGCAACCCCATGGACAGCTGTTCTGTTGGTGAACTTCGACATGTGATTCTCCCTTCTTGCTGTGTGATCTCCGATGCTAGCCGTATGCATTGCTTGGGTCCACGATTAGCGCACAGGGATTAGAGAACATGACAGTTCAGCCTTCGAAACATATCTTGACGGATTATTGGTCGGCACAGACGTTATGGCCGACTTTCGTCACCATTGCGGCAAACCCAAAATGGGGTTCGCACGAAACTTTCGCCGCGAGTATTACGAACGCCCGGTCTGACAGACGTACTCCACCACCGTGCTGTGATCAATTGCGTCAGATGCTGGACAAAACAGCTTTCCGACTTGACCGCGGCAACATCCGTAGTCAGCCTAAAGCCGCTATTGCGCTGAATGCCTTGCATCGGAATGTCGGCCTTTGAAACACTGAACTCGTAATGCTGCTCTGCAAATAATGCGACTGCTTACAACTGTATTTAGGTGATTTCAGTTGGCTAGAGCTTTGGCTATGCGTTCAACCAAGGCCCGTTGCACGACAGCAAACCTTGGTGTCTGCGCGATTTCCTCTAATGTCGCGACCCAGAGCGGAACTTCGATTTGGGGATTCATGCCGGGCGATCTATGAAGGCGGGGGTCAGCGTCGCCGATGAATTCAGGTAAAAATGTCTTGCCCGCTCCGGAAACGGCCATCTGCTGAAGCACCAAAAAACTGTCTGCTCCGTTGGTAGTTTGTTCGGTATTCGCGTTTTCTGCTAGCCACTTGGCAGGCAGAGAGCGGCTCAACGCGCCGTCAAGCCTCATCCATTTACGATTTGGGGAACCATCATCATAGACCCCAAACGACAATGTGCCTGATCGTTCTCCAACCAGGCCGTCCTCAAGTTTAATCGATGGGCGCACAGCGATATCCGCAGTCAGCCGGGATAGATCACGGTGGCTGTTGCTACTCAACAAAGTCAGTTCCAACCCTGGGTACTCTTTGGAAATTTCATTCAAAATCTGAGGCAATACCATCTGGCAAAGACTGTCAGTGGACGTGATGCGAACGTGACCAACAGGAGAGCGGTTCGCGCCTACGATTGCCCTCTCTACTGAAAGCACCGCATCTTCAACGTTTTCCATAGCCGAGAGAATTGTTCTGGCCTCAGGCAGCGTGGAATATCCAGAAGGGCTCTTCCGAAAAATCGCACAGCCACTTCTCTGTTCAAAGGCAACCACTCTGCGCAGGACTGTCGCATGCGTTACCCCCAAAGCTTCCGCCGCCGCGTTCAGCGAACCGTATCCATCAACGGCAAGCACATATCGAATGTCATCCCAATTATCGTTGTTCATAAATTAACAGGAGGCGGCGAATAACAAACAATTACAAGTAAATTCGTTCAAGCTAACATTCGAAGTATTGAACAGGGAGAGACATCATGATGAAGAAGTTCTCAATTTTGGCGGCAGGCATTTTGTCTGTAGCGGCCATTGGCGCAGCCATCGCCCATGAAAGCGAAAATCCGGCTGTGAAAGCTCGGACTTCAATCATGCAGCTCTATTCCTTCAATCTTGGAACTCTGGGCGGTATGGCCAAGGGCGAGGTGGAATATGACGCCGAAGCAGCAACACGGGCCGCGAACAACCTGGTGGTTCTGACGCAGATCGATCAATCCGCGATGTGGCCCGCAGGATCAGACAACGTATCCGATCCGTCCACCCGTGCACTGCCGACAATCTGGGAAAACTCCCCTGACGTTGGTGCGAAAGGGCAGGCTATGGCAGATGCCGCTGTTGCGATGCAGGCTGCGGCAGGGCAAGATGTTGATGCCCTGAAAGCGGCTATGGGCGATCTGGGTGGAAGCTGTTCGGCATGTCACAAAGCGTACAGAGCGCCAAAAGATTAATTGGTAGATAGCTGTGAAGCGGTTTTTCCTTTTCACCGCTTTCGTTGCACTCTTGGTTGGGTTGGCAGGTTTGGTGCTGACCCGACCACAAAGAACGGATCAATCTAAACTCGACGGTTTGCATCCGGATCTCACCAGAGGCGAAATCGTGTTCCACGCCTCAGGATGCGCATCTTGTCATTCAGCGCCGGATGCGGTTGGTGAGGACAAGCTCATGCTCTCCGGTGGTCGCCGGTTTGAGACGGAATTCGGCACGTTCATTGCCCCCAACATTTCCAGTGACCCAGAAGTTGGTATTGGGTCCTGGTCTGCCCTGGATCTGGCCAATGCCTTGATCCATGGGACCGGACCCGAAGGGCAGCACTATTTTCCAGCGTTTCCCTATACATCTTACGCCAACATTACGGCCGAAGACGTTATTTCGCTCCTTGCATTCCTCAGAACCCTGCCAGCGTCCAAAGCCGAAAGCGTTTCTCATGAAGTCGGTTTTCCTTTCAATGTTCGTCGTGGATTGGGGGGATGGAAACTGTTGTTCATGACACCAGGCTGGGTAGTCGAAGGTGATTTGACCGACCAACAAAGACATGGCAGGTATTTAGTGGAGGCGTTGGGTCACTGCGCCGAATGCCATACGCCGCGAAATGGCTTAGGTGGTCTGAAACGAGACCTTTGGCTGACAGGTGCACCAAATCCAAACGGGAAGGGTCGCGTCCCGGGCCTTACCTCAGACCAGCTTGATTGGTCCGAGGCCGACATTTCCGAGTACCTCAAATCTGGCTTTACACCGGACTATGACAGCGCTGGTGGTGAGATGGTAGAGGTCATCGAGAACACAACTCGCCTCACCGATGAGGACCGTTTGGCGATTGCCGCCTATCTCAAGGCGGTTCCTGTTTCGTCGGCGGTGCTTCCATCAGAGTAACAGTCGTTTGGCGCCATGCAGGGGGACCAGATGCTGTCGTCGATCGCCGGTAGGAAGCCGCAGGGCCTATTCCCTTTTCACCAACCACCTGTTTTACGTTTTGAACGTCGGAGCTCAGCAATACCCCGAGATTCTGTTCATGATTGATTGAGCGTTGTGGTCAAATGACACAAATAATCGCTCTTTAATCCATTCCAATATCCATTGCGGTAGTGGCTCTGAAACTGTTGGCTTGGTTGCTGACAGGCTCGGTGGCGTTGTTGTCGGACGCAATGGAATCTACCGTGAATGTCGTTGCGGCGTTGCTGGCATACTTTGCGGTTCGGGTTGCCAATAAACCCCCTGATGAAAACCACCCCTTTAGTCACAAAAAAGCTGAGTATCTTTCCGCTGTCGTCGAGGGCGTACTGATTGTTCTGGCGGCGTTCTTGATCATCGGAGAAGCTGTACTGGCACTCCCAAACCCGCATCTTGAGGATGCGCCTCTTTTTGGAACCGCCGTCAGTGTCATTGCAACGGGCGTGAATGGCGCATGGGCTTACCTATTGCTCAAAATCGGCAGTCGCGAGGGTTCGCCTGCATTGGAGGCGAGCTCCCGGCACATTTTCACAGATGTCATGACCTCAGTTGGTGTCATCGCAGGTCTGATACTTGCACTTGTCACCGGCTGGCTGATCCTCGATCCGATCCTGGCAATTCTTGTTGCACTGAACATCTTGTGGGAGGGCTGGAAAGTTATTCGGGCGTCTGTCGATGGACTGATTGATGTGACCCTTTCGGATCATGACTTGCAGACCGTTACTAATGCAATCGAAGCAAATCTCGGCGCAGCCTTGGAGTACCACGACCTCAAAGGGCGTAGATCCGCAAACGTCATCTTTGTGGAGTTTCATCTTGTTGTGGACGGCACAATGCCAGTCAGCGCGGCGCATGATATATGCAATGACATCAAGGAAGAATTGGATCGTTTGTATCCGGGTTCTGTCTTTGTCATTCACCTCGAACCTGATGACGAGCTGAAGGGTGACCGGGTTAGTTCCCGCTAAACTGGTCACATGGCTCAGCAAAAACCCAATTGGTTTGACTGATCTGACTAAGACGTTCGGCTTGAAATTCGTCAGACCTAAGCCCGATGTGGGGAAGCCGAACAAGAAGTAACCTGCCTCCAACGTCACGAAGCGTGATGCTCAAAATTGGAGGCGAAAATGAAAATTCAAAGAAAGCTGGGTCAACTTCTTAGTACCGCGGCGTTGGCTTCGTTGATCGCGGCAACACCTTATGTGCCAGCGTTTGATGCCGATGGTCGCCTACATTTTGAACCATCATATGCCTTTGCCAAGAGCGGCAGGGGAAGCGACGGGGATGGTCGCGATGATGATCGGGATGACGACAGAGATGATGACCGCGACGACGACCGGGATGATGATCGTGACGACAATTCGGGATCAGGCAAAGGTGGTCGCGACGATGATGATGACGATGACGACTCCAAACGCTCCAATAAGGGCAGCGGAAAGAAGGATCGGTCTCAAGCAGGTGGTAAACCCTTGGGTTCGACCGGTGTAACAAAGGTCGAAACAAACGCTAACGGCATTGAAGTGCGTTACGCCGACGGAACCAAGGAGGAGATCGAAAACGGGCGGTATGAGAGAAAGAATGCTCAGAACCGAACTGTTGAGGAACGCCCTGCGACCGGTGCTGACGTCTCAAGGCTTCGGTCTTTGGCGAATGGTATCTCAATCGACAACGTGCTCTCTTCTGGGCAAGGCGGCACTGCTGGAAGTCGACCTACGAAAATTGAACGCCAGGGCAAAAATATCGAAGTGAACTATGCCAATGGTTGGAAAGAGGAGATCGAGTTTGGGCGCTACGAGCTGAAAGACCCATACAACCGGACTGTTGTTGAGAGAAACGCAACGGCTTCCGATCGCCGAAGGTTGCAGTCGGTTGCCAACTGAGCAGCAACTCCAGTAGATAACCCGTTGGTGGCTTCTTGTAGAGGGGGCCGCCATCTTCGTACTAGAGACCGCTGTTAGTCTCCCTTGTTCCAAACATCATGGGCAATGAGCGCGGCCTCTACTCGGTTTCGCGCGTGAAGCTTGGACAGTATTGCCGTCATGTAGTGCTTCACGGTCTTTTCCTGAAGGTCTAACTCGTCAGCGATTTCACGATTACTCAGTCCTTTGGCTACACGTCGAAGTATTTCTTCCTCACGATGCGTAAGGTCATCGAGAATGCTGCTGTTCTTAGAGGTGCCGGTGTCAGCGTTGATTTGAAGCAGTACCCGCGAGGCCAAGCCCGGAGAAACGAACCCTTCACCTGCGGCGATGCTGCTTAAGGAAGCGGTCAATTCGCTCGCGGTTACTCCCTTCACGATGTACCCTATCGCGCCCGCCTCCAACGCGTCCGCGACGTCGCTGCTGTTCTCTGAGACCGTCAAGATTGCAATGAAAGGCGGATTTGCCATTGCCGCAATTTTACGTGTTGCGCTTATCCCGCCACCGGGCATCGAGAGGTCAAGAATGGCTATGTCCGGCTGATGCATGACGACCAGCGATACTGCATCATCAGCGCTGGACCCGGCAGCTAAAACTTCAAAACCATCAGCTTCATCCAGCGTGCGTTGCAAACCATCCCTGAATATCGGGTGATCATCAGCTATTACGACAGATGTAGTCATGATGTGCCTAACTTTCTGGGAAAGAGTGTCATAGAAACGGTGGTGCCCTCACCCGGTCTCGATGCGACTTCGAACCTGCCGCCAATACTCTCGACCCGATCCCGCAAGCCCATAAGCCCCTGGCCACCATCGTCTCGCAACGCGGTTTCTTCTGACCTGTCAAAACCAGGCCCGTCGTCTTTGACCTTTATAACTATGCGGTCGTTCTGCGCCTCAGAGATAACGGTGCACTTGGAAGCTGGAGCATATCTCGCGGCATTGGAAAGCGTCTCCTGAAGGAACCGAAAAACGCACAGCTTGTCGGACAATGACAACTCTGGGGCCTGGCTACCCAAAAGTGAAATATCCGGTCGCAACGGGCTGTGTTCGACGTGATCCTCTACGGCTCTCTTCACAACATCGACGAGTGACAAGCTGTCGATATCTGGCGCAGAAAGCCCTCGCGATATTGCACGAATTTCAGCCAGAGATTTTTGCAAAGACTGCTGAATTTCCTCTGCCTCTTTAGAACTTTCGGACTCTTTGGAAAACGCCGCCTCCAGTCTAAGGGCGGCGAGCGACAGGTATTGCGCAGGACCATCATGTAGCTCGGCACCGAGATTTTTGAGGAACCGATCTGTTTGCGTGGCATATCTTTCTGACGCATCTACTACACGCGACCGCAGCCGGGCATTCTGCTCGGCCATCCTCTCACTTTCTGTCAGGCGCTGTTTAAGAAGAGCCCCCTGTCGTCGAATAGTTTTGTCGCCAATTGCGACAATGGAATACAGAACAATAGTACTTGCCAGAAATGCGGAACCGACGACCAACCAACTTGTTCGCCTGGCCTTGGCTAAATCTAACTCAAGCTGATCAGCTCTTTCGTAGAACTCCGCAACTGCGATGATTTCGCCGGACCAAAGTTCGCGGATGGGGCTGTAAACTTCAAGTAGTGGTATCCCCAAAGCCGCCTCGGCGGCGCTCTCGGCATGATCAAGCTCTTTGAAAGAGCCGGAGATGTCACCGCTCCACGCCCGCCTTAAGTCATCCGTTGGATTGAAACGGTTTCCAATGATGTCTGTATCAGAGGCATGTACAATCACACCGCCTTGCTTCCAGAATTTGTAGGAGACAATGCGGTCACGCATTGGCTGGGTCATGAAAATCTCGTCCAGCGCCAGGCTCGCCTGCTCAGAAAGATGGTTGCCATGTGCCAATTCCTGGCTGAGCGGGGATACTACGCTTTCCATATATAGCGCAGCGGAATTGGCGGAGTTTTGCACGACTGCGTTCTGGATTCGATTTGACACCCAGACCCCGACGATTGCGGTAGCAGTACCCATCACGAAAATGCTGGCCGCAAGAAAGACTCGCGACAGCGACCAATTGCCAATCGTCAGGTCAGTTACTTTCGCTCTCATCGTGAAATCGACTATGAACTACAATCTGTTATCGCACCACAGACCTTGGTCTGACCTGATCTGGCTAAATCTCAGATCCTGCGCTTCCGTCCAGTGGCCAGAGTCAGATATCGTCCATCGTTCTCAGTCTTTGCAGCATCGGGCATTGAACGTTTCCGCTATCACAATTGGCCGTAAGCTCACTCAAGGCGTACTCTAGGCGTCTGAGCTCACTAATCTTGCTTTGAACGCTGGCAATGTGTGCCTCGGCCAGTTCTTTCACTGATCGGCAGTCTTCGGCACTTCCTTCTGACAGCTCCAAAAGCGCCTTTGCGTCAGATAGAGGAAACCCCAGGTCACGGCACTTCTTCAAAAATCGAAGTCTTCCAACATCGCTTGCCGAATAGAGGCGACGATTGTTCAGAGCTCGTGCGGGTCTTGGTACGATACCTTCGCGTTCGTAATAGCGGATAGTTTCTATGCCGACCCCGCATTGCCGGGAAGCCTCGCCTATCGCAATCATGTGAAGTGCCTCCACTTGATCCTGTAGTTACTACAGGAGTTATACGCATTGAATGCCGGTGCCTCAACACAATCAAATCGCCTATCCAGGGAGCGAAAGATGAAAAAATATGTGACCCTCAGCTACCTGGGATCGGTTTCCGCTCTGGGGGTCGCGACATGCTGTGTTCTTCCAATGGCCATGATGTTGCTCGGCTTGGGTGGCAGTTGGTTGGCGATATTCGGAAAAATAGCGGCAGCAAGCTACTATGTTCTCGCCATCTCAACAGTGCTGGTCGCGGTTTCGTGGTTCGTAGCGCATCGAAACGGGACGTTGGCAAATCTGAAATGGTGGCTTGTCGGAAACACGGCGACTACCGCGTTGGCATGGGTCATCGTGTTCAATGAGGCTCAAATCAACGATTATCTAATCATGCAGATGTGAGACAATGACAAAACAAACTGTGGTGCTGGATAGCACTTTGACCTGCCCTCGGTGTGGGCACGTTGAAACCGAGAAAATGCCAACTGACTCGTGCCAGTGGTTTTATGAATGCAAATCATGCAATGTCGTTTTGAAGCCATTGGAAGGCGATTGCTGTGTTTTTTGTTCTTACGCAACTGTCCCGTGCCCGCCAATTCAGCTAGGTGACTGCTGTTGTGGATAAGCGGGTCGCAACCGCAGCATACCAGAGAGATGTTGAGTGTCCGCATTGGCTCGTCCGCCAAAGTTTGCAAAGTCTGGTTTCTGCGCTTCGCGACCATCAAACTCGCACAACTCTGCGCCATGGCTAACGGTAGCAAAGTCCGCGTCTCGCGAATTGCCTGACAAAACCTCGCTGCGCCCGGCACCAATAGCCGCTCTTTACGCCGCACTGCCGTGTTCAAGATGATGCCCGCTCAGCAAAATCTATGCTGCGAGCGCGCGCAGCGAGAAAATCAAATTCACAGATTGGGCTCTTCGCGGCCATCGGAGGCGCTGCAGCATCTGGCTTTTCAAGCCATTATGCCGCCTTCTCGAGCGCCCCAGAGCCGACGTCAGTGGCGTAGCCTTCATGCCGCGTTGCGGCCTTTCGAAGGAGACATTGGCTGCGCTCGCAACGTGACGATTTCAGTGAATGCGTGAACCGAGATCAGGCTCGGCTTTCATGCCAATCGCGAATGGAGCCACATAGCTTGCTCATTGCCAGGCCTGTAAGCATGCCACTGCTCAGAACACCAACTTGTTCAGAGAACTTTGGATCACTTTCGCCCTGCACCGTGAAATGAAACATACCGGTTTCGTTGTCTTCGTCTTTTACGAACGCCCAGACTCCTAGGAATTCGCCATAGCGTGTTAGAACATCCCCGCTGGTGGAACCATCCTCAAAGCCATTGAGATTTATGGGGTATGCAAGCTCCATGGCTCTATACGCGGGCCCTTGCTCGCAGGCGAGCATATAGTTGGACGCCAGCTTGATGTTCCAGCTCAACGACAACTGCAAACCTTTGGCGCAGCTCATCGGTCGCCCAGCCTTCAATGCATCTTACCACCAAATGATACTCGTTGCCGTAGTCCAGCGTGTCTTTCGAAAACGTAATCGAGCCAGTTTGAAGCGTGTTCCCCTTACGTTGGGTCTTGTTCGGCTTGAGGTCACAATCGTATCTGCCTGACATCTCTGGGTGCTCTGTATCCTCACCAACATGGCTACGAAAGTAGTCTGATATATGTTGTGGGGGGCACCCTCGAATGAGGCGAAAGTCCATCTTGGTACCAAGGTACTCGGCGCGTGTTCGTCGAACCGGCGGATCATATGCAAGCGAGACTCGAATAGTCCGTTTGCCGCCAGTTTGGAATTCAGCAGGAATGGGTATGCGATAGATCGCAAACCGATCAATATCTAGGATGTCTTCCGCGAAATATATGACCCTATGATCATCAGAGTATGCCGCCTTCATGGGATCGATGAACCCGTTGCCAATGATCGAGGTAGTCTCCTGCTTATCCATAGCCTGCAGACGATTGGAGGTTTCGTCCGGAACAGAAGCAGCGCCAGCGAGAAGCGCGCGGATCAGATTGGCTGATGCATTTGGGAATCGTTGCAACAAGAGCGCCGCTTTGCGTGCCAACAGAGGAGTTGAAATAGACGTACCGCTGCTTGAAGTGAACAACTGACGAACGAAATCGTGGTTAAGCGTTGCAATACCTGCCTCTGGCAGATTTGGCGCGGTTTGCAAGGATCGGGTGATAGCGCTGAATACCATAGTACCGCCGAAATCTACGAAATCAGGTTTTGCGACACCGCCTCCGCCTGGTCCGGCGCGCGTAAATGGCGACGGTTCAAAGCGTTCCCTAGTAATGGCGCTTACATGTGCATCATCACGGTGAATCGGACTCAAGCCGCTACCATGCGCGACTGCTCCGACTGTCACCACGTTTGCCGCTCCAGATGGCTCATATATGCGATTGGCATCTTCAAGAAGATACTGCGGATATTGTGTGACCGCTTGCTCGACTGCGTTGCCGCCGCGTGGCGGGCGATTTCCAGCTGATACAAAAATAAGAACGTCCAAATCACGGGCGAGCTCGTCTAGCGTCATAGCCCAAGGGCCGACCCGCCCCCGCTCAAACCAGGACTTATTGTCGCCTAAGGATAAGACAAAAATTCGACATCCGTATCGCTCGTTCAAGCTTTGTAAGACAGTCCGCATTTGGTTTGGTAAAGTTCGGCGCTCATAAAACTGACCTTGATCGGTAATGATCTTGGCTGACACTAAGCGAACGGACTTCTGAAGCGAACCGCTGGCGATCTGCTCACGCAAGTCACCGAATACTGCAGCGCCTCCAACCTTTGTTCCATGCCCCCAAACATCGGCCGTTTGAAGCTCCGGCGGAAATGCCTCTGTTGCAATCAGCACGTCATCCAAAAGCGGGTGGGCATTGATGCCACTATCAAGGATTGCCACAATTGGCGCATCCGGTGAAACCGGCGAAACTGGCGGCAGATCGCCGAGGGCCATATCGACAATAGGCTGCGCGGCGAGGTCTGGCTCGGGCGGATGATCGACGATTGCGACTTCAGGCACGGATAAGATGGGCCGAAGTGCATGGCCAGGTGCTTGTGCGCGAAGGATCGTTAGAGAAGGACCGACATAGATGTCAAAGACCTCACCGTTCCGTTCTTCGATAAATGCACTGATTTCATCGGCCTTTCTGCTGCGCGCGTCACGCCCAGCAAAGTCCCAGAGTTCGATGTCAACGAGGTAGATCTCGTTATCATGAAAGTCGGTTACGTCGGTAAAGCCGCGCTCCATCAGCCTTATGCCAAGGCGATCCTTTGGCTCTAGAGTGGAAACACTTTCGATACGGTCAATGAACCCAGCAAAGCTACGGTTTACTTGGCCCGCTGGCTTGGGCCCTTCATAGGCAGCCAGCTTGCGTCTAAAATCCGTCAGTTCTTCATTTGATGAAAAAAGTACAAGCGTATTGTCGTCATCACTGGAAAGAAGGCGCAGCCCCACCCCTTCCCAATCATTTTCCATCGACATTCCAGTCATTTCGACCTTGAGGATGAGAGAAGGGTCTACGAATTCCGGTGGTCGTTGTTGACGTTGTGTTTGGACAGCGTCATCCACTTCGGTCCGCACGACAGTTCCATGTCCGCCGCCGCGGGCCGGTTTCGGCCCTGGGCGTCCAGTCTTTCGGCGAGCAAGCATTTCGGGGAGCCGCACAAGCGGCAAGTGATCATACTGGGGCAATGGTTTTTACAATTGTTTAGCTGGCGAGGCGCTTTGTGCGTTTTGCACGCCTTTTTGCATCCTCAACGGCTGTGTTGAAATGACGAAACGACACGGTTTTCGCGCGTCCAAGAATAGAGAGCTTAATGGCTTGTGTACAAATTTTTTCGAGTTCGGCGTAAGAGTATCCCTTCACCTTTGAGGCCTGTTCTTCGGGTTCGAAATCGGCAATGACGTTCTTGAACGCATTCTTCAGGAACTTTCGTACCATTCGCTCGTCGGGCGCATCGAACCAAACTACCTCATCGAAACGCCTCCAAACCGCAGGATCAAGTGACTGGTCAAGATTGGTCGCTGCTAGGAGGAAACCACTTGGTTGAATCTGATCTATGAAAAGCAACAGACTGTTGACAACACGGCGCAGTTCGCTGTGTTCCCCACCATCGTCCCGAGATCGCGCGATCGCATCAAACTCATCAAGAAACAGAACACAAGGCTGGCGCCTTGCGAACTCGAAAATCTTGCGGATGTTCGTTGCTGTTTCGCCCAAATAGGACGACATTAAACGGTCCAACTGAACCACAAAGAGCGGAAGCCCAAGCTCGTGGGCAAAAACCTCAGCACAAAGCGTTTTCCCGCACCCAGGAGGGCCGCAAAAGAGCAACTTGGATCGAACGGGAAGCCCATGCTGTTTGATCTGATCCGATTTGCGGAATTCACGAAGCAATCCTGTGAAGAGCCGAATATTGTCGGTGGACATCTGGATATCTTGAGCCGTTCGATTTGGCTCTATGCGCTGAATGAATTCGCTTGCTTCATCCGGAAATGGAATGAGCGGCGCAAGCCCCTTAGCCTGAGGAAACTGTCCAAGATTCTCTAATGTCTTACGCAGACTGCGTGCCAGAACCTTGTTTTTTTTCCGTTCTTCTTCGCCAATGATCTCTTCGGCGACCGCACGAAACTGGTCTTCCTGGCCATAGCTGGCCAAAAGCTTTTTCATGAGTTCGCCACGTGCCACTGAAATTTCTCCCTGCTCTTGGCGAGAATCTTAGGTGTTCAGGTCTAAGAAATCCATAGAAACTTGCCTCATTTCTAGGCTCGCCCAAAGATGTGACTGCTCATAGGATCCCGAGTCCTCTACCTCAGAAAAGCATATCTGAATGTCCGCACCTGCCGTCGTGTTGTGCCCCCTGTGCAGACGCAGCGAAGGTCTGCTTTCCGCCCTTCAAGTCGGAAAGCTGGAATAACACCATACGCTCAAAGGTGGGCTATAAGGTGGATAGAAATACAGATACCCGCCTTAAGTGATTGTAAAATATAATAATATTTTGGATATTTGGTGCCCAGGAGAGGACTCGAACCTCCACGTCCATACGGACACTAGCACCTGAAGCTAGCGCGTCTACCAATTCCGCCACCTGGGCAGGTGTCGTGGAGGCGCGTTTAAGCCTACTGGCGGAAGGCGTCAACCGGATTCGGAAAGTTTTTTGAAAGTTTTTTAACCACTGCTTTCAACCGTCTGTGCCGCGTTGCTTTTTCGTGGCTGCGCGGCGTTATTGCGCCTTGTTTGAAAGGGCATTGGGCGGTAGATCGGATCAGGACCCAATAGCAGGAGCCCTCAAATGTCCAAACTGGTCACGATTTATGGCGGATCCGGATTTGTCGGCCGGTATATTGCGCGACGTCTGGCGAATGAAGGCTGGCGCGTTCGGGTTGCGGTGCGCCGTCCGAACGAAGCGATGTTTGTTAGACCCTACGGTGCGGTGGGGCAAGTCGAACCTGTCCTGTGTAACATCCGCGATGACGCTTCGGTTGCTTTGGCGATGCGGGGGGCTGATGCGGTGGTGAACTGTGTTGGTGTGTTGAACGAGATTGGCCGGAATGAATTCGATACCGTTCAAACCGAAGGGGCTGAACGCGTTGCGCGTCTAGCAGCCGCTGAAGGTGTAACCCGTATGGTCCATATCTCGGCCATTGGTGCTGATGCCGAGGCGGGGAGCGAATATTCTCGTACCAAAGCGCAGGGCGAGGCCGGTGTTCTGGCGCATATGCCGGGTGCAATGATCCTGCGCCCTTCGGTGATTTTCGGAACCGAGGATCAGTTCTTCAACCGTTTCGCTGCGATGACCCGGATGGGGCCATTTCTGCCGCTGGTCGGGGCCCAGACGCAATTTCAGCCGGTCTATGTGGATGATGTCGCCAAGGCTGCGGTGCAGGGCGTGCTGGGGCAGGCCAGCGGGGGTGTCTACGAACTGGGCGGACCCGAAGTGAAAACCTTCCGTGCGTTGATGCTGCAGATGCTGGATGTGATCAACCGCCACCGGATTATCCTTGGGATTCCCTTTTGGGTGGCCCGGATCATGGCGGGAATGCTGGACATAATGAAATTTGCGAGCTTTCAGTTGTTTCCGAACAATATCCTGACGCGTGATCAGCTCAAGAATCTGCGTCACGACAATGTTGCCTCAGATAGCGCGCTTGGCTTTGCCGATCTGGGGATCGAGCCGGCGACGCTGGAATCGGTCCTGCCGGATTATCTGTGGAAGTTCCGCCCCTCGGGTCAGTACGACGACATACAGAACTCGGCCAGCAATATGCGGACCTGATCAGCTGTAGGCGATGACCAGAAGGATTGCGCCCACTACTACGCGGTAGATCACGTATGGCGTAAAGCTGACGCTGCGCAACAGGCGCATCATCAGCGACAAGGCAAGCAGCGCGGACAGAAACGCAAAGAAGGCAGCAACAGCACTGTCGAACGCCAGTTGGGCATTTGCCTGGCGGATGACCTCTGTGGACAGCAGCGCTCCGGATGCCAGAATCGTGGGTATGGACATCAACATCGCGATGCGTGCGCCGTCTTCGCGGCTGTATCCAAGCTGGCGCGCCCCGGTGATCGTGATCCCGGACCGGGATGTTCCGGGGATCAGTGCCAGAACTTGCCACAGGCCCATGATCATCGCATCGCGCAGGCCCCAGTCAGAGGTTTCTTTGCTTTGCGGCCCTTTCTGGTCCATCCAGTAGAGCAATATGCCGAACCCCAGCATCGTCCAGCCGATGACCGTCATTGAGCGCAGAGACTGGCTGAGCCCGGTTTTGAACAGGATCGCTCCGACAATGACGGTTGGGATCGTGGCCAGAATCAGCCCCAGGGCCAATCGGGCTTGTGGTGTATCGGTGCGCCCCAAAAGAGCCTGCGGCAGTCCGGAAATCGCCATTTTCACATCAGACCAGAAATACAGAATTACGGCGCCCAGAGTGCCCACATGCACAGCGACATCGATGGCCAACCCCTGATCGTCCATACCGGTCAGGCTGGGTAAAAGTATCAGATGACCCGAAGATGAGATCGGCAGAAATTCGGTAATTCCCTGAATGACTGCTGCAAGAATCAACTGAAAAAGACTCATTTACCTGCCCGTGCTGCCGTCACGTGTTCTTTGTGATCCCTGCGTATAAGCGCGGTAAGGAAAAGAAAAGGATGCAAATAGGTCCGAATCGGAACTAAAATCCTGTATTTCTCACTGGTCATCGGTGGAATCCCGCAAAGTTTTTGAAAAAAGGTCAGTACACTTGACTTTTAATCCCCCTACGCATCTTTTAAAGAGGCGCGACCAAGCCAATTCATGGAGTCTGACCCGTGGCCAAGCAACCGATGCTGAAATTTGTGCAGATCGACCGAGTAATGCCGGAAAAACGGGCCGCAGATGCCCGCACGGAAGACTTTGACGAAATCTATGCCGAATTCGCTGCTGCCAAAGCTGAAGAACAGGCCAGCCGCTGCAGCCAATGCGGTGTGCCTTATTGTCAGTCGCATTGCCCGCTGCACAACAACATCCCCGACTGGCTGAACCTGACCGCAACGGGCCGTCTGGAGGAGGCCTATCACACCAGTCAGGCCACCAACACCTTCCCCGAGATTTGTGGGCGCATCTGCCCACAGGACCGCCTGTGCGAAGGGAATTGCGTGATCGAACAATCTGGGCACGGCACTGTTACCATTGGCTCGATCGAGAAATATATCACCGACACAGCCTGGGAAAAGGGGTGGGTCAAGCCGGTCGTACCGGGTGCTGAGCGCCGCGAAAGCGTCGGCATCATCGGCGGCGGCCCTGGTGGACTGGCAGCGGCGGACATGCTGCGCCGTGCGGGTATTCAGGTCTCCGTGTATGATCGCCATGACCGGGCAGGCGGACTGCTGATGTATGGAATTCCGGGTTTTAAGCTGGAAAAAGACGTTGTTCAGCGCCGCAATGACCTGTTGGCTGATGGCGGGGTTGAGTTTGTTCTGAATTGCGACGTGGACGCCGCCAAATTCGCGGAAATCCGTTCCAAACATGATGCGATTATCATCGCAACCGGCGTTTACAAGTCGCGCGACCTGTCCATGCCTGGGAGCGGTTTGACGGGTATTGAAAAGGCCATCGACTTCCTGACAGCCTCGAACCGCAAAAGCTTTGGAGACGAGGTCGAAGATTTCGACAATGGCCGTTTGAATGCCGAAGGCAAAAAAGTTGTCGTGATCGGTGGCGGTGATACCGCGATGGATTGCGTGCGGACTTCGATCCGTCAGGGTGCGACCTCGGTCAAATGCCTGTATCGCCGCGACCGCGCGAACATGCCCGGATCGCAGCGCGAAACGCAGAATGCCGAGGAAGAAGGCGTCGTATTCGAATGGCTAAGCGCGCCAAAGGGCTTTACCGGCGATGATCAGGTTTCCGGCGTTATGGTCCAGAAGATGCGTCTGGGTCAGCCCGATGCCACTGGTCGTCAGGCCCCCGAGTTGATCGAAGGCGCGGATTATGTCGAAGACGCTGATCTGGTGATCAAGGCGCTGGGGTTCGAGCCCGAAGACCTGCCCACCCTGTTTGGCCAGCCTGACCTGCCCGTGACCCGCTGGGGCACTGTAAAAGCAGCGTTCGAGACCGGCGAGACCGAGATGGACGGGGTCTATGCCATCGGTGACATCGTGCGCGGTGCCTCGCTGGTGGTCTGGGCGATCCGCGATGGGCGCGACTGCGCCGACGCGATCCTTGACCGTTTCAACAACACGGCTGCGGTTGCAGCCGAATAAGCCCCGCGACAGGAGGGACAGAGATGCCCGAATTGCAAGGCCAATGTATGTGCGGCGCGGTCACAGTGACTGCCACCCCGGCGAAAGAGTCGTTGGGCGCGTGCCATTGCGACCAGTGTCGCCGCTGGACCAGCTCGATGCTGATAACGTTTCCCGCGCAAGAGGGGTATGCGGCCCTTGGGCCGGTTAAGACCTTTACGTCCTCGGATTGGGCGGAACGTGCATTTTGCGCCGATTGCGGATCGGCCCTGTGGTACCGGATCACGCTGCCGGGTGAAATGCACGGGCATACCCAAATGGCAGCAGGCCTGTTCGACGACACGGACAATCCGCTGCAACTGGAACTTTATATCGACAAAAAGCCTGACGGGTACGCGTTCGCAGGCGAGCGTCGGCAGATGACCAAAGCTGAGGTCGAAGCCATGTACGGCCTGCCGGAAGAAGGAGACAGCCAATGACCAAATATGATGCCGATTGGGTGCGGGCCGAAGAAGCCAAACGTCAGTTCATGGCCGAAAACGGTCTCTATTCCGAGGAAGAAGAGCATTCGTCCTGCGGTGTGGGTCTTGTGGTCTCAGTCGATGGCAAGCCGTCTCGCAAGGTTGTGGATGCTGGCATCGCCGCGCTCAAGGCGATCTGGCACCGCGGCGCGGTAGATGCGGATGGCAAGACCGGCGACGGCGCGGGTATCCATGTGCAAATCCCGGTTCCTTTCTTCTATGACCAGATCCGTCGCACTGGGCACGAGCCCAAATTGGATCAGCTGATCGCGGTTGGTCAGGTCTTTCTGCCCCGCACCGATTTCGGCGCGCAGGAACAGTGTCGGACTATCGTGGAATCCGAAGTGCTGCGCATGGGCTATTACATCTATGGCTGGCGCCACGTTCCGGTTGATGTCACCTGCCTCGGCGAAAAGGCCAACGCGACCCGACCCGAGATTGAGCAGATCCTGATCTCGAATTCCAAAGGCGTGGACGAAGAGACATTCGAGCGTGAGCTTTATGTCATCCGTCGTCGCATTGAAAAGGCTGCCGCAGCGGCCGGGATTTCCGGGCTGTATCTGGCGTCACTGTCCTGCCGGTCAATCATCTACAAGGGCATGATGCTGGCCGAGCAGGTTGCGGTTTTCTACCCCGATCTGATGGATGAACGATTCGAATCCGCCTTTGCCATCTATCACCAGCGCTATTCGACCAACACCTTCCCGCAATGGTGGCTCGCCCAGCCCTTCCGCATGCTGGCCCATAACGGTGAGATCAACACTCTCAGGGGCAACGTCAACTGGATGAAAAGCCATGAAATCCGCATGGCCAGCGGCACCTTTGGCGATTACGCCGAGGATATCAAACCGATCATCGCTGGTGGATCGTCGGATTCTGCCGCATTAGACTCTGTATTCGAAGTTCTTGTACGCGCAGGCCGCTCGGCCCCGATGGCGAAAACCATGCTGGTGCCCGAAAGCTGGTCCAAGCAAGCTGTGGAACTGCCGCAGGCCTGGCGCGACATGTATTCTTACTGCAACTCGGTGATGGAACCCTGGGATGGCCCTGCCGCGTTGGCCATGACCGATGGCCGCTGGGTCTGTGCCGGTCTTGACCGGAATGGATTGCGTCCGATGCGTTATGTGGTCACTGGAGATGGTCTTGTAATTGCAGGCTCCGAGGCCGGGATGGTCCCGATTGATGAGGCCAGCGTGACCGAAAAAGGCGCGTTGGGCCCGGGCCAAATGCTGGCCGTGGATATGAAAAAGGGCAAGCTGTATCGCGATACGCAGATCAAGAACAAGCTGGCCCGCGCACTGCCATTCGGCGATTGGGTCGGCAAGATCAACGATCTGGACGAGTCTCTGGCTTGCATCACCGAAGCGCCGATCTATGCGGGCGAGGAGCTGCGCAAGCGTCAGATCGCCGCCGGATATTCGATCGAGGAACTGGAGCAGATTCTGGCGCCAATGGCCGAAGATGGAAAAGAGGCACTGGCTTCAATGGGCGATGACACGCCATCGGCTGTTCTGTCGAAACAGTACCGTCCGCTCAGCCATTTCTTCCGCCAGAACTTCAGCCAGGTGACCAACCCTCCCATCGACTCGTTGCGCGAATATCGTGTGATGTCGCTGAAAACCCGGTTCGGAAACCTGAAAAACGTGCTGGATGAAGACAGCAGCCAGACCGAAATTATCGTGCTGGAAAGCCCGTTTGTGGGCAATGCCCAATGGGAAGCACTGGCAGAAAACTTCAATGCCCCATTGGCAGAAATCGACTGTAGCTTTGAAGCCGGACAAGGGGCGCTGGGCGCAGCTTTGGCCCGTATTAGAGCCGAAGCCGAAGAGGCCGTGCGCTCGGGCGCGGGGCATTTGGTGTTGTCCGACATGAATTCAGGTCAGGGTCGCGTAGCGATGCCGATGATCCTGGCAACAAGCGCGGTGCATTCGCATCTGACCCGCAAGGGTCTGCGCACATTCTGCTCGCTGAACGTGCGGTCGGCGGAATGCGTTGATCCGCATTACTTCGCCGTTCTGATCGGGTGCGGGGCCACTGTGGTCAACGCCTATCTGGCCGAAGATTCTCTGGCCGATCGTATTGATCGCGGGTTGCTGGATGGCAGCCTGACCGAAAATGTCGCGCGGTACCGCGAGGCGATTGACCAGGGCTTGCTGAAAATCATGGCCAAGATGGGGATTTCGGTGATCTCATCCTATCGTGGCGGATTGAACTTTGAGGCCGTGGGCCTCAGCCGTGCCATGGTCGCCGAATTTTTTCCCGGTATGACCAGCCGGATTTCCGGCATCGGTGTTACGGGCATTCAATCCAAGGCCGAAGAGATCCATGCCAAGGGCTGGGAAAGCGGTCTGGATGTTCTGCCGATCGGTGGTTTCTATAAGGCCCGTAAATCAGGCGAGACCCATGCGTGGGAAGCGACTTCGATGCACATGCTGCAGATGGCCTGCAACAAGGCGTCTTACGAGCTGTGGAAGCAGTATTCGGCCAAGATGCAATCGAACCCGCCGATCCATCTGCGCGACCTGATGGATTTCAAACCGCTGAGCAAGCCGATCCCGATTGAAGAGGTGGAATCTATCACGTCGATCCGCAAACGGTTCGTGACGCCGGGCATGTCTCTGGGGGCGCTGTCGCCCGAGGCGCACAAGACGCTGAACGTTGCGATGAACCGGATCGGGGCGAAATCCGACAGCGGCGAGGGCGGCGAAGATCCGGCGCATTTCGTGCCGGAACCCAATGGTGACAACCCCTCGGCCAAGATCAAACAGGTGGCTTCGGGCCGGTTCGGTGTAACCGCCGAATACCTGAACCAGTGCGAAGAGCTGGAAATCAAGGTTGCCCAGGGTGCCAAACCCGGTGAGGGCGGGCAGTTGCCTGGCATGAAGGTCACCGACCTGATTGCGCGCCTGCGCCATTCGACCAAGGGTGTAACACTGATCTCACCGCCGCCGCACCACGATATCTATTCGATCGAGGATCTGGCGCAGTTGATCTATGATCTGAAACAGATCAACCCGCGCTGTAAGGTGACGGTCAAGCTGGTGGCGTCCTCGGGTGTTGGCACGATTGCTGCAGGTGTAGCCAAGGCAAAAGCGGACATTATCCTTATTTCGGGTCACAATGGCGGCACCGGCGCGTCGCCTGCGACATCCATCAAATATGCTGGTCTGCCGTGGGAGATGGGCCTGACCGAGGCGCATCAGGTTCTGGCGATGAACAACCTGCGGGATCGCGTGACCCTGCGAACCGATGGCGGCTTGCGTACCGGTCGTGACATCGTCATGGCCGCGATGATGGGGGCCGAGGAATACGGTATAGGCACTGCCGCCCTTATCGCGATGGGCTGTATCATGGTGCGTCAGTGCCAGTCCAACACTTGCCCAGTTGGCGTGTGTACTCAGGACGAAAGCCTGCGCGCCAAATTCACCGGTAATGCCGATAAGGTCGTCAACCTGATCACCTTCTACGCGCAAGAAGTGCGCGAGCTGCTGGCCAGCCTGGGTGCGCGCTCGATTGACGAGATCATCGGTCGGGCAGATCTGCTGGCGCAGGTCAGCCGAGGGTCGGCGCATCTGGATGATCTGGACCTCAACCCGCTGCTGATCACCGTCGATGGTGCCCATAACATCGTCTATAATCGCGACAGAGACCGGAACGCGGTGCCCGATACGCTGGATGCGGAAATCGTGCGCGATGCCGCCCGGTTCCTGAAAGACGGCGAGAAAATGCAGCTGTCTTACGCAGTGCAAAACACGCACCGAACCGTTGGGACGCGGGTTTCCAGCCATATCGTGCAAAATTTCGGGATGCGGAACACGTTCCAGTCGGATCACCTGCACGTGAAGCTGCAGGGCTCTGCCGGTCAGTCGCTGGGAGCGTTTGCAGCGCCGGGACTCAAGCTCGAAGTTTCGGGTGATGCCAATGACTATGTCGGAAAGGGCTTGTCTGGTGGTATGATTGTTGTGCGTCCACCGCAGGTCAGCCCGCTGAAGGCGGATGACAACACCATCATTGGCAACACGGTTCTGTATGGGGCCACGGACGGGTATCTGTTTGCAGCAGGCCGCGCCGGGGAACGGTTCGCTGTGCGCAATTCAGGCGCCAAGGTGGTGATCGAAGGCTGCGGCTCGAACGGGTGCGAATACATGACCGGCGGGGTCGCCGTGATCCTGGGCAGTATCGGCGCCAATTTCGGAGCGGGCATGACAGGCGGCATGGCTTACCTGTACGACCCCGACGGCAAGGCGCAGGCGCTGATGAATATGGAAACGCTGGTGACATGCCCCGTGACCATTGGCCATTGGGAAGACCAGCTGAAATCGCTGATCGAAACCCATCAGGCCGAAACCATTAGCCGCAAGGCTGCGGATATCCTGCAGCACTGGGAGGTCGAGAAGGCGAACTTTATCCAGGTCTGCCCGAAAGAGATGCTGAACAAGCTCAGCCATCCGTTGGCGGTCGAGGCAACAGCTGTTCCTGCAGAGTAATCTGAGGGCCAATGAAAATGGCAACCCCGCGTGTCTTTTAAACCACGTGGGGTTTTCTTTTATTGGTCCTAGGTGGTCGTTTGCTTGTCGAAACGGGCCCAATAAGCCTAGATTTCGTCACTTTTTGTTCGGAAGTTGCGGTTAGGCTGCTGTGCAGTCGTGCGAATGCGTAGGAGTCTGTTAGATGCCAACCACCTATCTTGATCAGTTTTATTCGTTTGACCCCGCGAATCCGCCACCGGGCGGTACATCGGTAGTTGTTGATAAATTCAACCTCACCGATGTGGATGACGATGGCGAGATCGACGCGCCCAGCGGGGATACGGTAAACGGCCAGGATGTAACTTCGTCGTGGCCGGGTGATGTTGTTACGATTAACGTGACAGGCGTTGGCAATGTCACCTATACCGGCACGACCTTCTATCTTGCTGACGGAACCCGTGTCTTTACACCAACAGACGGGCAGGTTCTGCAACCGGGCACGTTTGTCTCATCAACATTTGTCAACACGCAGGGGCCGCTAGATGTTGGCAATCTTGGCCCGCCCTGTTTCACCCCCGGAACGCTGATCGAAACGCCTGACGGCGCTTGCTCAGTCGAAGATCTGAAGCCCGGCGATATGGTCATCACATCGGACAACGGTGCGCAGCCGCTGCTTTGGGTGGGGCGGACCACGGTTGAGGCCGAAGGCAAGCTGGCGCCCATTCGGTTTGAGGCTGGCGTGCTAGGGCTGGAACAGCCTTTGATCGTGTCGCCACAGCACCGGATGCTGGTCTCGGACTGGCGGGCGCCGTATTTGTTCGGCCATTCCGAAGTGCTGATCGCAGCGCATTGCCTGGTCAACGGGGATTCTGTTACGCGTGTTGAGGGTGGTCAGATCGACTATATTCATCTTCTCTTTTCGCGCCATGAGATCGTCATTGCAAATGGGGCCAAAAGCGAAAGTTATTACCCGGGGCACGCGCTCTCTCAGTCTGACGCCGAGACAAAGGCTGAAGTTCTGGCCCTGTTTCCCGAATTGCAGACCCGCGACGCGGTCCTGCCAGAAACCGCCCGCCCCGTGATACGCCCGCGCGAGGCGCGCGCTTTGGCGATTTAATCCGTTCCAAACATCGTCGCCGCGTCGTATAGCAACAATATGGCAAAGAAAGCAGCGCGCAAATCGAGCAGTAAGAAAAGCAAGGCGTCGAAGGCAAAGAACCAGACACAATCGCGGATTCGCCGCTGGGTGACCCGCGCAGTATTGGGTCTGGTTGCGTTTGTTGTGGCGCTTGTGGTGCTTTTTTCTGTGGTGAATCCCCCGGTAACCCATACGATCTGGTCTGAATGGCGGCGGCTGGGCAAAGTTCAGCGCGATTGGGTGCCGATTGAACAGATCTCGCCCGTCATGGCGCGATCCGTGGTGGCGGCAGAGGATGCCAATTTCTGCCTGCACTGGGGGTTTGATGTCGATGCCATTCGCGATGCTTTGGAGGAAGGCGGTACACGTGGCGCCTCAACCATCACGCAGCAAGTGGTGAAGAATGTGTTCCTGTGGCAGGGACGCAGTTGGGTGCGTAAGGCGCTTGAGACATCTCTCACCCCCGTGGTCGAGATTTTCTGGAGCAAGCAGCGCATTCTCGAGGTCTATTTGAACGTGGCCGAGACTGGCGAAGGTGTGTTTGGCGTTGAGGCCGCAGCCCAGCGCAACTTCAATGTGACCGCGGCCCAGCTGTCGCCAGTCCAGGCCGCACGTATTGCCGCAATCCTGCCTTCTCCCAAAAACAGGTCCGTTCGGGATCCGTCGGTCCGCACACGCAGACGGGCTGCCTCGATCCTCGATGGGGCGGCCACCATTCGCGCAGATGGTCGCGCGGATTGTTTCGAGGATTGAAACCCAAGGCCCTGCAAGGCTAAAGCTTGAGTGTATTCACTGGTTCGATTGGAAGCCCATGGCGCGTTTGTTTCATGTTCCCTTGTCCCCCTTCTGCCGCAAGGTGCGCCTGTCACTGGCGGAAAAGAAGATTGAGGTTGAGCTGGTCGAGGAGAAATACTGGGAGAAAGACCCGGATTTCCTGCGGCGCAACCCGGCCGGAAAAGTCCCGGTTCTTCGTCTGGACGGAAAGATCATGTCCGAAAGCAACGCGATTTGCGAATATATCGAAGAAACCCGGCCCGATCCTGCGCTGATGCCCCAAACGCCGGAGGCACGATACGAAGTGCGTCGGCTGGTGGCCTGGTTTGATGACAAGTTCCATCACGAGGTGACATCCAAACTGGTTTATGAGCGCGTGAACAAGAAAGTTACCGGTCAGGGCTATCCTGACAGCAAAAATGTCAAGCAAGGTGCCAAGGCCATCAAGTATCATCTGGATTACATGGCCTGGTTGCTGGATCACCGCCGTTGGCTGGCCGGGGATCAGATGACATTGGCCGATTTTGCGGCTGCGGCGCATCTATCGACGCTGGATTATATCTCAGACGTGGATTGGAATCGGTCTCAGGCGGTTAAAGACTGGTACGCCAAGATCAAATCCCGACCTGCTTTCCGGTCGATCCTGGCGGATCAGGTTCCTGGGTTCAGGCCGCCCACCCATTACGCAGATCTGGATTTCTGATAGGGTCGCACAAGGGGGGCTGTCTGCCCCCCCCCATCGCGCCTTGGGGCGCGATTCCCCCCGAAGGTATTTAGGGCCAGATGAAGAGCGGATCGGGTTTAAAGGATAGGCTGGTGGCACAGGCGCTGAGCGAGGGCTTTGTGTCTTGTCGCATTTGTCGCCCGTGGGATGTCCCCGAAGTGCCCGCTCGGCTGGAGGCGTTCCTGCAGGCCGAATATCACGGGCAAATGGGATGGATGGCCGAGCGGACCCATTGGCGAGGCGACCCGGCAGCGCTCTGGCCCGAGGCGAAATCGGTGATCATGTTGGCAGAAAGCTATGCGCCCGAACATGATCCAACCGAGATTCTGGACCACCCCGAGAAGGGGGCGATCTCAGTCTATGCGCAGAACAAGGACTATCACGTCCTGGTCAAGAAGCGGCTCAAAAGGTTAGCCCGCTGGTTGATAGCCGAGGCTGGTGGCGAGGTGAAGGTCTTTGTCGATACCGCCCCGGTTCCGGAAAAGGCCTTGGGTCATGCTGCGGGGTTGGGATGGCAGGGTAAGCACACCAATCTTGTAAGTCGCGATTGGGGAAATTGGGCCTTTATAGGGTCTGTTTTTACAACTCTGGACCTACCTTCGGATCAAGCAGAGGTGGATCACTGTGGATCCTGCCGGGCCTGTTTGGCCGCCTGTCCGACAGACGCATTCCCGGCGCCTTATCAGTTGGACGCGCGGCGCTGCATTTCTTACCTGACAATCGAACACAAGGGTCCGGTTGATGAAGACCTGCGCGCGAAACTCGGCAATCGGATCTATGGTTGCGATGATTGCCTTGCCGCCTGCCCCTGGAACAAATTCGCAGTCACGGCCAGTGACATGCGCTATGCAGCGCGTGAGGATCTGAAGGCTCCTCGGCTGGCAGAATTGGCTGGCCTGGACGATCCGGAATTTCGAACGAAATTCTCGGGCTCTCCAATTAAGCGGATTGGACGGGACCGGTTTGTGCGAAATGTGCTGTACGCCATTGGCAACTCAGGCCTGCAGGGGTTGATACCGATTGCACAGGATTTGACAGAGGATCCGGATTCAGCCGTGGCAGATGCCGCGCGCTGGGCGGTCAAACAACTGTCCTAGGTGCCGCAAACAGGCTGGACGTGTCGGTGCAAACCGCTAAACCCAATCACAGCGAACAGGAAGGAGAACCCGATGGCGCTGGCTTTGGGGGTTGATACAGGCGGAACCTATACGGATGCGGTGCTGGTCCGGGATGAGACCGAGGTGATTGCTTCAGCCAAATCTCTGACAACACGAGCTGATCTGGCGATTGGCGTTGGCAAGGCGATTTCTGCGGTTCTGACGCAGGCTCAGGTGTCACCGGAGCAGATCTCAATGGCGTCGCTGTCAACGACATTGGCCACGAATGCGCTGGTCGAAGGGCAGGGTGGCCGGGTTGCTCTGATCTATATCGGGTTCAGGGAGAGTGATCTGGAAAAGCATGGTCTGCGGGATGCTTTGAAAGGGGATCCAGCTTTGGTTGTGGCGGGCGGTCACACGCATGCGGGAACAGAGGCCAGGCCATTGGATGTTCAGGCGGTAGAAGCCTTTTTAGACTCTAATTCTGGTATCTCCGGCTTCGCGGTGGCCGGTCAGTTCGCCACCAGAAACCCGGCGCATGAACTTGAGGTCGCCCGCATTATTACTGATCGGACGGGTGCGCCGGTGACATGTTCGCACCATCTGTCGGCCAAGTTGAATGGCCCAAAACGTGCGGTGACTGCGGTGCTGAATGCACGGTTGATTGGCATGATCGACCGCTTGATCGGACGGGCACAGGATCAGCTTGTGACGCTAGGAATTTCAGCGCCAATGATGGTGGTTCGAGGCGACGGAGCGTTGATGAGCGCCGAACAGGCGCGGGATCGACCGATTGAAACGATTTTGAGCGGCCCTGCGGCCTCGATCGTCGGGGCGCGCTGGCTAACGGGAGCCGAGAACGCGCTGGTATCAGATATCGGTGGTACCACGACCGATGTCGCCTTGATCCGGGATGGCAAGCCCGCCATTGATCCCGAAGGTGCCAGGGTTGGCGGCTTTCGCACCATGGTGGAGGCCGTCGCAATGCGGACCCACGGGTTGGGCGGGGACAGTCAGGTACATGTTGTAACCGAAGGGCTGGGCGGGGGCATCTTCCTGGGACCGCGCCGTGTTTTGCCCGTATCTCTGATCGCGTCAGAAGCGCCCGACGAGGTTCACACGGCCCTGGATGCGCAGTTGCGGGCCCCAACCGTGGGTGAACATGACACCCGGTTCGCACGTCTGGTACCGGGTGTTCATGCCGAAGGTCTGGGGGCAAGGGAAACCGCCCTGGTGGATCGCTTGGGGCAGAAGGTCCTGCCGCTGTCCGATTTGCTTAAAACGCGGATGGAGACAGGCGCACTTACTCGTTTGATGGATCGTGGAATCGTTCAGGTATCCGGCGTGACACCTTCGGATGCCAGCCATGTTCTGGGCCGTTTGGATGCCTGGGACGCAGAGGCTGCACGCAAAGCGCTGGAACTGGTGGCGCGAAAACGGATTGGCACCGGTGATATGCTGGCTGCAACACCGGATCTGTTGGCGCAGATGATCGTTGATCAGCTGACCGAACAGACCTCTTTGACCTTGTTAGAGACCGCTTTTTCAGAAGAAGCCGAGGATTTCGGCGTTCTGGCACCCGATCTGGCCCGGCATGTTTTGACGCGGAAAGGTCTGGCCGGGCATCGCGGTTTGGTGGCGCTGGACGCGGCACTGAATGTGGATGTGATCGGTCTTGGGGCGTCGGCCCCCAGCTATTACCCCGCAGTCGGGGAAAGATTGCGATGCCGCATGATTCTGCCGGAACACACGGGCGTGGCCAATGCGATTGGAGCTGTGGTTGGCAGGCTGACACTGCGCCGGGCCGGGACCGTCACCGCGCCATCCGAAGGGCGGTACAGGGTGCATCTTGAAGACGGGCCTCAGGACTTTAGCGATTCTGACGAGGCGATGGCGCTGCTGGAATCCATCCTGAGGGATGAGGCGGAAGGAGAAGTGCGCGGAGCCGGTGCCGAGGATATCCGAGTGATCGTCGACCGGGATATCCGCACCGCCCGCATCGAAGCGCAGGAGGTCTTTGTTGAGGCAATGATCACCGTCGAGGCCAGTGGAAGGCCGCGGGTGGCGTCTGACTAGCCCCTGATCCGGGGCTAATCCTTACTCGGCCGCGTCGCGTTTGGGCAGAACCCAATCCGGGCGCGGGAAATGGCAGGTATAGCCGTTCGGGATGCGTTCAAGATAATCCTGATGCTCGGACTCGGCCTCCCAGAAATCGCCAACGGGTTCAATCTCGGTCACGACTTTGCCGGGCCAGATGCCACTGGCATTCACATCGGCAATGGTGTCCAGGGCGACCTGTTTCTGGGCGTCATCGACATAATAAATGGCCGAGCGATAGCTCATCCCCATGTCGTTCCCTTGCCGGTTCACCGTAGTCGGGTCATGGATCTGAAAGAAAAATTCGAGCAGATCGCGATAGGTGGTCACGGTAGGATCGTAAAAGATCTCGATCGCCTCGGCATGGGTGCCATGGTTGCGATAAGTGGCGTTGGGCACGTCTCCACCAGTATATCCGACGCGAGTGCGGAAAACGCCCGGGCGTTTGCGGATCAGATCCTGCATGCCCCAAAAGCAGCCCCCGGCAAGAACGGCGCGATGTTCGGTCATTCGATCTCCTCCACATGAATCAGGAATTCGCCATAGCCTTCGGCTTCCATCTGATCGCGATGGACGAACCGTAATGAGGCTGAGTTGATACAGTATCGCAGCCCGCCATGTTCGCGGGGGCCGTCGGGAAATACATGCCCCAAATGGCTATCGCCATGTTTCGAGCGAACTTCGGTCCGGATCATACCCAGCGAGGCATCGCGCAGTTCTTCAACATGCTCATGCACGATTGGTTTGGTGAAACTGGGCCAGCCGCAGCCGGATTCGTACTTGTGCGCCGAGGCGAACAAAGGCTCACCCGAGACGATATCCACGTAGATGCCGGGTTCTTTGTTATTCAGCAGTTTGCCAGTTCCGGGCCGTTCGGTGCCGCTGTTTTGCGTGACGTGGTATTCCTCGGGCGACAATGCGGCGACGGCCTCAGGGGATTTGGTGTAACGGGTCATTGCTCCTCCGGACTTCTGGTGGTTCGCATAATAGATGGGGATTATTGGCGGAAAGCAAAGGGTGTTCTGCCGGGCTCGCGCAGTTGTGCAAGGTCAGGCTGGTTTTCTGCCGGGTTGGCGAGACAGTTGCACCGCCAGAATGCCCAGTGTTGTGATAAGAACCCCGACCGCATCCAGCGGCCCCAGTTTTTCGCCCAACAAGATCGCGGCGATGGTGACACCAAAGACCGGGTTGAGAAAGTGAAACGTGGCCGCCCGGGTTGCGCCGATCCGATTCAGCAGCAGGAACCAGATGAACGTGGCCAGAAGGCCGGGAAACAGAGTTGTATAGGTGAAGGCCAGGACCAGCTGCACCGTCAAGTGGAAATGAATCGTTTCGAATACCGGTGCTGCAACAAACAGAATGGCCGATCCGACCAGCATCTGTAAGCCAACCACCATCATGAAATTCCCGCCCGATGTCGCCCCACGCACTGCGAGCGTGGCAAATGTCAGCGCAAGCGCTCCAATGCCACAAAGCAAGACGCCGAACAGATCAACGCCGTCGCCGATCCGACTGCTCATGATCAGAGCAACACCGGCGAACCCGGCACACAGGCCGACAATTCCAACTGGCCGTAATCTGTCGCCCATAAACAGCCAACTGGCCAAGGCAACCAGCAATGGCATGGTCGAGGCGATGATGGCGGCAACAGAGGCCTCGATTGTTTGCATCGCATAGAAGTTTAGGCCTAAATAAAGGGCATTTTGACATATCCCGAACAGGATGGTGGCATACCATTGTGACCGCGTCAGCCGCCAGCTTTGGCCCATCGCCCGTGCAATCACGACGCCAATCAAACCCGAGATCAGAAACCGCAGAGCCAGGGAAAACAACGGCGATGCGTCCGCCACGATGATCCGGGCCGAGGTGAAGGCCGAAGACCAGATAAACGCAAATGTCAGCCCCATGGCCATTGCGCGAAAATCCATCGCGACCCCCTGTTCAGATTTTCGCGCACTGTTGACCGAATAAGCGCGCGCCGCAAGCAGTGCTGTTTTTATTGATTGATCAGCCAATAAACTATAACAGCGTCATGAACTGACATTAATGGGAGGATTGTCGGTGCTATTGGAGTACATACTATCATTTGGCGTCTTGCTGGCGTTGGGCCTTGTTGCCTTCTTTGTGGTGAAGTGGTGGAATCTGCGGATCGTCGGCGTAACGCCGGTTCATCTGTTCACCTTCATCGCGATTCTGTTCACATCCGGGTTGGATGTCGGCCTGATCATGTTTCCGCTGACCGAATTCGGCGGCTATGCCGAAGATCCCGCCTATGCGTTTGCCAACCCACTGGCGATCGAATTCGGGTTCTGGGGCTTTCTGATCTGGGCGTTCTACTTTCTGACCGCGTTCTATTTCTGTGTCATCGAGCCGCGCGTGAAGTTCTTTGAAATCCCGCTGGTCAAGCTGATCAACAATGTGGTCATCATCGGCACCTGCGCTTTCACCGCCAGCCTGTTCCTGATCTACCTGCCTGGCTACCTGCCCGAGGTCGGAGACGGCGAGTCAGTGGTCACCACCTTCTATGTCATCGTGTTTGTCGTCATTCTGGCAGCGGCCTATTCTTCGACCGACCTGAAATACGTGCGTATCCTGTCGGTGGGCTCGACCTTTTTGTTCCTGGCACTGATCCTGGGCATGTGGGTTGCTGCGGGCATGGGCGTGAATGGCTTTGTGGAAACCGGAAGCAATGTTGGTGCCTATTTCACCAACCTGCACAAGTTTGTCCTGCCGCTGACAGATTATCACGCCTTCTACCTGTTCTGGTGGTTTGCCTGGTCGATCATGATCGGCCAGTTCACATCTCGCTTTGTAGGTGGGCTGAAGACCTGGCAGCTACTGGCTGCTCTGCTGATCTTTCCGTCGATACCTTTGGCGATCTGGTTCACCGTTCTCTACTATTACCACCTGAACGGCATCAGCACCGCAGGCATCACCAACATTGCGATGGTGATTGTGGGCGTGACCTTCGTGATCAACTCACTGGATTCTTTGATCAGGCTCTATACGGACAACCTGAACATGACAGTCGCCCGCTTTGGTAAAGCGATCTATGTGGCGGGCAATGTTGTGCTGCTGTTCGTCCTGACCTTGCTGTTCCAAAGCCAGTGGTTGCAGATCCAGTGGATCGGCGCAGTTGTTGTCGGCCTCTATCTGGCCTGTGTGGTTTATATCCTGATCACCAAACGCAAAGAGGTGCTGAGCATAACTGGGATGCCCGAAGACCGTGATCTGGATTTCCACAAGGTCGAGACGGTTCACTGATCAACATCGAGAAAAAGCTAATACGGGCGCCTTGGTGCCCGTATTTTTTTGGCCGCGACTGTGTAAGCGATGCGGAAAGGGTCAAAAAGGCCAAACAAAGCGACACGTGTGAAATCACAAACTTGCAATATCTTTTACTTATGTTGGCTTAGTTCAATCGTCACTCACTGGAGAGCTCACTTGAGGTTCCATCTTCCTTGGAGTTGATAACCTTAATGGCCCCTCAGGCGCGTTTTTCACCAATCGTGGCCACACCCAGAACAGACAGGACCTTGGCCTCGATCTGTTCGGCATTCATACCGGCAACCGCATACATATCCGCCGGGTTTGCCTGATCAATGAAGATATCCGGAAACACCATCGAGCGGTATTTAAGGCCCTGATCAAACACACCCTCATCGGCCAGTAGCTGCGCCACATGGCTGCCGAAACCGCCAATCGCACCCTCTTCGATGGTGATCAGCGCCTCGTGATTGGCGGCCAGATTCAGGATCAGGTCGCGGTCCAGCGGTTTGGCGAAACGTGCATCGGCGATGGTGGGGGTGATGCCGCGTGCGGATAGGGCCTCGGCGGCTTTTTGTACCTCGGCCAGGCGCGTACCGAATGACAGCAATGCCACACGCGCGCCCTTCTGAATTATCCGGCCTTTGCCGATTTTAAGCACTTCACCACGCTCGGGCAGGTCCACGCCCACGCCTTCACCGCGGGGATAGCGGAAGGCGATCGGGCCTTCGTTGTGGGCGACGGCGGTGGCCACCATATGCATCAGCTCGGCCTCATCTGCGGCGGCCATCACGACCATGCCCGGCAGGTTGGCCAGATAGGCAATGTCAAACGATCCGGCATGGGTCGCCCCATCAGCGCCCACCAGACCAGCGCGGTCGATGGCAAATCGCACGGGCAGGCGCTGAATGGCCACATCATGCACGACCTGATCATAGCCGCGCTGCAGGAAGGTCGAATACATGGTGCAGAACGGCTTCATCCCGCCCGCAGCCAAAGCCGCCGAGAACGTCACACCATGCTGTTCCGCAATCGCTACATCGAAACAACGTGACGGGTAGCGTTCGGCAAACAGGTTCAACCCGGTTCCATCGGGCATGGCGGCGGTGACGGCGACGATCTTGTCGTCCCGCGCGGCTTCTTCCACCAGGGTCTTGCCGAAGACCGACGTATAAGAGGGTGCGTTTGACGGCGCCTTCTTTTGCTCACCCGTCACAACATCGAATTTCGCGGTCGCGTGACCCTTGTCGCGGGCCTGCTCGGCAGGGGCATAGCCCTTGCCCTTTTTTGTCAGCACATGGATCAGGATCGGTCCGGTGGCCCGCGTCTTGACCGTGCGCAGCACCGGCAACAGCTGATCCATGTCGTGTCCGTCAATCGGGCCGAGATAGGAAAAGCCCAGTTCTTCGAACAAAGTACCGCCTACGGCCATGCCCTTGAGCATTTCCTTGGCGCGTTTGGCGCCTTCGCGGAACGGTTCCGGCAACAAGGACACCGCGCCCTTGGCGGCGGCCTTCAGATCGTGGAACGGTTCTTCGGCATAAATGCGCGACAGATAACTGGACAGGGCGCCAACCGGCGGTGCGATGCTCATTTCATTGTCGTTGAGGATAACGATCAGGCGCTTTTTCAGGTGGCCCGCATTGTTCATCGCCTCAAACGCCATACCCGCCGACATCGAGCCATCGCCGATTACCGCAATCGCATCGCCCAGACCTTCGGGCGTCACGCCACCCAGATCTCGCGCCACGGCAAAGCCAAGGGCCGCACTGATCGAGGTGCTGGAATGCGCCGCGCCAAACGGGTCATAGGGGCTTTCGCTGCGCTTGGTGAACCCGCTCAACCCACCGGGTTGGCGCAGGGTACGGATCCGGTCGCGCCGCCCGGTCAGGATTTTATGCGGATAGCACTGGTGCCCGACATCCCAGATGATTTTGTCACGCGGCGTATCGAATACCGCATGCAGCGCGGTGGTCAGTTCCACCACGCCCAGACCCGCACCCAGATGCCCGCCGGTGACCGACACGGCCGAGATCGTCTCGGCCCGTAATTCCTGCGCCACCTGATGCAGCTGCGCGTCCGAAAACTGCCGCAGGTCGGCCGGGCGGTTCACAAGATCCAGCAGAGGAGTGTTCGGGCGGTCAGACATATGGCGCGTTCCTGGCTTAGCTGTCCCGGGCAATAACGAAGCGGGCGGCGTCCTTCAAGGTTTCAGCCGACGCGCCATAGCCTTCCAACGCGGCGCAGCCCTGTTCCACCAGCTCCGCGGCACGGGTTCTGGCGGCGTCGAGGCCCAGCAGAGACACAAACGTGGCCTTTCCCGCCTCGGCATCCTTCTGAAGGCGCTTGCCCGCAATTTCGGCGTTACCCTCTATATCCAAGATGTCATCTGCGATTTGAAAAGCAAGACCAAGGGATTGGGCATATTGGCGCAAGGGCGCAAGATCAGCTTGGGCCAGACGCGCGCCGGCGCATGCAGACCACTCGATCAGCGCTCCGGTTTTTCCTGCCTGCAAATGGGTGATTTCTTCCAGCGTCAGCGGAGAGTCTGCCGATTCCGCCGCGATATCCAGCGCCTGGCCCAGCACCATGCCCTGCGCTCCGCTTGCCTGCGCCAGAGACAAGGCCAATTCCGCGCGAATTTCGGCGGGGCCAATTTCGGGACGGGTGCAAAGTTCGAATGCCAGCGTCTGCAACGCGTCGCCTGCCAGAACCGCGATGCCCTCATCCCATTTCACATGAACTGTCGGGCGCCCGCGACGCAAATCGTCGTTATCCATGCAGGGCAGGTCATCATGCACCAGAGAATAGGCGTGCAATGCCTCGATCCCCGTGGCAGGCCAGATCGCACGCGCTGTATCCACATCATGCAGCCGCGCGCTTTCCAGCACCAAAAACCCGCGCAGACCTTTGCCGCCGTGCGTGGCATAGGCCATCGCCTGTGTCACATCCAGATCGTCCAGCGCGCCCAGAACCAGATCAAAATGGCCCTGAATCAGCGTTGCATCCTGGGCCAGTCTTTCGCGAAACATTTACTGACCTTCGACAACCGTCGTCCCGGTCGGTTGACCATCGGCGTCCAAGGTGATCGCGGCCACTTTTTCCTCGGCCCGCTTCAGTTCATCCTCGCAGCGTTTCTTCAGCGCTGCACCCCGTTCATACAAGGCGATGGACTGGTCCAGCGCCACATCGCCACGCTCCAGCTGGCCGACAACGGCCTCAAGCTCTTTCATCGCCTGTTCGAATGTCATCTGGTCAACGGGTGTATCTGTCATCGGGCTGCCTTCATCAACTCTTCCACATGGGCACGTGTGGCCTCGGCCAAGGCTTTCAGATCATACCCGCCTTCCAAAGTCGAGACGATACGTCCCGCGCAATGCTCATCGGCAATCTTGCACAATTCGGCAGTGATCCAGGCGAAATCTTCGGTGGCCCAGGTCAGATTGGCCAGCGGATCATCCTGATGGGCGTCAAACCCGGCAGAGATTATGATCAGCTCGGGTTTGAAGGCGCGCAGTCGAGGGAAAGCCAATGTTTCATAGGCGGCGCGCATCTTGGCGCCGCCGGTTCCGGGGGACAGTGGAATATTCAGGACGTTTTCAAAGGCGCCGGTCTCGTCGGCGTGGCCTGATCCCGGCCACAAGGGCATCTGTTGGCTGGTGATCACCAACGCGCGCGGCTCATCCCACAGCAAATCCTGCGTGCCATTGCCGTGATGCACATCGAAATCCACCACAGCGACGCGGCGCAGACCGTGATGATCCAACGCGTGTTTCACCCCCAATGCGGCGTTGCCGAACAGGCAAAACCCCATGGCGGTTTCATTCTCGGCGTGATGGCCGGGGGGGCGAATGGCACAGAACGCATTTGGGGCTTCTCCGCCCAGCACTAAATCCACGGCTTTCACCACAGCCCCTGCAGCCCTAAAGGCCGCATCTACCGATCCCGGCGACATGAATGTATCGCCGTCCACCTGCCGGAATCCCTCTGTCGGGCGGCTTTTGCGGATGTCGCGAATATGGCTTTCGGGGTGAATACGCAGCAGGTCATCATCGGCTGCAAGCGGCGCGGTCACACGATCCAGGTCCAGCCTATCCAGCGCATGAAGGATATGTTCCAGTCGCGCGACTTGTTCCGGATGCCCCTCGGGTGTCACGTGCCCAAGACAATCCGCATGGGTCAAAAGGGCAGTTTTCATCACAATCCCCTGTTCATCTGGTCAAAATACCTTCGCCGAAGGCAAAGAACCGCCACGCAGCGGCTCAATCAATCCGGAGCCAGCATGTACCCGGCCCCGCGCACGGTTTGCAGGTACCGGGGTTGTTTCGGGTCTTGCTCGATCTTGCGTCTCAGCCGTGTGATCTGCACATCCACGGCACGCTCCTGCGCCTGACCCTTGTCACGGCCCAGATCCTCGACCAGCTTGGCGCGACTGATAGGGGCGCCGGGTTGGGCCGAGAAGATCTTCATCAGCTGGCTTTCCGTTGCGGTTAGGCGGACCGTTTCTTCGCCCCGCCACATCTCACCGCGCTCAACATCATAGCGGATCGGGCCGAGATGCAGAATCTTGGTTGCGGCATCCTGTGCCGGGGTTTCCGGCATCCGGCGCAGGATCGCATTGATCCGCAACAAAAGCTCTTTGGGCTCGAACGGTTTGGCCAGATAATCATCGGCCCCCGCCTCAAGCCCGGCGATACGGTGTTCGGTTTCGCCCCGCGCCGTCAGCAACAGGATCGGGGTGGTGTGGGTCTCGCGCAAGGCTCTGGTCAGGCTGACACCATCTTCGCCGGGCATCATCACATCCAGAACGATCATGTCGAAATCCAGCCCCGACAGCACCCGACGTGCATGGGCCGCATCCCGCGCCGCGGTCACCAGAAACCCGTTTCGCATCAGGAATTTCTTGAGCAGATCGCGAATACGCTCGTCATCGTCAACGATCAACAGATGGGCGTCCATATCACTCATGAGGTCGTATCCCGCAATTTGGTATAGGCATGACGCATATCAGCATCCATCATTGCTTCAAGCACTTTGCGAAACCCAGACACCGCTTCTGGGCCTGCGTCCTTATAGGCCGCGCGCATCCGCACGCGCTGGGCCTCGGACAGCCTGGTTTCAAGCGCCCTCCCGGCTTCGGTCAGAAACAGGTGCCGTTCGCGCTTGTCCACTGTACCGACCCTGCTTTCGACCAACCCATCGTCAATCAATGTCCGAAGGACCCGGTTCAGAGACTGTTTCGTCACTCCTAGAATAGCAAGCAGGTTATTGACGGTCGTCCCCGGCGCGCGATTTATAAAGTGGATAGCACGGTGGTGTGCCCGCCCATATGCCAGCTGTGTCAGAATGCGATCCGGGTCCGCCGTGAACCCGCGATAGGCGAAAAACATCGCCTCGATCCCCTGCCGCAGCTGTTCATCCGTAAGAAACAACAGGCTTTCTCCGCCAAAGGCCTGGGCGGGGCGGGTATCTGACATATTCTGCCTCATTCGTTACACAGGTCCGAGTTTATGTCAGCGTTGTTGACATTCCAAGAGCGGACAGGTATCGAATCGCAGTTTTTGCGCAACTTTATGTCCACTTCGGACCTATATTGCGCAATAATCGGAATATTCAACCCAGGCAGGGAGGTTTCGCATGGCGGGGTATGATGATCGTGACGGTGTCATCTGGATGGATGGAGAACTTGTGCCCTGGCGCGAGGCGAATGTCCACATTCTGAGCCATGCGATGCACTATGCGTCTTCGGTCTTTGAGGGCGAGCGGGCCTATAACGGCAAAATTTTCAAAAGTCGGGAGCATTCCGAACGGCTGGTCGCCTCGGCGGAGGCGCTGGACATGCCGATGCCCTATACGATCGACCAGATCGAAGCGGCAAAGGAAGACGCGCTGAAGGCAAGTGGCTTGCAGGACGCCTATGTCCGTGCGCTGGTCTGGCGTGGTTCGGGCGAGGATATGGGTGTGGCTTCGGCCAAGAACCCGGTCCGCATGGCCGTAGCGGTCTGGCCCTGGGGTGCCTATTACGGCGACGCCAAGATGCAGGGCGCCAAGCTGGATATCGCGGAATGGAAGCGGCCCAGCCCTGAGACCATCCCGGTCCATGCCAAGGCGGCCGGGCTTTACATGATATGCACCATTTCCAAGCATAAGGCCGAGGCCAAGGGCTGCTCGGATGCGCTGTTCATGGACTGGCGTGGTTATGTTGCCGAGGCGACCGGGGCGAACGTCTTCTTTGTGAAGGACGGCGAAGTTCATACCCCGTTGGCCGATTGCTTTTTGAACGGGATCACCCGTCAAACCGTGATCCAGATGCTAAAAGACAAAGGCATCACGGTGCATGAGCGCCGCATCAAACCTGAAGAGATGGCCGATTTTGAACAATGCTGGCTGACCGGTACTGCGGCCGAGGTCACGCCTGTGGGCCAGATCGGCGACTATACGTTTGAGGTCGGTGACCTGACCCGCGAGATTGCCGCCGATTACGAAAAACTGGTCCGGGCATAACCCGCAACCAAATTGAAACCCCGCCTTGGCGGGGTTTTATGCTTTTGGGCAACCGTCAACAGGTTCGGTTAGATATGTGAGTGCGCAAACTACCTTACAATGACCGAATTGAGCCCAAACTTCCTATGGTCGGATGAGTTCCACGCAATTCATTTCGTAGTACAGATAAGCCCATGAAGAGGCTAGCAGCAAACCGAAACAAGCAGACACGACGGCCAAGCCCTTCTTACTGTTTTTCCAGAAAGTGAGCGAGATAGCCAATGCCACAAGGGCAATTAACCAGCTTTCCCAGTCGAAATATATGGACCGCAAACATTCTTCATAAGTCATTTAGTTTCGGTTCCATGTCGAGTTTACGTCTGGAATTCAAGCTGGCTTTCAAAGTTTTGCCAATGACCGCATAGTCCGCTCATCAAACCTTGCGCTAGCATTCCCTCAACCCGGCCTACCCGCTCTGTAAAACTGACTCTAATCCTAGAAATCGACGCCACGCTGGGCTTTGATCCCGGCTTGAAACGGGTGCTTTTCCTCGGTCATTTCGGTAACCAGATCGGCATAGTCGCGCAGCGCCTGTGGCGCATCGCGACCAGTCAGGAACACGCTGGTCTTGTCAGACCGCGCCTTGAGCCCGTCGATCACCTGATCGACAGTCAGATATTCATAGCGCAGGGCAATATTGATCTCGTCCAGAACGACCAGATCATACTCACCGCTTTCCATCAGTGCCCGCGCCTTGTCAAAAGCGGCGTTGGCAGCAGCGATATCGCGTTCGCGGTCCTGAGTGTCCCAGGTAAAGCCTTCGCCCATCGTGTGCCAGGTGACCAAGTCGCGCTCTTCAAAGAACCGTCGCTCACCGGTTTTCCACTTGCCCTTGATGAACTGTACGACGGCAACTTTCTGACCCCATCCCAGCGCTCGGATCACGACACCAAACGCGGCCGAGGATTTGCCCTTGCCCTTGCCGGTATTGATCAGCACCAGACCACGGCCCGGGTCGACGGCCTCGGACACTTTTTTGCGGTGCTTGGCCTGCACCTGCTGCATCTTTTCTTTGTGATCCTGCGCGTCGCTCATTCGGGCACCTCTGTGATTGTTGGGCCCAAACTAGGGCAAGATTGAAAAAGGTAAAGTCACGCTTTGTGATCGGTCAGGGACCGGGCCTTGCCGCGTTCCAGCCCCAGCTGGTGTTCGCGCCAGATCACGACCACATTGCCCGCAATCACCAGCGTCGCACCCAACAGGATCGCAAGCGTCGGCAGCTCATCAAACCAGATATAGCCGATGAATATGGCAAACAGCATGGTGGTATAGTCATAAGGCGCCAGCATTGAGGCCTGACCAAAGCGATAGGACGAGGTGACCAGAATCTGTGCAACACCGCCGATCAACCCCATTATGATCATAATTAGAGCCTGATTAAGTGTTGGCATGGTCCAACCCCAAAACGCGGTCAGAGCTGAAAGCAGGGTAGCGGTCATCGAGAAATAGAACACGATCGCGGCCGGGTGATCCACCTTGACCAACTGCCGGATATGGATCTGAACAAAGGCACGGGCGAGTGTGGCCGCCAGCACGCAAAGCGCCCCGATTGTGGCTGCCATCTCCATCTGGGTGGTGCCCAGCCTGGGCCAAACCATAATCAGCACGCCCAACAATCCCAGCGCGACGGCACCGATGCGGATCATGCGAATGCGCTCGCCCAGAATCAGCGCGGCTAGAATCAGGGTGAAGATCGGGGTGGCATAGCCAATCGCGGTGACCTCGGGGAGTGGCAAGAGGCTGAGACCCGTAAAAGTCAGACCCATGGCGCTGGTGCCCAGAACGCCGCGCCAGAAATGACCCATCGGCTTTTTGACCACAAAGCCCTGCGCCAGCTCTCCGCGCCAAAGCAACCAGGCAATGATGACGGGAATGGCGAAGAGCGACCGGAAAAACACCAGTTCACCGGGGGGGAAGTCCTCGGACAGTGCTTTGACCAGCGCCGACATTGAGGTGAACAGAACCAACGCAGCCAGTTTCAGGCCCACGGCAAGCATGGGTCGGTGGGAAGTCAGGGATTGTGCCATTGGCCGGGAACCTGAGCCTTTGACTGCGAAAGATCAACGATTGGATTGTACCAATCAGGCAGATTTCCACGTGTCGGGCAGGGGTTGGCCGATCTCTTCGCTGAACGCCTCAAGAAACCGGATCATCCGTGCCACACGCGCCTGTGCCAATTCGCGCCCGGTGGGCGTCAGCATGTCTGCCGGCAGGCTCAACAGTTTGACCTTCCAGTGATCAATCGAGAATTGCTGATCATTCAGATCGCGGGCAGTGGCAAAAGCATCCTCGGGATCATACAGGTCGCGACCCAGAGCACCTGACACAGCGAAGTTGCGCGCAATACCGATAGCCCCCAGCGCATCCAGCCGATCTGCGTCGCGAAGGATGCGGGCCTCGGGCGTTTCAGGCAGTATCCCGGCCGAGAAACTATGTGCGGCGATGGCGTGTTGAGTGGCATCGATTTCAGGCTGAGAAAACCCCAATTTCGCTAGAATAGGCTCTGATTCAGCCGCAGATTGGCGTGAGGCGAGGTGACGATCAGGGTCATCTTTGGGCAAGTTGACCAGGTCATGAAGATAGCTTGCCGCAAGCAGAACCCGAATATCTGCTTGCGTGTCCGCGATGGCCTGTACATTGATCCAAACGCGATCCAGATGCGCCAGATCGTGGGCAGGATCTGTTTTCATGCGCTGCGCGACGATGCCGCGCAGCCGAGTGCGCAGCTCAGCCGATATGGCCACGGTTCTCGCCGATCTGACCCCGGTGCAAGAGCAGGTGGTCAAGGATTACGCAAGCCATCATCGCTTCGCCAACCGGAACCGCACGGATGCCGACACAAGGGTCATGGCGGCCTTTGGTGATGATCTCGGTCTCTTCTCCGGATTTGGTGATCGTTTTGCGCGTGGCCAGAATCGACGATGTCGGTTTAACCGCAAAGCGTACGACTATATCCTGCCCGGTCGAAATCCCGCCCAGTATGCCGCCTGCGTGGTTCGAGCTGTATTGCGGGCCATTCTGCCCCATGAAAATCTCATCGGCATTGGCCTCGCCCGTCAGTTCAGCGGCGGCCATGCCTTCGCCGATCTCAACACCTTTGACCGCGTTGATCGACATCATCGCTGCGGCAAGATCAGTGTCTAACTTGGCATAAACTGGCGCACCAATCCCGGCAGGGACACCTCGCGCAACGACCTCAACCACTGCCCCGACCGAATTGCCGGACTTGCGTAACCCGTCTAAATAGGCGGCCCAATCTTCGGCGGCTGTCGCATCGGGCGTCCAGAATGGGTTCTGTTCAATCTGTGACCAATCGAAATTCGTGCGGTCGATCTTGTGCGGGCCGATCTGGGTCATGTACCCGGTGATCTGGACATTCGGCGCGATCTGCTTGATGGCTTCGCGGGCCAGGCCCCCGGCGGCAACGCGCGAGGCGGTTTCGCGCGCCGAACTGCGGCCACCACCACGATAATCGCGGATACCGTATTTTTGCCAATAGGTGATATCAGCATGGCCCGGGCGGAATTTTTCCATGATATCGCCATAGTCTTTTGACCGCTGATCAGTGTTCTCGATCATCAGCTGGACCGGAGTTCCGGTCGTCTGCCCTTCGAACACGCCGGACAGGATTTTCACCTGATCGGGCTCGCGCCGCTGGGTGGTGTATTTATTCTGTCCTGGTTTGCGCTTGTCCAGCCAGTGCTGGATCACCTCTGCGTCGATGGTCACCCCCGGCGGGCAGCCATCAACAGTGGCACCCAAGGCGGGCCCGTGGCTTTCACCCCAGGTGGTGACGCGGAAAAGATGGCCAAAGTTGTTCATCGACATAAGGCGTGCTCCTTCTGAGCATCGTGATTAGCGGGCAAGGCCCGTAGCCTCAAGCGGATTTGCGGTTGGGGCCCAGCACCCCAACCCTTTCCGGTCAAGCCGCCGAGGACAGCTGCGTCCGCATGGCGGTGATTTTCAACGCCGCCTGTGCCGCCTCGCGCCCCTTATCCACGAAATGCGCGCGGTAGATGGTATTGTGGTGGTCCGTCTCTTGATACTGGTGCGGCGTCAGCGAAACAGACAGAACCGGAACACCGGTATCCAGACCTGCGCGCATCAGCCCATCGACCACAGCTTGCGCCACGAAATCATGCCGGTAGATGCCGCCATCCACCACAAAGGCCGCGCAGGTCACAGCTGCATAGCGCCCAGTCTGGGCAAGATCGCGGGCCAGCAGGGGCATTTCGAACGCGCCTGGAACGTCGAACACGTCCACCTGATCGGCGGGTATCAATTCCAGAAACCCGTCGAGTGCACGGTCGACAATATCGGCATGCCAGCTGGCCTTAACAAACGCATAACGGGTGTGTGTCATCAAGATCTCCTTCCGGTTTGGTGGTTTGCTGGCGGTTGCGAAAACCGGTTCCCACTTTTCGCTGCCAGCACGACATGACACGTCACCCAAGGCGATCACGAGCAGGCGCGCGGGGTTACCGGCACACTGCACGTTCTCTTTCATCCGGACTGTAACCGTCGGCTCTGGCCTCTCACCAGATCTGCTGACACCCCGAAAAGGGGCCGCTCGCGGGCTTACGGGTTATCGCCCGCATACCGCCGGTGGGGAATTCCGCCCCGCCCTGAGAACGAGGCGCACCTTGCCAATAGGTGCGCGGTTCTGCAAGAGCTTTTGCAGGAGGACCGCAATGCACCCCAATCCCGCCTTCCGCGCCGAGGATCGTGACCGTCATATTGCTTTTGCGCGCGAGCGCGCATTTGGTGTTTTGGCTTTGTCAGCGGACCAAGGGCCTTTGCTTAGCCATGTGCCGTTTCTGTTGTCAGAAGATGGCGCAGAAGCCTCGCTGCATCTGGTGCGGTCCAATCCGATCGTCCGGGCATTGAATGAACCGCGCACGGTTCGAATCGCTGTATCAGGGCCTGACGGATATATCTCGCCCGACTGGTACGGGATTGAGGATCAGGTGCCCACTTGGAACTATGTGGCGGTGCACCTGACCGGAACGCTTTCGCTTCTTCCGCAGGACGCGTTGCGCGATTTACTCGATCGTCAGTCGGATTTTTATGAGCGCCGGTTGAACCCCAAGCCACCCTGGAGCGCCAGCAAGATGAGCGCGGAGGCTCTGGACAAGATGATGCGCATGATTGTGCCCTGCAAGTTGCAGGTAGATGACATTCAGGGCACCTGGAAGCTGAACCAGAACAAGCCGGACGATGTCCGTCTAGCCGCCGCAGATCATGTGGCGGTAGACGGGTTCGGAAGCGAGACCACTCACCTCGCCGCGCTCATGCGGTCTAGGTGAGCGGACGGGCTGGTCAGTTGCTGAAGGTCGCCAGATAAGCGGCGACATCCTCAGCCCCTTTTTTCAGTTTGACGCTCATGTTCGGACGGGCGGTTTCGTCATCCAGATAATCCCTCAGGAAAACAATCGGGTCCTGCGAATATTCGACGATGTTTTCCTGTGTCCAGACCAGCCCTTCCTGGCCAGCACGGATCATGTCATCGGTGTACATCCCGATTGGTAGGCGTTCGCTTCCGTTCAGGTAATCGGTTTCTGTTCCGGCCACCCGGCCTACGACCCCATAGAGATTCGGCCCGGTGATGCCGCCTTTGACCAGAACTTTTCCATCTTTGATAATTGCATGGCACGAAGAGCACCGATTGTAGAGGCTTTCCCCCTTTGCCGGATCGCCGGCGGCGATGGATTGCGATGAAAGGGTCAGGGCGAAGGTTAGAGTGGCTGTAAAAAGCTTTGGCATGGAAAAATCCCGTTAAGGTTGGTCCTGTTACAGGCCCTTGGGACATTCCAGCCAAATGTGCAATCGAATTGAGACTCGTCTAGTGTGTTGAAAAATATCTATTTTTAACTCATTATTTTAGCCAAGGTAGATTCAATCGAAGTGGATTTTTGCGTGGCAAAATCAGGTCAGAATTTTGCAGATCTTCGCCGGTCAACAGTCTCCGGTTCTGTGTTGTGAGAGTGTTTTCGTTGCCTGGTTGCCATCCGAATCACTCCCTGAACCACCCGCGCGGCAGGGCAAACCTTCACGGGTAATCCGGCCCATCCCTTGAAAAAAACGCCCTTCGTTGTGACATGAATGCCAAGATGCGGCGTAGTGCGCGCCTATGACCGCTGGACGAACCGATTTCTCCCGGATAGATAGCCGCGATGAGACGCCGCTTTGATGCGGTGCTGATGCATGTTTGCCCGGTATTGCCGGGCGCCGGAATCGGAGAAAACCTCGTGTCCCACGCAGAAGACCACGAAGGCACCCGCAGAGATTTCCTCTACTACGTCGCAGGCGGCGCAGGTGTCGTTGCGACGGGTGCAGCCGTATGGCCCCTGATCAACCAAATGAACCCCTCGGCAGACGTTCAGGCCCTGTCCTCGATCCGCGTGGATGTGAGCGGTGTCGAGCCCGGAACCCAGCTGACCGTCAAATGGTTGGGCAAACCCGTGTTCATCCGTCACCGCACCGGTGTCGAAATCGACGAAGCGCAGAAGCAGGACGCCGATGGCGTGGATGCCCTGCCTGACCCGCTGGCCCGTAACTTCAATCTGAATGCTGATGCACCGGCCACGGATGCAAACCGCGTGATGCCGTCGCCGGAAGGCGAAGCCGCAGGTGCCTGGATCGTCCAGATGGGCGTCTGTACTCATCTCGGTTGTGTCCCGCTGGGCGATGCTGGTGACTTTGGCGGCTGGTTCTGCCCCTGCCACGGTTCGCATTACGATATGGCTGGCCGTATCCGCAAAGGTCCTGCACCTGAAAACCTGCCCGTTCCGCCCGCTGAGTGGACGGACGCCAGCACCATCAAACTCGGCTAAGGGAGACCCAGATGTCCGGAATTCCCCACGATCACTATGAGCCGAAGACAAGTGGCGAGAAGTGGCTGAACAGCCGCCTGCCCATCGTCGGCCTGATCTATGACACCCTGATGATCCCAACCCCCAAGAACCTGAACTGGTGGTGGATCTGGGGTATCGTCCTGGCGTTTTGCCTGGTCCTGCAAATTGTCACCGGTATCGTTCTGGTGATGCACTACACTCCGCATGTTGATCTGGCCTTTGCTAGCATCGAGCACATCATGCGCAACGTGAATGGCGGCTATATGCTGCGGTATCTGCACATGAACGGCGCATCGCTGTTCTTTGTCGCGGTATACATCCACATCTTCCGCGGCCTGTTCTATGGCTCGTACAAAGCCCCGCGCGAGGTTACGTGGATCATCGGGATGCTGATCTATCTCTGTATGATGGGCACTGCCTTTATGGGCTATGTTCTGCCCTGGGGTCAGATGTCCTTCTGGGGTGCGACCGTGATCACCGGCCTGTTTGGTGCGATACCGTTTGTGGGTGACGCGATCCAGACCTGGCTGCTGGGCGGACCGGCTGTGGACAACGCCACGCTGAACCGCTTCTTCTCGCTGCACTACCTGCTGCCCTTTGTAATTGCGGCGCTGGTCATCGTGCATGTCTGGGCTTTCCACACCACCGGCAACAACAACCCGACAGGTGTTGAGGTTCGCCGCGGTTCGAAAGCCGAGGCTGAGAAAGACACGCTGCCCTTCTGGCCTTACTTCGTGATCAAGGATCTGTTCGCACTGGCGGTCATCTTGGTTGTGTTCTGGGCGATTGTTGGTTTCATGCCGAACTATCTGGGCCACCCGGATAACTACATCGAAGCCAACCCGCTGGTAACACCGGCACATATCGTGCCCGAATGGTACTTCTTGCCGTTCTACGCGATCCTGCGTGCCTTTACCGGCGAGGTCTGGGTTGTTCAATTCGCCAGCTTCATCACCGGCGGCATCATTGACGCCAAGTTCTTTGGTGTTCTGGCGATGTTTGGTGCGATCCTGGCTATGGCTCTGGCGCCGTGGCTGGACACGTCGACCGTACGTTCGGGTAAATACCGGCCGATGTTCAAATGGTGGTTCTACCTGCTGATCGTCGACTTCTTTGCCCTGATGTGGCTGGGTGCGATGCCCGCAGAAGAGCCCTATGCGACCTTCTCGTTAATCGCATCGGCCTACTGGTTCGGCTATTTCTTCGTGATCCTGCCGGTTCTGGGTGTCATCGAAAAACCCGATGCACAGCCGGAAACCATCGAAGAAGACTTCAACGCGCATTATGGCAAGGCTGACGCCGATGCCACGCCGGCCGAGTAAGAAGAGGGACCGGAAACATGTTCAAGAAACTTGCAATCGGTGCCGCGTTTGCTATCGCACTTGCTCCTGTCGCGTCTAACGCGGCAGGCGGAGGCGAACAGCATATCGAGGACTTCCAATTCTCATTCGAAGGTCCGTTCGGAACCTGGGATCAACACCAGTTACAGCGCGGCCTGCAGATTTACACCGATGTTTGCGCGGCCTGCCACGGCCTGCGCTATGTGCCTCTGCGTGACCTCGAAGCGCTGGGCTATTCGGAAGACGAAGTCACCGCTTATGCGGCGGGCAACTTTGAAGTGTTCGACCCCGAGCTGGACGACTTCCGCCCGGCAAAACCCGTTGACCATTTCCCCGCCAATGATGGCGTTGGCGCACCCGACCTGAGCCTGATGGCCAAGGCGCGTGCCGGTTTCCACGGCCCTTACGGTCTGGGGATCAACCAGCTGGTCAACGGCATGGGCGGCCCGGAATACATCGCCTCGTTGCTGGATGGTTATACTGGCCACGAAAAGGAAGAAGCGGGAACGATTCTGTACGAAAACACCGCCTTCCCCGGTGGTTGGATTTCGATGGCGCCCCCGCTTTCGGATGAGCAGGTCGAGTTTGCCGATGGCCACGCAAATGACGTCGAGCATATGTCGGAAGACGTTGCAGCCTTTCTGATGTGGACGGCTGAACCGAAGATGATGGAGCGTAAGTATTCGGGCTTTGTCGGTGTTGTCTTCCTGACGCTTCTGTCGGTCCTGCTGTACCTGGTCAACAAGCGTCTGTGGGCAGGCGTTAAAGGCAAGAAGAAACACTAAGCGCTTTTTCAGAAAAGTTAGAAACCCCCGCGCCACTGGCAGCGGGGGTTTTTTTGTTGCTTTGGGGTGGAAGGGGCGAATCAGGCGCTGAGCTGTGTTGCGGAGCGGCCGGTGATGGTGGCGGTCACGACTTGCCCTTCGGATTGAGCGGTTTTGAACGTGACTTCGGTGAACTGCTCGGTGCGGCCCATATGCGGATTTTCCATCAGGATGTGATGTACCTTGCCAACCTGGGCGGTCAGGTGCTTGGCAATCTGCACCTCGCCAGCGGCACGCAGACGGGCGGCGCGGGTTTTGATGACATTGCCGTTGACCTGCTGCGGAATGCGGGCAGCGGGTGTACCTTCGCGTTTGGAGTAGGGGAAGACATGCAGCCATGTCAGATCGCAATCGGCAATCAGCCTTAGCGAGTTTTCGAAATGCGCCTCGGTCTCGGTCGGGAAACCGGCGATGATGTCAGCGCCAAAGGTCATCTCGGGGCGCAGTTTGCGGGCCTCTTGGGTAAATCGGATCGCATCGTCACGCAAATGGCGGCGTTTCATCCGCTTCAGGATCAGATCGTCGCCATGCTGCAGCGACAGATGCAAGTGAGGCATCAGGCGGGGTTCTGTGGCAATGGCCTGCATCAGGTTTTCATCGACCTCGATCGAATCGATCGAGCTGATCCGGAGGCGCGGCAAATCGGGCACCAGTTTGAGGATGCGCATAACCAGATCACCCAGCTTTGGCTGGGCAGGCAGGTCAGCCCCCCATGAGGTCAGGTCGACGCCGGTCAGAACGACCTCATTATAGCCCTTATCGACCAGACGCTTGATCTGGTCCACAACAACGCCCGCGGGGACGCTGCGCGAATTACCGCGGCCATATGGGATGATGCAGAAGGTACAGCGGTGGTCACAGCCATTCTGAACCTGTACATAGGCGCGGGACCGAGTGCCAAACCCGTCGATCAGGTGGCCAGCGGTTTCGGTAACCGACATGATGTCATCAACCTGGACGGCCTCGGTTTCACCAATGAAATCCGCCGCCATACCTTTCCAGGTTTCGGGTCGCATCTTTTCCGTGTTGCCAATGACGGCATCGACCTCTTCCATCTGGGAAAAGGTCTGCGGTTCTGTCTGCGCAGCGCAGCCGGTCACAATCAGCCGGGCATTCGGGTTTTCGCGGCGCAGTTTGCGGATTTCCTGCCGGGCCTTGCGCACTGCCTCGGCGGTCACGGCGCAGGTGTTCACCACCACCGCATCGGTCAGACCGGCCTGTTGCGACAGCTCTTTCATCGCCTCGGTCTCATAGGCGTTCAGGCGGCAGCCCAGCGTGGCGAATTTGGGCGGGTTCATCCCAGCGACCTCAGGAATTCCGGCGTCAGCAGGCCTGAGAAGACATGGGCGGTAGGGCCGGTCATCCAGACGCCATCGTCGCGCCATTCAATCCAAATCGTGCCGCCGTCCAGCTCGATCTGAACCTTGCGTCCGGTCAGGCCGCGCCGGGCTGCGGCCACGGCCGTTGCGCAGGACGAAGAGCCAGAGGCCAGGGTGATGCCAACGCCCCGTTCCCATACGCGCATGCGGATATGATCCGGACCGATCAGCTGTGCCACTTGTACATTGGTCCGTTCTGGATAGAGCGGATGATATTCATACCGTGCGCCGAACTCTGCCAGCGGAATCGCCTCGGCATTGTCGACAAAGAAGGTGCAATGCGGGTTTCCCATGCCGGTGGCGGTTGGGGCGCCTTCGATCGGCAGTTCCAAGGTGTCCACGTCTTCGGTCAGTGGAATCTCGTGCCAGTTCAGCTGCGGCAGTCCCATATTAACCGAAGTCAGCCCGTCCCCCGCATCGCTTGCATAGAGCGTTCCCCGCTCGGTGGTCAGGGTCAGGGTCTGTTTGCCGGTTTCCTCCATCAGAAACCGCGCGATACAGCGGGTGGCATTGCCACAGGCGGCCGAGGTCGAGCCATCGGCGTTGTAGAACACCAGATGGGCATCTGATGCGCCGTTTTCGATGACGGCGAGCTGATCAAAGCCGACCCCAAATTGCCGATGCCCAATGGCTTGAGCCAAGGCTGGTGTCACCCCGACCTCATGCGCGCGCGCATCCACAATGACAAAGTCATTGCCCAGCCCATGCATCTTCATAAAGGGCAATCCGGTGTTCTGAATTCCTTGCATGGCGGGCATATAACGTTGCTGCGGATGGGAATCCACCCTGTGGCGCAGATTCGTGAAAAAAGGGGTTGACCCCCTTGCGCCACCTGCCTAAGTAGGCCGCCTATCGGGACGCCGTTTCGAAAGAAACTACAGGCGTAACGAGGTGTGAAATAAGGTCTTGAACCCAGTCGGGAAAATGCCTTACAGAGCGCCACGGATCCAAAGGATCCAAACAAAAGAGTGGGCCGTTAGCTCAGTTGGTAGAGCAACTGACTTTTAATCAGTGGGTCGCAGGTTCGAATCCTGCACGGCTCACCACTTTTTACATAGCACCAACGCGTTACGCAGGATCAGATTGATGCGAACGTATAACCACACCGCATGTGCAATGATCTGCCGAGGAGATCCGTGGCGATTGTAGCTTATCGGCGATGGCTGCTTCGATGTCACCTTCGTCCAATTACGGGTGTGAGAATCCAAACGGCAAGTTGGCGGGACAAAACCCTTCGAACTGCAGAAATCACTTTACGTTCAAGGGTTTGCGACTTCTGTTAGCCTCTGAATGTAAATGGTGCCTCAAGAGGGACTCGAACCCCCGACCTTGTCCTTACGAAGGACCTGCTCTACCAGCTGAGCTATTGAGGCAAGCGAGGCTCATTTAAACCCTCGTGCGGGTGCTTGCAAGCGGTGAAACACCGGGTTTCATGACCTCAGAAGCACCTGTTTCCGCATTTTGTTATCACCGTTCATTGAGGGTCCGGCGCGCACTGGAAATCGGAACCGGGTTGACTGCAGTTATATATTTCTATATTTCATGAAATATGGAAATAATAGCAACAGAACAACTGGCGACTTTGGGTCACCCGCAACGGCTTTCAGTGTTTCGCATGTTGATGCGACGCTTTCCTGACGCTGTCCCGGCTGGAGAGCTTGCCTTGGGGCTGGGGATCAAGCCCAACACATTATCGAACTATCTGAACGCGTTGCGACAGGCGGGGCTGGTCCGGCAGAATCGGTCTGGTACCTCTTTGCTCTACTCGATCGAGATGCAGAATGTGCAGCAGATGCTGGATTACCTACTGAACGATTGCTGCCGCGGACGCCCCGAAATCTGTATCCCGTCAGGCTGGGAAAGCGACAGATCAGCGGACCGAAAATATAACGTTCTTTTCCTGTGCGTTGGCAATTCCGCCCGTTCGATATTTGCTGAATCTATCCTTCGCGCGCTGGCGGGTGAGCGTTTCAACGCATATTCTGCGGGAACGCAGCCTTCATCCGGGCTCAACCCTATAGCGGTGCAGGTCCTTAAGGACAAAGGGCATGATGTTTCGGCTCTGCGCTCGAAACATATCTCAGAATTTGCCACCTCTGACGTGCCCGAGATGGATTTTGTCTTTACCGTCTGCAATCAGGCCGCGAATGAGGAATGCCCGGCCTGGGATGGCCAGCCGATCAGCGGTCACTGGGGCGTGGTCGACCCGGTCATGGCGACAGGCACGAAGGCTGAAAAAAGCCTGGCCTTCCAGAACGCCTATGGTTCGCTCAGGCGCAGGATCGAGGCCTTTACCTCGCTGCCGGTCGAAAGCCTCGACCGGATCGCCTTGCAATCTGCTGTCGACGATATTGCCAGAACATCTGACGAGGACATGACATGACAACCTACGCTGTGAATGGCCTTGGCCGGATGGGCAAGCTGGCCCTGAAACCACTATTGGAGAAAGGCGCAAAGATCGCCTGGATCAATGACGGGATCGGTGATCCTGAAATGCACGCACATTTGCTGGAATTTGATACGGTTCATGGACGCTGGGAAGCAGATTTTGACTATGACAAAGACAGCGTCACCATAGAGGGTATGCGCTTGCCGTTTGTCGGTACCCGCGACCTGAACGCGCTGCCACTGGACGGGGTCGACGTGGTGATTGACTGCACTGGCGCCTTCAAAACCGAGACCAAGCTGGCGCCATATTTTGATGCAGGCGTCAGGAAGGTTGTCGTCTCGGCACCGGTCAAGGATGGCCCGACCGCCAATATCGTGATGGGCGTGAACGAAGGTACATATGATCCGAGCGCGCATCACATCGTGACGGCTGCGTCCTGCACCACCAACTGCCTGGCGCCGGTGGTCAAGGTGATCCACGAAAATCTGGGCATTCGGCACGGGTCGATGACCACGATCCATGATGTGACGAATACGCAGACCATCGTGGACCGACCCGCCAAAGACCTGCGCCGCGCGCGCTCGGCCCTGAATTCGCTGATCCCAACCACCACCGGCTCGGCCACGGCAATCACCCTGATCTACCCCGAGCTAACAGGCCGGTTGAACGGCCACGCGGTCCGGGTGCCGCTGCTGAATGCCTCGCTGACCGATTGCGTGTTCGAAGTGGAGCGGGAAACAACCGTCGAAGAGGTCAACGCGTTTTTCAAAGAAGCCGCCGATGGAGATTTGAAGGGTATTCTGGGCTATGAGACCCGCCCTCTGGTCTCGACAGACTATACCAATGACCAGCGTTCTTCGATCATCGATGCCCCGTCGACCATGGTGGTGAACGGCACCCAGGTAAAGATCTACGCCTGGTATGACAATGAGATGGGATACGCGCACCGTCTGGTCGACGTCGCGCTCATGGTCGGAGCCGCGCTGTGACCCAGCGGCCCGAAGGTTTGTCGGCCTATATCGCGGTCACGGCAGCCTATTGGGCATTCATGCTGACCGACGGCGCGCTTCGTATGCTGGTGCTGCTGCATTTTCATACGATGGGCTTCTCGCCGGTCCAGCTGGCCTATCTGTTTGTTCTGTATGAAATTGCCGGTATCGGCACCAATCTGGCGGCGGGCTGGATTGCGGCTCGGTTCGGGTTGACCTCGACGCTCTATGCGGGGCTTGGCCTGCAGGTGGGGGCGTTGCTGTTGCTGACACAACTAGACCCTAATTGGGCAATTCCTGCCAAAGTGGCCTTTGTCATGATCGTTCAGGGTGCCAGCGGCGTGGCCAAGGATCTGGCCAAGATGTCTTCGAAATCCGCCGTGAAACTGCTGGCCCCGACCGAGGATGGCGGCCTGTTTCGCTGGGTTGCCCTGCTGACCGGGTCCAAGAACGCGGTCAAAGGGCTGGGCTTTTTGCTGGGTGCAGGTCTACTGGCCACGTTTGGCTTTAACTGGGCGGTGCTGGCCATGGCTATGGTGCTGGGCGTCATCATGATCGCGGTCGTTCTATTCATGCCGCCGGGCCTGCCCAAAGGGCGTAAAGACGCAAAATTCTCTGAGGTTTTTTCGAAATCCCCCAATATCAACTGGCTGTGCCTGTCCCGCCTGTTTCTGTTTGGCGCGCGCGATGTGTGGTTTGTGGTCGGGATTCCGATCTATTTCTATGCGGTGCTTTCCGACGGGTCCGAAACCGGGAACCGAGCGGCCTTTTTCATGATCGGGACATTCATGGCGGCCTGGATCATCCTATACGGCGCAGTTCAGGCCAGCGCCCCGAAGATCCTGCGCGCCTCTGACCGGTCCGAGCCCCAATTGATCCGCGCCGCGCGCGATTGGGCCGTAGCCCTGTTCTGCGTGCCTGCCGCCCTGACCGTCGCTGTGGCCTTATCCTCGGGGCCCGCCACTTGGCTGACCATTACGCTGGTGATCGGCTTGCTGATCTTTGGAGTGATCTTTGCCGTGAACTCCTCGCTGCACTCCTATCTGATCCTGTCCTTTTCTCAGGCCGAGCGGGTCACGATGGATGTCGGTTTCTATTACATGGCCAACGCGGCCGGCCGATTGCTGGGCACAGTGCTGTCTGGCCTCACTTACCAGATCGGTGGTTTGGCAATGGTTCTGGGAACAGCCGCAACAATGGTCGCTCTGTCCGCGATGGCCTCGGACAGGATGCAGGACCGTTTGGCGGTGGGTTAGCATTCTCACCAAACTTGCTCGCGAATGCGGCATGGACTTCATAATTTTTGCGGATGAATTCTGTGACAGGACAAGTGGAATTAGCCCCTACATGTTACGCTATCCGGTAGAAACGCTTTGTTGGCGATGCCGCAGGGCATTTCAGCGGATCCAATTTGTTGTTTCAAAATCTCAGTGGCACACTCGGGAAGCGCGCAAAGCCACGCGTTCGAAAGCTCACTGAAGCAAAAGACTATTTTGATTGGTACCCAAGCAATAAGGCTTGCAGTGGTTCGTGGCCGACCGCTCAGCCTTAACAATCCGATATCACTGCCCAGAGGCATTTGACCTGGAATGCCACCACTCGAGTTGCATGAGGTCCGAGCATCAGCATTCCTTGGTCGGGTAGAAGTTAATGTCACACCACCGTCGCTATTCTGCAGCGTTCGGAACCGTCGCTTCTGCGTACATTCCCTTCACACGTTCCTTTGTTGGATCGAAATGCGGGAATGGCACGATCTTGGCTTTCAACCGCTTTTGTTGGCCGTCCAGCTGCCCGATTTCGATGTCCGCTCCAACGATGGCATGGGTAACCGAAATCCGACCCAAAGCGATGACCTTGCCGAGGATGGGTGATTTCATCGCGCTGGTAATCTCTCCGACCTGCGCTTTCCCAACGCGCACGCAGTCACCGGGTGAGGGGACCGTACCCCCTTCGATCTCAAATCCAACCAGTTTGCGGTGTGGGTGGGCCTTGCGCTCCTCTATCGCCGCCCGCCCAATGAAGTCGTCGGTCTTTGATTTCAGCGGCACAGTAAAGCCGATGCCGGCCTCGAACGGATCGGTCTGATCGTCGAATTCTGACCCGGCAAAGATCAGACCGCCCTCGATCCGCAACATGTCCAATGCGGCCAGGCCCAGAGGCGCAATGCCATACTCTTGGCCCACCTCCCAGACACGATCAAAGATTTCGACGGCATCCTTGGGGTGGCAGAAGATTTCATACCCAAGCTCTCCAGAATAGCCGGTCCGAGAAATTACAACAGAAGTCCCCTGCACATCACCAACCCGCGCGACCGAAAGCCGGAACCACGGCAGTTCGTCGATCGTTGGTTGCTGAGGCGGTGTCCAGAATATCTTGGAAAGTATGTCGCGGCTATGCCGCCCCTGAACTGCGATGTTGTGCAACTGGTCCGTAGAGTTGCGCACCCAGACATTCATATTGCGTTTGAGCGCCTGTTCCTGCAGCCACAACCCGCTGGTGTCATTCCCACCGATCCAGCGGAAGTTCGTCTCACCCAACCGGTAGACGGTGCCATCGTCGATCATACCGCCGTGCTCATAGCACATGGCCGTATAAACGACCTGACCAACGCTCAACTTTTTCATGTTGCGGGTCACGCAAAGCTGCATCAGTTCTTCGGCGTCAGGTCCCACGACTTCGTATTTGCGCAGCGGGCTGAGGTCCATGACAGCAACCTTGTCCCGGCAAGCCCAATATTCGGCAATCGCGCCATGATTGGTCATCGTGTTGGGCAGCCAATAGCCATTGTATTCTAAGAAATCACGGGTGTGCCGTGCAAAGCAGTCGTGAAATGCTGTTTTTTTAGTTTCTTCCACATCCGCCTCCGCAGATTTTCTATAGCCATAGGACCGCTTGAAATCCTCGGTCGCCTTATAGGTTCGCACTTGAATGTCTGTTGGATTCCAGCCATTTGCCGGGTCGATATCGCAGGGACAGCCGGTGCTGACGCAAACCAGATCGGTCAGGGCGCGCAGCAGGACGAAGTCACCGGGTCGCGACCACGGATCGTCCATGCCAATGGCGTTGGTGTCATCCAGCATCGTGTTGAAAAAGAAGTTAATCGCTGGCCAGCCACCGCGCGGCTTGATGCCATATTGGTCCAGATCCTTGTTGATATTGTCCGAACAATTCACATGGCCGGGATAGCCAAGGTCTTCATAATATCGCGCCGTACAGGCCAGACCGAACGTGTCATGGCGCCCACAGGTATCTTGAACGATTTCGATCAAAGGCTCTTGATCTACTGACCAGTACTTTGAGAAAATCCCGGGTTGAGGATACAAGCTGCCCATCAGGCTGCGTGTTGTTGTCGGGTCGATTTCACGCTCGATCCCCTGATCCAGTGCGCGGCGGCTGAAGGCCTGAAAATCGGAACACTCTCGGCCACGAATATCGACGATCTGGATGAATTCACCGGCCTTCACTTCATATGAGTGCGCATTTCCCGGCTGAATATTGAAATCCTTAAGCGGATCGGCCAGCGGATCGGGCGGTCCGACATCGGGCTTTTCCAATCCGGGCGCTGAGCGCTGGATGTACAAGATGATATCCGTAGGAGGGTTGTTGTCCTCGGGGCGCATAGCCTTGCCTGGTGCAGCGACAATCAAAAGACCATCGCTTTCCGCCACGAAATGCACCATGTCGCCCGGGCGTGAACCGCCAGCGAATGCCCGGATTGCGTCGCCTTTTCCGATGTCGAAGCCCGCGATTTCCAATGCACGCAGAACTTTTTTGCCAGATGCTGATCCATTTGCGAGGGTTGCGATCAAACCTTCGGGCCGTCCATGCCCCTGTGTGCCCAGCATGGCTGCATCGGAGCTTCGGTCAGGAGAAAAGAAGACCATCTCAGCCGGTTGCATCCCATCGCGGTCCAGCAGCGTGATGGTATCGCCCTTGGACACCGGTACCGCGCGCGACCCCATTCCGGGGATCGGGTGGCGTTCCGTTCCATGCGGCAGGATCGGAAGGCCGGGGGCCAGAACCCCGCTGCGTTCGAATGGAACTTCGAAGGCCGGCTTCACATTCATAGTGTGTTCTCCTGAATGGCTTCGGTTGCACCGCGATGGGTGACCACCAAGAGGCATCCCGCCTCGGTTCGCGAACAGTGGCTGAACCCGGCAGCAAGGCTGACAAAATCGCCGCTGCGATATCGAAACCCGTCGTGGTCGGTCAGATCGCCCTCAAGCACAAAGAACTCTTCCGGCCCGTAATGGACATGAGGGTTCGAACGTGTGCCTGGCGCCATCTTCATCAGATAGCTGCCTTGTCCGGTTGCCTCATCGAAACTGATATTCTTCCACCAGACCTGCGCATCGGGCAGGCCGTCCATCCGCATCCGGACAAATCCGGGGTCATCGAAGCGGATAACGATGCGTGCGCTCTGCTGTTGTGCCATCTTAGTCGAGCCCCAACCGCTTTTTGCGCTGATCAGCCCAGCTGCTGATCGCCATGTCGAAGGTAAGCGCCATCAGCGAGACATTCATGCCGAGCACAAAGTTCTTGCCCAGTTCGGTACCTGCCAGAGTTCGTTGAAGTTCTTGCCCCAGATCCTGCGTTCCAATGAAGGCCGCGATAATGACCATGAAGAAGGCGAACATGATGGCTTGATTAAACCCGACCGCCATAGTTGGCAGCGCCAGAGGGAACTGAACCGACATAAGTTTTTGCCGGCGGGTCGAGCCGGACATATCTGCTGCCTCGGTCATTTCCGGCGGCACGTTGCTGAGGCCAATAATAGTGTACCGGATCAGCGGGACGGCGGCGAAGATCAGAATCGAGAACACAACAGCGACATCATTGACCCCGAACAACATGATCGCAGGGATCAAGTAAATGAAGCTGGGGAAGGTTTGCGCAGTGTCGCAAGCCAGCAAAATGCTCTTGGACCAACGCGCGGACCGTGCTGCGACAACGCCCAGGGGGATGCCGATCATGGTTGCCAGCGCAACGGCCGAGATCACTGTATACAAAGTGATAACCGACCGATCCCACCAGCCCGAGAACGCGACAATCGTAAAGAAGACTGCTGCGTAGATGCCGGGCTTTCGGCCACCAACCCAATAAGCAAAGGAAACAACCAGCAGGATGAACGCGGGAGTTGGAATGGCGAGTAGCGTATTCCGGAATGGAATCAGAACCTTGACGTTCAGAAACCAGCGTAACCATTCGGTTGTCCCTTTGATCATGTCGATGGCCAGGAACGACTTGATAACCACGTCGATTTCTTTGCCCTGGCTGAGATGCTGCTTGCGGCCAATTTCGGCCAGGATCGGGAAGACCTGAGACAGCAGAGTGAACCCAACAAACAGACCCAGTGCGACCAGCGAAATCTGGTGGCGCTTCCACCACGGGGTGCCGCGTTCGAAGTGCACTGGCTGCTTGACGACCCAGGCCTTTGACATCCGATCCAACGTGACAGCCAGAAGGACGATGGTTACGCCAATCTCGAAAGAACGGCCCAGCTTGAAACTACCCATCATCGCCAGCAGTTTGGCTCCAAGACCCGGCATGCCGATAAACGCGGTCAGAACCACCATTGCCAGACACAGCATGATAACCTGATTGACGCCGACCAGAACTTCGGTGCGCGCAGCCGGCACGTAAACATGGCGTAGCATCTGCCATTTGGTACATCCAGACATCTGGCCTGCTTCGATCACTTCGGGGCTGACTTTCTTCAGACCCAACGTGGTCATCAGGATCATCGGCGGGATGGCAAAGGTAATCGTTGCAACAGCCCCAGCTGTCGGTCCGACCTTAAAAAAGATCACTGCTGGCAAGAGATACGTAAAGAAGGGCAGGGTTTGCAGCACGGACAACATGGGTTTCAGCAACCGCTCGAACCAGCTGTATTTCCAGGCGGCGATGCCCAGTATCAAGCCCAAAAGAAACGCCAGCGGTGCGGCAACCACGATGACAGACATCGTCTGCATGGCGATCTTCCACTGCCCGATCGCGGCCGTCCAGATGAAGGTTCCCGCGCCTAATGCGGCCAGACGCCAACCACCTACGGCGTAGCCGACGACGGCTGCCACTGCGGCGATTGCGGACCATGGGATCGGGCCTAGATTGGGCCAACGGCGCTTGCCTTCCAGAAGGTTCGCTGACGTATCCAGCAGGAACTCAAGCGGACCTTCGGCGATAAATCGTGTGACATAGATCAGGCCAAGATCATTTTGGATAAAGTAGAAGACTGCATCCAGAACCTGCGCCGTTGGCGGAATCGCGGCTTCGGGGATGCGGTTTAGCCATTCGGGCAGAACTCCGACAGCTTTGGCAACGATCAGCACGAAGGCGGCGGCCAGCAGTGTAGTCAGGACTCTGGTTTTTCCCCACGTCCCGTCTGAAGTGTCCGGTACTTCGGTGGACAGCGCCGCCATCATTCAGCTCCAAGCAGAACATTCAATGCGGCGTCACGTTCCAAAACACCGGTGACAACGCCTTTGTCATCCGCCACCGGCAAAAGAATGCGGTTATCGTTGACAAGAACCCGCGCCAGTTCGTGAATGGTTGATCCACCATTGATAGGTGCGCCCTCCAAGGCATGACCGTTCACAGGTTTTGCCAGGCCTTCGGCATGTACGACCCGGGCCTTGTCGACATCTTCGGTAAACTTGGCCACGTACTCGGTGGCAGGGTTCATCACAATCTTGTCGGGGGTGTCACATTGTTCGACCGCGCCGTTGCGCATGATTGCAATCCGGTCTGCCAGACGTAGCGCTTCGTCAAAATCATGCGTGATGAAAACGATGGTTTTGCCCAGCATCTCTTGCAATCGCAGGAATTCATCCTGCATTTCGCGGCGGATCAGTGGATCAAGCGCCGAGAATGGCTCGTCCAGAAACCAGATATCGGGTTCAATGGCGAGCGACCGGGCGATTCCCACTCTTTGCTGTTGGCCACCGCTCAATTCCCGTGGGAAGTATTCTTCCCGACCTTCAAGGCCCACCAACTTGATGACTTCCAGCGCGCGCTCGCGCCGATCATGACGATCTTGTCCGCGCATTTCCAACGGAAAGGCCACGTTGTCCAAAACCGTGCGATGTGGCAGCAGTCCGAAAGACTGAAACACCATGCCCATCTTGTTTCTGCGCAATTCAATCAGATCGCGCTCGCTCAGGCTCATGATGTCCTGACCGTCAACCTCAATCGTTCCGCCTGTAATGTCGTGCAGGCGCGAAAAGCAACGTACCAGCGTCGACTTGCCTGACCCTGACAAACCCATGATGACCAGCATTTCGCCACGGCCAACCTCAATCGAGACATCCTTGACACCGGCGATATACCCATCTGCACGGATTTCATCAAAACCGCGGCCAGCGGGCATGGACTTCAGGTAGCTCTCTGGCGAGGGCCCAAACAGTTTCCATACATTTTTGGCTGAGATGACAGGCGCTGTGGCGGACATGGCTGCCTAACTTTCTTGTTGAGCGCGGCCTTGCATCGATCAGATGGTCAAGGCCGCGCCAGTTTCGGTGGATGTAGCCGGGATTATGAGCTGCAGGAACTGATCCAAGGATCGACGACAGCGCGGTTGGCGTCCAGCCATTCTTCGGCGGCTTCTTCCGGTTCAAGCTCATCAGTATCGACCAGCTTCGCCATCTCAGCAATCTGCGGATTGGTGAAAGAAATCTCTGTCAGGGCGCAATACGCGGCCGGCCATTTGTCTTTCATACCATCCCAGGCTGCCTTTTTCAGGTAACCTTTGGCGGGGTTGCCGCAATCATACAACGCATTCGGGTTAGGACCCTTGGCTGGGTCTTTGTCGCATCCGTCTTCCCATGCTGGGAACTCAACGAACTCACCAGGCCAGACGGCTTCGGCAAAGTTTGGCGTCCAGTTAAAAACCAGTACCGGTGTTTTGTCGGCCTCAGCCGCGCCTATCTCGGCCCAAAGGGCTGCGGCGGAACCCGCATTGATCACGGTAAAGTTCAGATCAAGTGCTTCGGCGCGTTCTTTACCATGCTTCAACCAGTCAACTGGACCATCCAGATACCGACCCTTGTCGCCGGTTTCGGCTGTCGCGAACAGGTGTGCGCAGTCGTTCAATGCATTCCAATCTGGCAGGCCCGGGCAGGATTCCTTGGTCCACATGGGATACCACCAATCCTCACGTGTAACGGCGTCATGATCGCCTGCGTCATGCAGGCCACCTTTTTCCAATGCCGCCCTGTAGGACGCGCCAAACGCGCCTTCCCAGACTTCCATCTCCAACGCCACATCGCCCAGGCGCACCGATTCATAGACCGCCTGGCTGTCGGTGGTGACGTATTCGACGTTGTTGCCCATCTCTTCAAAGATCAGGCCGACAACGTTCGACATCACGATCTGGCTGGACCAATTGTGAATTGGGATCACGATCGGGTCGCTGCTGTCTTCTGCAGTCGCCCCTGTTCCCGCAACTGCTGCCAAAGTTGCAGCAGAAAGGAGGTTTGTAAGTTTCATGTTTGCTCCCTGAGTGATGTTCATTTTTTAGGTTGTGGACTCTTCCGGCCCCGAATTTGTGCATTCTGCGCAGAATCGCCCCAGACGCAGAACAGAAATTTGAGGGTCTTTGACCATAAATTCTTGAGGCTAACCCGACTTTTTGCTATCTTAACAATTAGTTGCCTGATCGATTGCCCGCAGATGAGGCCAAATGTTTTTCGATCGCTATAACGTCCAGTTCGGGAATCCGCTCTGAAATGCCAAAGAAAACTTCAGTCACAGGGAAAGTCCTTCCGCCGCTCGACTATTTGTTGGCGTTTGAAGCTGCCGCAAAGGCGCAGAGCTTTGCGCAGGCCAGTAAGGTTCTGAACATCTCTGAAACGGCGATCAGCCGCAAAGTGCGGTTGCTAGAGCAACACTATGATGTGCCGTTGTTTGTGCGAGGGCACCGATCTGTTTCGCTTACCCAACAAGGGGCCATCCTGCTGGCAACCGTGGAGAAGTCGCTGGACCTGATGCGGGATGTCAGCCGGGATATGCTGGCCAAACATCAGGCCAACACGGTATCGATCTCCGCCACCAACTCTGTCGCGTCTCTTTGGCTGATGCCGCAACTTCGCAAGTTCAACAAATCAAATGGCCGCATCCGTATTTCGCTGGTCTCTTCTGACAGCGACGCAGAGTGCCTGTCGGATTCGATGGACTTGACGATCCTGCGTGGAGATGGCGATTGGCCGGGATACGAGGCACAGCTTTTGTTCGGAGAAACCGTATTTCCGGTCTGCAGCCCAGAGTATCTCAAGAGCAACCCCAAAGCGGCAGATATATCTGCGCTGCCGGAACTGGACCTTATTGAAGTCGCCAGTGGTCATGCAGAGTGGATGACATGGCGCACTTGGTTCAGTGGCAATGGGGTATCGACGTCCTCGATGGAACAGGCAGTGGAGTTCAATACCTATCCGTTGTCAGTGCAAGCAGCTGTCGATGGACTGGGAATTGCATTGGGTTGGGCCCATCTTGTTGACCCATTGCTTGAAAGCGGCACCTTGGTCAGACCGGTTCAGGGCGCATCAGTGCGAACACAGTCCGGATACTACCTGTTAAAAAGGCCTCTTCACAAAGCTTTCCCAGAGCAGCGCATCGTTGAAGATTGGTTGCTTGGTCTCAGCGCGGGTCGGAAAAGATACGCCTGATCGCTGTGGCCAGCCTCTGTTTCCTAATGATGAATCGAGTAGCACTTTCAGGGAGTGTTAAACTCGCATATTGACCCTAGGGAATAAATATTTACTTTAAAGAAAAATATATGCGAATCTGGTTCGGCTCCTTGCCGTTCTGGTTGGAACACTATTGGCCTATTTTATGCAGGGAGACCGAAACCCAATGAGCTATAAATCTGACATCGAAATTGCGCGTGAGGCGAAGAAGAAGCCGATTCAGGAGATTGG
>NZ_JBXWOB010000015.1:0-95925 GCF_059610685.1 Ruegeria sp. CDSC052
GACAACGTGTCGTTCGAGGTTGAGCTGATCGCACCGATCGCGATGGAAAACGGCCTGCGTTTCGCCATCCGCGAAGGCGGCCGCACCGTCGGCGCCGGCGTTGTGTCGAAAATCGTCGAGTAATTCGCGCAAGCGAATGATCAAATGGAAAGGGCGCCCATCCGGCACCCTTTCTCGTTTGATCTCGACAAGCCCGCGACGCGCCCATGTCGTACACCAAAGAGTGTTGAGTGATCGGAGGCGGTGATGAGATCGTTCGCCGAATAGTCTCAGACCTAACCGTCGAAACAAAAAAGCCCGCCCCAAACCGGGGCGGGCTTTTTCTGTTTGGAATGCATCTTTATTTCTGGGACTGACTGCGCCTGCGCGCGGTCATTGCCCGTCCGTCACGGATACTCATACCCATCAATGTCAGATTGGTGGCACCAGCGACCAATTCGATGACCTGAACAAGGTAGAAGCTGGTGTCGAAGGCCCCGGCTCCGGCCTTTGCTTTCAGGTAGAGTGCTGCGGGTACCAGAATAAGCAGGCCGTTGGCTGCGATGATCGGCATTCTTTTCTTTTTGGCCAATGCCGAAGCATCTTTGCGCCGGCTTCCCATCGACATTCCTGTGGCGCCGACTATTACCATGGCCGGGACCAGCAAGAACAGGCCATAGACGATCATGGTTTTTACTGATGCCACGGTCGCGTGGGAAGCGAAGATCTCGCTGTACAAAGTAGATGTCCAGAATGTCAGGATTGTTAGAAATCCGATAACTCCAGCGATGGGGTGGATTGTTCTGATCATGGGTCGCCTCCACTTTTTGCCTTAGGCAACACAGTGGTTGTCGACCGTCAGCTTGCGCAGAAGATGTGGTCGCGTCACTGCGCTGTCCGGGTAGTCGGCGATACGGCTTTGGAATTCAGGATTGGTAAAGGCCTGACGGAAACTCTTCACATCTTGCCAGACAGCATAGTTCACGAAGGTCGCGCTGTTGGCGATGCCTTTGTGCAGTTGCGTCGAGATGTATCCCGGTTGCGATTTCATGAAATCCGCGTCGTGGGACCAGGCGGTCAGCAGGGCGTCTTCGTCCTTGGCGTCAACCGTGAACAGGTTGATCAGAACGACGGGGCCTTCCTCGGTTTCCATCTGGTCAGCCAGGGTTGCGATTTCGTCCAGTTCTACGATGCGTGCCATTCTTTGATCCTCTTTCAGAAAATAACATAGCAAGCTATATAATATTGCATAGCATGCTATGCAAGTGTATTTATCCGACATGGATTTCACGAAAGAAGACTCTGCCGGATATCTGGTCAATCACATGGCGCGCTTGTTTGCCCGGGACCTGCAGCAGCGTATCTCTCCTTTGGGGATCGTCGTTGGGCAATTCCCCATTTTGCTGGAGCTTTGGCAAAAGGACGGCGTGTCGCAAAAAGAGCTGCTTGGCAAAATCGACGTCGAGCAGGCGACGTTGGCCAACACGCTCAACCGGATGGAGCGGGACAGTTTGGTCAAGAGAACCAAAAACCCAACCGATGCCAGAGCTCAGCTGATCTGGTTGACCGAAAAGGCGTCAGGGATACGCGCGGAGGCATATGAGGCCGCCCAGACCGTAAACGCGCAGGCGCTTGCGGGGCTGAGCGCCGAGGAACAACGTCAGTTTCTGGACCTCATGCACAGGGTGATTTCGGGCATGCGCCAGGAATAATGAGTTACAGCGCGGAATTCGCAGCGGCCCGCACGGCGCGGATGTTGTCGCCATAGACCCCGGGCTGATCTACCGATCCACCTTTGAACACAGCTGAGCCGGCAACCAGAACGTCGGCGCCTGCGGCCGCGACCAGCGGGGCGGTGTTTGGATCAACGCCGCCATCAATCTCAATATGGACGGGACGGTCGCCAATCATCTGGCGCAGGCGGCGGATTTTGCTGGTCATGTCGATGAACTTCTGGCCGCCAAAGCCGGGGTTTACGGTCATAACGCAGATGAGATCGGTCAGATCCAACAGGTGCTCCACCGCTTCGGCCGGAGTGCCCGGGTTCAGCGCGATACCGGCCTTCATTCCTGCAGCGCGGATGGCCTGCAAGGTGCGGTGCGAATGCGGCCCTGCCTCGATATGGGCGGTCAGGACATCGGCCCCAGCATCCGCATAGGCCTGAATGTAGGGATCGACTGGGGTGATCATCAGATGCACGTCCATCACCGTTTTGACATGCGGACGAAAGGCTTTGACGGCGGGTGGACCAAAGGTCAGGTTGGGGACAAAATGGCCATCCATCACGTCAATATGCACCCAGTCGGCGCCCTGAGCCTCAATGGCCTGAATCTCGGCGCCGAAATTGGCAAAATCGGCGGACAGGATCGACGGGGCGATCTTGATGCTGCGGTCAAAGCTCATGGTTGCCTCGTGTCATCTGAACAGTTGAGGATGCGTATAGCGTTGAGGTCAGTTGATGGATAGCCCCCGCGACAATCGCGCCGTAACAAAACTTTCACCTTACTGACACACAGCCGTTGAACAGTGCCTGTAGCTCACCGCCAAGACGAATTGGGGGTGGCCTGTGCTGCGTATCGACAAACTGACCAAACGCTTCGGCGAAAACATAGCCGTGGATGCGGCGACTTTGGATGTAGACAAGCCGTGCATGATCGGCATCATCGGGCGATCCGGCGCCGGGAAATCCACCCTTTTGCGGATGGTCAATCGCCTGACCGATTCCAGCGAAGGCAAGATCCTGTTCGAAGGCCGCGATGTCACCCAGTTGAAGGGGCGGGACAAGCGGGCCTGGCAAGCCGAATGCGCCATGATCTTTCAGCAGTTCAATCTGGTCCCGCGCATGGATGTGGTGTCGAACGTGCTGCATGGCACGCTGAACCACCAATCGACGCTGGCCACCATGTTCAACCTGTTCCCGATGGAAGACATCCACCGCGCCATCGACATTCTGGATCGTCTGGGCATTGCCGAACATGCGCCGAAACGGGCCGAGGCCCTTTCGGGCGGACAGCAACAGCGTGTCGCTATTGCTCGGTCGCTGATGCAGGACCCGAAAATCATTCTGGCGGACGAACCGATTGCCTCTCTGGACCCGATGAATGCCCAGGTGGTGATGCAAGCCCTGCGCCGCATCCACGAAGAGGATGGCCGCACGGTCATCGCCAACCTTCACACGCTGGATACCGCGCGCCGCTATTGCGACCGCGTCGTCGGCATGCGCGATGGTCGCATCGTCTTTGATGGGCTGCCGGAACAGCTGACCACCGGCGTCGCCCGCGAGATCTATGGGGCCGATGCGAGTTTCTCGGAAGAGGCGACCTCGACCGAGATCGAGACGCTCGACGCCACCCAGAAGGCCCTGATGGAAGCCGAAGCCACCATCTGAGCCACCCCAACCACCTTTCATCGCCCGACCCGATGAGAGGTCGGGGACATCAACCTGGAGAGAGACAGATGAAAAACCTAATTGCTGCCCTTGTTGCGACCACTGCCATGGCCGCGCCCGCTATGGCGCAGGAAATCAGCGAATTCCGCATTGGTATTCTGGGCGGCGAAAACGCCCAGGATCGGATGAGCAAAAACGAATGCCTGCGCGAATACACCGAAGAGCTGCTGGGCGTTCCGACCAAGCTGTTTGCGCCCGCCGATTATAACGGTGTGATTCAGGGCCTGCTGGGTGGCACGATTGACGTCGCTTGGTTGGGTGCATCGGGTTACGCCAAAACCTATCTGAGCGATCCCGAAGCGGTTGAGCCGGTTCTGGTCAAGGTCAACAGTGATGGCGGCTATGGCTACTACTCGGTAGGCTTTGCGCGCAAAGACAGCGGAATCGCTTCGCTGGACGACATGAAGGGTAAGGCCTTTGGTTTTGGTGATCCGAACTCGACCTCGGGCTACCTGATCCCTTCGATCGAGATTCCACAGGCCACCGGCGCCACCATGGACTCGGGCGATTACTTCGGTGAGGTCAAGTTCACCGGCGGTCACGAACAGACTATCGTTGCGGTAAACAACAGTGACGTTGACGGCGGCGTGACCTGGGCCGACGGCCTGGGTGATTGGGAAGATGGCTATCAGTCGGGCGCGCTGCGCCGCGCTGTTGATGCCGGTCTGGTCGACATGAACGATCTGGTCGAGATCTGGAAATCGGCGCCGATCCCGGAAGGCCCGGTCGTTCTGCGCAAGGCCTTGCCCGAAGATGTCAAAGTTCAGGTCACTGAACTGTGGAACACGCTGGATGAAAAAGACCGCGAGTGTTTCTACGGCGTGGCAGCAGGCGAAGCCAAGAGCTTTGATCCCATCACGCATGAGGCCTACGAGGTCATCATCGAAGCGCGCAAGCTGAAGTCCAACTAAGCCTGCACATCACATGATCGGGGTCCGGCGTCTTGCCGGGCCCCGTTTTCTCAGGAGCATTCCATGACAGACCTGACCGCAGGGTCCCACAGCGTCGACCAGATCCGCGACGAATACTCAGCAATGACCCGGCGCAAACGGGCCTATGGTGGCATTCTCCTGATCCTGTTTGTGGCCCTGATGGCCGCAGGGTTCCGCACCGCCGATGATCGAAACGCAGGCAGTTTTGTCGATGGCTGGCACAGGATTTTCGACTATCCGGCCGAGGTCCTCTCGGAAGCGTGGGAAAAGATCGGCGCGATGCCGGAAAATCTGGTTCGGTTCTTTCCGGCCTTGATCGAAACGATCAATATCGCGGCAGCATCAACCCTGATCGGTACGATTGCGGGGACATTTCTTGCCCTGATGTCGACACGGGGCATGGCGCAGTGGCCATCTCTGATCCCATTGTTTCGTCGGATTTCCGATATCTGCAGGGCCATCCCTGAAATCGTTATCGCGCTGGTTTTGATCTTTATTCTCGGCGGCGGTCCGGTTCCGGCAATGATTGCGATTGCCATCCATACCGCCGGTGCATTGGGCAAGCTGTTCTCGGAAGTGAACGAGAACGCTTCGCTGAAGCCGATTGAGGGGCTGCATTCGGTGGGCGCGAACTGGTCGCAACGGATGTATTTGGGCGTGATCCCACAGGTCGGACCGAACTATGTCAGCTATGCCTTGCTGCGGTTCGAGATCAACATCCGTGCCTCGGCCATCCTTGGCTTCGTCGGTGCTGGCGGGCTGGGCTATGAGCTGCGCAACGCGATGTCATGGGGGCAGGGGCGCTACGACGAGGCCGCGGCCATCTTCCTTCTGCTTTTTGTCACAATCATGGTCGTGGATCAGCTGTCCGGCTATCTGCGGGATCGCCTGACCCACGGGTCTGAAAAAGGAGCTTCGGCATGACGACCTTTGCCACTGATCTGTCGACAGATGACCTCAAGGCCGAGGCCGGTCGTCTGTTCAACCGCAAACGGATCGTGAATTTCGGGTTGCCCGGCCTTGTCGCTTTTTACCTGATTTACGTGTTCTTTGCCTTTGACGTGCCTGGTATTGCCGGGCGTGCAAATTGGGAAAACGGCAAGACGCTTGTTGCCGACAGTTACAGCTACAAAACCCATGTCACGCGGGATAACCGCAATGGTGATGTGTCCGTTGCGGTCGAAGGGGACCGCAAAGGCACCTATCCTGACGGGACCGCACCCGACTGGGTGGCGTTGGGCGAAACCACGATCATTGACCTGGAAGATGGTCACGTGGTGCGTTTCGGCCCCGAGACAATCGAATACGATATCCCTGGCTATGGCGTCGTGCGCGCTACGCCCAGCCGGGCCTCTGGGGTGCAAGCCGAGTTACCGGCGGGCGATGTTCCAGACTGGATCAATGTCTCGAAAAATCGGCTGGCGATCACCACCGATGCCGGGCGTCTGACCGTGACCCGCAACCGGTCCGAAGTGTTTCGCTATTTCCCAGGGTGGGAGCTGTTTTGGTTCACCCTCGACAGCCCGTATTATGGCAAATCCTTCCCCGAGTTGGTCAGCCGCGCCACCGCCGGTGAGGCCGGTGCCATTTTCAACGATTTCTGGACCAACAAGATCTGGCGGCATCAGGATGTGGCCTGGGCCATCTTCGAGACGATCCTGATGGCGTTTCTGGGCACCATTGGGGCAGGGATTATCGCCTTGCCACTGGCGTTCCTGGCGACGCGGAACTTTAACCCCTTGCGGTCGGTGCGCTTTGCCACACGGCGGGTGTTCGACTTTGTACGCGGTGTGGACGCCTTGATCTGGACCGTTGTTCTGGCACGGGCCTTCGGCCCAGGGCCGTTGACCGGAGCGCTGGCAATTCTGGTGACCGATACCGGGACATTCGGCAAGATATTCTCAGAAGCGCTGGAGAATGTGGATGAGAAGCAGATCGAGGGCGTGCAGTCGACCGGTGCGAATGCGCCGCAGCGCTATCGCTTTGGGGTGATCCCACAGATCACTCCCGTGCTGTTGAGCCAGCTTTTGTACTTTCTCGAATCCAACACCCGCAGCGCGACCATAATTGGCGCGATTACTGGCGGCGGCATTGGTCTGTTGCTGACGCAGGCGATCATCACTCAGAAAGATTGGGAAGAGGTCGCCTATTACATCGTTCTGATCATTCTCATGGTGATGTTGATGGATTGGTTCTCGGGCTGGTTACGGCGTCGTCTGATCCAGGGCGACAGCGGCAAGAAGAGCAAGCCGAGCAACGCGAAAACCAAAGATTTTATTCTGCCGTGAGCGCAGCTTGAAAGGTCAGGACTATGGCACGATTGCGCGCGGATGAACCGTTCATCCATCCCGATTGCCAGATTACCAACAGCAGCTTTGGTGCATTTGTCGAGATTGGCACCGGCAGCCGGATCGCCAACGCGGTCTGGGGCGACTATTCCTATTGCGACCGGACCTGCGACATCGCTAATGCAAGGATCGGCAAGTTTTCGAACATTGCCAGCTTTACCCGGATAGGCGCTACTGATCACCCGTTGCAAAAGGCCTCGCTGCATCATTTTAGCTATCGGTCGGCTGACTATTGGGACGATGCCGAGGATGATGCGGAGTGGTTTGTCCATCGCGCAAGCCGGCTCGCATATATCGGGCATGACACATGGATCGGTCACGGGGCGATCATCAAGCCCGAGGTGACAATCGGTAATGGTGCGGTCATCGCATCCGGGGCGCTGGTGACCAAAGACGTGCCGCCCTACATGATCGTTGCTGGGGTGGCGGCCCAACCACTCCGCCCCAGGTTCCCACAAGCGGTTGCGGATCGGATGGAGCAGTTGGCCTGGTGGGACTGGGACAACAGCCGCTTGCGTGACGCATTGCCGGATTTTCGCAAACTAGAGGCTGAGGCGTTTTTGGAGAAATACGAATAGCTGGCCCTGTGACCCCAGGTGCTCCGCGCCCGCAGAAGCATCGGTTTCGCCGATCCCCCTTTGCGGCCTTGGGCCGGGCGCCGCGCTTTGCGCGGCGCTACGCCCAACGGGATGAAACCTCCGATAGGAGGTTGAAGACGGGCGGGAGGCTTACGGGATCAATCCTCGTTCAGGGTCAGCGTAACTCGTTCCCCGGCAAAGGTTGTTCTCCCGTACTCGACAGGATTGCCCTCGGGGTCTGCATTGATGCCGATCGAAAACAAGACTGGTGCGCCCTCGGGCAGGTGCAGGTGCAGAGCTTGAGTTGCCGTGGCGGCGCGCGCGGTCAGGCGGGTTGAGATGCGCGTGTAATCCGGCACATCGCATCTTTGCAGGGCTTTGGTGACGGATTGGGTTTCGGTCAGAATCTGCAGAATGTCAGGAAATCGCTTGGCCGGAAAAACGCTTTGAAACAGGCCGATGGGTTGCCCGTCGGCCAGAGACAGACCGTCATAGACATGCACCGTGTCGCCTGTATCAAGCCCCAATGCTTCGGCCTCGGCTTCATCCGCGGCCCGTGTGGTCAGGGCGAGGATCTTCTTGCCGGGCATCTTGCCGCTGGCCGAGATGCTCTTGTGGTATCGCACCCGCTTACCAATCGGATACTCGGTTGGTCGGGTGGCGACGAATACACCGGCCCCGCGCCTAGAATGGACCAGCCCCTGGTCGGCCATGTCAGACAGCGCCCGACGAACCGTGTGGCGGTTAACGCCATGCGTTGCGGCCAGTTGCGCTTCGGTCGGCAGCCGGTCACCGGTTTGATATCGCCCTTCGGCAATGTCCGACGTCAGGCTTAGGGCGATGCTTTTCCAGATCGGCGTTTTGTTCATGTCACCAAAAATTCACACAGTTGCGATTGCGAGTCGCCGGGCGGCGGTCTATGATTTGTATAGTTGTATAGGATAAGTAGACAACCCCGCCAAGAGGCTTTGATGACACAACAGACAGATTCCGCGACCGAGGCGCGTAAGACCTGGATGGGCCTGCTGGCCCGCGCGCCAGATGACGCCACGTTGGCGCTGTGGGAGGGCCTCACGGACCGTCCCGGCTTTGAATGGCTGCGCAGCCCCGAAGTGGGCGGCGTGATGGTGCGCGGACGTACCGGCGCCACCGGGGCGACGTTCAACCTGGGTGAAATGACGGTCACGCGCTGCTCGGTGGTCTTGCAGGATGGCACGGTTGGACATGGCTATGTTCAGGGCCGGTCAAAGCCCAAGGCCGAAGCTGCAGCTGTGATTGATGCGATGATGCAGACTGCGGCAGCAGACCATGTGCGGGAAAACCTGCTCGGTCCGCTGGAACAGAAAATGCAGGCGGTCAAAATCGCGCGGGCGGCAAAGGCGGCGGCAACCAAAGTAGAATTCTTCACGCTGGTTCGGGGAGAAGATTGATGACTGCGCAAACTCAATTCTCGGGCGGGTTCCAGAACATACCGGTTGATTCCGCACATGCTTTTCGCGCGGCGATGACGGTGATGGCACGCCCTGGCGAAATCCGCAGCCTGTCAGGGGCCGTGCCCCCTGCGCCTTTGTCGGTAGCAGCGGGCACTTTGTTGCTGACTTTATGCGACCCGGAAACCAAGGTACATCTGGCGGGTGAGCTCGACACCGACGCTCTGCGCGAATGGCTGACCTTCCACACCGGCGCGCCGCTGGTTCCTGCTGCCGAGGCAGATTTCGCCGTCGGCACTTGGGGCGAACTTGGTGGGCTGGATCGCTATCGCATCGGAACTGCCGAGTATCCGGATCGGTCAACCACTCTGATTGTTGAGCGTGACAGCCTGGATCAGTCCGGTGCCATTTTGCACGGTCCCGGTATCAAGCAGAGCGCAGGCTTGAACCTACCCGATATCCCTGCGTTGCAACGTAATGCGGCTCTTTTCCCTTTGGGATGTGACTTCTTCTTTACCTGCGGTGACAAGGTCGCGGCCCTGCCGCGCAGTACCCAGATCAGCGCGGAGGGTTAAGCGATGTATGTTGCCGTCAAAGGAGGCGAAAAGGCTATTGAGAATGCCCATGCCTGGTTGGCCGAAGAGCGCCGAGGCGCCCCGGATGTGGCCGAGCTTAGCCTGGTCCAGATCCGGGAGCAGCTGAGCCTGGCGGTGAACCGGGTGATGGCAGAAGGATCGCTGTATGATCCGGACCTTGCCGCACTGGCGATCAAACAGGCGCGTGGTGATCTGATCGAAGCGATCTTTCTGATCCGCGCCTATCGCACGACATTGCCGCGTTTCGGTTATTCCGAACCGGTTGAAACGGGCAATATGGCCTGTGACCGTCGGATATCGGCGACGTTCAAGGATGCGCCGGGCGGGCAGGTGCTGGGCCCGACATTCGACTACACCCACCGCCTGCTAGATTTCAAACTGGCTGCGGATGGCGAAACTCTACCCGCGCCCGAAGGTACGGCGCGACACGAGCCGACCCCGCATATCACCGAATTCCTCAAGGGTGAGGATATCATTCAGGACGAGCCGGTCAGCGATGCTACGCCCGGCGACCTGACCCGCGAACCGCTGGAGTTTCCGGCGGGCCGTCCGCTGCGGTTGCAATCGCTGGCGCGCGGGGATGAGGGGTTTGTGCTGGGCATGGCCTATTCGACTCAGCGCGGCTATGCCCGCAACCACGCCTTTGTTGGCGAGCTGCGGATCGGCAAGGTCGCGGTCGAAATGGACATTCCCGAACTGGGCTTTGCCATCGAGATCGGCGAAGTCGAGTTGACCGAATGTGAGACGGTGAACCAGTTCCAAGGCTCAAAGACTGAGCCGCCACAGTTTACACGCGGCTATGGGCTCGTCTTTGGCCAGTCTGAACGCAAATCCATCGCCATGGCTCTGGTCGACCGGGCGCTGCGGTGGGAGGAGCTGGGCGAGGACAATCTGGGCGCACCTGCACAGGACGAGGAATTTGTCCTGAGCCACTCAGACAATATTCAGGCAACGGGTTTCCTCGAACATATCAAGCTGCCGCATTACGTGGATTTTCAATCCGAACTGGAACTGGTGCGCAAGCTGCGCCGCGAGGCCGAGGAACGGACTGCATCGAGGGAGGCTGCGGAATGAGCTCTGTACGCTTTGCCCTACAGGCTCGTCCTACGGTTCAAAAACCAGTCGTTGCCCTGATTGGGCGATTTCCTGCCGAATGTTTCGCGCGAATTCACGATTTCAAGCGATTCCCATTCGCACGAAAGGTCGCGGGCCATAGCCCCGAGGCGCCACTTTGCGCGAAAATTGCGCCAGATAAAATAGAGCATAATCGCCAAAAAGAGCGAACAAATACCAAATACGTTCATAAAAACACCAGAAACAAAATAGTTACATCAAATGACTGAATATAACTTCGCATATCTGGACGAACAAACCAAGCGGATGATCCGTCGGGCGATCCTCAAGGGGTTGGCTATTCCCGGATATCAGGTGCCATTTGCCAGCCGAGAGATGCCGATGCCTTATGGCTGGGGTACCGGAGGCGTGCAGGTATCTGCCGCAACTTTGACCCCGGACGATACGTTCAAGGTGATTGATCAGGGCGCGGATGATACGACCAATGCCGTGTCTATCCGTAAGTTTTTCGAGAATACGGCGGGCGTCGCCACCACCGAGGAAACCGAGAAGGCGACGGTCATCCAGACCCGCCACCGCATCCCCGAGGCGAAGCTGCGCGCGGATCAGATTCTTGTCTATCAAGTGCCGATCCCGGAACCGCTGCGGTTTCTGGAACCGCGCGAGACCGAGACACGCAAGATGCACAGCCTCGAAGAATACGGGTTGATGCACGTGAAACTGTACGAAGACATCAGCCAGCATGGTGCGATCTCAACCGCTTATGCTTATCCTGTGATGGTCTCGGACCGTTATGTGATGGACCCGTCCCCCATCCCGAAATTCGACAACCCAAAGCTTGAGATGGACGCGATCCAGCTGTTTGGCGCGGGCCGCGAGCAACGTATCTACGCGGTGCCACCGCATACCAAGGTCGTCAGCCTCGATTTCCAGGACTACCCGTTCGAGGCCACCAAGGCCGACCATCCCTGTGATCTGTGCGGGGCCGAGGACAGCTATCTGGATGAAGTCATCATGGATGATGCAGGCACCCGCATGTTTGTTTGCTCGGACACTGATTATTGCCGGTCGCGCCGCGAGGCGGGCCATGTGGGCCGTTTGGCCAGAGAGGATGCCGCATGAAACGAGAAGATGTGCTTGGAATTGACCACCTTGGCCTTACGGTTTCGGACCTCGACGCCACGCGGACGTTCTTTGTCGATGCGCTGGGTTGGGAGGTCTTCGGCAGCAATCCGGATTATCCGGCGGTTTATGTGACCAATGGCGCGGCGAAGCTGACGCTTTGGCAGCAAAAAGGCAAGGGGCTACAGGGGTTTGACCGGCACAAGAACGTCGGGTTGCATCATGTTGCCTTGAAAGTTCCCGATGAAGAAGCGCTGACTGCGGTTTTCGATGCGGTCAAAGACTGGCCTGACGTCGTTGTCGAGTTTGCACCTGAACCCTCGGGTTCAGGTCCGAAACTCCATTTCATGATCCGAGAGCCGGGCGGCAATCGGATCGAGTTTTCATATGACCCAAGGTGAATGAAATGACACCGCTGCTGAGTGTACAGGATATCAGAAAATCCTACGGGGCCCGTATCGGCTGTACCGATGTGAGTTTTGATCTCTATCCCGGCGAGGTGATGGGGATCGTGGGTGAGAGTGGTTCGGGCAAGTCAACCCTGCTGAACTGTCTGGCGGGTCATCTGGTGCCGGATGCGGGGCAGGTGATCTTTGACACTCGTGCAGACGGTCCGGTGGATACCGTGACCATGTCGGAACCTGAACGCCGGATGCTGAGCCGCACCGATTGGGCATTCGTGCACCAACATGCGCGCGATGGCTTGCGCATGTCTGTCAGTGCGGGCGGAAATATCGGCGAACGACTGATGGCCGTAGGTGACCGCCACTATGGCGATATCCGCGACAAGGCGATCGACTGGCTGGGTCGGGTTGAGATCGAAGCGGAGCGGGTTGATGATCGTCCGTCCGCGTTTTCCGGTGGCATGCAGCAGCGCCTGCAGATCGCGCGGAATCTTGTGACCGGCCCCAGGCTGGTCTTCATGGATGAACCGACTGGTGGTCTGGACGTCTCGGTACAGGCTCGCCTGTTGGACCTGTTGCGCGGGTTGGTTCGGGAAATGGGGCTGAGCGCCATCATTGTCACCCATGATCTTGCCGTTGTCCGTCTGCTGGCGGATCGGCTGATGGTGATGAAAGCCGGTCATGTGGTCGAGGCCGGATTGACTGATCAGGTTCTGGACGATCCGCAGCATGCCTATACGCAACTGCTGGTGTCCAGCGTGTTGCAGGTATGAGGGCCGGGACAATGATTGAACTGAACAATGTCAGCAAAAGCTTTATCCTGCACAATCAGGGGAGCGCGGTGATCCCGGTCATGCAGGGCGCTACGCTCAGGGTTGAACCGGGTGAGTGTGTGGCGCTGACCGGCGCGTCGGGGGCAGGTAAATCCACCTTGATGCGGGTGATCTATGGCAACTATCTGGCTGCCTCGGGTCAGGTTCTGGTCGGTGGTTTAGACGTCGCCAAGGCTGAACCGCGCGAGATCTTGACCCTGCGGCGCGAAACGCTGGGCTATGTCAGCCAGTTCCTGCGCGTTGTGCCCAGAGTGCCGACGCTTGAGGTCGTGGCCGAGCCGCTTCTTGCTGTTGGTTGCGAAAAACAGATGGCACTGGACAAGGCTGCGGGTCTGCTCGAGCGTCTGAATATTCCTGAACGGCTCTGGCCCCTTAGTCCGACGACTTTTTCGGGCGGCGAACAGCAGCGCGTGAACATCGCGCGCGGCTTTGCCCATGAATACCCGGCCATGCTGCTGGATGAACCCACAGCCAGTTTGGATGCGCTGAATCGCGAAACCGTCCTGTCCCTGATCCTTGAGGCGAAAGAGCGCGGAACGGCGATTATCGGCATCTTCCATGATGTTGACGGGCGGAAGCAGGTTTGCGATCGCGAGATCAACGTTTCGCAATTCACGCCGGGAATTGCGGCATGACGCTTGCCCCGGTCATAGCGGTTGTCGGTCCGTCAGGTGTCGGCAAAGACAGTGTGATTGAGGCGTTGGAAGCCCGCGCAAAAGGTATCCAGCGGCTGCGCCGTGTCGTCACCCGCCCCGAAGGCGAAGCGGGGGAAGATTTCAGACGGGTCACAGATGACGCGTTTCGACAGATGGAAGGTGAGGGCGCATTCGCGCTCAGCTGGCATGCACATGGGTTGCTCTATGGTGTGCCGAAAGAGATTGCGCAGCAACGTCAGGTGGCGGAGGCAGTTCTGGTCAACCTGTCGCGTGCTGTGTTGTTGCAGGCGCAAGAGATCTTTGGCGATCTGATTGTTATCTCGTTGACTGCAGACGCGAGCGTTCTAGAGCAACGCTTGTCATTGCGCGGGCGCGAAAGTGACAGCGAACAGGCGCGTCGGTTGGGCCAGGCCAAGACCCCTTTGCCTAAGGGGCTGGTCCGGGTGATCGAGGTCGACAATTCTGGTGCTCTGCAGGATACGGTGGCCAAAATTTTGTCCCGCCTTCAGTTGGAAAGCGCATAGCGATGGATCAGGTGAAACCGTCCATCCTCGGCCTCGCCCATCAGGGCCAGATCCGCAATTCGAAAGGGTTTTGGCAAAAGCGGCCCCAGATGGTTTTCCAGGGTGCGCTGGACCGAATCCAGCACGGGCTTGTCCAACCTGCCGCTCAAGGTGATGTGAAACCGAAACGCGTTCAGCACATAAGGGTAACCCCATTTGACCAGGTTGGCGTCCTGATCCGGTGTCAGTCTGGAGGCGCGGCGATGGTCAAGTTCAGCCGCCGACGGTGGGGACCGGAACATATCAAGCTCTTGAACACAGGCGGCGGCCAACGCGTTCAGCGCGGCTGTGTCGCCCAGTGGTCGCAGGGCCAGAAACCGGCCAAGGCGGGCAATCTCAAGACCTTCCATCATGATTGCGCATTGGCTGGCAGCAAGGGTGGCGCAGGCCTCTTGCAACGCTGTGACGGATTGCCCCTCGCGCAGGCGGAACGGGGGTTTCATGGTCGCGTGCAGCCCGTATTTTCGCGGTACCTCCGTAACCGCTGCAACATCCACACCATCCAGCCCAGGATGGGCGACCTCGGTGCCAGCCTCCATGTCCCAGCCCAGCCAACGGGTTGCGAATTGCGTCCACTCCGCCGTGGCGGGTGGCGCAAAATAGATCGCGTATCGCGTGAATGTCACATTGGCCTCCTATTGCGTGGCCTTCCAATACCTCAAACTGTGTGAAGTTCAGATGACAGAAGAATTGATCCTTGCCAATGCCACGCTGATCCTGCCCGACGAAACCATTAACGGCAGCGTCCGGGTTCAGGGCGACAGCATCACCGAGATCGATACAGGCGCGGCGGTTCCAAGCGGTGCAATCGATTGTGAGGGTGACTATGTCAGCCCCGGTCTGGTCGAGCTGCACACAGACAATCTGGAACGTCATATCCAGCCCCGCCCCAAGGTCGACTGGCCCCATGCGGCGGCAATTCTTGCCCATGACGCCGAACTGGCCAGCACGGGCATCACAACCGTGTTCGATGCGATGCGCGTCGGGTCGATCCCGACTGGTCCGCGCTACAACAAATACGCACGTGGCCTGTCCCGCGAGCTGTGGCAGTTACGAGAGCAAGACGCCTTAAAAATCAGCCATTTCCTGCATTTGCGGGCCGAATTGTGTTCAGAAACGCTGGTCGAAGAACTGGATGAATTCGGCCTCGAGGACCGTGTTGGGCTGGTGTCACTGATGGACCACACGCCTGGTCAGCGTCAATTCCGTGATATCTCAAAGCTCGAAAGCTATCTGAAAGGAAAGCTGGGGTTGGAGGGCAAGGAATTCCAGCAGCATGTCGCGGACCTCAAGGCGATGAGGGACAGGAACGGCGAAAAGCACGAGGTGGAAACCGTAAAAGCGGCCAAACGTTTTGGGGCCATGCTGGCCAGCCATGACGACACCACCCGGGAACAGGTACATGTGTCAGCGGGCCACGGTATCCGGCTGGCCGAGTTCCCCACCACGGTCGAGGCGGCGCGGGCCTGCCATGATCACGGGATCAAGGTGATGATGGGGGCGCCGAATGTAATCCGGGGCGGGTCACATTCGGGGAATGTCGCCGCCAAAGAACTGGCCGATCTGGGACACCTGGATATTCTGTCATCGGACTATGTGCCGGCCGCGTTGTTGCTGTCGGCGGCACGGCTGGGCGAGATGTGGGGCAACATGGCCCGTGGACTGCGGACCGTTACGATGTCCCCGGCGCAGGTGGTCGGGCTGGAAGACCGTGGCGAGCTGCGCGCAGGCGCGCGCGCCGACGTCATTCGGTTCCGGATGCGTGAAGGGGCGCCTGCCCTGAACGGAGTGTGGTCGCGAGGGCGACGTGTGGCCTGATCAGGCCCTGTAGAAAAGGTATCGGTCGGGTGCGATGGTCTCCGGTCCGGTGATCTGTTCAAACCCAACCAGTGGTTGGCCGGATATCAGCAGCCCACCGGGCAGCATGACCTGAGCGATCAGCGGGCTGAGCATCGCCGCCTCAGTCACATCATCCTGCTTGATACCGCGCCCGAAATCGTAATGTGCCAATGCTATTTTCGGGCCACCGGCTGCTAGTTTCTTTAACATAGGACCCGCTTCGCCCTGCAGAAAATCCTCTGCCGGAGGGGTGCTGGACGGGTGGCACTGTAAAACCCTGTCCATGACCCAGATGCGCCGGTCTGGTAGAATTTCACGTAGGTGATCATAGGTGCGGCCATTCCCCAAACCCATGTCCAGTATATCGCCGCTCGTATCTATAATCTGATCGACCGCCCAGTTCAGCCCGTCGCGTTGGGCCGTCAGGCGGCGCAGCATTGAATCCAATCGGCTCATTCGGGTCTCCGTGATTTATCGTTTTTTGGGGCGGTCCAGACGGTCGTCGGACCATCCAGAAACCGCGTCAGAAGGTCCTGCGTAAAGGACCAGATATCTTCATCATGCACCAGGTGATGCGTCAGGATCCCAAACGGCTCGGTATTGTCCGCAGGCCCTTCGCGCCTGTCCCGCAGCAGATCTGTGGCTTGAGCGATCAGCTTGTCCCGAGGGGCCAACCCCCGTGACCCGCGCCAGTCGATCGGGTCCAGATGCGTGTTGACCTGCATAAGGCCAGGTGCCGCTATCTTTGCCTTTCGGGGCGTCGCAGTGGACAGGATTTGATATCCCAGGCCCGGCAGTTCCTGCACCATTTTTGAGGCGATACGGTTCCACGGCGGCACGAACATTGGGCACAGCTTGTCGGGAAACAGGGTCTGTAGCCGGGTCAGCCCGGCCCGTGCATCGTTGCGTATGTCCTGAAAGGGGCGATGCAGTCGAAACTCTGATTTCTTCTCGTTTGTCGGAGCGTGGTTTTGATGGGCCCAGCCATGGACCACCGGTATCAATGCGGGCGAGCCTTCGACATGGGTAACCAGATCTTCATCTGCGTCACGCGGAATAATCGCCAGATGAACCGGCAGTTCCAGTGATGCGGACAGCGCCTCCAAACGTTCCAACTGTGGCGTGACACAGACCGCGTCATCATCCCTCCACCACAGCGGCAGAGACAGCCCGTCGCGTCGCCACATATCAAGCTCGGTCATCAGGGGGTGCCAATCACCGGTCATGGGCGTGATCCAAAAGTGATTGTACAATCTCGACAGATTTTGCAGCCCCGTCAAAACCCTGACCGGCACTTGGCCGCGCGGGGGCGGCCAGAACGGCCTCGACAGCCTGCGCCAGGGTATCTCCGGTCAACTTGTCGCTTGGCAATACGTCTATTGCGCTGAGCTTCGACAGGCTTTGGCCGCGCAAGGTCTGTTCGACTTCGCTTCCGTCGTCGAAGGGGATGAAAACCGAGGGTACGCCAGACTGCAGAATGTCCAACGCCGTGTTGTAGCCGCACATGCTGACCGATGCGGCGGCCAAGGGCAGCATTTGTCGAAAGTCCGGGCGCACCGGTTCCAGCGTGACAGGGGCGTCGCCAACACCTGCTGTCAGGCGTTCTATGCGTGCTGCGGAGTCCAGCCCGCCTACCAACAGGCGCCAGCGCCTGTTGGGCATCTTTCGTGCGGCCTCGATGGCCGCCTGAAAGATAGGCTCGCCCACCGACCCACCGCCAGCGCTTACCAGAATCTCACCTTTACCGATCCCTTCGGGATGCTGGGTCGGTGCCGTAGGGGCCACGAACCCGGTATAGAACAGGCGATGCGCCAGACGTTCCGAGACTGGCCAGCTTACACTCAGCGGGATCATGCTTGGGTCTGAATGGACAAGGACACCGTCAAAGAGGTCAAGAATGATTTCCTCGGTGCGCTGGGCTGTGGCAGGTTTGGACGGGGGCGCCAGTATGTCCCTGACAGATCCCAAAATAACCGGACGGGGACCCTGTGCGTGGGCAGCATCCAACAGGGCGTCAAACTCATCCGCCAGGGATCTGCGGCCAAAGGGGTAAAGCTCGGTTATCAATACATCCGGAGCAAAGCTCCGCAGCGCCTCTGTCAGGGCAACCTTGCGGGCGTCGAAATAGGCAGGATGCGCGGCCTCATCCGATTGCGTCAGCAACCGCGTGAAATTGGTGCCGTCCGAGCGCAATGGCGGCAGCCCTAGCAAGTCGATCCCGGTATGGTCCAGCTGCGGCGCGGGCATTCCGCCCGAGACCAGCAAGACCTTGTGACCCTCAGCGGCAAAGGCCCGGCCCAATGTAAGCGCGCGGCTCAGATGTCCGGTGCCCAGCAGATGGGTCACAACAATCATCACCCTCATATGCGGGTCTCCTGCCGGATCAAGCGGATAGGGTCAGTTTCGGGGCGCATGGACTCCATGTCCACGATATAGAGGCGGTTGCGCTTGATCTTAAAGGGGGCGGGGCCGTCAAAATCCCATCCCCAGGCGCGGGCCAGAATGACCCGCATGATACCGATATGGCAAACGGCTACGGTGTTTTCGCCAAGACTGGCAAGCCAAGGTTCCAGCCGCTGCCAGATTTCGGCGGGGCTTTCACCTCCGGGGGGTAGGAAATCCCAACCCCAATCTTCGATATGGCGATAACCGCTTGTGGGATCGGCAATGAGATCGGTGCCGTGCTGCCCCTCCCAAGCGCCCCAGTTCATTTCTGTGAGGGCCTCGGACTTCAACGGTTCGCGCCCTGAAACCAGTTTTGCCGTCTGGGCCGCACGCGCCAAGGGACTGGACCAGACCATAGCCTGATCCCAAGGGGAGGGCAGGGAATAGCATGCCAGTTCTGTCTGAGCCTGTTCATCCAATGGAATATCGCTGCGCCCCTGAATACGCCCGGCGCGGTTCCACGCCGTATGCCCGTGGCGCAATAGGGCGAGCTTGCTCATGTGGATGCCTCCAGCAAAGGATCAACAGCCGTCCAGAACCGATCAGTTGCATCTGGCATCAGGTGGCGCGCGGCTATATATGCGGCCGATTGGCTGCCTTGAGAAGACCGCAGTGCCGGATTGTCCAGAAGAGTGCGCAGCCTTGCAGCCAGCCCCTTGGCCCCTTCAGCAACCGAAGGATAGTCGGACGGCATAAGCACATCCCGGACGCCCGGCCTGTCTTGCGCGACCACGGGGATACCATGTGCCTGAGCCTCTAGATAGATCATGCCATAGGCCTCATTCACGCCGGGCCAGACCATCAGGGATGCGGTAGCATAAGTCTTGCGCAGCGCGTCGCGATCAAGCTGCCCCAGAAACCGGACTTTCGTGCCAAACTTGGCCATCAGCGCTTCGATTTCGGCGCGGGCGGGACCATCGCCCGCAATAGACAGGGACCAATCGCCCTGCAGGTGGCGCAGTGCCTGTTCAAGCACCCGGTAAGAGGCCAGCTTGTCGCCGTGTCGCATCATGCCCACGGCCAGCATCGGGCCATCGCAGCTAGAGGCCTGCGGCAGCGAGGAGGCGGGAAGAAACGGCGGAAGCTCGACAAGCGCCTGATTTCCGAACTGCTCGCGTTCCAGCGTGATGAGGTCATTGGCGGTGTGATAAAAGATCACCCGGGCCGCGTCGCAGGCCTGATGGGCCGCTTGGGCAAACCCTGACCATGGCCCCTGAAGGCGGCTGTAGGCACGGGTGCTTTCAAGCTGAACATAGGGTATGTTTCGCGCCGTACTTACACGGGGTCCAATCAGATCAGGGGCCTTGTAATAATTGTGATAGGTCACCCATAGTGCAGTGTCAGCAGGCAGGTCGCAGGTCAGGCGCAGCACCTCGGCATCAGCCTCATGGCGCAGTTTGGCCTGGACCTCTTTGTCGCCGTGCTTGTCGAATACGCGCAGGTCCGAGGCCAGATCCACCGCATCCCCTCGGGCTTGGATTGCCAGAAGAAGATTTCGGGCCATTTCCCGGTCCCCCGACGGCACCGGGCTATTGGGGGATTTCATCGGGGCGTAGAAGGCGATGCGCGGCATCAGCTCTTATGCGCGCCCAGCGCGCTTAACCTGGAAGACAAAAGCGCTATGCCCGGGTCCATGCGGAAGTCGGCGATCAGACGATCATAGGCAGCACCCGCCATTGCTGCAGCCTGCGCGGGGTTGGCCGCCAGCTGTGCAATCGCATTTGCCAGCGCGTCCGGATCGTCATCCGTCAGGACGCCATGCGTGCCTGTCTCGATAAACTCGGGAATCGCAGAAACGGAGGTCGACAGGATCGGCAGATATTGCGAGGCGGCTTCCATCAGCACATTGGGCAGGCCATCCCGGTCCCCATCTGCGGCGATCCGGCTGGGCAGAACAAACAGGTCTGCTGTGCGCATCGCGGCGATGACCTCGGGTTGGTCACAGGCCCCTTTCCAGGTGATGCGCCCGGACAACCCGGCCCATGCGGCCCGGTTCTGCAAAGTATCACTCAGGCTTCCTCCGCCGATATGCGTCCAGTGCCAGTCAAGATCGTCCGGCAGCATGGCGAATGCATCAATCAGGCGATCGAAGCCTTTCTTTTCGACCAACCTCCCAACGGACAGCATATGAAAAGGGCTGTCAGCGGGGCGTAAGCCGCGTTCCGGCGGGGCTGGAAAGCGGCCCAGGTCCAGCCCGTGATAGATCAGTTCAACCCGTGCCGGATCGTCGGCGAGGCTGCGCAGATGCTGGGCGCCGATCGCGGTGCAGGTTGCACCAAAAGCTGCTCCGTAAGTGTCGGAGTGCAACTTTTCCGATTTTTCCCAGTCCGGTGACGTCCAGATATCTTTTGCATGGGCTGAAAAGCTCCACGGAAGGCCGCGCATGATCGCGGCATAGCGCGCGACCGACGAGGGCGTATGCATGAAATGCGCATAGAGAACCTGTGTGCTGGCGGGCAATTCCGCAGCCAGAACGCAGGCCTGACCGAACCGACGGATGCGGTTGTGCGTGGGATCGCGGCGCAAATCAGCGCGCCAGACCTTATAGGCCGCGCCGTATCCCGGCAGACGCTGCGCTTGTTCGCGGGCAGCCCATATGCGCTGAGGTTCTTGATACAGATATTCCGGCAAGTACCGAACCTGGCCACGAAACCTGTCGTGCAGCGGATGCCGTTTCATATCGGTTGGATGACGCAGGGACCAGATGTCGAACTCATGGCCGGCCTCTTGCAGAGCAACAAGTTCCTGCGCGATGAACGTTTCGGACAGGCGCGGCCACCCTTTGACCAACACCGCCAGATTGGGCGCGCCTGCGGTCATCCGGTTGCCCGTTCCTGTTCCTGATTCAGCAATACCTCAATGCGCCCGGTGACATAGTCCAACCCGTCCAGCAGGCCCTGTTCAATGGCCTGAGACGGCAATGGCTGATGTGGTAGATCGCGAATGGCACGGACCATGGAATCGGTTGTTAGCCCGTCACGGAACTCGTCCAACATCCGGATCAGTCCTAGATCCTCGGCGCGTGAGGCACGGATCCACTGTTCCATACGCGGACTGGTCCGTGGAACAATGACGGCGCGTTTGTCAAAGGACAGGACCTCGCAGAACGTATTATACCCACCCATACAGACGACGCCAGCCGCGCCGTGGAACAGCGTTTCGATCTGGGATTCAAAGCCGACGGCGGTCACACGCCCGTTCAAGGCGGCCACACGTGTTTCGAATTCGTCCCGCAGATCACCAGACAGGAACGGGCCATAGACCAATACCGCGCGTGGTGACAGGTCGGGGTCCTTTTCGTAAGCCGAAAGAACCAGGTTCACCATCGCCTTGCCGTCCCCACCACCACCTGGGGTAATCAAGATATAGGGCTGTTCCGGTGGGGTACCGATTGGCCCCAGATCACGACGCAAATAGCCAGTCCAGTGAATGCGCGACTGGGCCGCGTGATTCAGAGGGAGCCCCTTGGTCGGATCATAGATCGAACGCAGCCCGTAAACCCAGATTTCATGATAGAATCTTTCGGTCGCTGCAGTTGCCTCTTTCCGTTCCCACTCTGCGGCCAGAACTTCGGGTTCATCCAGAACATCACGCAAACCCAGCACCAGTTTGGTGCGCTGCGAGAGCAAAAGGTTTTCGAGTGTTGGCAATAGCTCGCCGCGGAACCCGGTGGGTTCTTTGTCTACGATCAGAATGTCCGGGTCAAACTGCTGAACGGCGGTCTGAATCAACCCCGATCGCAACTCGGTCACCTCGTCGATCCCCATCCCGATTGTCTGAGACGCGTATGACCCGTCCGCCCGTTTGGTCACGCCAGGCAGACGCACGTGGTCGACCCTGCGCGGAAATGTGAACCGGCCAGCGACAGGCGATCCGGTCAGGATCAGGGATGATGCCGTTGGATCCGCCTGCGTAATTGCGGCGGCCAGTGCACGAGACCTGCGCAGATGGCCCAGCCCGAACGTGTCATGGCTGTAAAACAGGATCCGTGGCGCGCGGCCAGTAGTATCGTTTTGTCTTCCTAGGCTCATGCCTTCGCCTGTCTTAAGTGTCTTGGTGTCGGTCCGCGCATCGGCACCTGTTAGCTTATCGTCTTTCACCCGTCTTGCCAAAGGGCCTTGTGACCCGCCGACTGGAAGGGACTGCGTAAAACGTCAGCCATTCCTCGGGTAAGCCGCAAGGTGCCTTTTCGTTTTTGCGCAAAGACCTTAGCTGCTTGCCCGAAAGTGTATGCCCAGCCCGTCATATTCAGTTTTGAAGCGGATGAAAACATCCGATTCCAACTCATTGCACCCGGAACACGCCTGTGCACTTTATCGGGACCGCAGCAGCGCACAAATTGAAGTGTTCGGAAAGCTTCTGTAACCTGCGACAACATGCGACCCGGAAGCGAGAATTCATGAGATTTAACCTATTGGCTGCAATGGCCCTGTTCGTCTGGGTGGCTATGCTATCTCTGGGGTCGGAAGCGACGGCGCAGACTTCGCTTATACCCGGGTATGGTTCGGGGTCTGGCACGACATCTGAAGCAGATAAGGAAAGCGAACTGGCTGACGCGATCCGATCAGCCACCGAAGCGGGTGCAAGCGTCATCGTCATCGACAGCGCCGGTCAGCTTGTCTCATCTGGTGGCAATACCGCCTCGACGCACGACGATATCGCCCATGACCCGATGTCCGAAGGGTCACAGTTGATGAAGGCGCAAGAGCGGTTCTCGAAGTTCCGCGAGTCGATGGAGTCGCGCCTGCAGGCTTTGCCGTATTCGATCTTCGAAGTGCAATATGTTTTGCGAGAGACCAGCCCAGACGGCCGAATACAGACCTATGTCGAAGTGTTGGGCTGGAATATACTCTTCCTTCTTCTGGGGCGCTGGCTGTCGATAGAAATCTACGGCAAGCGTCTTGCAAAAAGGCTGGTGGTGGCGCGGTCAAAAGAAGATCCGCAGGGCTATCGCGAAAAAATGCCCTTTCTGGTCTTTCGCTTTTTCATGGGTGTTGGGGCCACGATCTTCGCGATGCTGATGGCCCTGATCGTGGGCTATCTGATCTTTGGCGAGGCTGAAGATCTTTCGATTCAGTTCACGACCACCGCCATATTTACGGCATTCTTTCTTGCACGCACAGTTTCCGATCTTTGGCGTATGGTGTTGTCTCCTTACCTCAGTCAATACCGGCTGCCGCCCTTTTCCGACCGGGAGGCAAAACGCCTTTACGTCTGGGCCTCGGCAATCGCGACATATGATATCTCGGTGGTATTGTTTTCTACCTGGGTTGCGGATTTTGGTCTGAACTACAATGTCTATGCGATGGTCTATGGCGGCCTGACCATGTTTGGCGCCTTGGGCAATGTTCTGATGATTCTGTTCAACGCGCGCGCCATCTCGAACGCGATCCGAGGCGGGCGGTCAAAGGAACAGGTATCCTGGATTTTGCGCCTGATATCGATTGCCTGGGCGCCGGTTCTGGCAGTTTATATCGTGTTCAGCTGGTTCAAACTGGCTGTTGATCTGGTGCTTGAGAACGAGAATTCCATTCCGATTGTTGCCAGCAGCTATGCCATCTTCATGTCTGTGGTAATTGCCTATGGCGCGATGAACTATCTGCTTGAACGCTACTTCGTCCGCAATCGCCAGATTGAAGAGCTGAACGCAGAGACTGGTGCCGGTGTTGAAGAGGATGAGGTTCCTCAAACCCCACAAGCGGAAAAGAGAAAGCACTCGATCGTCACCTATGAGGATCTGGCGCGACGTGTGGCCGGTATCCTGGCATTTGTCGTCGGGTTATATGCTCTGGTCGTAATCTGGAATCCGGACGCAAGCTGGAGCGAAGACCTGCCTATTGAACGGGCTCTGGACGTGATGGTTATCCTGTTCATGGGCTACATCTTGTTCCATTTCTTTCGTGTCTGGATTGATACCAAGATTGCTGAGGAAGAAGACGTAGCCGGTGGAGAGGTTGAACTGGGCGACGAGGGCGGGGAAGGCGGGCAAAGCCGTCTTGCGACACTGCTGCCGTTGTTCCGTGGCGCAATTCTGGCGGTTGTTGTTGTGACCATCGTTCTGATTGTCCTGATGGAATTGGGTATCAATGTCAGCCCGCTGTTCGCCGGTGCCGGTGTCGTGGGTCTGGCCGTTGGGTTCGGGTCGCAAACGCTTGTCCGGGATATATTCTCGGGCGCGTTCTTCCTGATGGATGATGCCTTCCGCAAAGGCGAATATATCGACATTGGCGATGTGAAGGGGACGGTCGAGAAAATCTCGGTCCGGTCGTTCCAGTTGCGGCACCATCTGGGCGCACTGAATACGATCCCCTTTGGCGAGATCAAGGTTCTTACCAACTATTCGCGTGATTGGGTGATCATGAAGTTGCCCCTGCGGGTGACCTATGACACCGATGTCGAAAAAGTACGGAAACTCATCAAGAATTTGGGCCAAGAGCTTTTGAGCGATCCGGTGATTGGGGATAATTTTATCCAGCCGTTGAAATCGCAGGGCGTGATCGAAATGCAGGATTCGGCGATGATTATTCGGGTCAAGTTCATGACCAAGCCGGGCGATCAATGGCTGGTGCGTAAGAAGGTCTATCAGGATATCCGCGAATTGTTTGCCCGCGAAGGGATCAAGTTTGCGCATCGTGAGGTGACCGTCAGGCTTGCTGACGGAAAAGAGGCCGAAAACCTGACACCGCAGGAACGCGAAGCGGTGACCGGTGCGGTGCATGCGGCCATCGACGAGGATTATCTGGACGATATCGGTCCTGGAGGCGACGACCGCTAGGGACCGCTCCCGCCTCTTTGGGCTGCGTCTCTGACGAGACCCCTTCCAAAGCGTTGGGCCGGACCGCGCGGCTGCCGGCGAGGGCGTAGGCGTAGGGCTATGACCAGGAGGCGCTCGACGTGCCCAGTTTGCTTGCGGGTAGGTCCCACGACATCTGGGCCGGACCAACCGAGAGTGCGGGCTTCAACCTGTGGCCAGGTCCCCATCCAGAGGTTTCGGTCTTGGTCGTGAAATCCGCAGGAACCGAAGCGCCAATTTCTGTCTTGGTGTCGAACTTGCCTAGAATGGTCAGCAGGTCAGCCGTGCGTGCCAGCGACAATCGGGCCTGCATGATCGGCGCACCCATCGCGGCTTCGGACAATGCTGACAGGACGGCGGCAGCCATCAGATATCCAGTCGCGTGGTCCAGCGCCTGCACCGGCAGGGGTGTCGGCTTGTCTGCACCGGCCCATACCCGACCTGCATCGGCAATCCCGCTGCTCATCTGTACGAGGCTGTCAAATCCGCGCCGCGAAGACCAAGGGCCTTGCCAGCCATAGGCATTCAGCGTGACTTCTACTCTGTTCGGGGCAATCTCGTCCCGTTTGGCTTGGGTGAGGCCCAGCGCGTCCAATGCGCCAGGGCGATAGCCGTGAATGAAGACATCCGCCTGGGTCAGCAAGCCGTGTAGCAACTCGATCCCTGCGGGGGATTTCAGGTCCAGATAGGCACAGCGCTTACCCAGAGAAATATCCGGGATCACACCCGGCTCGTCCCAGTCCGGAGGATCAATGCGCAAGACCTCTGCCCCGAACCCCGCCAGAGTTCTAGTTGAAACCGGACCGGCTAGAACGCGGGTCAGATCAAGCACGCGCAGACCTGCCAGCGGGCGCTTGGCGGTTGCCTCTGGCCGGTCGCGAAGCTTAATCTGTCGGGGTTTGTGCCACCCGATCAGCGGGTCCCGTGAAACCGCGCGCCCCTGTGGATGATCTTGCCATTCCCCACGGCTGCGCATGGCGGCTGCCACACCACCCTCAGCCACGACAGCGTTTTCAAGATTGGCCGCCGACAAAGTTGCAACGGCCTTTGTAACCACGTCCCGATCTCCTTTGACCTTCAGGACTTTCAGGGCGGCCGCACGGTGCTGAGGCAGGTTCGTGTGCAGCCTGATCCAACCATCATTGGCAAGGTAATCACCGGCGATACTGTCCCAGAGGTTGGGCATTTCCCAGCCATCGGGTTTGAAAGAATATCCGTACCAAAGAGACGCCAACCGGTGATCGACCAAAATCTCGGGCGGGCTTTGGGTCAGGTTCAGCGCGCCCATCAGGCGTGCCAGTTCCTGACCAACAGCCGCAAAGCTGGCGGTCGCCAGTTCGGAGACTGCATACACGCTGGGTCGCGCTCCGGTGCCGGTTGTCCGATACCCTTCCGGTGATGGCAGTACTGATAACAGCGTCATTGCTGATACGGATCCAGGCTGTCACGAAGCCCGTCACCCAGAAAGTTGAATGCCAGCACGATGACAATGATTGGCAGCATCGGGATGGCCGTCCAGGGGTAGATCTCGATCGACGCAAGGTTCTGCGCATCATTCAGCATCACACCCCAGCTGACGGCCGGGGCGCGCAGCCCAAGCCCAAGGAAGCTGAGCGCTGTTTCGCCCAGGATCATTGCCGGGATCGACAGGGTTGCCGATGCGATCAGATGCGACATGAAGTTGGGCAGCAGGTGCTTGCGGATCACCCGGCCCGAGCTTGCTCCCATCATTTCGGCTGCACGTACGTATTCTTCTTCGCGCAACGATAGGAATTTGGCACGAACGGATCGCGCAAGGCCAGGCCAGTCGAGAATCCCCAGGATAATCGAGATGATGAAGAATACCGCGACCGGGCTCCAATTCGAGGGGACCGCCGCTGATAGCGCGAGCCAAAGGGGCAATTCAGGTAGTGAGCGCAGAATTTCGATTATACGGTTAATCACCCAGTCGATTCTGCCGCCAAAATATCCCGCAATCGAGCCGAACAGGATACCAAGAAAGAAGGACACTGAAATCCCGATCAGACCCACCGTCAATGACAGCTGGGCGCCAAAGAGGATACGGCTGAATACATCACGGCCCAGACGATCCGACCCCCAAAGGAACAAAGTCGCGTCTTCAGGTGCGCAGAACAGATGGGTGTCGGACTTGATCAGACCCGCCAGCTTGTACTCGGCCCCTTCGCAGAAAAACTTGATTGGCCGCGGGGTGTCGGTGTCGGCGACAAACTTCCACTGGAAGGTCTCCAGATCCGCCTCGGCCACCATCGAATAGACATAAGGCCCGATGAATTCGCCCTCATGGAACCAGTTGATGCTTTGCGGCGGGGCATAGAGATGCTCGTCATTACGTTCATTCGGGCCATAAGGCGCGATGAAACCCGCAAAGGGCAGCATGAGATAGCACAGCAATAGGAAGACGCCGGAAATCAGGCCCAGCTTGTGGGTTCGGAATTTGCGCCAGACCAGAATCCAGTTCGGAGCATCCAAATCGGCGCGCTCAAGCTGTTGCAGGGCGGCATCGGGATCGAATGGGGCGTCGTCGACATAGCGACCATCAGGATGTTGGGTCATGCTTCACGCCCCTCATATCGGATGCGCGGGTCCAGCATGACCAGCAGAATGTCAGAGATCATCGTACCGATCAGTGTCAGCAAAGCCACAAACATTAGGATGAAGGCGGACAGGAACTGGTCCTGGGTTTTCAGCGCGGTCAGCAATGTCGGGCCGATTGTCTGAAGGCCCAGAACAACCGATACCAGAACAGAGCCGGAGACCATCGAAGGCAGCAGGTTTCCGATATCCGCGACAAAGGGGTTGAAGGCCACACGCAGCGGATATTTGGTCAGCATCCGCGACGGGGCCATGCCTTTGGCAATGGCGGTTTCCACATAGGGTTTGCCCAGCTCATCCAGCATATTCGCCCGTAATCGCTGCATCATCGCCGAAGCGCCAGATGTGCCGATCACAAAGGTCGGTACGATCAAATGGACGAGGATGGATTTCAGCTTTTCCCAACTCATTGGCAGCCCTTCAAAGGACGGGTCCATCAGGCCTCCGATTGGTAGGTTGAAATAGCGGTGCCCATAGTAAAACAGGATTAGTGCCAGTAGAAAGTTCGGCGTTGCCAGACCCAAATAGCCCACAAAGGCCGAGGTATAGTCGATCCAGGTCCGCGACTTCGCGGCTGCAAGGACACCCAGTGGCAAGGCCACCGCATATACGAACAGGATGGCGGCCAGATTGACCACGACGGTCAGCCACAGCGTGTCGCCCACGATTTCTGCGACAGGGCGGTCAAATTCAAAGGACCAGCCGTAGTTGCCTTGCACCAGCCCATCGAACCCATGCGGGCCAGGCCAGAAACCGATCCAGATCATATATTGTTCCCACATGGGGCGATCCAGCGCATATTCCGCGCGCAGGAATTCTGCCTTGGCCACACCCGCCGATTGTCCGGACGCCTGCAGTTCAGCGATCTGATTGCTGAGATAGTCGCCCGGGGGCAGGTTGATAATCACGAATACCAGAACCGACACCACAAGAAGGGTCAGCAGCATCGTGAAAAAGCGATAGACTGCATAGCGCAGCATGACCATGTGGCTGCTCCTGATCAGTCGGCGAAAAAGAATTCGTCCGGCCGGTGAATGCCGAAATGTGCGCCGGGTTCCCAGGCCCACATGGCCTGCTCGGGGACGTTGCGCAGGCGGTTCGATACGACGATAGGCTGAGGCGCACCGTTCAGAATGCCAATGGCATAAAGTTGGTCAGCGTGGATTTTCAGCATCTCATCCCATGCGGCCTTGCGTTCCTCATCAGTCGAGGCGACCTCCCAGTTATGGGCCAGTTCCATCAGGCGCTCGGCCTCAGGCATATCGGGTTTCTCGCCAACATCGCCTCCGGTCTGATAGTACTGCCCCCATTTTGGCCAGGCCAAAAACACCTGATCGGTAGGGGCAAGATAAGCTGGTGAGGTGTGGTGTTGCGGGATGCCGTCATCCCAGCCGAACCAGACGGACGCCATTGTGCTGCCGGCAAACACCCGGTTGCGCAGAATGTCCCTGTCCAATGGGCGCATGATAAGATCGACGCCAATGTCGCGCCATGTGTCCGTGACGATTTGCAAGGCGTTTTCGACCTCTTGCCGCTCACCTGCAGTTTCGATGACCAGTTCCATCGGGCGGCCATCCGGCAACAGCCGCGTGCCGTTCTTGTCACGTTCGGTCAGGCCGGCCTCGTCCAGCAGCGCATTCGCCAATTCGATGTCGTACTGTGCCCATGCCTTTGCGTTTTCTTCGTTGAAGAAGGGCGAAGCAGGCAAGACCGACATCGCGGCGGGATGGGCCAGTTTGAAATACAGCGCCTGATTTATCGTTTTGCGGTCGATTGCCAGAGACAGCGCACGGCGAACACGCGCGTCACGCAAAACGGCACGCCATGCTTCGTCTTCGTAGTTCAGATTGGGGTAAATCGCGATCTGTGAGGCAACCCCGGTTTTCCACAGCAAGGTTTTGTAGTCTCCACCGGCCTCGCCTTTTTTCAAGATCGAAGCGTCGCGGAACGCCAGTCCGCGCCCCTGTAGATCGGATTCGCCAGCATTGGTTTTTGCAGCAACCAGACCCCCGGCCACGATCTCCATCTCGACCACGTCGATATAGGGAAGCTGCACCCCATGGCTATCGATGCGATGAAAATAGGGATTGCGAACAAAGTTGTGACGGATCTTTTTGCCCGAACTTGCATTCAACCAGGGCTGCAAGGTTGGCAACTCGTGGTTGTCAAACTTGTAAAGGTTGTCGAGTTTGTTGTGTAAAGCTGCCCAGCTTTTGACGCGGGCATCTTCAACCTGAAAGGCAAGCTTTTCTGCGTCAGCGTATTTCTCGTGGTACTGTTTCAGGAACTCGGAAGGGCGGTAGATGAAAGGCGGGCGCGCTTGTGCCAGAGCCTGCAGGAAGCCGGGGTTGGGATCTTCCCATTCAAACACAACGGTCGTTTCATCGGGGAAGGTCACGGTCGGAGTCTTGCCTTCGACGATCAGAAAATCCGGTGGTCCCGACGGGCTGAGCAGTTCATTATTTGCCACATCCTCCCACCAGTATCGGAAGTCCTCGGAAGTGAACGGAGAGCCATTCGACCATTTGTGACCTTCACGCAGGTTGAGGGTGTATTTGCGGTTGTCGTCGTTCTGGAAGGATTCAAGCAGGTCTGGAACGACCTGATAGGTCTGGTCGAACCCAACAAGGCGGGCGTATCCGTAAACGACCATCTGCCGGATGTCTTTGGACCGAGTAATCATTGTGCGCAAAGTGCCGCCCTGTTTGCCGAATTCCCTGCCTTTTGCAGCAAGATCCACAATCAGGGGTTCGGCGGGAATTCGGTCCTGTATGGGCGGAAGGTTCCCCGCATTCACTTCGGTTTCCCAGAAAGTACTTTCTTGCAACTCGGGCATGTCTGCCGTGGCGGGCAGGGCCCATGTTGCGGCCAGCGCAACGGCCAGTAACAGCGGGCGAGTGGTCTTAAACATGGCATCGTACCTTATGGCCGGGCTCCATCTCTACCAATGAAGGTACCACGGAGTCGGTAAATCGGAAGGCGTCATCCCAACTGTCAGGTGAACCAGCACCCAAAGCAACCAAATTCAGGTCGATGGGGCGGTTGATGTCGGGCTCTGGCTGCGCTGCAATCAGTGCCTTGGTGTAAGGGTGACGAGGGTTGTAAAACAGTGTCTCGGGCGGGGCCTGTTCCACGACAAGCCCACGACGCATCACAGCAACTTCGTCGGCAATGCGTGCAACGACCGCAAGGTCGTGCGAGATGAAGAAATACGACAAGTTCAGGCTGTCCTGCAAATGTTCCAGCAATGTCAGGATTTGTTCCTGAACCGACACGTCCAGAGCCGAAGTGGGTTCGTCACAGACAATAAGCTGAGGGTCGAGCATCATTGCGCGGGCAATCGACAGGCGCTGTCTTTGGCCGCCGGAAAAAGCATGGGGATAGCGTTTCAGCATATCGGCGTTCAGGCCAACACGTGTCAGCATCTCGGCCGCTTTTTCGCGCTGCTCGGCGGTCGATCCGATACGGTGAATCTCCAACGGTTCGGTCATCGCATCCTGAATGCGCATGCGAGGGCTGAGCGAGCTGTAGGGATCCTGAAACACCATCTGCGCCTTGCGCTGAAACGCGGTGCGCTGGGTCCGGGTCATCTTGTGAACGGTGATCGCTTCTTCATCGGGGGAGGTTCGAAACAGAACCTCTCCGCCCGGATCAGGCGGCTCAGCCCCTAGTGCGATGCGGGCGGCCGTAGTTTTGCCCGAGCCGCTTTCGCCGACGATCGCCAGCGTCTTGCCCCGCGCAAGGTTCAGATCGACTCCGCGGCAGGCATGGATCAGGCGTTCGCCCTGCCAGCCCTTGCTGGATCGCATCGTATAGGTTTTCGACACGGCCTTCATCTGAAGGATCAGATCTTCGTCGGGCATCGGGATGCCAACCGCGTCCTGATCCGGAATCTCGGGCGCGGCGTTGAACAACTGTTGGGTATAGGGGTGAGCAGGGCTGGTCAGGATCGGTGCCGCTGCTCCAGCCTCCATCACGCGGCCTTTGTGCATGACCACGACCTGTTCGGCCATATTGGCGACGACCCCCAAATCATGGGTCACAAGGATCAGCGCCATTCCCGTTTCACGCTGAAGCTCTTTGATCAGCCCCAGCACCTGGGCCTGTGTCGTAACGTCCAATGCTGTCGTCGGCTCGTCCGCGATCAGTAATTCCGGTTTGGAAACCATGGCCATAGCGATCATGGCGCGTTGGCGCATCCCGCCGGACAGCTCGAACGGGTAAGAATCATAGGCGCGCTGAGGGTCTGGAAAACCCACGCGTTCGAACTGTTCCAGAACCGTTTTGCGGGCCTGTGCCTCGGAGGCATTGCGATGCAGCCAAAGAACTTCGCTGACCTGATTGCCAATTTTGTGCAGGGGAGAGAGCGAGCGCATCGGCTCTTGAAAGATCATCGAGATCCGATTGCCGCGAATGCCGCGCATCTGACGCTCGCTGATCTGAGTCAGTTCCTCTATACCTTTGGAATCATTTAGAGTAATCGTGCCGCTTCGAATTTGGGCTGCTCGGGGAAGAATGCGCAAAGCAGCCCGGCATGAGATCGTTTTCCCCGACCCTGATTCACCCACAAGCGCAAGTGTCTGTCCCGCTTCGACGTCGAAGTTGACGCCTTGAACCACAGACTCTCCGGCACCAAATCCGATGCTGAGGTCCCGGACAGACAACAACGCAGTCATGCGGGTATTCCACCCGTTAGGCCGTAGCTCGGCATAGGCTTGATCAACTCCCTGTGTTTTTTGTCGCAGTTTCGCGCGGTTGTGCCTGTATAGTCAAACCCGTTCTTGGGGTGAAATGTCGCGAAAACGTGAAACTGAGGCCGATTTGCCTACACAATGCCTTGAGGATTTGTCATCACATGCGATGTCGGTCACAGGTTATGTGTCGTCAAATATCAAGGAGAGATTTCCCAGTGCCCGATCCCCAAAGCCGTCTTGACCTGTTCATCGACCGTATGGTGTCGCAGCGTGCCTGCCTGGACCATGCCATTGCACAGACAAGTACCATGTCCGGTCCGGTGTTCGAGCTGGGATTGGGGAATGGTCGTACTTATCATCACATGGTTCAGTACATTCAAAACCGTCCGGTCTATGTGTTCGAGCGCGCCGTGGCCTCCCATCCGGACTCTACCCCGCCCGAGGATCTGGTGATTCTGGGGGATGTGCGTGAGACTCTGCCTGCGGCGCTGGAACGGTTTGGGCCGACGGCCAGTTTGATCCATGCGGATCTTGGCGGCCATAACAGGGACAAGAACGATGCTTTCGCGCGGTTGGTTTCCCCCCTGATAGAACCGTTGTTGGCAGAAGGTGGGCTGATGGTGTCCAGCGACCGGATGTATTTCGAAAACCTGACCGAAATCCCGCTGCCTGAACATGCGGTGGACGGACGTTGCTTTATCTACCGCCGCTAAGCGCAAGAAGGATACCAAATGCTTTTCTATGATTGCACGACCGCTCCAAACCCGCGCCGCGCGCGCATGTTGATCGCTGAAAAAGGGCTGGAGATTGAAACGCGCAATATCTCGATTGCAAAGGCGGAACAGTTGGATGGCGCTTTCCTTGCGGTAAACCCCAATGCGACGATCCCTGTTCTGGTGACGGATGAGGGCGCAACGCTGACCGAAAACCTGGGCATTGCCGCCTATCTTGAGGCGCGCTTTCCCGAACCACCTTTGATGGGACGTACGCCAGATGAAAAGGGGCTGGTCCTGATGTGGAACAGCATTGTCGAGCAGCAGGGTGGAGTGCCTATTGCCGAGGCTCTGCGCAACACCCATCCCGCGTTCAAGGATCGGGCGATTCCGGGCCCGGCGAACTATGCGCAGATACCCGAGCTGGCACAGCGTGGCATGGACCGGGTTGGCCGGTTTTTCGATTTGCTTGAAACGCGGCTGAAGGATAGTGCGTTTGTTGCGGGGGCTGAGTTCACGCTGGCCGATATCTCGACCTTTGTGTTCGTTGACTTTGCCCGCGTGATCAAGATGCGGATTCCACAGGAAAATACCGCGACGCTGTCTTGGTTCGACAAGATCGCATCGCGTCCAAGCGCACAGCTTTAAGGCGTTGAAATTGAGCTGTCTGAACTTGCTCACTTGCACTGTACAGAAATGTCTAGACAGGTGTGAACAGTATCACTAGCGTCTCCCTCGAGTCATGCAGGGGAGAGCATAATGAAATCTCAGTATCGCGTTGTGGTCATCGGTGGCGGCGTTGTGGGCGCCTCGGTTCTGTATCACTTGGCCAAATTCGGCTGGTCAGATGTGGTCATGCTGGAACGGCGGCGATTGGCGTCGGGATCGTCCTGGCACGCGGCGGGCGGTATTCACGCGCTGAACGCGGATCCGAACATGGCATCGCTGCAGGCCTATACAATCGACCTTCTCAGCGAGATCGAAAAGGAATCCGGGCAGAATATCGGCCTGCACATGACTGGTGGTCTGACTTTGGCTGGAACGCCCGAGCGGTGGGAGTGGCTGCAGGCCAACTATCGTATCTTCCAGTCTATCGGTATCGAAGACTGCGAATTGCTGACTCCACAAGAGGCGCAAAAGCGCTGTCCCATCATGTCGACTGACGGCGTTCTGGGCGCGATGTGGGCCGATCGAGAGGGCTATATCGACACGACCGGTACGGTTCAGGCCTATGCAACCGCCGCCAAGAAACGCGGTGCCGAGTATTACGAGGAGACCAAGGTCGAGGAATTGATCCAGACCGATGATGGCTGGCAGGTCGTGACCGACAAGGGCACCATCACCTGTGAACACGTGGTCAATGCCGCGGGGCTTTGGGCCAAGCAGGTCGGGCGCATGGCTGGGGTTGAGCTGCCAGTATCGCCGCTGAAACATCACTATCTGATCACGGATACAGTGCCCGAAGTGGCGGCGGCGGATTTTGAAATGCCGATGACCGTGGACCTCGAGGGGTTCACCTATATGCGGCAAGACCAAAAGGGCGTTCTGGTCGGTATCTATGAGGTCGACCATGAACATTGGGCCATGGACGGCGCGCCGTGGAATTATGGCGAGGAACTGTTTCAGGAGCAGCTTGACCGGATCGAGAATGAACTGACGTTGGGCTTTGAACGCTATCCGTCGATCCAGAATGTCGGCATCAAAACCTGGGTCAACGGGGCGTTTACATTCTCGCCTGATGGTAACCCGCTGGTCGGGCCGGTTCCAGGCAAACGCGGGTATTGGACCGCCTGCGCTGTCATGGCCGGGTTCCTGCAGGGCGGCGGCGTTGGCAAAACGCTGGCTGAGTGGATGATCCATGGCGAGCCCGAGGCCGATGCATGGCCGATGGACATTGCCCGCTATGGCGATTTTGCCCAGAACAAACGCTATATCCGTGAAACCACCGGGCAATTCTATTCCCGCCGTTTCGTGATGAATTATCCGAACGAACAGATGCCTGCCGGTCGTCCGCTGAAGATGGCGCCAGCTCATGACGCGATGACTGAAGCGGGATGCAAATGGGGTGTCAGCTGGGACCTTGAGGTGCCGCTGTACTTCGCGCCGAAAGGGTTCGAAGAAACGCCGACCCTCAAGCGATCCAACGCGCATGACATCGTGGCCAAGGAATGCAAGGTGATCCGCGAGGGCGTCGGCCTGATGGACATCTCTGGCTTTTCCCGGTTCGAGGTCACCGGACCAAATGCCGAGCTGTGGCTGGATCACGTGATGGCTTCGAAACTGCCCGCGCCGGGACGGGCCAAGTTGGCACCAATGCTGGGTGAGAATGGGCGGCTAAAAGGGGATCTGACCGTTCTGAATTGGGGCGATGGCACCTGGTGGATCATGGGCAGCTATTACCTGCGCGCCTGGCATATGCGCTGGTTCGACGATCATATGATCGACGGAGTCGAGGTTCGCGATCTGGGCGAGGAGTATTGCGGGTTCGGTCTGGTCGGGCCGAAATCGCAGGAGGTAATCCAAAAACTGGCCGAGCAGGACGTCTCGGGCCTGAAATTCATGGGCTGTGGTGATTTTGATATCGGTCTTGTCAGGGCTCGCGTTGCGCGCATGTCAGTCACTGGTGAAAAAGGCTATGAGATCAACTGCCGCTATGGCGATCACATCAAGCTGCGCCGGATGTTGCTTGAGGCCGGGGCCGACGCGGGCATCCGCGAGTGCGGTTTCAACGCGATGCTGTCCACGCGGCTTGAGAAGAGCTTTGGCATCTGGTCGGCGGAATTCACGCAAGCGTACACGCCGGGCATGACAGGTATGGATCGCTGGATCGATTGGGACAAGGATTTCGTCGGTAAAGAGGCCGCCTTGGCCGAACGCGATGGCAATGGTCCTGCGCAGGTTCAGGTGACGCTTGAGGTTGATGCTTTGGACGCAGATGCCAGCGGATACGAACCTGTCTGGTCAGGGGCAGAGCACGTGGGTTTTGTCACCTCGGGCGGCTATGGCCACTCCACCGGCAAGTCCCTGGCGATGGCGCTGGTCAATCGTGACAAGGCCGCACCAGGCACTGAACTGTCTGTCCATGTGGTTGGGGTCGAACGACCTGCGCGGGTCATCGCGCCGTCGCCCTATGATCCACAGGGCAAAGCGATGCGGGGCTGACAATGACCAACCCCGAACGTGGACGGCGAAGGCGAGGGCGTGGCGCTGATGCCGCGCCTGCGACCAACCGCAAGGTCGACTACCGCCAGCTGAGGAATCCATTCCCGGTGATGGAGGTGTTTCCGGCGGATCAGATCGCTGACATGCACGAAACCGCGCTGCGTTTGTTGCAAGAGTTGGGCATCAAGGTGCTGCTGCCTGAGGCGCGGAGCATTTTTGCCAAAGCTGGCGCGCGCGTTGATGTCGATAGCGAAATGGTTTTTATTGGTCGCGACATGGTCGAGGCCGCCGTTGCCTCGGCCCCGAAATCCATCACCTGCCGAGCCGGTGCGTCGCACCGGGATTTCACGCTGGAACTGGGTAGCCTTGTGTTTCAACCGGGGGCAGGGGCCCCCAATGCCACCGATCTGGTGCGCGGGCGTCGCCCGGCGACGGGGCAGGATTATCTGGAGTTCCTGAAACTCACCCATCATTTCGACGTCTTTCAAATGATCTCGCCGCAGGTCGAACCGCAGGATGTCCCAACCCCTCTGCGGCACTATTTCACCACGCAGGCGCAGATGGAGCTGACAGACAAGTTCCCATTCTTCTTCTCGCGCGGGACACCGCAGGTGATGGATTGCTTTGAGATGCTGACGACCGCGCGGGGCCTGTCGGATGACGAATTTAGGACCCACCCGCACAGCTATACGATCATCAACACGAACAGCCCGCGCACGCTGGACATTCCGATGGCGCAGGGGCTGATCGACTTTGCTCGGCACGGGCAGATGTCAATCATCACGCCCTTCACGCTGATGGGGGCGATGGCACCGATCACGGTGGCGGGGGCCATCACCCTGTCCCATGCCGAGGCGTTGGCCGCACTGACCCTGACGCAATTGGCACGTCCCGGTGCGCCTGTGTGCTATGGCACTTTCACCAGCAATGTGGATATGAAATCCGGTGCTCCGGCCTTTGGAACGCCCTCGCATTTTCAGGCCTCACTGGCGGCCGGGCAGTTGGCGCGGCATCTGGGCCTGCCGTGGCGCTCGGCTGCGGGGTCGGCTTCAAACATCAATGATGTGCAGGCGGCAAATGAAAACCAGTTTGGCCTGTGGGGGTGCCTGATGGCTGGGGCGACGGTGATCATTCACTCGGCGGGATGGCTAGAGGGCGGATTGACCGTGTCCTTTGAAAAACTGGTCTGCGACGCCGAAGTGTTGAACATGGTGGCCGAGCTGTGCGCCGGGGTGCAGGCTGGCGAGGCTGAAATTGGGTTCGACACTGCGCTAAGCGAGGTTGAGCCCAGCGGACATTTCTTTGCATCCAGCCAGACGATGGAACGCTACAATACAGAATTCTACGAGCCACATGTCCATGATTATGCCAATTTCGGCACCTGGGCCGAGCGTGGATCGTTGGACGCAAACAGTCGTGCGACCGGTGTATGGAAGGAAATCTTGGCCAATTTTCAGCCACCTGAGCAAAACAGCGACCAGATTGGCGCGCTGAAAGATTTTATTGCCAAACGTACCGAAGAGGGCGGCGCGCCGCCGGAGAGTTAAATGAATACGAAACCCATCCTGCACCGGGACGACCCGGAAGCTGAACCGCTGATCGGCAATATCAAGGTCACGCGCGACGACTGGCTGAACGTGGCGTTGGATGTGCTAATCTCGGACGGGGTCGATCAGATCAAGGTGATGAATCTGGCGGAACGGATGGCCGTGTCTCGGTCGTCCTTCTATTGGTACTTCAAATCGCGCCAGGAACTGCTGGATGCTCTTCTGGCACGGTGGCAGGCCACCAATACCGCGGCATTGGTCGCGCAGGCCGAAGCTCCGGCAAAGACGATAACCGGTGCGGTGTGCAATGTGCATCGCTGTGTCGTCAATACCGACCTGTTTGACACCGCACTGGATTTCGCGGTGCGCGACTGGGCGCGCAAATCGGGCAAGGTGCGGCGCGCGCTGGACCAGTCTGACGCCCGACGGTTGCTAGCGCTGCACGCCATGTTTGCCCGCTTTGGCTATTCCGAGGTCGAGGCGGAAACCCGTGCGCGCGTGCTGTATTACATGCAGATAGGATACGATCTGGCGCAGCTGAATGAACCGATGTCCACGCGGATATCAATGGTGCCGCATTATCTATATGTCTTCACCGGGGTCGAGCCGAGGCCAGAGGAAGTAGAAGAATTCAGCGCCTATTCGCGCCATCACTGGAAAGGAGAGCCATCATGAGTCAACCAGATGCAATCATCATCGGAACCGGCGTGATCGGGGCGGCCATCGCATTTGAAATGGCCAAGGCCGGGTGGAAAACCGTATCTCTGGACCGAAACGCTCAGGTTGGCCATGGCTCAACCGCCGGATCCTGCGCGATCATTCGGATGCATTATTCCACCTTTGACGGCACGGCATTCGCCTGGGAAGGCTATCATTATTGGCGCGACTGGGCCGAGTATCTTGGCCTGCCGCAAGGCGCCGATCTGGCCCAATTCCGCGAAACCGGCTGTCTGGTCATGAAGACCGAGGCGAACGGGCTGCTGGAAAAACACATGAGGAACAGCTCCGCGCTGAATTGCCCGTTCGAGGAATGGTCCCCCGAACAGGTCACCGACCGGCTGCCGGTCTATTCGCAGGACAGTTTTGCCCCCGCTCGTCGCATGGATGACCCCGAGTTTGGGCAGCCCAACGGACGCAAGATGCAAGGCGGCGTTTACTGGCCTCAAGCCGGGTATGTCACCGATCCGGCCCTATCCGCACAGAACCTGATGGATGCCGCCAAACAGCACGGGGCCGAAGTGCGGACCGGGGCCGAAGTGGTCGAGATTTTGACTGATGACGGGCGAGTTTCTGGTGTCAGGTTGGCATCGGGAGAAGACATTCATGCGAAAGTTGTGGTTAACGTAGCCGGGCCGGGTTCGGCCATCATCAACGGGATGGCAGATGTTCTGGATGACATGACCATTCAGACCCGCCCCTTGCGCCAAGAGGTCGTTCACGTCCCTGCGCCCGAGGGGTTTGACTTTGAAAATGACGGGACAATCGTGTCGGACAGCGATATCGCCTGCTATTGCCGGCCAGAGCATGGCAACCACATCCTGGTGGGCTCGGAAGACCCCGAATGCGACCCACATCAATGGTGCGAAGATGACGTAACCTATAATCGTGACTTTACCGACCAGTGGACGACGCAAGCGATGCGCTATGCCCAGAGAGTGCCCAGTCTTGGCATTCCTTCCAAGACCCGCGGTGTGGTGGACCTGTATGATGCGTCTACGGATTGGATTCCGATCTATGACAAATCCAGCCTTCCCGGTTTTTATATGGCCTGCGGATCCAGTGGAAATCAGTACAAGAACGCGCCGATTGCAGGCAAGATGATGACGGCGCTGATCGGGTATTGCGAAGACGGCGCGGATCATGACAGTGCGCCGCTACAATTTGAACTGCCCTATATTGGACGCACAATCGATGTCGGTTTCTATTCCCGCAAGCGCCCGATCAACAAAGAAAGCAGTTTTTCCGTTTTGGGCTAGCCGACGCGTCCTGATGCACTAGCATTCACGGGATCGAGTTGAGCCCGGACGCATAATGACCAAATCGAAGAACAAGGTTCTGATCCTCGGCAGCGCCCCCACCGCGCTGCGTGCGCGGGACTGGGCGCGTACGCCGTTCACGCATATCGTCGCTATCAACAATGCCTGGCGGGTCCGCGCAGACTGGGATTTTCTGATCCACCCCGAGGATTTCCCGACCAAGAACATGCCCACATCTGTCAGTGACATCCAGCGTATAGTCACTGCAAATGAATACGTTCCGATACAGAATGGTTTCGGTGGGTTTGTCTATGCCGGGGGAACGATGGCCTTTACCGCCGGATACTGGGCTTTGTCTGCATTACAGCCCTCGGTTCTGGCTTATTGCGGTTGCGATATGATCTATTCCGGACAGGGTCGGACGCATTTCTACGGCAACGGAGCCGCAGATCCGTTGCGATCCGATGTGACCTTGCGACTGCTTGAGGCGAAGTCGGCGCGACTAGGATTGTTTGCTGCGGCGCAGGGCTGTCGCACAGTGCGATTGTTCGAAGGGCCAAGCCGACTGGTTTACCCCCCGGTCGACAGCGAAGATTTGTCTTCGGTCGAGATGCCTTCTACATCGGGGATGGCTGAGATCATACGGTCGGAGTCGGATCTTGGATATTTCGTGGAGTCTGGCCGGTACTGGGAAGTTGAGACCGAGTTCGACCCGCAGAAGATCGATGCCATAGACCAGCGGTGGCTATCGCTCTATCCATCGGCCACTCAGCTCTGAATTGCTGTGGTAATTCTGGTTCAGGCCGCGAATGTCGCCCAGGCCCAGACCATTGCCACATAGGTCAGATTATGCATGCACTGATCCAGCCCGGCTGCCCGCCAAAAGGCTGCCTGGGTTGGCATAAGCTGTTTTTTGTCGGAATAGCTGGCTTTGGCAAAGTCGATGTTGAAATGAACGATCCACTCTAGCCCGGCAATGATTACGATAAACGGCAGCGGGGTGCCGAATACCAAGAAAACCAACACCGACCCAATAACATGCACAGCGGCATGTTGGGCGCGTCCCCAGTGAAAATATTCGCCTCGGCCGGACAGCATCTTAGGCGTCTGGAGGTAAAAATCTGCAAACATATGTTTGATCTGCAATAAGCAGAGCATCAATAACACAGTGCCTAGAGTGGCAGGCAAATGAATCCTCCCGATATCGTCCTGAAGCAAACAGTAGGGGCTAATGTGAGGTTGCGCAAATGAACTTGTTCACATTCGGCAAATATCTGTTCAATTCGGAAACTATTTGCGTCTGCAGGCTTGATTGCGGTAAATTCAGACTGTTGAATTTACGAGAATTTCGTAAAGACCGGGTCAGTGATCCGCAGCAGGGGCAGGTTCCATAGAACGCACGATTTTCCGTTTTATCTGGAAATATTCAAAGCGCGACCAGCTGATTTTGCTGGCCGTAACCACGTCTTTGTTTCCGCTGCTATACCTGACGCTGGAACTGCCCAAGCGCATCATCAATGACGCGATCGGGGCTGCGACCCCTGTTGTTGATGTGCTGGGCTACAGCCTGTCGCAAACGAATTTTCTGATCATATTATGCATTGGGTTTCTGCTCGCCGTTCTGGCGCATGGTTTGATGAAAATGCGCATCAACACCATGAAAGGCGTCCTGAGCGAACGGATGCTGCGCCGATTCCGGTATCAGATGATCAGCCGCGCCTTGAGATTTCCGCAACCCTATTTCGAACGGGTCAGCCAAGGCGAAATGGTGTCGATGATCACCGCTGAAAGCGAGCCGATGGGTGGGCTGATGGGCGATGCGATCAGCCAGCCGGTATTGCAGGCGGGACAGATGATCACGATACTGTCCTTCCTGTTCCTACAGAGCTTTTGGTTCGGGCTTGCTGCCGTTTCCCTGATCCCGTTACAGGCCTGGTTGATCCCAAAGCTGCAGCGCCAGATCAATCTGTTGAACAAAAGCCGCATCCAGGAAGTGCGCGTGCTGGCTGCACAGATTGGTGAAAACGCAGCAGGTGCGTCAACGCTGCGGGCAAATGGCGGCTGGCGGTATCGCCGGGCCATGATCTCGGATCAGCTGGGCCGGTTGTTTGAAATCCGCTTCGATATCTACCAGAAAAAGTTCTTTATGAAGTTCATCAACAACTTCATTTCGCAGCTTACCCCATTCCTGTTCTATCTGGTTGGCGGCATTCTGGTCTTGCAGGGCTCGGTCTCGTTGGGGGCGTTGGTTGCGGCTTTGGCGGCTTACAAGGACCTCAGTTCGCCTTGGAAAGAGTTGCTCACATATTACAACCAGACACAGGATATGTCCCTGCGCTGGGATGTTGTGATCGAACGCTTTGCACCCTCTGGAATGCAGGACGAAAGCCTGTTCGAAGGCGAGCCCGACAAACATCCCAGGCTGGACGGGGATATTGTTCTGAAACATGCGTCTGTTCGTGACATGGACGGGAATCTGGTTCTGGACGACCTCGATCTGACATTCCCAGGCGGTAAAACCATCGGAATCGCTGCGCCCAGCGAAGAAGACCGGCGTGCGGTTTCGGAATTGCTGACCCGAGAGATCCTGCCCAGTTCCGGCAGGGTAACGGTCGGGCAGGAAGATTTGTCAAAGCTGCATCAGGGGGTCATTGCTGCGCGGATCGGTTTTGCCTCATCGCGACCGGTTATGTTTCAGGGAACTTTGGGCGACAATGTGATGATGCCGATGCGTCTTCGTCCTCTGTCGACAGAATCAGACGACCCCGGCTTTGCTGAAACAAGACGAGCGGGCAACAGTACCGACCCGTTTAGAGTTGATTGGCTGGACCCGTCGCTGGCTGGTTTGAACACCGTGGAAGACCTGCGCGACTGGTGGTTACAACTGATCGACGGTCTAGGTTCGGGCGCTGCCCTGTTTCAGCGCGGTGCTGAACAGACATTCGAAGCCAACGAGCACCCCGAGTTGGTCAGAAAACTGGTTGAACTACGGCCCAAAGTTCAGGAGGCGGTGGTCAAGGCTGGGCTGCAACAGCAGGCTCTGATCTTTGACCGCAATGCATATAATGCGGCCTTGCCGGTCGCGGAAAACCTGCTTTTCGCGACACCCTGCGTTCCGGTCACTCAGGAAATACTGACCCGTCAGGGCGTGTTTTTGGGGCAGCTGCGCGAGCTGGGCTTGGACGAAACCCTGGTCGGCCTGACGCGCGATGTCATTGATATGTTGCGCCAGATCTTTGGGTTGGACGGCACGGACCACCCGTTGTTCCGCAAGCTTGGCTTGCAGGCCGAAGTCTACGAAGCTGCAGTTGAACTGGTAGAGCGCACCCGAAACGAAGGTGTCAGCGGTCTGGATGATGGGCAACTGGCCAACCTTCTGGCGGTTCCGTTTGTCATCTCGGCTGAACAGATTGGCCCCGCGTTTACGGATGAATTGAAAAACCGCATACTTGAATTGCGGCAAAGCCACTCCGAAAAACTGCTGCAACATCTGAATGATGTCTTCGTGCCGCTGAAGGAAACCGAGTTTGCCCCCGGTCTGACCGTGATGGAGAACGCTTTGTTCGGTAAGGTCAGCCAGATCGGCGGCGCGCGATCAGATGAGGTCCGTAAGCTGATCGTTGATGTCCTTTCTGAAAACGGAGCCCGACCTTTGGTGGTCGAGCTGATTTACGATGTACCGGTCTCGCTGGGCGGGCAGAACCTGCCTGCGGTTTTCGCCGAACCTTTGGCCTTTACGCGGGCTACGATCAAGAAACCCGACATTCTGATCCTTGATAATGCCTTGGCAAGCTATGACATGGAAACTCAGATTGCGGTCTATAAGAACCTGCGCGCCCTATTGCCAAATGCGACGGTGATTTATCTGAACGATCAGTACGAAAACCCTGACGTATTCGACATGTTCATAGAAATAAGGCAAGGTCGTGTGGTTTCAGACGAAGGACCCGCCGACGTGGAAGAAGATAGCGCAGCATCAGCCGATTTGGCGCGCAAGCTTCGTGCGCTGGAACAGACGCCGCTGTTTTCCGGTCTTGACCGCAGACAGCTGCGCCTTCTGGCATTTGGTGCGCGCTGGTTCCAGGCCCAACCGGGAGAGGTGGTGTTCCTGAAAGATGACCAGCCCACCGATGGGGCCTATGTCGTTTTGGAAGGCGAGGCAGGCCTGTATTTGCCGCAATCAGAAGGTCCCGATCAACTGATCGCAACGGTTGGCTCCGGCGCATTGGTCGGAGAGTTGGGGTTGATCCGAAAGGAACCCCGCGCCCTGAGCATGATTGCGGAAACCGACCTGTCTTGTCTGCGTATCGGTGAGGAAGAATTCCTGGCCGTGGTCGAAAACGATGCAGCAACCGCTTTCAAGCTGATGCAGGTGATCGCCGGCTATGTTTCGAACTAGGGGTTGGCTTCAGGTTTGCAGAACAGGTCGTATAGCAACTGGATGACTTTCTCTGTATTTCCGTCCTGCAGGGAATAGTAGATGGTTTTGCCATCGCGCCGTGTCGACACCAGCTGTTCTTCTCGTAGGCGTGCCAACATCTGACTGACTGCGGCCTGCCGGATTTGCAGCAGTTTTTCCAGCTCACCAACCGATTTCTCGCCATCACCCAGATGGCACAAAATCATCAGGCGGCCTTCATGCGCCAGCGTCTTCAGGTACGCGGCGGCACGTGCTGCACTTTCCTGCATGCCGGGCGGAGTTTCGTCCGTATTCAGTGTTTCGTGGTCTTGAACTGTCACGCGCGTATAGGTTCCAAACTTGGCTTTGGCGCAATATGACTCAGAATTTCAGTACTTGTCACCCCTTTGCAGCAGGGGCACCGCCCTGAAAGGCGTTGCCGTTGGCATAGTCGCAAGGTTCTTCCTGCATCTGAAGGTGCAACCCATCGCCGGTATAGGGGTGTGAGCGGGCCAGATCTTCGTCCACTTCGATCCCCAACCCTGGCGCATTCGGTGCCACGACAAAGCCATTTTCAACGCGCAGTGAACCTTTGATCAAAGCGTCGTGATACGGCGTATCAATGGTTTCCAGCAACAGCAGATTTGGGATTGAGGCTGCCAGATGGATGTTGGCGGCCCATTCAACTGGACCAGCATAGAGATGCGGAGCCATCTGGGCGTTGAATATCTCGGCCATGGCTGCGACTTTCTTCATCTCCCATATCCCACCTGCACGCCCAAGGGCGGGTTGCAGGATTTCTGCTGCACCTGCGCGCAAAACTGCACCGAATTCGGCTTTGGTGGTCATGCGTTCCCCGGTTGCCACGGGTATTCGCACGTTGCGAGCGACGCGGGCCATGTCTTCGATCATGTCAGGTGGGGTAGGTTCTTCGAACCAAAGCGGTGAATAGGGTTCCAGCGCCTGACCCAGCCGGATTGCGCCTGCGGTGTTGAACTGACCGTGGGTGCCAAACAACAGGTCGGCCCTGTCGCCGACCGCTTCACGGATCGCTTTGCAAAAGGCAACTGACATCGAGATGTCGGACATAGCAGGCATATGCCCGCCACGGATCGTGTAGGGACCAGCGGGATCAAATTTTACTGCCGTGAAGCCGCGGCTCACCATTTCAGCTGCACATTCCGCGGCCTGGTCGGGCGAAGTCCAAAAGTCGGCCAGGTCATGCCGGGGCAGGGGGTAAAGGTAGGTGTAGGCCCGGATGCGTTGATTAACCAGCCCACCCAAAAGCGCATAAACCGGACGGTCGCGATCTTTACCCAGAATGTCCCAACACGCGATTTCTAGCCCTGAAAACGCACCCATTACGGTCAGGTCGGGGCGCTGGGTAAATCCGCTGGAATAGACGCGGCGGAACATAAGCTCGATGCTCTCGGGGTTCTCGCCGAGCATATGCCGTTCAAAGACATCCCGGATTACGTGACACATAGCTTCAGGTCCAATGGATGAAGCATAGCATTCGCCCCAACCGGTGACGCCTGTGTCGGTGGTAACCTTTACCAGTATCCAGTACCGGCCACCCCAACCCGGAGCAGGGGGGGCCGTGACAATGATATCGAGATCCTGCAGTTTCATAGGATATACTCCAGCCGGGGCTGCTTAGGCCCTGTCAAACATGATGACGTTTCGTTTGGCCGATCCGGTTTTGGTATCCGCAATCGCCTCGTTGATTTGCGACAAGGACCAGCGGCCCGAGATCAGTTCATCCAGCCTCAGCCGCCCCTGTTCATACAGGTCGATCATCCAGGGAATATCACGTTGGATCACCACATCCCCCATCTTTGACCCGATCAGCCCCTGACCAAGTGCGGCCAGGACAACAGGTTCATAGCTTGCCATGTCGCCGGAATGGGGCATCCCGATCATGATGGCCTTACCGCCTCGGCCAAGATAGCGAGCGGCCTGGTCATAGGCCGGGATTGCACCGACTGTGATCAGCACGGCATCGGCCCCTCGACCGCCAAGTGCGCGGTAAGCTGCCTTCCATGGTGCGTCCAAAGTGGCCAGAACGCCGTGGGTTGCACCAAATTCCTTTGCAATGGCCAGTTTGTCCTCGGTCATGTCGACCGCAACGATACGCCGGGCACCCGCAATCCGTGCGCCTTGTATGGCGTTCAGGCCAACGCCTCCGGCCCCGATCACGACGACATCCTGACCCGGGCGCAGACCGGCGGCATTCACGGCAGCGCCCACACCGGTGATTACCCCGCAAGACAGCAGACTGGCCACATCCTTTGGCAGGGCCTCGGGAATTCTCACGATCTGCCGGTGGCTGACCACGACTTTTTCGGCAAAAGCCCCGCACGCCATTGCTTGCTCCAGCGGGCCCCCGTCAGCGGTGCGCAACGGACCTTTTACAGTGTCGTGGGGTGTTTCACATAAGGTTGGCTTGCCACCCGCGCAGGAGGGGCAGGAACCGCATGCACGGATCAGCGTCACCACGACGGAATCGCCAACCTCGAACCCTTCGGTCATGCCGCCCGTTGCGGTGATCACACCCGCGGCCTCATGGCCATAAACAGCGGGCAGGAATCCACCCCAGGCGCCGCTGGCGAAAGAAATGTCGGAATGGCAGATCGCAACCGCATCCAGGGTGACCTCGACTTCGCCGGCGGCGGGCGGGGCGATCAGCACGTCTTCTATGACCAGGGGTTTGTCGAATGCCCGACATACGGCCGCCTTGATGGATTGCATGATGTCCTCGTATTCGGTTTTAATCACGGTGGCGCGGTTCGGAATGACCTGCAAGGCCGAAACCGTCATCGTCATGTCGTTGTTATGCAGAAATGGGGCGAGATCTGTAAAAGAGGATAAGGCCGACAATCATAAGGCACATGGCCAGAAGAAACGGCGCGCCGGGAAAATAGATGGCGGTGCCGGGCTTTGCGAACCAGGCAAATACGCTGCTCATGACCAGAGGGGAAATCACCATGGAAAGCGCGTGCAGTGAAGTTAGCACGCCCTGAAGCTCTCCTTGTTGCGAATCTGGTGTTGCGCGCGAGGCCAGAGCCTGGATTGCCGGGGTTGCTACTGCGCCGATAGCCGTGATCGGGATCAGCATCAGCGCGATTATTCCATTAGTCAGAAAAGCCAGAAGCAGAAAGCTGACAATCTCGAACACCATCCCGAGAAGGATTGTTACGCGTTCGCCGAGAAAACGTGTGGCGGGGCGTATCAATCCGCCCTGAACCGCGGCCATTCCAATTCCATAAAGACCCAGCGACACACCAATCATCTGGGGTGACCATCCAAAACGCTCGGCGGTGAAATAGGCCCAAATGGCCGGATAGACGTAGATTGAGACTGAATAGAGGAAATAGACCCACAACATCGGACGGATCCCCGGCAGCGCCGCGATGGCACGCAATGAATTCAAGGGGTTAGCGCGGCGCAGGCTGAACGGGCGCCGGTTCTTATCGGTCACCGTTTCAGGCATCACCATCAAACCGACGCCGAATGTTATGGCCGAAAGCGCTGCGGCAGCCCAGAAGGGCGCACGGGTTCCATATTCGCTCAGCAATCCGCCGATGACCGGACCCAGGACAAAGCCAACCCCGAATGCCGCCCCTAACAGACCGAAATTCGCAGCTTTTTCGTGGGGTTTCGACACATCCGCCATGAACGCCGCGGCGGTGGAATGAGTTGCGGCTGTGATCCCGCCGACGATCCGACCGGCAAGTAATAGCCAGATACTGCCAGCAAGCGCCATGACCACATAGTCCAACGACATAACAAACAGAGATACCAACAATACCCCCCTGCGCCCGAAAGCGTCAGACAGGTTGCCCAGGATCGGTCCAAAGATAAATTGCATCGCTGCAAAAGCGGTGCTTAGGACGCCGCCCCAGATCGCCGCGCTGGCCAGCGTACCACCCTGAACATCAATAATGAGCTCGGGCATAATGGGCAGCACAAGGCCAATCCCCATTGCATCAATCATGACAGTGGCAAGAACAAACAGGAAAGGTAAGCGCATGGGAACCGACAAAGAAAGTTTCGGGCACCCTATCGGGGGTCAGGTTCAGAGGAAAGCCGCAAGATTTCGCAGATCAGTCAAGAGTATCAAAGCCCTGCGCGATGTCGTCCAATAGATCAGCCAGTTCTTCAGGGTGCGAAAAGAATGGCGAATGAGAGCTTTGGATGGAATGGCGCATTCCCTCGGGCATGCTGAGGCTCATGATGTGCTGGTATTCAGGCGGGATGGTATGGTCGTCGAGTGTTCGGATATATGCTTTGGGCATATCCTGAAAATGTTCTGTCAGGGTAAGCCGTGCCTCCTGAGGTGCAATCGCCTGCGGGCAAAGCCGAGCCAGCGCATAAAGCAGGACCTCTTCCGGGCAGTCGTGGTAAAACAAGGCCTTCACGCTATCGGGTTTGACCGTATAGGACAGCCCGTCAGTCGATTTTTCGACGGCATCAACTATTGTTTGCCGCGGTGATTTCCGGCGCATCTCGACCATCGACAATCCGTTCTCGGGGACGTAGGCGGACAGGAAAACAAGTCCGCGCATCGCATACGGTCTCAATTCGGCGGCGGCACTAATGGGGTATCCCCCCCAAGAATGGCCGACGATGATCGTATCCGATCTGCTCGCAGCCAGAACGGCGTTCCGGCAACTGTCCAGGGTCACCTGGTCGATCGACGTCGGGTCAGATCCGTGGCTGGGCATATCAATTGCGCGGACCGAATGGCCGCGTGTTTCAAGTGCTGGGATCAAATCTCTCCAACACCAGGCACCATGGCATGAGCCATGGACCAACAGAAAATCCGCCAAAGCAATGCTCCTTCAGATATGACCGATGCCAGTCAAAAAGTCTTTTAGTAGCGCCGCGTATTCAATGGGTTGTTCGACGCAGGGCAGATGGCCCGCTTTGCGTATCAATTCGAAACGGGCACCGGGAATAAGATCAATGGTTTCTTTTACTAGATCCGGCGGGGTAGAGCCATCCTCGCTGCCCGCAATGCCCAAAGTCGGCAAACGCAGGCCACTTGTCGGCGTGTAAAAATCGGTTCCGGAAATGGCGGCGCAACATCCCAGATAACCTTCAACAGGTTGCCGCACCATCATGTTGCGCCATAGCAGGTGCTGGGGCGACGCGTGGAAAGCCCGCGAGAACCAGCGCTCCATAGTTGAGTCGGCTAACATTTCGATGCCGCCGATCCGGACGGCTTCTATACGGTCCGCCCAAATCGCCGGGGTGGCTATTTTGGCCGCTGTATTTGACAGAACCAGCCCGCGAATCAAATCCAGGCGTTTGACGGCCAGACCCTGCGCGATCATCCCGCCGATGGACAGACCGACAAAAACGCAATCTCGGACCTTTAGGTGATCCAGAAGGCCTTCGGCATCGCGGATCAGCGCCCCCATCGAATAGGGCGCCTGAGGCGCCGAGGACAGGCCATGCCCGCGTTTGTCGTATCGAATGACTCGCAGCCCGTCAGGCAGGTATGGCAGCATCGCGTCCCACAGGCGCAGATCAGTGCCCAGCGAGTTCGCGAACACGATCGGCGCGCCTTGTGGGTCGCCGTCGATCCGGTAATGAAGCTGTACATCCCCAAGGTCAGCTATCTGCATAAAAATCCTCTGTCTTTGCATGCTGAACTGACACGCTGCCGGAACCGACGGCGGTTGTCAGGTCAGGAACTCCATAGCTTTGGCAAAGACGTCCGGGTCCGCATTGCCACCCGATGCGACAATGATAACGGCGTCTCCTTGAATTTCGGACCTGCGAAACAACGCTGCGGCCAGGGAAACCGCACCGCCCGGTTCCAGCACGATCTTCAGGCGCAGAAAGGCCAAAGCCATGGCGCGCATCGCCTCTTCTTCGGTCACAGACAGGCCGGGACCGCACAGCCGTTGCAGGATCGGAAAGGTGATGTCGCCGGGTTGCGGGGTCAGAATGGCGTCGCAGATATTGCCAGATGTGGCCGCGTTGTTCTGTATTCGTCCCAGCGCCAACGAGCGTTTGACGTCGTCAAACCCTTCGGGCTCGCAGGGGCGGGCGCGCAGACCGGGTGCGTGCCCCTCGAGCGCAAGCGCAATACCCGAGGTCAGCCCCCCGCCGCCGCAACAGACCAGCACATCAGCCTGTTCGACGCCCAGCACAGCCGCCTGGCGCGCGATTTCCAGCCCGGTTGTGCCTTGTCCGGCTATCACCAGCGGTTCATCATAGGGGCGGATCAGGGTCAGGCCACGCTTGGCCGCCACGGCCTCCCCGATTTCTTCGCGGCTTTCATTGGAGCGGTCATACAGAACCACCTCGGCCCCCAGAGCGCGCGTGTTGTCGATTTTGAGCTTTGGGGCATCCGAGGGCATGATGATAACAGCCGAAATACCATGCTGTGCGGCGGCATAAGCCACGCCCTGAGCATGATTGCCCGAGGAATAGGCGATCACACCTTTCTTTCGGTCTGCTTCACTGAGGCCCGAAATGGCCGACCACGCCCCGCGAAACTTGAAACTGCCGGTGTGCTGCAGGCATTCCGGTTTTACCAACACGCGGCGACCCGCGATTTCATCCAAAAACGGAGAGGTCAGGATTGGTGTTTCTCTGACGTGCCCTTGCAGACGCAGGGCTGCGGCTTCGATCATTTCAAGTGTGCTCATGCCGCGTCCAGTACTTTGCGAATAACGCCCAATGATTGAGGTTCGTCCAGAAACGGCACGTGTCCGCGATCGGGCACGGTAGCCGAGATCAACCCCGGGTGCCGGTTCTGCATCTCGGCCAATGTCTGCGCGCTCAGAAGATCGGAATTTTCACCGCGAATGACACCCGTTGGGATGTCTTGCAGGGCCTCGAAGAAAATCCACATATCCGGGATTGCCCCGGCTGCGGCCTGTTCCAGCAGCGCTGTGCGCAGGGCCGGGTCATAGCGCAGGGTCAAACCTTCTGTCGTTTCCTGATTTTGAAATTCAGCCATCTGCCGCCATCTTTTCAGTGAAATCCCTGGAAACTGCGGGCCCATCATGTGCTGAAGCGCCTGCGCGGCCTCGTCATAGGTTTTCGAGACCGGTTGCTTGCCGACATATTCCATTATTTTGGCGATGCCCGATGGATTAAAGACCGGACCAACATCATTGAGCACAACAGCCGCCAGCCGCTTTGGGTTGGTGGTGGCCAAGGTCATCGCGATCAGGCCTCCACGTGAGGTCCCAATCACGGTCACTTGATCCAGGTCAAGATGATCCAGCAGATCGATCACGTCTTGAGATTCGCGTAACAGGCTATAGTTCCCGTGATCCGAGTCATGCTCGGATTGCCCGCGCCCGCGATAATCCATCGCGATCATCCGCCAATCGGTCATGTGCGGGGCAAGAAATGAGAAATCCCGGCTGTTTCGGGTAAGGCCAGCCAGACACAGGACCGGCCTGCCGCTGCCGGTGTCTTCGAAATAGAGGCGTTTGCCGTCGTTGGTCGAAAAAAAGGGCATCAGAGTCCTGCAAGTTCCGGAATGGATGTCAGGTCGGACAGTACATGCGTTGGCTGCCATGGCAACCGATCCATTGGTTCGTTCGCACGGTTGACCCAGGCGGTGACGAAACCATAGCCACTGGCCCCCGCCGCGTCCCAGCCATTTGAGCTGACGAACAAGACTTCGTCGCGCTCGCAGCCGAACCTCTGCGCGACCAGATCGTAAACCTTGGCATGCGGTTTGAAGACGCCGACGCTTTCGACCGACAGAACATCATCGAGAACGCCGCTTATCCCTGCGGATTGAACCGCACCATCCAGCATCGGCGGTGATCCGTTCGACAAGATCGCAGTCTGCATCCCGCCGGCCTTAAGGGTGGCCAGCATTTCGGGAACCTCGGGATAGGCCTGTAATTCCCAGTAGAGATCAAGCAGGCGCTGGCGTAGGGCAGGGTGCTGGTCCAGCCCCGTTGCCTCTAGTGCCCAATCCAGACCGTCCTGGGTGACGTCCCAGAAATCTGCATGTGCATCGGCCACCGCACGCAGCCAGGTGTATTGCAACTGTTTCAGGCGCCAGTGATTGGCCAGTTCCGGCCATTTCTGCTGCAGCGCCTCATTGCCAGGTTCCGATGCGGCTTGCCTTGCAGCGGCGGCCACATCGAACAACGTGCCGTATGCATCAAAAATGCAGGTTGTGATCGGCATCAATTCCCCTCCGTTCATTCGGTGCAGGTTTGCAAAAGTGCTAAGGGTTTACAATGTTGCTTCATTGCCTAGGTTTGACCGCTCAATTTTTTATCGGCCGGAGGCCAAAATGACAGCGATAAAACAGGGCGACACAGTTCGCATCCACTATACCGGTACGTTGCAGGACGGGAATGTCTTTGACAGTTCACAAGGGCGCGATCCGCTGGAATTCGAGGTGGGGTCCGGGCAGATCATTCCCGGATTGGACAGTGCTATGCCTGGTCTGGTGGCCGGGGACAAAAAACGTGTCGAGATCGCCTGCGTTGATGCTTATGGGCCGATCAATCCCGAAATGCGCCAGAGCATTCCACGCGAAGGTATTCCGGACGACATCCCGCTTGAACCCGGCACCCAGTTACAGATGCAAACGCCCGAAGGGCACGCATTGCCGGTAACTGTTGTCGAGGCTGATGAGGTGACCGTCACGCTGGACGCGAACCATCCTCTGGCCGGAAGGGACCTGATTTTCGAAATCGAAGTGGTTTCGGTGAATTGAGTTTCGTGATCTGGATCAGCCTGAAAACAGGCTGGTCCATGATGCAAAGATCTCGCGTACATGCGGCTGAGTGAAGAATACAAACAGCATCAGCAGCATTGTTAGGGTCATCAAGGCGACGCGGCCCCTAAACCCCAGAAAACCCGGTTTTCGGCGGGAAACCCGCTTGCTGCTGGCGATGATTTGCTCTGCTTTGTTCATGCAACTATCCCTGCCTGCGAAAGATGGTCAAATCTTGGCACTGACAGGGAAAGAAATGGTCACATATGGTCCGGTTGAGGCATTCCCAGAACGTGGAAGCCACCATCAACACGAATAACTTCGCCCGAGGTGCATGCCCCCGCATCCGAAGCCAGATAAACCGCGGTGCCGCCGACAGCCTCAAGCGTGGCATTGCTGCGCATTGGAGCGTTCTGGTCGCAGAACTTGAAGGTCTTGCGGGCCCCACCGATGGCCGCACCGGCCAGTGTTTTCATCGGACCCGGAGAGATTGCGTTCACCCGGATTCCGTCAGGTCCAAGATCGTTGGCCAGATAACGGGTCGCTGATTCCAGCGCAGCTTTGGCCACACCCATTACGTTGTAGTTGGGCACAACCCGGTTAGACCCCTGATAGGTCAGCGTCAGGATCGTACCGCCGTTTTCTTTCATCATCGGATAGGCGCGGCGGGCCACTTCGATCAGCGAATAGGCCGAAATATCCATCGAATTCTTGAAATTCGCCCGGCTGGTGTCCAGGAACCGGCCTGTGAGCTCGGATTTGTCAGAATAGGCGACGGCGTGGACAACAAAATCTATGGTGGGCCAGCGCTGGGCAAGCTCGTCAAAAGCGCGATCTAACGACTCGTCATCGGTGACGTCCGCATCGACCATGAAATCGCTGCCAAGGCTCTGCGCCAGCGGTTCCAGCCGCTTTCCGAATGCCTCGCCCTGATAGGTGAATGCCAATTCAGCGCCCGCTTCGTGCATGGCCTTTGCGATGCCCCATGCGATCGAACGGTCATTCGCCACGCCCATAACGAGGCCGCGTTTGCCTTTCATTAGATCTGACATTCCATTCACCCGTTATACTTTGAAAGAACCATGGACCCGTTCGTCCCACCAAAGCCGAAGCTGTTGGTCATGACGCTGTCCAAACCTGCATTTTCAACTAGCTGAGTTGCAATTTCTCCGGGCTGGATGCCCTCGGCAAGCGTGTCGACGTTGATCGACGGCGTTATAAAATCATGTTCCAGCATCAAAAGGCAGAAAATAGCCTCCAGCGCGCCAGCCGCACCTTGTGCGTGACCTGTCATCGACTTGGTCGAGGAAATCGGCGGCACGCTTCCCTCGCCAAAAATACGGCGCACAGCTTCGACTTCGCCGACATCTCCGACCGGGGTCGAGGTGCCATGGGCATTGATGTAGTCGACCTTGCGGCCTTCGGGCAGGGTGTCCAGCGCCAGACGCATGGCGCGTTCGCCACCTTCGCCAGAGGGGGCTACCATGTCGTGACCGTCGGAGGTTGCTGCAAAACCCGTCACTTCAGCATAGATTTTGGCGCCGCGTGCCAATGCGTGTTCCAGATCTTCCAGCACGACAATACCGCCTCCGCCGGATATCACGAACCCGTCGCGGTCTTGGTCGAATGCACGAGAAGCTTTTTCGGGCGTATCGTTGTATTTCGACGACATGGCACCCATTGCATCGAACAGACAGGACAAGGTCCAGTCCAGCTCTTCCCCGCCGCCCGCGAACATTATATCTTGTTTGCCCATCATGATCTGCTCTGCGGCATTGCCGATGCAATGCAACGAGGTCGAACAGGCCGAAGTGATCGAGTAATTGATGCCCTTGATCTTGAAGGCGGTCGCAAGGTTGGCCGAAATGGTTGAGCACATGCATTTAGGAACTGCAAACGGGCCGATCCGCTTGGTCGCGCCGTTTTTCAGAACGGTCTGATGCGCAGTCAGCATGGCGCTGGTCGACGGTCCGCCCGATCCGGCGACAAGGCCGGTACGTGGGTTGGCAACCTGGTCTTCGGTCAATCCTGAATCGGCAATCGCCTGGCTCATCGCGATATGCGCATAGGCCGCTCCGGGACCCATAAAGCGCAGGGTGCGCTTGTCCACATGTTCGCTAACGTCGATTTTGAGCGACCCGGCGATCTGGCTGCGAAAGCCATGTTCGACCATCTGGTCATTGGCCACGATGCCGGACTTGCCGGCCTTGAGTGAGGTCAGAACCTCTTCGGCATTGTTCCCGATGGAAGAGACAACTCCCAAGCCGGTGACAACTACTCGACGCATGTGCGTGCTCCTTATTTGGGGCCGGTCAGGCTCAGGCTTCGGACAGAACTACTTTCATGTCCTTGACATCGTAAATCATCTCACCGTCGGCTTCGACGATACCATCTGCGACACCCATAGTCAGGCGGCGGGTCTGGATCGCTTTCTTGAAGTCGATTTTATAGGTCAGCATCTTGCGGTCCGGGCGTACCATACCTGTCAGCTTGACCTCGCCCACTCCAACGGCCATGCCGCGCCCTTGCCAGCCGCGCCAGCCCAGGTTGAATCCGGTCAGCTGCCACAAACCGTCCAGGCCCAAGCAGCCGGGCATGATCGGGTTGCCGGGGAAATGGCAATCAAAGAACCAAAGGTCGGGCGTAATGTCGAATTCAGCGAGAATATGACCTTTGCCATGGGCGCCACCATCGGCCGAAATCTCGGTGATCCGATCCATCATCAACATCGGCGGGGCGGGCAACTGTGCGTTCCCGGGGCCGAATAGTTCGCCGCGGGCGCATTTCAGCAGATCGTCCTTGTCAAAGCTGCTTGGGAATTGGGCCATTCTGCGCCTCTCCTGCCAGGGGTCTTTCCATCTAATTTGGTCTCGTCTAGCACCCGTATGCAAGGTCCTGCAAGAGCAGTGGCCTACATCATGTTGTGTTTACATTATTCTCTGCGAATGAAATTCATTTGAAATTACCTGACTACAGCACTTATATATACCTCAGCAACAAATTGGTATTGGACTGATGACAGCAGATTGCCAGAGCATAGCCACAGGTTGGTTGGTTCACGCCGGATTGCGTCCGACGCGTCAGCGCGTAGCATTGGCAGAGCTGCTGGTCGGTGATGGCCGCCATCGCCACGTCACCGCCGAAAGCCTGTTTGAATCGGCCAAACAGAACGGAGATGCTGTTTCTCTGGCGACGGTTTACAACACGTTGCGCGCCTTTTGCGATGCCGGGGTTCTGCAAGAAATTACCGTTGACGGATCGAAAAGCTATTTCGACACCAACACGCATGATCATCCGCATTTCTATTGGGAAGATGAGGGCCGGCTCAGCGATGCTCCGTCCGAACAGCTGGTCATCCAGCGACTGCCCGACGCGCCTGAAGGGGTTGAGATCGCGTCAGTCGACGTTGTGATCCGTCTGCGTAAAAAGTAAATTTACGTCATCAGTCCGGTCAGGATGTGCTGTGCCTTTTCGCTATGCGGATCCATAGGGCCTGTTCCATGCCGTGCCACAACAACGGGTTCTGCTGCGATTTCATCTGACACAGGTATGCTGACCAACGGCATCCCGTCATAGCTGGTCTTGGCAGGAATGTTGGCATAGCTGATGGCAACGCCTTCGCCATGCGCCGCGAGGCTGCGTTGGATCTCGGGCGACGCGGCCCGATGTGCGACATTGGGGTTCTGCCCAAGTTGACGGAAGAGACTCAGGAAATGCTGCGCAGATAGTCCCTCGTTCGACAGGATCAGGGGGTAGGCCACGACATCCTGCAATGATACCTGCGCCCGATTGGCCAAGGGGTGGCCTTTTGTCATAACCGCGATTGGTCGATTGGTGAACAAGGTGGTGGTGGAAAAAGCCGCATCCAGTGTCAGACCATAAGTCAAGGCAAGGTCGATCTCACCATTGACGAGGCCGGAAATTAGGCCCTGAAATTCGTCTACGCGATACGTGATATCAACTTCGGGCATGTTCTGTCGCAGGCTATGCAGAGCCTTTGCCAGCAGGAAAGGCGCGAGGTCGTCGAAACAGCCCAGACGCAGGCGCGTGGTTGCGGTCCTGTCTGTACCAGAATTTTCCAAACGTGCGGCACGTGTTAGCAGGGCCTCGGCGTTTTCAATAAAGCTGCGTCCCTGCGGTGTCAGCGCCATGGCCGCTCCGCGCTTTCGGATAAACAGCGGATAGCCCAACTGGTCTTCGACCCGGGTCAACGCATTCGACAGGGCTGGTTGCGAAACGTTTAGATGCAACGCTGCAGCAGACAGGCTGCCATGCCGTCCGATGGCGCAGACATATTCATATTGGCGTAGGGTAACGTATAACATAAAGTTAACTATACATTTCAAATATATTATTTGAATAGATGAAAATTTCATGAGCAAATTCAGGTTAAATTCGAACGGAGGCGCAGATGGCACACCCCCTGGTTACGCAAGAGATGATTGACACATACCAACAGGACGGCGTGGTTCTGATCAAAGATTTGTTCGCCGACTACGTGGATACGCTGCGTGACGGCATCGCGGCCAATATGGCTGAACCCGGACCATATGCGTCGGACAACCAAAAACAGGGCGAAACCGGTCTGTTCTTTGATGATTACTGCAACTGGTCGCGTATCGAACAGTTCCAGAACGTGATCCACAATTCACCGGCAGCCGAGGTCGCAGCGGATCTGATGCAGTCGCAAACCGTACAAATGTTCCATGACCATGTTCTGGTGAAAGAACCAGGCACGTCGATGGCAACGCCGTGGCACCAGGATGGGCCATACTATTTCGTCGAGGGCAGTCAGACGATCAGTTTCTGGTCGCCATTGGACCCGGTGACACAGGCCACCCTTCGTTGTGTGGCAGGTTCACATAGATGGGAGAAAGAGGTTCTGCCCACGCGTTGGGTCTCGGAAGAAGGGTTTTTCGCGGATGAAGGCCAGTACATCCCCATTCCCGACCCCGATGCCGAAGGTATGAGGGTGGTTGAATTCGAAATGGAACCCGGTGACGCGGTTGCCTTCAACTACCGTACGCTGCATGGCGCGCGTGGAAACCAGTCTGACAGCCGCCGCCGTGCTTTTTCCTTGCGGTTGGTTGGGGAGGATGCGCGATATGTGGAACGTCCGGGGCGCACTTCGCCTCCGTTTCCGGGCCACGACATGCAGCCCGGGCAGCGTTTGCGGGAAGATTGGTTCCCGGTTCTGCTGCGACGCTGAGCTGCCTAGAACCACTGCCCCGATTCGATGAGCCCCAGTTCCAACAGCTGCTGGGATGACCACTGGAACCGAGCCGAGTTGCGCCAGCGGAAACTGGGGATGTCGAAGGTCGACCCCGCGTTGCTTTTAAGCGCTTTGGCTGCGCGGAAGGAGCAGATCGCAGCCGTCAGATTGTGGTGCCAGGGGCAGGAATAGGTGTTGTACTCGGGCTCATTGAACGTGTGGTCGGGCAGTAACAACAGATCATCTCGCGATTTGAACAACCCGATTCTGTCGATGCGGCGGCGTTCATAGGGGATGTGATCTTCGAACCGCCAGCGCAAACCGCCGGATATGTCCAGCTGTCTTTCCAGCGGGTGTCCTTCAGCATTGTGTCGGGCATGTGCGTAATACCCGGTGCGGTCCAGCATGGACTGATCCGGGGCAACCCCGTTTGGAAAGGCGCCAAGGTCATCGGCATAGAGGTCGATCACATGGGTCAACATGGCGTTGCGGCGTTCTTCGGTGTGAAAAGCCAGCAACTCTCCGATCGTGCGCGTTTCACAGAAAGGAAAGAACAGGTATTCGGCATTATAGCAGTAGTACATCCAAAGATCCGGGGCGGCCCGGATGACCTGATTAACCGTGTCAAAGACGACGGTTCTTGGTGCGCAGGTCAGTGTCACTCTGTGGATACGCTCGGTCAGTTCAGGATCCAGCGTAAAGGCTTCGGGCATAAACACGATCAGTGACTTGAAGCCAAGGTTCAGATGGTGCCGGATGGTGCCGTCGATCTCGACATCGTCTTCGGCGAAGATCATCGCAACCGGACCTTTGGCCAACGCGGCCTTGCCGGATTGAATGAAAGAAGTGAGACTGTCGTACTGCATTGCCTGTCCGGCCCCGTCCAACTGGAGTTTTCGGTCAAAATCGGGTAATCGCGCTGGCATTGCAAGCGGCGTTCGTTGGGTATAGATGACGCCGATCCCGCGAACGCAAAGGCCCAACCCCATGTCAGAACCCAAAAAGCTGTACATCAAGACCTATGGTTGCCAGATGAACGTCTATGACAGCGAGCGTATGGCCGAGACCCTGGGGGGGCAGGGCTATGTCGAAACCCAGAGCCCGGATGACGCGGATATGATTCTGCTGAACACCTGTCACATCCGGGAAAAAGCAGCCGAAAAGGTCTATTCCGAGCTGGGGCGTTTCAAAGGGTTGAAAGCCGAAAAACCCGATCTCAAGATCGGGGTCGCGGGCTGCGTCGCGCAGGCCGAGGGCGAAGAAATCATGCGCCGTCAGCCCCTGGTCGATCTGGTGGTTGGCCCGCAAAGCTATCACCGTCTGCCTGAGATGGAAGCCAAGACGCGCGAAGGCGCCAAGGCACTGGACACGGATTTCCCCGAAGAGGACAAGTTCGAAAAGCTCAAGAATCGTCCCAAAGCCAAACGTGGCCCCACCGCTTTTCTGACCGTTCAGGAAGGCTGCGATAAATTCTGTGCCTTTTGTGTCGTGCCCTATACCCGAGGCGCCGAAGTCAGCCGTCCGGTGGACCGTATCATCCGCGAGGCACAGGATCTGGTCGAACGTGGCGTGCGCGAGATCACTCTGCTGGGTCAGAACGTCAACGCCTATCACGGGGCTGGGCCGAACGGCGACATGACGCTGGCGGGACTGATTTGGGAGTTGAACAAGGTCGACGGGCTAGAGCGCATCCGCTTTACCACGTCGCACCCGAACGACATGGCCGACGACCTGATCGAGGCGCACGGCACCTGCGAAAAACTGATGCCCTATCTTCATTTACCGGTCCAGTCGGGTTCGGATCGCATTCTGAAGCGGATGAACCGCAGTCACACAGCCGAAAGCTATTTGCGTCTGATTGAGCGTATCCGCGCTGCGCGTCCGGATATTGTCATGTCTGGTGATTTCATCGTTGGGTTCCCTGAAGAAACCGACGAAGATTTTCAGGCCACCATGGATTTGGTCGAGCAAGTCAAATACGGCTATGCCTATTCGTTCAAGTATTCGACGCGCCCGGGAACGCCCGCAGCCGAGCGGTCTCAGGTTGATCCTGGGGTGGCGGATGACCGCCTACAGCGGCTGCAGGGATTGATCACGCGTCATCAACGCGAAATTCAGGATGCCATGGTTGGACGCAAAGTCCGCGTTCTGTTCGAAAAAACCGGCCGGTTGCCGGGACAGATGGTGGGAAAATCTGAATATCTTCATTCGGTTCACGTCTCTGATGCGGATGTGGAAATCGGCGCGTTGCGGGACGTTTTGATCATCGGATCAGGTGCGAATTCTCTGGCGGGGCAGTTGCTCTGACCCGTCCTTTATCTGTGATGCGGATACCATCGCTGGTATTTGTTTCCAAGATTTACCCTTGATTTATCACTTGGAATTATGTTCCGAGAAAAGTCAGGTTTTTTCGGGGCCTAGGCTAACGCCTCCTGAAACGGCATATCAGTGCTGATCCTGGTGTCGGATCGGGATGACGGAGGGTGCGAGTGAAAAATTTGAGATTTAGTGCAGGGTCTAATATCAGGGTTGCCCTTCCCGCAATGGCCGCGTTGTTTCTGGTACTCAATTCCGCTGCCGCAGGGAATCTGGATCCGGATTTATCTGAACCGCCGGTAATATCGTCAGCACGTTATGGCAGCGATGTTAGCGCCTTCTATCTGGGCTTGACAGCCGGCTATTCGACCAGCGGCTCGGACCGCTTTGGCCTGACGACGCCTACAGATACGTTTGCTGTCGGCGAATTGGACCTCACCGGCAGTTACGGTGGTATTCGGGGCGGTTGGCGCGGTCTCCTGCCCGCAAAAGGCGGGCGTGACTACGTCTATGGGGTCGAGTTGGGCTATGATTTCGGATCTCTGGACGATGAAGTGTCGACGCAGATCGGAACCTCGGTCGTCAATGGCGGTTCAGAGATTTCGGATGTCATCTCAATTCGCTTTCGGAACGGTCTGACAAACCCAAGTGGCAGAGTGTTATACTTTATTTCCGTTGGTTACGTGCATGGCGATATAACCACGACCAGTTCGATTACATCCGGGGCAACAACCCAGTCCTTTCAGGATAAAGACAGTCGAAAAGGGTTCTCGGCCAGCATTGGCGCCGAGCACAAACTGAATGAGAACTGGTCGATCACTGGGGAATATGAATACGTCCGGTTCGATTCTGAAACCGTCGAATTTGACAACGGGTTTACGACCAAATCGACGCCCCGTTACCGTGGTTTGCGGTTTGGCCTGAACTATCAGTTCTAGGTTTGCCTGTATGGAACGTTCGCGGTGCCTCCAACTTGATCGGCGGTTTTACCATTCTGTACGGAAAATTTGAATCTCTGGCTTGCGCCCACCAAGAAATGTTGTCTACGCTTGGGGTGAAACGCCCAGACAGGAGAGCGGATTGGCCATTGGTGCCCTGAACCCACCGCAAAATGAAACGCCCCAGCGGGAAGCGTTTGTTGAATTTCCAGACAATCGGTTATTGATAGATCTTTGCGGCGAATATGACCGCAACCTGACCGAAATCGAACAGAAGCTGACCGTGCAGATCGTGCGCCGTGGCAACCAACTGGTTGTCATGGGTGACGACGAATCCCAAAAACAGGCGATCGAAGTTCTGCAAGCGCTGTATACCCGCCTGGAAGGTGGTCGTGACGTAGAAGCAGCGGATGTAGACCGCGAACTTCGCATGGGCGGGTCGGAGACAGGAACCGGCAGCCGGGATGGCGATCAGCTTGAGATGTTCAAGGGTGGTTCGGTTGAGATCAAAACCCGCAAAAAGCTGGTCGAGCCGCGTACTGACGCCCAAAAGGTCTATGTTCAGTCCTTGTTCAACAATGAGCTGGCCTTTGGCATAGGTCCGGCGGGCACAGGTAAGACCTATCTGGCCGTGGCCGTTGGCGTATCGATGTTTATCGGCGGGCATGTCGACCGCATCATCCTCAGTCGTCCCGCCGTCGAAGCGGGCGAAAAGCTGGGATATCTACCTGGCGACATGAAGGACAAGGTCGATCCCTATATGCAGCCGCTCTATGATGCGCTGAATGATTTTTTGCCCGGGAAACAACTGGCCAAGCTGATCGAGGAAAAGCGCATCGAGATTGCACCTCTGGCGTTCATGCGTGGCCGTACGCTCGCGAACGCCTTCGTTGTGCTGGATGAGGCGCAGAACGCCACGACCATGCAGATGAAAATGTTCCTGACCCGTTTGGGCGAAGGCAGCCGCATGGTCATAACAGGCGACCGGTCACAGGTTGACCTGCCGCGCGGAGTTCAGTCGGGATTGGCGGATGCAGAACGGCTGTTGAGCACGATACCAAATATCAGCTTCAACTATTTCACCTCCAAGGATGTTGTCCGGCACCCACTTGTCGCCGCGATCATCGAAGCGTATGAGGCCGATACGGGCCGTGAAACGGGTTGATCTTCTGGGTCCCGGTATCGGGATTTTGGACATGGTGGCATGAACCTGGAACTATCGGTTGAAGACCCGCGCTGGGACGGGCTCGAATTTTTGGCAGAGCGCGCCACAAGGGCGGTTTTGGATCATTGCGATCTTGATGCGGACCAGTGTGAGGTTAGCCTGCTGGGATGCGACGATGCACGGATCGCCCAGTTGAACACGGAATTCCGCGAAAAGGCGTCACCGACCAATGTGCTTAGCTGGCCAGCCGAAGATTTGGCTGCGGATTCCGCCGGGCAGACTCCGATACTCCCTGAACCCGATTTCTCAGGGGAAATTGCTCTGGGCGATATCGCGATTTCTTATGATACTTGTGCTCGCGAGGCGGCGGAGGCAGGGAAAAACATGGATGATCATGTCACACATCTGATCGTTCACGGCCTGTTGCATTTGCTGGGTTATGATCACATTCGTGATCTCGACGCCACGCTGATGGAGGGTGTTGAGGTGGAGATACTTGGCAAACTGGGTATTGATGACCCATATAATGCTTAGAGCGAGCCTTTCGGCTTATCATTTGGAATGGGAAAATGGGCGAAACAGACGGCAGTTCTATGGCGGCGCAGGGCGCGCAACCGAAGGACGGCAACGAAAATGTCACTGAGAGACCAGGACTTTTCTCTCGAATAGTGGATGCGTTCTCAACGCAGAGTGAAGACTCGGCTTCTGAGGTCAATGGGCAAGAGGTCGATCCGGCTCAACCTCGCGGCATGATTAACCTGCGCCGGATGCGGGTCGAGGACGTGGCGATTCCTACGGTCGAGATCGTGTCAGTACCGTCGACGATATCTAAAGATGAGCTGGCCCAGGTTTTCCGGGATAGCGGTCTGTCCAGGATACCTGTATATGAAGGAACGCTGGATACGCCTTTGGGCTTTATCCACCTGAAAGATTTCGCTTTGACGCACGGGTTCAACGGCGGCTCGACTGAGTTTGATCTGGTGTCGATGTTGCGGACATTGCTGTTCGTGCCGCCATCGATGCCGATCGGTGTGCTGATGACCAAAATGCAAACCGAGCGCCGCCACATGGCATTGGTGATCGACGAATATGGTGGTGTCGACGGGTTGCTGACGATCGAAGACCTGATCGAACAGGTTGTTGGTGAGATCGCGGACGAACATGACGCGGATGAAAGCCAACTTTGGGTTCAGGAAAAACCTGGATGTTATGTGGTGCAGGCGCGGATACCCCTTGAAGATTTCGAAGCCGAGATCGGGCGATCCCTAACCAGCCACGAGGATGTCGATGAGGAAGAGATCGACACGCTTGGCGGGTTGGTCTTCATGTTGTCCGGACGGGTTCCAGCACGAGGAGAGGTTGTTCTGCATCCGGAAGGGCCTGAATTTGAGGTGATTGATGCGGATCCGCGGCGCATCAAACGGCTGCGTGTCATGCTGCCGGATATCGTTGCATGAACCTGATACGGGCTTGGCCCATTTGGCTTAGATTTGTCCTTTCTGGTTTGTTGGGAGGGCTGGCTGCATTTGGTCTGGCTCCCTTTGGGTATTGGGTGGCTTCTGTATTGGCGTTGGTGTTGGTCGCACCGATATTTCAGAGCACCGAGACACGTGCGCGTGCGGCGTGGATCGGTTGGGCGTTTGGGACCGGGTATTTCGCCCATGCACTCAGCTGGATTGTCGAGCCGTTTCTGGTGGACGCCGATCGTCACGCTTGGATGGCTCCGTTTGCTTTGGTCTTCATGGCTGGTGGTTTGGCGCTGTTCTGGGCGCTGGCATTCTGGGTTGCTCGCAGGCCCGGCGCGCGCGGGGTTTCACAGGCGTTGTTTCTCGCCTTGGCAATCTCGTTGGCGGAATGTGCCCGGGGTTATGTTCTGACCGGGTTCCCCTGGGCCGGGCTGGCGCAGGTCTGGGTCGAGACCCCTATTGCGCAGCTACTGTCACTTTTTGGGCCTTACGGGCTTGGGGCGCTGACCTTGGTGGCGACTCTGCCACTAGGGGCGGCTTTGGCGCTGCGTTCCAGAGTATTCGTGCCCTTGGGCATCAGTGTGGCATCGGTCGCATTGGCTTTGGGCTATGCAGGGACGCGGCCCGCTGTGGTCGAAACGGGACATATCGTTCGCTTGGTTCAGCCCAATGCGTTGCAACATCAGAAATGGGATCCAGAGTTTGCACCTCTTTTCTTCGCACGTCAGATCGAGTTTACTGCCGCCGAACCGCAGCCAGACCTGATCGTTTGGCCTGAAACCTCGGTTCCCGCCTGGCTGGGCAGCGCGCAGCCGTATCTGGATGCCATCGCCGAGGCGGCGCAAGGCACGCCGGTTGTTCTGGGAATTCAACGAGGCGACGGGCCGCGTATCTACAACTCGATGATCTACCTTGATGTGGATGGGGCTCAGCAGGGGCTGTACGACAAACATCATCTGGCGCCTTTTGGCGAATATGTTCCGTTTGGCGACGTGATGGCGCGGTTCGGGATCTATGGCATGGCTGCAACCACCGGACATGGGTTCAGCGCCGGGTCGGGGGCGGCGCTGCTGGATGCAGGCCCATTGGGTAAAGCGCTGCCGTTGATCTGCTACGAAGCTGTGTTCACCCAGGATGTCCTATCCGCGCCGGGGCGCGCTGATTTCCTTCTGCAAATCACCAATGATGCGTGGTTCGGAACGCGCTCAGGACCGTATCAGCACCTGGCTCAGGCACAGATGCGCGCCATCGAGCAGGGGCTGCCCATGATGCGTTCGGCCAATACCGGCGTCTCCGCCATGATTGACCCGCTGGGCCGGATCACCGAGGCCCTGCCGCTTGGGCAGGCGGGCTATATTGATGCCGGACTTCCGGCGCCTCATTCTCCGACGGCTTATTCCCGAATGGGGGATAATACTGTCTTTGCCGTGTTATTGGTGCTGTTTAGCCTGTTTTGGTACGGGCTGCGGCGGCGAAACCTATGATTTCGCATTGACCCTCAGTTTCGGGGGGCTTATCCCCTCTTGTGCCCATCACAACGGCTTCCTGGCGTGACGGGGTAATCTTAATGGAGCACTTGTATGTCCCGACAGAACTATACCTTTACTTCGGAATCCGTTTCCGAAGGGCATCCGGATAAGGTTTGTGACCGTATTTCCGATGCTGTACTTGACGCATTTCTGAACGAAGAACCCGAGGCACGCGTTGCGTGCGAGACCTTTGCGACAACGGATCGCGTGGTGATCGGCGGCGAAGTGGGGCTGTCTGATCAGGACAAGCTGCATGACTATATGGGCCGCATCGACGAGATCGCCCGCGCCTGTATCAAGGATATCGGCTATGAGCAGGATAAGTTCCACCACGAGACGGTAGAAGTTACGAACCTGCTGCATGAGCAATCTGCACATATTGCGCAGGGCGTAGATGCGTCGGGTGACAAGGACGAAGGTGCTGGTGATCAGGGCATCATGTTCGGCTATGCCACCACCGAGACACCCGCGCTTATGCCTGCGCCGATCCAGTATTCCCATGCAATCCTGCGCCGTCTGGCCGAGGTGCGCAAGAACGGGACCGAGCCTGCGCTGGGCCCGGATGCGAAATCGCAGCTGTCAGTGATCTACCAGGATGGCAAGCCGGTTGGCGTCAGCTCGATCGTTCTGTCGACCCAGCATCTGGATGAGACGCTGAGCTCGGCCGATATTCGTGCCATTGTTGAGCCGTATATCACCGAAACTCTGCCCGAGGGTTGGCTGACCGATCAGACCGATTGGCACGTCAACCCAACCGGCAAGTTCGTCATTGGCGGTCCGGACGGAGATGCGGGTCTGACCGGTCGTAAGATCATCGTGGACACTTATGGTGGTGCAGCGCCTCATGGTGGCGGAGCGTTTTCGGGTAAAGACCCGACCAAGGTGGACCGTTCGGCGGCTTATGCCGCGCGCTATCTGGCCAAGAATGTCGTAGCCGCGGGAATGGCCGAGCGTTGCACGATCCAGCTGAGCTATGCCATTGGCGTTTCCCGGCCTCTGTCGATCTATGCGGACACGCATGGCACGGGGCAGATCGCGGATGATCGGATTGAAAAAGCCGTCGGCCAGGTGATGGACCTGACCCCACGCGGCATCCGTCAGCATCTGGAGCTGAACAAGCCGATCTATCAGCGCACAGCAGCCTATGGCCATTTTGGCCGCCAGCCGGAAGCGGATGGAGGTTTCAGCTGGGAGCGCACAGATCTAGCAGACGCGTTGAAAGCGGCGGTTTGATCTGACTGTTATCAATAGGTGCGCCCTTGCGGGCGCGCCTATTTCTTGGGAATTGTATGAGAGGCGGCGGCTATTCTGCTCTGCCGCCGCCCCTTGCCTCTGAGCCGTCCCCGCAGTATGGGCACCGCCATGAGCACCCAGACCCCCCAACGCCCCCGCAGAAACTTTTATGGCCGGTTCAAAGGCAAGACCCTGAAGCAAAGCCAAAAGACGTATCTGAGCGAAGACCTCGATGCGCTGTCTCCGGGTGCTGTGGACTGGGAGAGCAATCCTGAACGCAATCCGCTGGATCTGAAGGAACTGTTCGGTGGCAAGGATGTCTGGCTTGAGATCGGCTTTGGCGGCGGCGAGCATCTGGTGCATCAGGCGGCCAGCAATCCGGATATCGGCATCATTGGGGCTGAACCCTATATCAACGGTGTTGCCATGTTGTTGGGCAAGATTCGCAAGGCTGGGGTCGAGAATCTGGCGGTGCATCCCGGCGATGCGCGCGATCTTTTTGATGTCTTGCCCGAAGCCAGCATATCACGCGCCTTTCTTCTGTACCCCGATCCCTGGCCCAAAACCCGGCATCACCGCCGTCGGTTCGTGACCCCAGAGCATCTGGAGCCGTTGGCGCGGTCGTTGAAACCGGGCGCGATCTTTCGCGTTGCAACAGATATTCCCGACTATGTCCGCCAAACGTTGGAAGAGGTGCCGGGCGCTGGTTTCGAATGGTTGGCGGAACGCCCCACCGATTGGCGCGAGCCCTGGGAAGACTGGATTTCCACGCGCTATGAGCAGAAGGCCCTGCGCGAAGGGCGGACACCGCATTACCTGACCTTCCGCCGCAACGACTGATTGCGGCTGGACCAAGCGGCCCCAATTCGCTAATCGGCTTGGGAACTGATAGCGAAAACAGGAGCCCCCATGTCCGGACACGGCACGCCCATCCCGATGACCTCGCACCCTTGCGGTCCGCTGACCGGAACGGCCGAGGTGCCTGGTGACAAGTCGATCTCGCACCGATCGCTGATCCTGGGCGCGATGGCCGTGGGTGAAACCCGGATCACCGGTCTGTTGGAGGGTGAGGACGTTCTGGACACCGCAAAGGCGATGCGTGCATTTGGGGCTGAGGTGACGGATCACGGAGGCGGCGAATGGTCGGTCCATGGTGTGGGCGTCGGCGGTTTTGCCGAACCTGATCAGGTCATCGACTGTGGCAACTCGGGCACCGGCGTTCGGTTGATCATGGGCGCGATGGCGACCTGTCCGATTTCGGCGACATTCACTGGCGATGCCAGCCTGAACAAGCGCCCTATGGCGCGGGTGACCGATCCTTTGGCGCTGTTTGGCACGCAATCGGTGGGCCGCTCCGGTGGGCGCCTGCCGATGACGATTGTGGGCGCGGCAGAGCCTGTTCCGGTACGGTACGTGGTTCCCGTTCCCTCCGCGCAGGTGAAATCTGCCGTTTTGCTGGCGGGGCTGAATGCTCCGGGCAAAACCGTGGTGATTGAGGCCGAAGCGACCCGCGACCATTCCGAGCGGATGCTGGCAGGCTTTGGGGCCGAAATCACGGTCGAGGATACCGATGAGGGGCGCGTTATCACCCTGACCGGGCGACCCGAGTTGAAACCGCAGGTCATCGCGGTCCCCCGCGATCCCTCGAGCGCGGCCTTCCCGGTCTGTGCGGCGCTGATCACGCCCGGGTCTGACGTTCTGGTTCCGGGCATCGGTCTGAACCCGACCCGCGCGGGTCTGTTTACCACTCTGCGTGAGATGGGTGCTGATCTGACTTATGAGAATGAACGTGAAGAGGGCGGCGAACCGGTTGCGGATCTGCGCGCGCGTTATTCGCCCGATATGAAGGGAATCTCGGTTCCTCCGGAACGGGCGGCGTCGATGATTGACGAATACCCTGTTCTGTCTGTGGTCGCGGCAAATGCCACTGGCACCACGATGATGGGCGGCGTGAAAGAGCTGCGCGTCAAGGAAAGCGACCGTATTGATGCGATGGCCCGCGGCCTGCGCGTTAATGGCGTCACCGTCGATGAGGGCGATGATTGGTGGTCTGTGGATGGTTTGGGAATTGGCAATGTTCCCGGCGGCGGCACCTGTGAGAGCTTTCTGGATCACCGGATCGCGATGTCCTTTATGGTTATGGGTATGGGGGCGAAAAATCCGGTCGGAGTCGACGATGGCGGCCCGATCGCAACGTCTTTCCCGATCTTCGAACCGTTGATGGCTGGCCTTGGTGCGCGGCTGCAGCGAAACAACCGGTAAATGCGATGGCAGTTGCCAGTTTCACCATAGCAATCGATGGCCCGGCAGCAGCGGGGAAGGGCACGATTTCCAATGCCGTTGCCGCCCATTTCGGGTTTGCGCATCTCGATACCGGCCTGCTTTACCGTGCGGTTGGCCGCAGAACGCTGGAAGGTGCCGACCCGGTTAGTGCCGCGCAAACGCTGACTGCCGAGGACCTGGATCAGGGTGATCTGCGCACGGCTGAAATCGCGCAAGCGGCCTCGAAAGTTGCAGTTATCCCCGAGGTGCGGGCTGCATTGGTCGATTTTCAGCGCGCCTTTGCGCGCCGCGCGGGCGGTGCAGTGTTGGACGGTCGTGACATCGGAACCGTTATTTGCCCGCGGGCCGAGGTTAAACTGTTTGTCACCGCCAGCGCCGAAGTGCGCGCTGAGAGACGGTTTCTGGAACTGGACGCCAAGGGCCATGAGGTTACACGCTCACAGGTGTTGGCCGATGTGCGTGAGCGGGACGCTCGGGATGCCGAACGCAGCACGGCACCTATGAAGCCAGCTGAGGATGCGGTCATACTGGATACCTCGGACCTGAGCATTGACGCAGCTCTCGCCCGCGCGATTGAGGTCATCGAACCAGTTCTGCCCTAGGGCCGTTTGCCAGAGCAAACACAACTTTGTTCACTAAGCTTTGTTTGGCCAGCGCCCGAGGCGTCGATTACCTTTGTATCGACATCTGCCGGAGGTAATCGATGTTCCGCCTGATTTTGATTTTTACCTTTCTCGCCAGTGCGCTTTCAGCGCAAGAGGCAGAACCGCCAATGACCTACGAGCGTTTGGGCAAGATATTGTTTGCGCTTGACCCCGAGACAGAGCCTCTTGGGCCAGGCTTTCAGCTTACCATCGCGGAGGTTCCCGTTCTGGTGATTACCGACGTCAATGCGGACCGGATGCGGGCCATGGTGTCGATCCAAAGTGTCGAAGATCTGAGTGCTCAGGACATGCAACGGATGATGCAGGCGAATTTCGACAGTACCCTGGATGCGCGATATGCGATTGCCAATGGCACCTTGTGGGCTGCGTTCATCCACCCCTTGTCGCGGCTAGAAAGGGATCAGTTGATCTCGGGGCTGGCCCAGACGGTGAACATCGCCAACACCTACGGCACCTTGTATTCCAGCGGAGTTGCGGAATTTGGCGGCGGCGATAGCAATGATCTTCAGCGCGCTCTGATCGAAGAGCTTCTGAAAAAAGGCGAGGATATCTGACGCAGGGCCGGTACTTGCGCATTTCCTTTCTCGCAGCATCCACCATCCTAAAGAAAGTCGCGCAGTGGCGAGCGGCCTGTGTTGCCGGGTCTGATGACCCGGCATGTATGCAGGTTCGGCCGTCATAGTGCCTAGCTGGATGCAGGAAAGCTGTTATAGTTTCTCTCAGGCAAAAAGGGAAAGCTGCTTTACAAGCCCCAAAATCAAAAAGGGCAGGCGGCTAAAAAACCCCAAAACCAACAGGGACAGAAAATATGAATAATCGTTTGCGCAAGATCACCATTGTGGGTGGCGGCACGGCAGGTTGGATGACCGCGATGATCCTGGAAATGGTGTTTTCACGCACGTCAGCACCCAAGGATCGCCCGCGTATCTGCCTGATCGAAAGCCCCAATATCTCGACTGTGGGCGTCGGCGAGGCCACGGTTCCACGGATGCCGGTCACGCTGCGCCAGGCCGGCATTTCAGAGCGGGATTTCTTCCGTGAGACCAACGCCTCGTTCAAGCTGGGCGTGAAGTTTTGTAATTGGAACAAGGACGCCAAGGGCAATCGCATTGATTACGTGAACCCTTTTGCGCATGGCCAGTTGTTAGAGGGGTTAGAGCCCGCAGAATACTTCCTGCGCTTTGGCAATGGCGATAGGGATTTCACGCAGTCCATCTCGCCCCATGATGATCTGGCGCGCCTGTGCAAAGGTGGGCGGCCACTGGGTCAGCCAGAGTTTGAGCAGCGGTTCGGCTATGCCTATCATCTGGATGCTGTGAAGTTTGCAGGCATGTTGACCAGGGTTTGCACCAAGCGCGGCGTTGAGCACATCCAGGACGAGGTGAAATCGGTCGAGCTGGATGAGCAGGGCAATGTCAGTCATCTGATGCTGGAAAAGAAAGGCCGCCATGACATTGAGATGGTCGTGGATTGCACCGGGTTTCGCGGCTTGATTATCAACAAGGCGCTGGGCGAGCCATTCATGGATTATTCTGACTATCTGCCCAACGACCGCGCCATGGCGTTGCAGATCGAGCACCCGGATCCAGAAAAAATTGAAAGCGTCACACGGTCCACCGCACTTGGTGCGGGGTGGACCTGGCGGGTGCCGCTCTTTAACCGTGTGGGCACGGGCTATGTCTACTCATCCGCGCATCGCACGGATGAACAGGCGGCGGATGAATACCTCGAATGGCTGGGCGATAGCGGCAAAGGTGCGACGCCGCGTGTGATCCCGATGCGTATCGGACGAGTGCGCAATGCCTGGGTCAAGAATTGTGTGGCGATCGGACTGGCCGGAGGGTTCATCGAACCGCTGGAAAGTACAGCGATCCACATGATTGATCATGCGGTGCGCTGGTTCGCCGAGCATCTGCCCACGCGGGACATCGAACCGTCGCTGCGGGCGAGATATAACAAGCAAATGGACAAGCTCTATGACGAGGTTCTGGATTTCATTTGTCTGCACTACCGCTTGGGCAACCGCACGGATGATCAATATTGGATCGACGCGCGGACCGAAATGAAGATACCGGATCGGCTGGCCGAGAACCTTGAGCTGTGGCAGCACCGCCTGCCTTTGGAACGAGATATCGAGTTTGCAACGCTTTTCGATTTCCGCGTCTATCAAACGGTTCTTTTGGGTAAGCAGGTCTATGATACGGGCTATGGTGCCGGCATCCGCGATCGCTTGCGGCCGTTGAAGAAACCGATCTGGTTCCAGTGGTGGAAAGGCGCGAAAGTGGATCTTGCGCAGATACTCAGATCAATGCCTGATCACAAAACCCTGCTGCGCGATATCCGGGGTGAGCTAGAGCGCCCAGCCTTTGGAAAGGCCGCAGCAGCGAAGCCAACAGTCGCGATGCCGGGCGCGGCCCCGGTACCTTTGGCGGTCCAGAACATGCCGAATTTCGCCGAAATCCAAAGCGGTTCAAAAGACCTGCAACTGTTTTAGGCGCTCTGTCCTTTCGGAGCTGAAGAAGAATACAAATCGACCCGACCTCAGCCATGCAAGGCTGGGGTTTGCGTGTTATTTTGTGATATGCACGGTAAAACTTGCAGCGCCTGTGCGAACCCGTTATAGAGCGCGCGTCGACAAGGCGATTTGAGCCATAAAACAATGAGACGAGCAGGGTCGGACCAACCGGCCCTCTTTGTTTTGCGGTATATGTCAGATCGTCTGACCAATCCACTAAGACCGGCGGAGACAACCGCTCGGCCAGCAAAAACGTTATGTAAAGGAAAACACTGCCAGATGGCTGATACAACCATGGAGGAATTCGAAGCCCTCCTTAATGAAAGCTTCGAAATGGACACGCCCGAAGAGGGTTCTGTTGTCAAAGGTAAGGTTCTGGCGATCGAAGCCGGCCAAGCCATCATCGACGTCGGCTACAAAATGGAAGGCCGCGTTGATCTGAAAGAATTCGCAAATCCTGGCGAAGCCCCTGAAATTACTGTTGGTGACGAGGTTGAAGTTTACCTGCGCGCCGCAGAAAACGCCCGTGGCGAAGCTGTCATCTCACGTGAGATGGCCCGCCGTGAAGAGGCATGGGACCGTCTGGAAAAAGCATATGCCGACGACCAGCGCGTCGAAGGTGCAATCTTTGGTCGTGTCAAAGGTGGCTTCACCGTCGATCTGGGTGGTGCAGTTGCGTTCCTGCCCGGCTCGCAGGTTGACGTGCGCCCCGTACGCGACGCTGGCCCTCTGATGGGTCTGAAGCAGCCGTTCCAGATTCTGAAAATGGACCGTCGCCGTGGCAACATCGTTGTTTCGCGCCGCGCAATCCTGGAAGAATCGCGTGCCGAACAGCGCGCCGAGGTTATCGGCAACCTGACCGAAGGTCAGACCGTCGAAGGCGTCGTCAAGAACATCACCGAATACGGTGCGTTTGTTGACCTGGGCGGCGTTGACGGCCTTCTGCACGTCACCGACATGGCATGGCGCCGTGTGAACCACCCGTCCGAGATCCTGACGATCGGCGAGACCATCAACGTTCAGGTCATCAAGATCAACAAAGAGACCCACCGCATCAGCCTGGGCATGAAGCAGCTGCAGGAAGATCCGTGGGATCTGGTTGCAGCCAAGTATCCGCTGAGCTCGGTTCATCAGGGTCGCGTCACCAACATCACCGACTACGGCGCGTTCGTCGAGCTGGAAGCCGGTGTCGAAGGTCTGGTGCACGTGTCCGAGATGTCCTGGACCAAGAAAAACGTCCACCCCGGCAAGATCGTTTCGACCAGCCAGGAAGTCGACGTCATGGTTCTGGAAATCGATGGCGCCAAGCGTCGCGTGTCTCTGGGCCTGAAGCAGACTCAGCGCAACCCGTGGGAAGTGTTTGCAGAAACACACCCCGAGGGCACCGAAGTCGAAGGCGAAGTCAAGAACATCACCGAATTCGGTCTGTTCATTGGCCTCGAAGGCGACATCGACGGCATGGTTCATCTCAGCGATCTGTCCTGGGACGAGCGTGGCGAGGATGCCATCCAGAACTACCACAAGAACGACGTGGTACAGGCCGTTGTGTCTGAAGTGGATGTCGAGAAAGAGCGTATCTCGCTGTCGATCAAAGCCCTGGGCGGTGACAAGTTCGCCGAAGCCGTGGGCGGCGTGAAGCGTGGCTCGATCATCACCGTTGAGGTCACCGCGATCGAAGATGGCGGCATCGAGGTCGAGTACGAAGGTATGAAGTCGTTCATCCGTCGTTCCGACCTGAGCCGTGACCGTGCCGAACAGCGCCCAGAGCGTTTCTCGGTCGGTAACAAGGTCGACGTCCGCGTCACCAATGTCGACAGCAAGACCCGTCGTCTGGGTCTGTCGATCAAGGCACGTGAGATCGCCGAAGAGAAAGAGGCCGTGGAACAGTACGGTTCTTCCGACTCGGGCGCATCGCTGGGCGATATCCTGGGTGCAGCGCTGAAGTCGGGCGACTAAGTCCGAGCCTCAGTCAAGCCGAATTTACGGCCCCGTGTGAAAGCGCGGGGCCGTTTTTGTTGCGAATCAACATGTTCGCATTTTCAGGCTAATTGGGTCTTAGGTTCATACATTTGTCAGGCAAATTACATGAACTGGCAAAAAATCGCGTTACTTAACTGTAATTTTCAACCTTTGCCCGCAGAGTTTACGTTCCCCCGAACCCAGTTTTTTCCTATACTGTTCAGAATAATAGGCATGGTTAACCGGTCGCCTGGGAGGGTAACGCACATGATCCGTTCAGAACTGATTCAGAAAATCGCCGACGAGAACCCGCATCTTTATCAGCGTGACGTCGAGCGAATCGTGAATACCGTGTTCGAAGAAGTAACGAATGCGATGGCGCGAGGGGATCGGGTTGAACTGAGAGGCTTTGGGGCGTTTTCAGTGAAACAGCGCGATGCCCGTGTGGGTCGTAACCCTCGTACCGGCGAAACTGTGCAGGTCGAAGAAAAATGTGTTCCGTTTTTCAAAACTGGCAAGTTGCTAAGGGACCGGTTGAACGGTAAAGCCTAGGCCATGATGCGCTACCTTCGATATGCTTTTCTCGCGGTCCTCGGGATCGTCTTGATTTCAGTCTCTCTGGCCAACCGCGAAGCGGTTGAGCTGACGCTTATTCCCTCGGCTATAGCCGATTTGCTTGGCTTCAATTTCAGCGCCTCGTTGCCGCTGTTCGTGGTGGTTCTGGGTGGCATCGTCGCTGGCCTGGTCATTGGCTTTCTTTGGGAATGGCTGCGCGAACACAAGCACCGCCGCGATGCTACCGCCAGCAAAGGTGAAGTGCGCAAGCTTGAGCGTGAGGTCAAGAAGCTCAAGAAAGCGCAGAACGAAGGACAGGACGAAGTTCTCGCCCTGTTGGATGAGGCCAGCTGAGGCCCGGAATGTCGGATGTATCGGTTAAAATCTGCGGCCTGACTGCACCAGATCACGTGCGCGCAGCAGCTGATGCGGGTGCACGGTATCTTGGTTTCAACTTCTTTCCGAAATCGCCTCGATATGTTTCGCCTCAACAGGCAGCAGCTTTGTTCGAGCATGTCCCCGTTGGGGTTGCAAAGGTCGCCTTGGTTGTGAACGCCACGGATGAGTTGTTGGACAGTATTACCGCAGTCGCCCCTTTTGACATGTTGCAGCTGCATGGCTCAGAATCTGTCGAGCGGGTGCAGGAAATCAAGGCGCGCTATGGGTTGCCTGTTATCAAGGTGGTTGGTGTTGCAGATGCCGAAGACCTGGCCGCCATTGATACTTATTGCGATGTTGCCGATCAGTTGCTGATAGATGCCAAGGCGCCAAAGAGCTCGGTTCTGCCGGGTGGAAACGGGCTGGCGTTTGACTGGCGTTTGCTGGCTGGGCGCAAATACTGGCGCAAGCCCTGGATGCTGGCCGGTGGGTTGAACCCCGGAAATGTGGCCGAGGCCATCCGTATGACGGGCGCGCGTCAGGTCGATGTCGCCTCGGGCGTGGAAAGTGCACCGGGCATCAAGGATGCCGCGATGGTTCGTGCGTTTGTAGACGCTGCAATTCGGGCCGGTTAAGGTATCACATCTAAGGATTCCCATGTGCGTTTTGCCATGGCAAATCCCGCCGCTACCTCCTATGAACAACGGGTACGACGATGGAGACACCCATGGCCAACGATCTTTTCAATTCCTTCATGTCCGGCCCAGACGAGCAGGGCCGTTTCGGCATTTTCGGCGGGCGTTTTGTCAGCGAAACGCTGATGCCGCTGATCCTGGCGCTGGAAGAGGAATATGAAAAGGCCAAGGACGATGCCTCATTTTGGGCCGAGATGGATGATCTGTGGGCCAACTATGTGGGACGCCCCTCGCCACTATATTATGCCGAGCGCCTGACCGAGCATCTGGGTGGCGCCAAAATCTATCTGAAGCGCGATGAGCTGAACCACACCGGCGCGCACAAGATCAATAACGTATTGGGCCAGATCATTCTGGCGCGGCGCATGGGCAAGACCCGGATCATTGCCGAGACCGGCGCCGGACAGCATGGCGTGGCCACAGCCACCGTTTGCGCCAAGTTCGGTTTGAAATGCGTGGTCTATATGGGCGCGCATGATGTGCAGCGACAGGCCCCGAACGTGTTCCGCATGCGCCTGCTAGGGGCCGAAGTGATCCCTGTGACGTCAGGTCGTGGCACATTGAAAGACGCGATGAACGATGCGTTACGTGACTGGGTGACCAACGTGCGCGATACGTTTTATTGCATCGGTACAGTTGCTGGCCCGCACCCGTATCCGGCGATGGTGCGCGACTTTCAGTCGATTATCGGCAAGGAAGCAAAGGAACAGATGCACAAGGCTGAGGGCCGTTTACCCGACACGCTCATCGCCGCCATCGGTGGTGGATCGAACGCAATGGGTCTGTTCTACCCGTTCCTGGATGATAAATCCGTCAACATCATCGGTGTCGAAGCCGGTGGTAAGGGCGTGAACGACAAGATGGAACATTGCGCCTCGCTGACCGGCGGCCGCCCGGGTGTTCTGCATGGCAACCGCACCTATCTGCTGCAGGATGATGACGGGCAAATCCTCGAAGGATACTCGATCTCGGCTGGTCTGGATTACCCGGGCATTGGCCCTGAACATTCATGGCTGAATGATATCGGCCGCGCGCAATATGTGTCGATCACCGACAAAGAGGCGCTTGAGGCGTTCCAGCTTTGCTGTGCAACCGAAGGCATCATCCCGGCGCTTGAACCTAGCCATGCGCTGGCTCATGTGATGAAGATCGCACCGGATCTGCCCAAGGATCACCTGATCTGCATGAATATGTGTGGACGTGGTGACAAGGATGTTCAGACTGTGGCGAAATATCTGAACTTCGACATGTCGGATACCGAAGGCCGCAGCGCCGATTGACCAGGCGGTAAAATTTGAAATTTCTGACAAAAGCTGTGTGCCTTTGAACGGTGTGCAGCTTTGGTTTCCAGCCTGCGGCTTTTCGAATGTTGCGCAGCTGGGTAATTTTGTTGCGCACCCGCCACAGGTGCATTTCCACCTCTCAGAATATCATTGAGCGAATCCTGCCCCTTCGCCTAAACCCGCCGTTACCGGTCAAAACGGGCCGGACCCTAGCGAGCAGAGGTGATCACTCTCTCGGTGCGGACGGCGCTGCCGAAACCGTATGCCAGGGCCGAAACCGGGGATTGGTACATGCTTTGTAGCTCAGGTGGAAGAGCGGCAGATGGCAAGTCTGTGAGCGAAGGTTCGACACCTTCCAAAGCTCCAAATGTAGCTCATTTTGGTTAGAGCAATCGACTGTTAATCGATGTGTAGCGGGTTCGAGTCCCGCCATTTGAACAAACGCTGTTAGGTCAGCACCGGCCTTCAACGCCGGTCCGTGAAAACGGTCCAAATCATTAAGGTCCGGGTGTTCCCCAGCAGGGGTGGCACCGCGCTACGTCAGGCTTTGGCCGGGCGGGGCAGGGGTCTTCGCTGCTCTGGTCTTGGGCCGGAGGGCAGATGACGGTGTCGCCGGATTGGCGCCCCGCTTGATCCCTTGGGAACAGGCGGCGCATTGGTCCCGTGCCCCTCTCTCTGACCCTCTCGCAAAAGGGCACGGCGCGGGGGATGCCCGGTCTTTCACAGCCTTTATCCGAAGGCTTCACACCTGTCACCCAATCGGGGTGCAACCCACTGAAAACATGAAAAGGAGTTCGCTTTTGCGACGACGATAGAGCGAGACGAAAAGGAGAAATGAAATGACACTATTCCAAGATCTGATCGACCGGCTGACCGGTCATCAACGGCTGACCCTGACCGAGACCCGGCGGATGCTGGTTTTGCGCAAGGGGGTAATTGACACCATCCTCGGCCCCGGGAAACACCGGCTGCCACGCAGGGATGTGCTGACCGAGCTGCACGATCTGGAGGCTCTCTTTTTCGTGTCGCCCTATGAGCGGGCGCTGATGCAGAACCGGCCCGAACTGGCCGAGGCGCACCTGACCGAGTTTCGGGCAGGGCCCGGCGAGGTTCTGGTTCTGCTTCGGGATGGCGTGCCCGCTCGAGTGCTTATTCCCGAAGTACGGGCGCTAGTTTGGAAGGATGCCGGCCCCTGGGCCGTTGAGCAACACGCGCTGACCGAGTCCATGGTTGTGCACAAAGCGGTCGCGCAGCGGCTGGTTCGGGTGGGGCTGCAGATGCACCTGACGCGGGTCGAGATTGCCGAAGGGCATGTCGGTTTGCTGACCGTGGATGGCGTACTGGTGGATCGGCTGAACCCCGGCGCCCATGCCTTCTGGAAGGTGGGCCGGAACGTCGAGGTCAAGCAGATCGACCTACGGCAACGAACCCATGAGGTAACGGGTCAAGAGATACTGACCAAGGACCGGGTGACCATCCGGGTCAACCTCAGCGCCGATTACCGGGTCGACGATCCGGTCAAGGCGATGGGGGCGGTGAAGGATTTTGATCAGGCCCTGCACCGGGCCCTGCAACTGGCGTTCCGGAAGACCCTTGGGTCGATGACGCTTGACCGGCTACTTGCCGAGAAGGCGGGCGTTGACACCGAGGCTGCGGATCGGGTGCGGACACAAATGGCCGGGATCGGCATCGAAGTGGGTGAGATCGCGTTGAAAGACGTCATCCTGCCCGGCGAGATGCGCGAAATCCTGACCGCCGTAGTCGCTGCCGAGAAACAGGCCGAGGCCAACGTCATCCGGCGGAGGGAAGAAACCAACGCCACGCGGTCTTTGCTGAACACCGCGAAAGTGATGGCGGAAAACCCGGTGATGCTGCGACTGAAAGAGCTGGAAGCGCTGGAAACCATCGCCGGCAAGGTCGAGCGGCTGACGGTTCATAACGGAACCGAGGGTCTGATGTCTGACCTTGTGAAATTGCGGGATTGATCCCGAATAAGGGCCGGTCCGGGTGATCCCGGGCCGGTCTGCCTAGTCCTGAACCGCGTGTTGGTTGAGAATGCGCAGAGGCACGATGTCCAGCGCCCGTAGATGTGTCGCCTCAAGATGAACCTTGGGCGCGCATCCTTCGTCATGGGCTTGCAGGAAGCGACCCGCACATAGACACCAGCTGTCACCGGCACGCAGCCCGGGAAAATTAAACTCGGGGCGCGGCGTGCTGAGGTCATTGCCGACATATTTCGAATAGGCCAGAAACTCGACCGTCATTACCGCGCAAACCGTGTGGCTGCCCTGATCCTCGGGGCAGGTATTGCAGGCGCCATCGCGAAAGAACCCGGTCAGCGGATCGCTGGAGCAAGGGGCGAGCACGCCCCCCAGAACATTTATGCTTTCCTGTTTCTGCATAAGAGCATCTTACAGGCTTTGCGCAATCTTGCGGAACATTTCTATGTTGATCTCATTCACGCCAGGGTCTCGAAACTTGCGATCGGCCCCGGTGGACACGATCAGCACCCCGCGCGGCTGGTCGAAATAGATGTACTGACCATAGACTCCGCGGGCCATGAACTCGCCTTCATGCGCGCCCACGGGAATCCACCACTGATATCCATAGCCGATCTTGCCCGATGCGGTCGGGGCACTGGGCAGAACCGAAGCGGCGATCCATTCAGCCGGTACCAGTTGCCGCCCATCATGAACCCCGTTTTGCAGGATCATCTGACCGAAACGCGCATAGTCGCGGGTGGTGAAATTCAAGCCCCCCAGAACAAAGGCAACTCCGGCCCCGTCGGTCACGTAATAGCCATCCCGCTCCAGCCCAAGCGGCTGTACAATGCGCTCTGTAAGCAGTTCGGCCACGCTGCGACCGGTTGCTCCTCGGACCACCATACCGATAACATGGGTGTCGATTGACACGTATTTCCAGGTTTCTCCGGGTGTTGCGAAACTGTCCTGCAGCGAGGCGGCAAAATCGTCCAGTTCTCGGCCTAAGGCGACCACTCGACCCATCCGGTTGATGTCAGAATTGTAATCCAGATAATCCTCGTTGAAGGTCACACCGCTGGCCATGTTCAACACGTTGCGGATCGTCGTACCATCATAGGCCGTGCCTTGCAGTTTGGGTACGTATTGCACGACCGGATCGTCCAATGAGGCGATTGCGCCTTCGTCCAGCAATATGCCGAACAATGCAGAAAGATAGCTTTTGGCAACCGACCACGAAATGCGTCGATCGTCTGGTGTGGTGCCCAGATAATATTCCTCAAACCGGATCTGCCCGCCCTGCATCACAAGCAAGGATGTGACCGACCGGTCTTCGATCCATTGATCCGTGCCTGCTGGCAGGTCAAACCCGGGCCCGTAAGGCAATTCCCATGTGGCCCCATCCCCGCGCGGCAAGTTGACGGTTTTGAAAGCTGCATCCATATGCGAGAAATTGTGAACGATCTTTTCGGGGGAAAACAATGAGTTCACCGCCATCAAGCGTTGAATTTCCTCGCGTTTCCAGAACCCGACAACGGCGGCTGCCAGCACAAGCATCAGCGCGATACGCAGCACCCATTTAAACAAAGCTCTCATTTGTCGCCTCCCATGATTGCCGGTATTGGAGCCTGCCCGGGAAAATTCCGCAATCCGGACGTAGGGGCAACGGCAAAGGGCGCTATTTGAACTTGTCCATCAGCTTCTGCATGGCTGACCTGCTGTCCTCGGCGGGTTCGGTAATGGTCTGAGCCGTTGGTTTTGGGTGCTCGGACGGTGACTTGGACGAACGCGGCGGTGCCGTTCGCAGGGCAACGGCGTTCATGAACTTACCGCCATCGCCATTGGCCAGGTGCCTTGCGCCATCTGCAACGCCGCGCAGGACATCTTCCAACCAGTCGCTGTCAGCCTTTGCGAAATCGCCCAAGACATATGGCGAAACCAATTCTTTCCGCCCGGGATGACCGATCCCAAGGCGCACCCGATCATAGGCTGGGCTGATATGTTCGTGGATCGACCGAAGCCCGTTGTGACCGGCATGGCCTCCGCCTGCCTTGACGCGGACCTTACCCGGCGCCAGATCCAATTCATCATGTAGGACAGTGACGTCGGTCGAATCCAACTTGTAAAACCGCATGGCCTCGCCCACCGATTGACCGGACCGGTTCATGAAGGTCTGAGGCTTGATAAGCAAAACCTTTTCTTGACCAAGCCGCCCTTCGGCGATTTCGGCCTGAAATTTGGATTTCCAAGGACCAAAGCCGCAATCCTCGGCGATCCGGTCAACGGCCATAAAGCCAATATTGTGCCGGTTTCGAGCATATTTTGATCCGGGATTTCCCAGGCCGACAAACAGCTTCATCGTCATGTCCTTGTCTCAAGCGCGATATCGCAACTGGTTGATGGCACGGATCGGGGCCGATTTTCCAGCCCAACGGGCAAAAGAAAACGGGACCCCAATGGGGCCCCGTCACAAAAACCGAAACTTTGGGTCCGGCCTTATTCTTCTTCGCTTCCGACGACTTCGACTTCATCGGGTGCGACATCACCCTCTTCGCCCTCTTCGTCATCGCTTGTGGCCAGGCCGGTTGGGGCCGAGATGTTGGCGATCACAAAGTCACGGTCGATGGTCGGCTTGGTGCCAGCAGGCAGATCGACCGACGAAATGGTGACAACGTCGTTGATGTTCAGACCGGTCAGATCAACGGTGATCTTCTCAGGAATCTCACCAGCGGTACACATCAGCTCGACCTCAGGACGGACAACGGTCAGAACGCCGCCTTTCTTGATGCCGGGGGCCTCTTCCTCGTTGATGAAATCAACCGGAATAAACAGTGCGATCTTGGTGGTCCGACGCAGGCGCATCAGGTCCAGGTGGGTCGGCAGGTCTTTGACAACGTCACGCTGAACGTCGCGGCAGATGACGCGAACGTCTTCCTGGCCTTCAACCTTCAGGTTCCACAATGTCGACTTGAACCGGCCCGCTTTCAGGCGCTTGAACAGTTCGTTGAACGGGATCTGGATCGGCAGCGGCTCTTTGTCGCCACCAAAAACAATGCCCGGAACCATGCCGTCGCGGCGTGCCTGACGAGCGGCGCCCTTGCCTGTCCCCGTCCGTTCCAGAGCTACGAGATCAGGAATCTCTCCAGCCATGATATTTCTCCAATGTTAGGGCGGGTATCCTCCAAGGCTGTATACCCGCGTGAAGCCGCGTCCTTAGCTTGATTCATTGAGTTTGGAAAGGGGTTTTTGCAGCTCGTCTATTTTGCGAGGCTCTGTCCCGCGCTCCGAGGTATTTTCGGCCAGATGAAGCAGGGAATCCTTTCTTCAACTGGCTCTAAGTATCTCGGGGGAGGCGGCCAATCGGCGACAAGGACAGAGCCCCCATGCGCGCGATCAATCTGTCCAGCTCCCTCCGAAGTCTTTCGGGACAAGCAAATTGTGCCGGCCTAGATCGCTCACATTGCGTTCACCGCAAAGCGCCATGGTCGTATCAAGTTCTTTCTGAATGATCTCAAGTGCCGTGGTCACGCCTTTCTGGCCCATTGCGCCAAGACCGTAAACAAAGGCGCGCCCGATAAAGGTGCCCTTCGCGCCAAGTGCCAGTGCTTTCAGAACGTCCTGGCCAGATCGGATGCCACTGTCCAGATGCACTTCGATGTCGTTTCCGACAGCGTCCATAATCTCGGGCAGGACACGAATGGAGCTGAGCGCCCCGTCCAACTGGCGTCCGCCGTGGTTTGAAACCACGATGGCATCGGCGCCCAGCTTGGCGGCCATCTTGGCATCCTCGGAATCCAGGATACCCTTGAGGATCACCTTGCCGCCCCATTGGTCCATCAGCTTTTCAACCTTGCCCCAATCCAGGCTGGGGTCGAATTGTTCCGCCGTCCATGTGCCCAGCGATCTTGTATCAGTGATATTATCAACATGGCCAACAATATTGCCGAAGTTCCGCCGTTTGGCGCCTAACATTTCAATGCCCCAGGCCCATTTTGTCATCAGATTGGCGATGGTCCTAGGCGTCAGCTTTGGCGGCGCGGACAGACCATTCTTTAGGTCTTTGTGGCGCTGCCCGAGTATTTGCAAGTCCAGGGTGATCACAAGGGCCGAACATTTTGCATCCTTGGCGCGTTGGATCAGTCGAGAGACATAGTCCTGGTCCTTCATGGTGTAGAGTTGGAACCAGAAGGGCGCAGTGGTGTTCTCGGCCACCTCCTCGATAGAATTGATTGACATCGTGGACAGGGTAAAGGGGACGCCAAAAGCCTCGGCTGCTTTGGCGGCTTTGATCTCACCATCCGCGTGCTGCATGCCGGTCAGACCAACGGGGGCAAGGGCAACAGGCATGGTAACATCCTGTCCGATCATCTGCGACGCCGTCGTGCGCCCGGTCATATCAACCGCTACTCGCTGGCGCAGGCGGATATCTTCGAAATCCGTGCTGTTATCGCGAAAGGTCTGCTCGGTCCAGCTGCCGCTTTCGGTATAGTCAAAGAACATGCGCGGGACGCGTCGTTCATAGATGTGTTTGAGGTCTTGGATATTGGTGATGACGGGCATGAGATGCGGCTTTCGAAAGATTGGTCCTTTTTCTTTACCAATTTTTCGAAAGCCTCGCAACGCCACGTTTCTGTGCGCAACGTTAGGTGCAATAGAAAAACCGCAGCCGGGTTGCGCCGACTGCGGTCAAGATTGCGAAACCGGTCGTTGGATCAGGACGAATGTGCCCCATCTGCCAGCGATTTGACAAAATCCAGAACTTCACCAACCGACTTCCCGGCGGCGATCTGGCTGACAATGGCCGAGCCGACCACAGCGCCATCGGCAACAGTTGCGATTGCCCGCGATTTTTCCGGGGTATTGATTCCAAAGCCCACGATCACTGGCAAATCCGTGGCGGATTTGATCCGAGAGACCTCGGGGCCTACATTCGTGGCCTGGGCTTCGGCTGCACCTGTGATCCCCGTGATCGAGACGTAATACACAAATCCCGAAGTGTTCTGAAGAACGCGCGGAAGCCGTTTGTCATCCGTTGTCGGCGTGGCGAGGCGGATAAAATTCAATCCAGCCGCCTGTGCAGGCAGACAAAGTTCGTCATCTTCTTCGGGGGGCAGGTCAACGACGATCAGGCCGTCGATGCCAGCCTCAGTAGCGTCCGCCAGAAACCTTTCCACACCGCGGCTGTAGATGGGATTGTAATACCCCATTAGCACAATAGGCGTTGTATCATCCGTTTCCCGAAAAGCACGTGCAAGATCCAGTGTGCGTTGCAGGGTCATCCCGCCCTCTAGGGCGCGTTGTCCTGCTGCCTGGATGGTCGGACCATCCGCCATCGGGTCGGTGAACGGCAGCCCAAGTTCGATCACGTCGACACCGGCACCGGGCAAGCCCCTGACGATCTCAAGCGAGGTGTCGAAATCGGGGTCACCGGCCATGATGTAGGATACGAAGGCCTTTTTGCCCTCGGCCTTGAGGGCGGCGAACTTGGCGTCGATACGGGTCATCTGCGGTCCTTGCATACGGATTTGAACCTGATGTGCAGAAACTTTGCCCGGAAATCAATCCCGCTGGGCCAGATTGCTTCAGAACCCGTAGTGATAACGCATGAACACTGAGTTGACGCCGGGATTGAAACTGTCCGTGCTCGCGTTCGAATTATGGGTGATGGCCAGCGAGAGCTTGTTTCCGTTTTCCAGGGCATATCCAATTCCGAAAAGGCTGCGGATCTGGAAATTTCCGCCGAGATCATTGTCATCATTTGAGGCGTTGTAGTAGCCAGGCATCACGCTGGCCTCTGCGAACCACCGGTCAGAGATCGTATAGAGACCGACCAAACCGGCGCCAATATGCGTGTCGGCATCTGCATCCACCGTCAGAGCCACACCCCAGCCAGCACTGAGGCGCGTGGCTTCGTGAAACGGGCTGTGCTGGTATTCCAGTGACACGACCGCCTGATCATTGCTGCTGGTGTGGGTGAAATCCGCATATCCTGCTCCCAATACGATGGACTGCCCGTGTGCCATGGTCGTGGTGGCCAGCAAAGTGCTCATTAAGAAAAGTGTTTTCATCTCGGTACTTCTTGGTTTTCTCAACTCCCTGTCAGTTGGTGACGTGGCAGTGGCAGAATCAAGTATTCGAAGTACACGTTTGATTAACAGATAAGTGATGTTGCAACTGGGACTCGACCTGTTGCCGCCGTCCGGGTTGCGCATTTGCCCGGACGTGAATAGAAGACGCCGTCGTATCGCTTCAGGAGGCCGAGATGGGCTTTAAAATGGGAATCGTGGGTTTGCCGAATGTGGGCAAGTCGACTCTCTTCAATGCGCTGACCAAGACAGCGGCTGCTCAGGCGGCGAATTTCCCGTTCTGCACCATTGAACCCAATGTGGGTGATGTGGCGGTGCCCGATGACCGGCTGGACAAGCTGGCGGCGATTGCAAGTTCAAAGCAGATCATCCCGACGCGAATGACGTTTGTGGATATCGCGGGCCTGGTAAAGGGCGCGTCAAAGGGCGAGGGGTTGGGCAACCAGTTTCTGGCCAACATCCGTGAGACTGACGCCATCGCTCATGTGTTGCGCTGCTTCGAAGATGGTGATGTGACCCATGTCGATGGCCGCGTCGATCCCGTGGCGGATGCCGATACGATTGAGACCGAACTGATGCTGGCCGATCTGGAAAGTATCGAAAAGCGCCGTGCCAATCTGGTGCGCAAGCTGAAGGGCAACGACAAAGAGGCACAGCAACAGGAACGTTTGCTTGCCGAAGCGCAGGCCATGCTGGAAGACGGCAAACCCGCGCGTCTGGTCGAAGTTAGCGACGAAGACGACAAGGCGTGGAAAATGCTGCAACTGCTGACCACCAAACCGGTTCTCTATGTCTGCAACGTCTCGGAAGAAGAGGCCGCCGAGGGCAATGAATATTCAGCCCGTGTGGCTGAAATGGCCGCAGCGCAAGGCAACTCGCACGTCATTATCAGTGCCAAGATCGAAGAAGAGATTAGCCTGCTGGAAGAGGACGAAGCGCAGATGTTCCTCGAGGAAATGGGGCTGGAAGAGCCCGGTCTCGACCGTCTGATCCGCGCAGGCTACGACCTGCTGAAGCTGGAAACCTATTTCACCGTCGGCCCGAAAGAGGCCCGCGCCTGGACCATCCGCACCGGCACCGCCGCGCCGCAGGCTGCTGGCGTGATCCATGGCGATTTCGAAAAGGGTTTCATCCGCGCTGAAACGATCGCGTATGACGACTATATTACGGCAAACGGAGAGCAAGGCGCCAAAGAAGCGGGCAAGATGCGGGCCGAAGGCAAGGGCTATGTCGTCAAGGATGGCGATGTGATGCACTTCTTGTTTAATACCTAAGCGCCTTGGCATTGCGAACTGCAGAAAAGTCAGATGCGTCCAGTATCGCTGCCATCTCGATTGAAGTATGGATCGGAACCTACCTCAAACATGGTGTCAGTGGGATTTTTGCAGATTTCGCCTTGTCGGAATTCACAACAAGCAAAGTATTAGAACAGATTCAAAACCCGGATGAATTCATTCTGGTGTCCGACAATAATCAGGGGATTGACGGGTTCATCCGTGTTTCCCCTGCACGCATCGCCCCTGTTTCCGGGTGGTGGGGCATGGAGATATCGACATTCTACGTCCAGCCGCGCCATCACGGAAAAGGTATCGGAAGGCGTCTTTTGGCAGCCGCGCTGGAACATTGCCGGGATCAGGGGGCAGATGTGGTCTGGCTGATGACCAATGCTGAGAACACCTCGGCCATCAAGTTCTATCTGGCCAAGGGTTTTGAGTTCATTGGAGAGACCCACTTTCAGATCGACGATCAGAAGTATTTGAACAACGTCTATGCGTTGCACTTTTCCTGATCAGGGAATGAGGCCACTTTCCAGACCAAATATTCTGTAAGATGGTCTTCTTTCCCTCTGCTTCAAGCGTTCATGCGCTTTGTGGCATCTTCCAGAATGAGGTCCGCGCCGCGCGCGGCCAGCATCATCACAGGCGCATTGGTGTTGCCTGAGGTGATGCTTGGAAACGAGGAGGCGTCGACCACCCGAAGGCCTGCCACCCCATGCACCCGCAGTCGAGAATCCAGAACTGAATCCTGTTCCGATGTCCCCATGCGACATGTACAGCTTGGATGAAATATAGTTCCGGCGTTGGCGCGGAAATTTTCCAACAGCTGGTCGTCATTCATCCGCGTAACATCTGGTTCTATCCGGGTCCGCGTAACACTGCGGATCGTCTCAGTCTGCGCCAGCTTCTGTAACACCCGACCCGCTTTGATAGCCATGTCGCAGTCATGGTTTGTGGAGAGAGAGTTTGGTTGGATGGCGGGTGCATCCATGGGATCTGCCGAACGGATGTTGATCTCCCCTCTGCTTGTCGGCCTGCAGGGCTGGGCGCACAGAAGAAAGCCTGCTTCGGTATCAACGCCCGGTTGTCCTTTGGTGTCGGTCTTATAGGACATCGGATTGCAATAGATTTGCATATCAGCAAATTCGGCGGTTTCGTCCGAACGCACAAAGCCGCTGACCTGGTTGACGGGGACGCTGAGTGGCCCGCTGCGGGTCAACAGATAACGAATACCGGACAACATCTGTCCCAACCGATTGCCAAGCGTATTATTCAATGTCGGCTCGGTCGCATGAAAGAAATGGGATATGCCAAGATGATCCTGCAATCCCTGTCCAACCTGCGACAGGTTATGGCGCACTTTGATGCCGTGCCTTTTCAACAGGTTCGCAGGCCCGATCCCTGAAAGCTGCAAGAGCTGTGGCGAGTTTACGGCTCCCGCAGACAGGATGACTTCACGGATCGCGAAGGACGTAACCACCTGACCCCCAACGTGATAGCGGACACCGGTGGCTTTGCCCTGATCCAGAATGACGTTCTGCACCAGAGCATTGGATACTACCCGCAGATTGCTGCGTTTCAGCGCAGGGCGCAGGAACGCGGCTGCTGATGACCAGCGGCGGCCGTTTTTGACGGTGCTGCGCAGGTTCATCATCCCTTCGGCGTCCTGACCGTTCAGATTGTCCGAAACATGCCAGCCCATCTGCCGTGAGGCCTCCAGAAAGTGGCGCGAAAACGGGTGCATGCCCTCACTGACATCACTGACCACAAGGGGTCCGTCCGTTGACGAAGGTGTTTGGCCTCTTTCGACATGGGTCTCGATCGCCTCATATGTCTGGCGAACCGTTTCCCAGTTCCAACCCTCTGCGCCTGCCTTGGCCCAGTCATCAAAATCATGCGAGAGGCCTCGCAAATATGCCATGGCGTTGATCGAGCTTGATCCGCCAATAACCCGCCCGCGCGGCCAATAGGCCTGACGGTTGTTCAACCCGGGATCAGCCTGGGCAGAGTAACACCAGTTCACCTTGGGATCGTTGAAGGTTTTGCCGTATCCCAGCGGTACATTGATCCAGAAACGGCGATCGGTTCCGCCGGCTTCTATCAGCAACACTTTATGGCTGCCACACGCGCTCAGCTTGTTTGCCAGCACGCAGCCGGCAGATCCGGCGCCCACGATGATATAGTCGAAGGTCTGCGTCATCTCGAACCGTTCTGGGTAATTGGCCCCATGATTTGCACGCAATGATTGTCAATACAAACAATGTATATTACCCATTAGGCATAATTTTCATTGAAGGTAGGAAATGGCGAAACTGCCCCATGTCACCTGGTTGCGGGCTTTTGAAGTTGCCGCGCGTCACAACAGTTTCTCTGCGGCAGCAGAGGAGCTGGGGCTGACATCAGCCGCCGTCAGTCAACAGATACGGTTGTTAGAGAAGCATCTAAACGTATCCCTGTTCGAACGCTTGCCGCGCGGGGTTGCCCTGACCGAAATCGGGCGGGCCTATGCGATGCCGGTTCAAAAGACGTTCTCTGAGTTAAGAGACGCAACCAGCGGCCTTTTCACCAATTCCCGCAGGCGGGTGGTCAAAATACGGGCCTCCATCTCATGTGCGGGGCTGGTAATCGCACCAAGACTGGCTGAGTTTGAAGACCTGCACCCCGACATCAAAGTGGACCTCTCCACCTTCGTCTGGGCGAACCGGTTTGGAGAGGAAGAAAGCGATATTGATATCCGGTTCGGCTATGGTGACTGGGATGACGGGATCGTCTCGCATCTGGGCCATGAATGTGCGGTGCCGGTCTGCCATCCCGATTATGCGGCATCTTTTGGCGCAGATCTGAGCATTCAAAATCTGGCTCAGGGCCGGGTCGTCACAATCAAAGGGTCTGAGAATGACTGGATGAGATTGTCCGATCAATACACGCTCAATTTGGGCGCTCCCTCCAGAACGCTTCGAATGGATTCGTCACTTTTGGCCTTGCAGGCCGTCACGGCGGGGCAGGGTGCGGCCATGGTATTAGAGAGCTTTGCCCATGAGTACATTAAGCAGGGTCTGCTGGTGGCACCCTTTGATTACCGCCTGCCCATTCAACCTTCGCATTATCTGGTTAAACGCAAAGGCGCTGAAGACCGCATCGAGGTACAGGTTTTCGCAAGTTGGGTGACGTCACTCTATTAGCGGGCTATTCCAGCGATACCCATAGCACACGGGCATCTTCGGTACTGGTTGAAATACAGCCGTGCCCCATTCCACTGTCATAATAGAGCGAGTCCCCGGCTTTCATCGGCAGCGGACGGTAGTGTTCCGACACAAAAGTCAGCTCTCCGCTGAGGACAAACATGAACTCTTCTCCAGAATGGCGAATCCAGTTTTCAAATTCGGAAATGTCGCGCGCCTTGATTGTCGCGATATAGGGCAGCATCCGTTTGCTGGTCAGCTCTGAACACAGCAACTCATGGATATATGTGGAGGTGTCCTTGATCTCACCGTCGCCCTTGGGCGTATAATCGCGACGGCCTGATATACCCGATTGACCGGACTGTAGAAACAGCTGCGGTGTACTGAGGTCAAGCGCCTGTGTGAGCCGCCGAACAATATCAAAGCTGGGCTTTGTCTGGTTGTTTTCGATTTTTGACAGGGTTGATCGACCGATCCCGGCAGCACGACCGGCTTCTTCCAATGTCCAGCCTTTTGCACGGCGCGCGTCGCGGATCGAGCGGCCCAGAGCCATACCCTCGTCCTGATCGTCCATTCCGGAAACATCCGTTAAATTCTCTTCTGCCACGTGAAATCCCCCTGTTTTTTCGATGCTTGCATAATTTCCAATCAAAATCAAATTCACCATTGTAAGAAAAATGTTGCCTTAAGGATGAAAATTCCACTATAGGAAACAAAGTTTCGCAATTTGGATTCGGAACCGTGGGAGGAGACCATGTTTAAAACGTCGCTGGCTGAGGCCGATCCGGTAATCTCTGCGTCGATTTCCCGTGAGGGTGCCCGTCAGGCGGATCAGATCGAACTGATCGCATCTGAAAACATCGTCTCGCAGGCGGTGATTGATGCGCAGGGGTCTGTGCTGACCAACAAATACGCCGAAGGGTATCCCGGTCGCCGGTATTACGGTGGCTGCGAATATGTCGACGAGGTCGAATCCGAAGCTATCGAGCGGTTGAAGAAACTGTTTGGGTGCGAATACGCAAACGTACAACCTCATTCCGGTGCTCAGGCGAATGGAGCGGTCAAGCTGGCGCTGCTTAGCCCCGGTGACACGATATTGGGAATGTCGCTGGATGCTGGCGGGCACCTGACCCACGGCGCGAAACCCGCGCAATCGGGCAAATGGTTCCGTCCGGTGCAATACGGTCTGAACGATGCCGGGCTGATTGATTATGATCAGGTCGAGGCATTGGCAGAAGCTGAGAAGCCCAAGCTGATCATCGCGGGCGCATCGGCCTATTCGCAGAAAATCGACTTTGCGCGCTTTCGGGCAATCGCTGACAAGGTTGGGGCCTGGCTGCTGGCAGATATGGCGCATATCGCGGGGCTGGTGGCGACTGGGCTGCATCCGTCGCCTGTTGGGCACGCTCATGTGGTGACGTCGACCACTCATAAGACCCTACGTGGACCACGCGGCGGGATCATCCTGACCAATGATGAAACACTGGCCAAAAAGATCAACTCGGCTGTGTTTCCGGGTCTGCAGGGTGGCCCGCTGATGCATGTGATCGCGGGCAAGGCCGTAGCCTTTGGTGAAGCTTTGAAGCCTGAGTTCAAAACCTACATGCAGCGCGTAGTCGACAGCGCGGCGGCTTTGGCGAATGTGATGATGGCGCGAGGCTGTGACATCGTTTCTGGCGGAACCGAGAACCATCTGATGTTGGTCGATCTGCGCCCCATCGGCGTGACCGGCAAAGATGCCGAAGCCGCGCTTGAGCGTGCAGGTTTTACTTGCAACAAAAACAGTGTTCCCGGCGATCCGCAAAAGCCAACGATTACCAGTGGTATTCGTCTGGGCACCGCTGCCGGATGCAGCCGTGGATTTGGCCCCGAAGAGTTTACGACGATCGGTCATCTGATTGGCAACGTGCTGGACGCTTTGGCTCAGTCTTCTGACGGGGATGCGACCGTCGAAAAAGAAACTCGTGAAAAAGTCCGCGCCCTGTGCGCGAGCCATCCGATCTATTGAGGTTAAATCATGAGCACCTATGACCTGATCGTTATTGGCGGTGGCCCCGGCGGATATGTAGCGGCCATTCGTGCCGCTCAGCTGGGCATGAATGTCGCTTGCGTCGAGGGGCGGGGTGCTCTTGGCGGGACCTGTCTGAATGTGGGGTGCATACCCTCCAAAGCGTTGCTGACCTCCTCGGCCAAATATGCCGAGATCAGCCATCTCTCCTCCCATGGCATTGAGGTCGAGGGGGCCAGCATCGACATCGGCGCGATGATGGGGCGCAAGGACAAGATCGTTGGTGACCTGACCAAAGGGATCGGATTCCTGTTCAAAAAGAACGGTATCGACCTGATCGAAGGTTGGGCCAGTATTCCGGCTGCAGGGCAAGTTCAGGTCGGCGACACGATCCATGAGGCAAAGAACATCCTGATCGCCACCGGGTCCGAGCCCACCTCGCTGCCGGGGATTGAGATTGACGAGCAAGATATCCTCAGCTCGACCGGGGCGATTGCGCTGGACACCGTGCCGGATCATATGGTGGTGATCGGTGCCGGTGTCATCGGATTGGAACTGGGTCAGGTCTGGGCGCGTCTGGGTGCCAAAGTCACGGTGGTTGAATATCTCGACCGTGTTCTGCCCGGCATTGATGGAGAGATCGCCAAGCTGGCACAGCGCGCCCTGTCAAAGCGCGGGCTGAAATTCCAACTGGGCAGGGCGCTGAAATCGGTCGGGAAAACCGACGCGGGCCTGTCCCTGATCGTGGACCGGGTTGGCAAGGACAAGGAAGAAGTGATCGAGGCCGACAAGGTCCTGATCGCCGTAGGCCGTCGCCCTGTGACGCGCGGACTGGGGTTGGATGATCTGGGCGTTGCCATCAACCAACGCGGTTTTATCGAGGTCGATGGAGCGTTCCAGACCTCGGTGCCCGGTATCTATGCGATTGGTGATTGTGTGCCAGGGCCAATGCTGGCGCATAAGGCCGAAGAAGATGGCGTCGCCTGTGTTGAAATACTGGCCGGACAGGCTGGACATGTGGATTACAACACTGTTCCGGGCGTGGTTTATACTGACCCCGAAGTTGCCTCGGTCGGATTGACCGAAGAAGCGCTTAAAGAAGCGGGGACAGAATATTCCGTGGGCAAGTTCGCCTTCATGGCCAATTCTCGGGCGCGTTCGACTGGTGAAACGGATGGTGCGGTCAAGGTTCTGGTTGGCGATGACGGTCAAATTCTGGGCGCGCATATCTGCGGCGCGCATGGCGGCGACCTGATTGCCGAGCTGGTTCTGGCCATGACGAAAGGCGCAACAGTTGCTGAAGTTGCCGCAACCTGTCATGCGCACCCTGCCATGGGCGAGGCGGTCAAAGAGGCCTGCCTTGACGCCCTGGGCCGTGCGATTCACGCTTAACGAGGATCAGCCAGATGACCATCCAGCTTCGCCCTCGTCACCCGGAAAAAGCCAAAAAGGCTGACAGTGTCATTCCGCGTAAACCGAAATGGATTCGGAAGAAACGGGTTGAAAGCGCAGAATTTTACGAAACCCGCCGCCTGATGCGTGACCATAATCTGGCGACCGTTTGCGAAGAGGCGGCTTGCCCAAATATCGGCGAATGCTGGTCCAAGCGCCACGCCACCATGATGATCATGGGCGAGGTCTGTACCCGCGGCTGTTCCTTCTGCAACGTTGCCACTGGCCGCCCCGACGCTCTGGACCAGTTCGAACCCGGCCGTGTGGCCGTTGCGGTGAAAAAGCTGGGCCTGCGTCATGTCGTGATCACCTCGGTTGACCGGGATGATCTGGCTGATGGCGGCGCTGAACATATTGCCCAAACCATCCGTGCTGTGCGCCACCAGAATCCCGGCACAACGGTAGAAGTTCTGACCCCCGACTTTCTGGGCAAAGGGGACGCGGCCGATCTGGTATTTGCGGCCGCCCCCGACGTATTCAATCACAATCTCGAAACGGTTCCGCATCTGTATCCCACGGTGCGTCCGGGCGCGCGGTATTACACTTCGCTGCGTCTGTTGGACGATGCCAAGCGCACCAACCCCGAGATCTTTACCAAATCCGGCCTGATGGTCGGGCTGGGTGAAAGCCTTGTCGATGTGCGGCAGGTGATGGATGACCTGCGCGCAGCGAATGTCGATTTTCTGACAGTGGGGCAATACCTACAGCCGACCGCAAAACATCACCCGATTGACCGGTTCTGGACACCGGAAGAATTCGCCCAGCTTGAGCAGATCGCACGCTCAAAGGGCTTTCTGCACGTGTCAGCCACGCCGCTGACCCGTTCGTCGTTCCACGCGGACGAAGACTTTGCCGCCCTCAAGCAAGCTCGCCAAAGGGCGATTGCTGCCGGGGCATAATCCAAACGCGCTAGGGAGGAATACCATGGAAGCGTTAAATTCAATCGTAGGGGCCATCAATGGCGTCGTGTGGGGCCCGCTGATGCTGGTCCTCATTCTTGGCGTTGGCTTCTTCCTGCAGGTGGGGCTGAAATTCATGCCGATCCTGCGTATCGGCACGGGCTTTAAGCTGCTGTTTGCCGGTCGAGAAAGTCAGGGCGATGGGCAGATCAGCCCGTTCAACGCACTGATGACGTCGCTGTCGGCGACCATTGGTACGGGTAACATCGCCGGTGTTGCTACTGCTGTCTTCCTGGGCGGTCCGGGCGCTTTGTTCTGGATGTGGATGACCGCCCTGGTGGGCATGGCCACCAAATATGCCGAGGCTGTTCTGGCGGTGAAATACCGTGAGAAGGACGAGCTGGGCAACTTTGTCGGTGGTCCGATGTACTACATCAAGAACGGTCTGGGTGCGAAATGGGCCTGGCTGGGTGTTGCATTTGCCCTGTTCGGCGCAGTTGCAGCCTTTGGTATCGGCAACGGTGTGCAAGCCAATGGTGTTGCACAGGTTCTCGAAGCCAATTTCGGCCTGAATACTTCGGTCACCGGTATCGTGCTGATGGTCCTGACCGCAGCCGTAATCCTGGGCGGTATCACGCGTATCGGTGCCGTTGCCGGTAAACTGGTTCCGTTCATGGCGATTGCCTATATCATCGCGGGTCTGCTGGTTCTGCTGATCAATATCGGTGAAATCGGCAATGCTGTGTCGTTGGTCTTCACCTACGCCTTCACACCCTCGGCCGCCGAAGGTGGTTTTGCGGGCGCAGCCGTTTGGGCCGCCATCCGCTTTGGTGTGGCGCGCGGTGTCTTCTCGAACGAAGCCGGTCTGGGTTCCGCCCCGATCGCGCACGCAGCAGCAGAAACCAAAGGTCCGGTAAACCAGGGCCTGATCGCGATGCTGGGAACGTTCATCGACACTATCATCGTCTGCTCGATCACCGGTTTGGCAATCATCGCCTCAGGTGCATGGACCACGGGTGAATCCGGTGCCGCGTTGACTTCGGCCGCCTTCGAAATGTCGTTGCCGGGCATTGGTGGCTATTTGATCGCCATCGCGCTGTCGATCTTTGCCTTTACCACCATCCTCGGTTGGTCGTTCTATGGCGAAAAATGCGTCGAGTTCCTGTTGGGTGTGAAATCTTTGGTGCCGTACCGCGTCTTGTGGATTATCATGATCTACTTCGGCGCAACCGCGGATCTGGGCTTTATCTGGCTGCTTGCAGATACGCTGAACGCCATGATGGCTATCCCGAACCTGATCGCCTTGGCATTGCTGAGCCCAATCGTCTTCAAATTGACGAAAGAGTTCTTTGCCTCCGGTGGCAAGTCAGAAGAGCCGGGCGGCACGCCTGCCGAATAAACCGGGCACTGAAAACCTACGGGGGGCCATTCCGGCCCCCCGACTTGAAACAGAATTCCTATCTCGAGGAGAGGCGTGATGGCCACGAAAATCCTGCTGCCGATTGATCACTCTGACGACCGTTCCTGGAAACAGGCATTGCCGGTCGCATTGGAACAGGCGAAATTCTACGGTGCCGAGCTGCATGCGGTCGCCGTCATCCCCGAGATCATCCAGCTGCCGAACCTGCCCGCCAATTATGGCGCCGGTGCCAAAGAGCATGTGCGCAACGCGGTTCAGGCCATCTTGGATAATGGTGACGCCGCGGGCGTTGCTGTCCATGTCCAAGAGGGCAGCGTCTACCGCGAAATTCTGAAGCTCGCTCACAAAGAGGGCTTCGACATGATCGTCATGGCGTCGACCAAGGGCGATTTCCCGAATTATGAAATTGGTCCGAACCTGGCACGCGTGGTGCGCAATGCGCATTGCACCGTCATGGTAGTTCGTGACCAGTCCCGCTGATCGAAAGGTACCTGAAATGACGGATATTAGGCGCACGCCTTTGCATGGTTTGCATGTTGAGTTGGGTGGGAAGTTGGTTGATTTTGCGGGCTG
>NZ_JBXWOB010000016.1:0-76648 GCF_059610685.1 Ruegeria sp. CDSC052
CGTTCGCCGAATAGTCTCAGACCTAACCGTCGAAACAAAAAAGCCCGCCCCAAACCGGGGCGGGCTTTTTCTGTTTGAATTTGGTAAATCAAGACGGGGAATTCCTAAAGAAGCAGCATGCTTTAGTCGTATGCGGCGTCCACTATGAATTCCACCTTCAGTTCGGGCCGCGCTAGTTTTGCTTCGCCACACGCCCTCGCAGGTGCGTATCCTGCAGGAACCCAAGCATTCCAGACCTCGTTCAAACCAGCAAAGTCCTTCATATCGGCCAGCCAGATGGTCACACGCAGCATTTTTTCCCGTGATGAACCTGCGCGCTCTAGAAGGTCGTCAATTTTCCCAAGGCAAATACGCACCTGTTCCTGAATGGTATCACCTTCGGCGACTTGCCCGGTCAAATAGGCCACACCATTATGTTTAACGATTTTGGACGATCTCTCGCCGGTTTCGATGCGTTCTATCATTGGAGTGATCTCGCTGTTTCCTGTTTGATGCACGCGTTCATGGTCATAAGATGCCCCGCATGGCAAACGGAAACCGCTTGAGTAACTTTCAGAAAAGTTGAACTGGTCGGAGACGCCGCGGGTCGATTGCATTTCGCCGCGCCTAGGCTAGCTTGCCAGCGACACAGTATACCAGATTGCGCTTTTGCCGTTGAAGTGCTCTCTAGTTGGTTTCAGTGGATTGCATCGGGCGAAACCGCAAGAAGGATACTTCGACATGGACGAAACCGTAGAACGACTGTCCAAACGCCTGAAGCGGCGAGGATATCAGGTTTCGCCAATGAAGGAGACGGGTGCCTATATCGGTAATCTGGGTTTTGAGGTCGAGACAGTATTCGATGTCGGGGTGGCCTCGGGAACCGAGCATTTGTACGAGGCTTTCCCCGCAGCCAAGTTTGTGTTGGTCGAGCCCATTTCGGATTACGAAACCAAAGTACGGAAAAACTGGGGCGACAAGATCGATTTTGATTTCCATGCTTGCGGAGTTGGTGCCGAAAGCGGACAGACGACTCTTCGAATTCCAACAGTTGGCGATCGTTGGCTCGGCACACGGGCAACGATGCAGGAGTTTGACGAAGCGGCAATCCAGCACACCTCGCAAGTTGAAGAGCGACAAGTCCCGGTAAAAACACTGGATGAGATTGCGTCTTCCTACAAGGAACCTTTCGGATTGAAAATCGACACGGAAGGTTTTGAAATCGAGGTTATTAAAGGTGCATCGGAGATGCTAAAAAAATGCACCTTTGTATTGGCTGAAGTCTCTGTACGGCGTCGGTATCACGGCGGTTATAGGTTCAGCGATTTTGTCGCCGCGATGGCAGATCACGGGTTTGAGCTACACGAATTCGTCAGGCCACCGTCTGCAGAAGCGACCGATTGCGATGCCATTTTTGCCCCATTCGAAAGCTCAGTGTTCGACTATCAGGATACCAGACTGTCTCGTATGGCGGCACGGGTAGCCAAGACATAGTCTAAGGGCATCTTTCCGCATGCAACGCGAGTTGTGTTGTCCGCGAAGGCGTTGAGTCTATCGCGCTGGGAGACGCCCCGCTTTTCGCTATCCGTGAAAGTGGCCGCTCCTCAAAGGACGGCCTTTCCAGAGGTTCGGATCGAGATGAGGTTACTCTGCGCCCACAAATCTGAAAGAGGTCGTGCAAGCCTCAACCAATTTGAAGTTAGAAACATGTATCGCCTCAGTTGCACTGATGACATATCGAACGTTACGAACAGGGGCAGAGTGAAGACACACGATGGAAGCAATATTCATCCTCTTGTTTCTGGCCTTTTTTGCTCTGGGCGATCTGGCAAATGTTTGCGCTAGTGGCTGATATGGCAGAGCGGCGCGGACAAGATCGATTACTTTGGCCAGTGCCAGCACTGTTTATCAACCCGTTTGTGGCAATTATCTTGCTTTGGCTTTTTGTGTCTGTCCAAGAAAATCCCTAGGCATTCAGTACAGGAATTTGGTGGACCAAATTTAGATTGAGTCGATCTTGTTAAGACGCCCAAATTCAGAAAATGTACGCATAGGGTATGAGCCAGGTGAGCGCATTCGACTTGTTTGAACTTCCCCCCTTGCCAAACCCCTCACACCCCTGTAGATCGCGCGAGTTCTCTATAAGAACATCAAGGCGGGGTGATTCCCGCCTTTTGGGTTCGATGAGGGTTGGCGATGCGCGCTTGTCCTCCTCTCAACCTCAACGCCTGATAAAAGGCTGTTATTATGCAAAGCCAAAATATCCGTATTCGGCTGAAGGCATTTGACTATCGCGTTCTGGATGCCAGCACGCAAGAGATCGTCAACACTGCCAAGCGGACCGGCGCGAACGTGCGCGGCCCGATCCCGCTGCCGAACAAGATCGAGAAGTTCACGGTTCTCCGTGGCCCTCACGTTGACAAGAAATCCCGCGACCAGTTCGAGATCCGCACGCACAAGCGTCTGCTCGACATCGTTGATCCGACCCCCCAGACCGTTGACGCGCTGATGAAGCTCGACCTCGCTGCTGGTGTGGACGTCGAGATCAAGCTGCAGTCGTAAGATCGGAGGGTATAGATTATGCGCTCTGGTATTATCGCAAAAAAAGTCGGCATGACCCGCCTGTTCATGGAAGACGGCAAGCAGATCCCTGTGACCGTTCTTCACCTGGACAACCTGCAGGTTGTTGCACAGCGCACGGACGAGAAGGACGGCTATACTGCTGTTCAGCTGGGTGCCGGTGCTGCCAAGGCAAAACGCACCTCGAAAGCCATGCGCGGTCACTATGCCGCTGCCAAGGTTGAACCCAAGCGTAAGCTGGTCGAGTTCCGCGTCTCCGAAGATGGCCTGATCGAAGTAGGTGCCGAGATTTCGGCAGAGCATTTCCTGGAAGGTCAGAAAGTTGACGTTTCGGGTACTTCGATTGGTAAAGGCTTTGCCGGTGCAATGAAGCGCTGGAACTTCGGTGGTCTTCGCGCCTCGCACGGTGTTTCTATCAGCCACCGTTCGCACGGTTCAACTGGCCAGTGTCAGGATCCGGGCAAGGTTTTCAAAGGCAAAAAGATGGCCGGTCACATGGGAGCTGCCCGTGTAACCACCCAGAACCTGGAAGTCGTCAAAACCGACGCCGACCGTGGTCTGGTCTTCATCAAAGGCGCCGTTCCCGGACCGAAATCCGGTTGGGTTACCGTCAAGGACGCCGTCAAGAAGAAAGCACCGGAAGGCCTGCCTTTCCCGGCTGCTGTGAAATCGGCTGCAACCGAAGCACCTGCGGAAGAAGTTCCCGCGGAAGGTGGTGAAGCATGAAACTTGATGTAATCAAACTGGACGGCGGCAAAGCCGGCAACATCGAGCTGGATGCAGACCTGTTCGGCCTGGAGCCGCGCGCGGACATCCTGCACCGTGTGGTCCGTTGGCAGCGTAACAACGCGCAGGCTGGCACCCACAAGGTCAAGACTCGCTCGGAAGTGTCCTACTCGACCAAGAAGATCTATCGCCAAAAAGGCACCGGTGGCGCACGCCACGGCGCCCGTTCGGCACCGATCTTCCGGGGTGGTGGCGTTTACAAAGGTCCGGTCGTGCGTTCGCATGGTCATGACCTGCCGAAAAAGTTCCGTAAACTTGGTCTGCGCCACGCGCTGTCTGCCAAAATGGCAGCTGGTGAACTGGTCGTGATCGAGAACGCCGAAGCCGAAGGCAAGACCGCCGCTCTGGCCAAGCAGGTTGCAAACCTGGGTTGGAAACGCGCTCTGGTCATCGACGGGGCGACCGTGAACGAAGGGTTCCTGAAGGCGTCGCGTAACATCGAAGGTCTGGATATCCTGCCGTCGATGGGTGCAAACGTTTATGACATCCTCAAGCGTGACACTCTGGTGCTCACCAAAGCGGCTGTCGAAGCACTGGAGGCTCGACTGAAATGAGCGCGAAGGCAGAACACTACGACGTGATCCGCAAACCGATCATCACCGAAAAGTCGACCATGGCGTCCGAAAACGGCGCGGTTGTCTTTGAGGTTGCGATTGACAGCAACAAGCCACAGATCAAAGAGGCCGTTGAGGCACTGTTTGGTGTGAAGGTCAAAGCGGTGAACACCTCTGTGACCAAAGGTAAGGTCAAGCGGTTCCGCGGCCAGTTGGGCAAGCGGAAAGACGTCAAAAAAGCATATGTGACCCTTGAAGAGGGTAACACCATCGACATTTCCACCGGTCTTTGATCGGGCCTGTCTTTGGACAAACCATTAAGACCCCCGCGAAAGCGGGGGTTTTTCTTTAGGTAGTGACACCAAAAGTTGAGCGCCATTCCCAGCGTCTCGAACAGAAAATGATTGCTATGCCGGTGGGGTCGTCTATCCGGTATGCAACAAACAAACGATATGGCAGGCGCATGACCCAATCCACTCTCTCGACCCGGGACAACCCGGATGTGACTGTCGCGCGGGACTGGGTGTCGACGCTGGCCAAATATCGGGAGCCAAGCCAACCGCGTAGCTGGTTCGAGCTGGGGGTTACCTGTGTTCCCTTCATAGCGCTTTGGGCCTTGGCCTGGATGTCTTTGTCGGTGAGCTATTGGCTGGCGCTTGCGATCTCGGTTCTGAACGCGGCCTTTCTGCTGCGCCTGTTTGCCATTCAGCATGATTGCGGTCACGGGGCATTTTTTACGAACCGGACGGTCAGTGACTGGGTCGGTCGGGGGCTCGGGGTGCTGACGTTGACGCCTTACGATGTTTGGCGGCGCACACATTCTTCCCATCACAACTCATCTGGCAATCTGGATAAGCGCGGGATGGGGGACATCCATACGCTGACGGTGGCCGAATACCGGGCGCTGACGCCCTTGAACCGGTTATTTTACCGGCTCTATCGCCACCCGATCACCCTGTTTGGCTTTGGGCCCGGCTATCTGTTCCTGTTTCAAAACCGCCTCCCGCTTGGCTTGACCGGTATTCCGAAATTCTGGGTCAGCGCGATGGCGACGAACCTGGCCATTCTGGCCGCACTGGGGGCCATCTACTATTTTGGTGGCCTGATGCCGGTGCTGCTGATTTTCCTGCCCTCGACGCTTATCGCCGCGACCGCTGGCGTCTGGTTGTTCTATGTCCAACACCAATTCGAAGAGACGCAATGGGACCCTGATCAGGACTGGCAACTGCACGAGGCCGCCCTGCACGGAAGTTCGCATTACATCCTGCCATCCGTATTGCAGTGGTTCACGGCCAATATCGGCATCCACCACGTACACCATCTGTACAGTCGCATCCCGTTCTATCGCCTGACCGAAGTGCTGCGGGATCATGAGGAATTGGCCAACAGCAACCGGATGACCATCCGCGAGAGCCTCGCCAACGCGCGGCTGCACCTGTGGGATGAAAAGAACCGCCGCCTGCTGTCCTTTGCCGAAGCGCGCGCGCTGTATGGGTGACGGGATCGGTCAGATGGTGTGAACGATAGCCGGAAATCCGGTCGTTGCCCCCGGCGTGTGATGCGGATACGGTCGCTCTTATGAAACATGTCCCCAAAGAAACAACAGATGAGGCCCTTATTCAGGAGTTCCTGGATAAAGGAGGCAAAGTCAGCGTTGGAAAAACCAAACCCGCACCGGCAGAGCTGGGTCTGAGCAAGAATGTTTGGAACGCCAAACTGACCAAAGAAGAGAAGGCCGCGCGCGACAAGAAGTGATCGCGCGAGGCTTTGGGAAGCGGAAAGGCGACAATGCAGCGTATGTGACCCTGGAAGAGGGGGCTATCGACGCGTCCAACGGCCTCTGATCCAACTCACCTTTGGAAATAGACAATGGCCCCTGCGAAAGCGGGGGATACTTTATTGAGCATTAAATTGTGGTACTTGATCTAAATTTCTCGAAGTGTTCTCCGAAATGTGCTTCGCGGTGACAGTTTGGGCATAGAGCCATCGTGTTGCTCAGTGTATCTTCCCCGCCTTCGGCTAAAGGTGTTCGATGATGCACTTCTAAATATGGGGTGCCATTTTTCCGATTGAATGGAGCGTGTTCCTTGCATTGGTCACAGACTCCATCAGCTTGGAACAATCGTTCGGCGACGACATCTGCATTGCGTCTAAATGCAACAGTACGGATTGATACTTTTTTTGCATTGGTGTTGGCGCTTTGGAGCCGCTTTTGGCGGTCTTCGGCAGTATCTTGTTGCGCCTGTAGTACAAGCTCTTGGAATTCAGCCTGCAATTTATCAGCAGAAAGAAGTGGTGTATCGCTTTTGTATGCAATCAGCTTGTCTTCGTAGTGATCGCAGAGCTTGTTTAGGCCTGGTCTGGCTCCACCGCTTGGCAGTGCTTCATAGTAGAGTATATGTGCCCTTGTCGAAGCTAAAGCGCTGCGAAGGTCATCCGAGCCAAGTTCCTCTAGGATTCGATCAAAGTAGAATTTAGTCACTAACAGACTAAGGGTGCGATGATACACTTCACCCTTCAAGAGTTGTGCGAAATTGCGCAGCATATCGCTAGCAGAGGCGTTATTGATGCCGTAATCTGTGACGAGGATATTGCGTGCCTCGGACTCCGAAATTCCGTCTTGCTTTATTCTCAACGCTTGACTGTAGGCCGCTTCCGCTTCTCTTAACCCAATTTTGTTAACCAAAATGAGATCCCCTCTTGTTGGCTGTAGTTGACAGATTTAGGTTAGTATAGGTTGTATGAATGCGCCTCGATGCAAGTGAAATTGTCCGGCGCGAAGAAGTGGTTTGGTCCATAGAATTTCCGTCGGCCCTAATTTCCGTTAACCTATAGACACCCACCCCCAACACTGCTAAACGCACCCAATCTTGCGGCCTCGGATTCGTTCCGGGGCCTATGATATTTGAAACCGGGGACCTTCGGGGCCCTATACCTTTGGCACCTACGGGGGCCTATCACATAGCGGGGAAATCCCTGCACTTGCTAAACGGAAGACAGAAAGCATGGCACTCAAGTCGTACAAGCCGACGACGCCGGGCCAGCGCGGGCTGGTGCTGATCGACCGTTCGGAGCTTTGGAAAGGACGTCCGGTCAAGTCTCTCACTGAGGGTTTGACCAAATCGGGCGGCCGGAACAACACCGGACGGATTACTTCACGCCGCCGCGGCGGTGGCGCAAAGCGTCTCTACCGGATCGTTGACTTCAAACGGAATAAATTTGATGTCGCGGCAACCGTTGAACGGATCGAATATGACCCGAACCGGACCGCATTCATCGCACTGGTAAAATACGAAGACGGCGAGCAGGCATATATCCTGGCTCCGCAGCGTCTGGCTGTTGGTGACAAGGTTGTGGCTTCGGCCAAGGCCGACATCAAGCCGGGCAACGCAATGCCGTTCTCGGGTATGCCTATTGGTACCATCGTCCACAACATCGAGATGAAGCCTGGTAAAGGCGGTCAGATCGCACGTGCGGCCGGTACTTACGCGCAATTCGTAGGCCGCGATGGCGGTTATGCTCAGATCCGTCTGAGCTCGGGCGAGCTGCGCATGGTCCGTCAGGAATGCATGGCCACCGTTGGTGCCGTGTCCAACCCCGACAACAGCAACCAGAACCTCGGTAAAGCCGGTCGTATGCGCCACAAAGGCGTGCGTCCGTCGGTTCGTGGTGTCGCAATGAACCCGATCGATCACCCGCACGGTGGTGGTGAAGGCCGTACCTCGGGTGGCCGTACACCGGTTACGCCTTGGGGTAAGGACACCAAGGGTAAGCGTACTCGCAACAAAAACAAAGCGTCCCAGAAGCTGATCATCCGCTCGCGGCACGCCAAGAAGAAGGGACGTTAATCCATGTCTCGCTCTGTTTGGAAGGGTCCTTTCGTCGATGCTTACGTGCTGAAAAAAGCCGAAGCAGCGCGCGAGTCGGGCCGCAACGAAGTTATCAAAATCTGGTCGCGTCGTTCCACCATTCTGCCCCAGTTCGTGGGTCTGACCTTTGGTGTGTACAACGGCCAGAAGCATATCCCCGTCAACGTCTCGGAAGACATGATCGGTCAGAAGTTCGGTGAGTATTCGCCAACTCGTACCTATTACGGTCACGCCGCTGACAAAAAAGCGAAACGGAAGTAAGTCATGGGCAAGGAAAAGAACCCCCGCCGCGTGGCTGAAAACGAAGCAATGGCAAAAACGCGCATGCTCCGTACCAGCCCGCAGAAACTGAACCTGGTTGCGCAGATGATCCGCGGCAAGAAAGTTGAGAAGGCTCTGACCGACCTGACTTTCTCGAACAAGCGTGTCGCGCAGGACGTCAAAAAGTGCCTGCAGTCCGCAATCGCCAACGCTGAGAACAACCACAACCTGGACGTCGACGAGCTGATCGTTGCCGAAGCATGGGTTGGTAAGAACCTGGTCATGAAACGCGGTCGCCCCCGGGCCCGTGGCCGTTTCGGCAAGATCATGAAGCCGTTCTCGGAGATCACCATCAAGGTGCGTCAAGTTGAGGAGCAAGCCTAATGGGTCATAAAGTAAATCCGATCGGCATGCGCCTTCAGGTGAACCGCACCTGGGACAGCCGCTGGTACGCCGACACCAAGGACTACGGTGATCTTCTGCTGGAAGATCTGAAGATCCGTGAGTTCATCAACAAAGAGTGCAAGCAAGCCGGCATCGCCCGTGTGATCATCGAACGTCCGCACAAGAAGTGCCGCGTTACGATCCACACTGCACGTCCGGGTGTCATCATCGGCAAGAAAGGCGCGGACATTGAAGTTCTGCGCAAGAAAATTGCCCTGATGACAGACAGCGAATTGCACCTGAACATCGTCGAAGTGCGCAAGCCCGAGCTTGACGCACAGCTGGTTGCCGAGTCTATCGCTCAGCAGCTGGAGCGCCGGGTTTCGTTCCGTCGCGCGATGAAGCGGTCTGTTCAGAACGCCATGCGTATGGGCTCTCTGGGTATCCGGGTGAACGTCGCTGGCCGTCTGGGTGGCGCCGAAATCGCACGGACCGAGTGGTACCGCGAAGGCCGTGTGCCTCTGCACACGCTGCGCGCCGACATCGATTACGCACAAGCCGAAGCGATGACTCCTTATGGGATCATCGGGATCAAGGTCTGGATCTTCAAAGGTGAGATCATGGAGCACGATCCGCAGGCACGTGACCGTAAAGCACAGGAACTCCAGGACGGCCCTGCACCTCGTGGTGCTGGTGGCGGTCGTCGCTAAGGAGGGAAAGATATGCTTCAACCAAAGCGTACTAAATTCCGCAAGATGCACAAAGGCCGGATCAAGGGTGAAGCCAAGGGTGGCTCTGATCTGAACTTTGGCACCTATGGACTGAAAGCTCTTGAGCCTGAGCGTGTAACTGCACGCCAGATCGAAGCTGCACGTCGTGCCATGACGCGTCATATGAAGCGTCAGGGTCGCGTCTGGATCCGCATCTTCCCCGACACTCCGGTTACGGCTAAGCCGATCGAAGTTCGTATGGGTAAAGGTAAAGGTTCGGTCGACCGCTGGGCATGCAAAGTCAAGCCTGGCCGCGTGATGTTCGAAATCGACGGCGTCAATGACGACATCGCCCGCGAGGCCCTGCGCCTGGCTGCGATGAAGCTGCCGATCAAGACTCGCGTCGTGGTTCGCGAAGACTGGTAAGCGACCCGGGGGCGACCCCGCTCGCGACAAGATTGACCCCCGTCGGGAAACCGGCGGGGTTTTTTGGTTTGATGGCGTTGCTCCGCCACAGCCTCGCAAAACACCCATCGCCTTCATCGAGAGGCTGGTTTAAGACAGACCCATGGCACAGATTGAATCACTTTTTGTCACCCGTCTCTATCGTGCAGCTTTGTCCGAGTTTGATCCCAAGATCGACCCGGAGGAGCTGGAAAGCTCCTGTCTTGTCATCGCCGAGGATGATGAGGCCGGGCAGGACTGGTGTGAAGAGAACGGGTATCCCGGCTACACCAGCTATGCCTCGCTGACCGATCTGCCCTGGCGGTTTCCGATCTTTGCCGATCTGGTTAAGGTGCTGGACCAGCACGTTGCAGCTTTTGCTAAGGATCTGGAGTTTGATCTGGGTGAGGGTGAACTAAAGCTTGAAGACCTTTGGATCAACATTTTGCCCGAGGGCGGAATGCACTCCAGCCACCTGCACCCACACAGCGTGATCTCGGGCACGACTTATGTTTCGATGCCCGAAGGCGCTAGCGCGCTGAAGCTTGAAGACCCGCGCTCGGGCCGCATGATGGCAGCGCCCACGCGTATGAAAGGGGGGCGTCGGGACCTGCAGCCATTCATCTATGTGAAGCCTCAGGTTGGCGATGTCTTGCTATGGGAGAGCTGGTTGCGCCACGAGGTGCCGATGAACATGGCCGAGGATGAGCGGATTTCCGTCAGCTTTAACTATAAATGGGACTAGCACGGTCGTTTAAGGGACTCTGATTCAAAGGAATGTGTGAAAAGTTCTTGCATTGTGTCGTCAGATAAACGATGTGGGGGGCGCTTACGTTTTTCTTTTTCGACCACTGTCTCCCGAATATCGGCGTTCAGTCTTTCGATCCAGACCGACAACGCCGCGCTGTCGCAATTCCGCGGACAGCAATTTACTAGGAGACTACGGATATGGCCAACGGCACCGTAAAATGGTTCAACACAACTAAAGGTTTTGGCTTCATCGCACCGGAGACCGGTGGCAAAGACGTGTTTGTACACATCTCTGCTGTCGAGCGCTCGGGTCTGACCGGCCTGGCCGACGACCAGAAAGTAACGTTCGACATCGAACCCGGCCGTGACGGTCGTGAGTCGGCTGTGAACATCGCTCTGGCGTAAGTCACTCAGACTTAGACAGTTGAAGACGCGGTCTCGTGCAAACGAGGCCGCGTTTTGCGTTTGTGAGTGGGATGTCTACATGCTGTAATGGCTGGTGCATTCAACGCACCTGTCAACGAGGCCTAGGGTGGCGGGATTAATGCCAGCTTTTCTATTTTGTGGGAGTAAACCATGGGCGCGCCAAAACCAGCAAAGGTTGTACTAGCGGTTTCACTTTTTTTGGCGTTGGCCGTCGCACCTGCACTTGCGACGTGCCCAACCCGTGTAGATGTCGGTAAAGGCGTCTGGTTGGACTATGGCGGAACATGGCTTTTACGAGTTCAAACCGTTGTTGAGACGGGGTTTGTCGTTGAGTTGAGAACCGAAGACTCTAGGCGCATAGGTTTCGCTAGCCACTACGCGCATCCTTTGCTGTTCGGCGAGACCTTTATGAAGTTCAACGCCTCAAAGCGTTCATACGAGCAATCAGTTAGTTCCTTAGATGACCTAGAGCAGCAAAAAGAGTGGCAGTCAGGCTTCACGATACAAGATGGCGATAAAGAAGCCTTACTCGGCACTGTAACGGTTGAGTTCCAGAAAAATCGAATTGAACGGGTTGGAACGTGTAAATACAAAGTTTGGGAAGTTCTGGTGCGTGAGCATGTATCAGGGGATGACGAACGAACGGTAAAGGTGCTGTATTCTCCAGAGCTAAAGATAGTTTTGAAGCAGGCGCATATGCTGCCGAACTCTGGATTGGTTTGGGGAAGAGGTTTCGATGGAATTCGCTCCAAGAGCGAATAGGCTTCCAAATTCGGTTCAAACATCTCGTGCCCGTCGCTGGTTGCTCAAGTGAGCAGAGCGCTAAAAACGGTCTCTCGATCAATCCTCCATACTTTCCCTTGCCACCCACCCCAGAACCCCCTATAGAGCGGCATCTTGCGTTCCCCCGGCCGAGTCGGGGGATTCGTATGTCTATCATTCATCCACCAGGTCAAAGGTGACCCTGCATAGGGGCCTTCTGGTGTTTTGAGCAAAGGAAAAGGCGATGAACGCCCAAGAACTGCGTGACAAGACCCCTGACCAGCTCCGCGAGGAACTGGCCAACCTGAAGAAAGAAAGCTTTAACCTGCGCTTTCAACAGGCAACCGGTCAGATGGAAAGCACCGCTGGCATCAAAGCGGCCCGCCGCAACGCCGCCCGCGTTAAAACCATCCTGAACGAAAAGGCCGCTGCTGCGGCATCGGAGGAGTAATCCTATGCCTAAGCGTATCCTTTCCGGCACCGTAACGAGCGATGCCAACGCACAGACTGTAACCGTATCCGTCGAGCGCCGCTTTACGCATCCGGTTCTGAAGAAAACCATCCGTAAGTCCAAGAAATACCGGGCTCACGATGAAAAGAACGCCTTCAAGGTCGGCGATACAGTTCGCATCATCGAATGCGCGCCGAAATCGAAGACGAAACGTTGGGAAGTTCTGGAAGCGTAAGCCTCCGGGATTTTCCCATTTGTCGAAACCCTGGGGGATCTAACAAGACCAGCCCCCACAGGTCGGGAGAAACCACATGATCCAGATGCAGACCAATCTGGATGTCGCTGACAACTCCGGCGCACGCCGAGTTCAGTGCATCAAGGTCCTGGGTGGTTCCAAGCGTAAATACGCCTCTGTAGGCGACATCATTGTCGTCTCGGTGAAGGAAGCCATCCCACGCGGCCGCGTAAAGAAAGGTGACGTCCGTAAGGCCGTCGTCGTACGCACCGCCAAAGAAGTCCGTCGCGAAGACGGCACCGCGATCCGTTTCGATCGCAACGCCGCCGTCATTCTGAACAACAACAACGAGCCCGTAGGTACCCGTATCTTTGGCCCTGTTGTTCGTGAACTGCGCGCGAAGAACTTCATGAAAATCATCTCGCTTGCTCCGGAGGTGCTGTAATCATGGCTGCTAAACTCCGCAAAGGCGACAAGGTCGTCGTGCTGGCTGGCAAGGACAAGGGCAAAGAGGGAACTATCACCTCGGTCGACCCGAAAGCCGGTAAAGCCGTTGTTGATGGCGTGAACATCGCCATTCGCCACACCCGCCAGTCACAGACCTCGCAAGGTGGTCGCCTGCCTCAGGCAAACCCGATTGAGCTGTCGAACCTGGCTCTGCTGGACAAAAACGGTAAAGCAACCCGCGTTGGCTTCCGCATGGAAGGTGACAAGAAAGTTCGTTTTGCCAAGACCACGGGGGACGTGATCGATGCTTGATACCGCAACCTACACCCCGCGTCTGAAAGCTCAGTACGCTGAAACCATCCGTGCCGCTCTGAAAGAAGAGTTCGGTTACAAGAGCGATATGCAGCTGCCCAAGCTGGAAAAGATCGTTCTGAACATCGGTTGTGGTGCAGAGGCCGTCAGAGACTCGAAGAAGGCGAAAGCCGCTGTTGAAGATCTGACCGCGATTGCAGGCCAAAAGGCTGTTGCAACACTGGCGAAGAAGTCGATCGCGGGTTTCCGCGTCCGTGAAGACATGCCGCTGGGTGCGAAAGTTACCCTGCGCGGTGACCGGATGTATGAATTCCTGGATCGTCTGATCACCATCGCGCTGCCGCGCGTTCGTGACTTCCGCGGTGTTAAGCCTTCTTTCGATGGTCGTGGCAACTTTGCCATGGGCATGAAAGAGCACATCGTGTTCCCGGAAATCGACTTCGACAAGGTCGACGAGGTCTGGGGCCTGGATATCGTAATTGCCACCACAGCGAAAACCGACGCTGAAGCGAAAAGCCTGTTGAAAGCGTTCAACATGCCGTTCAACGCTTAAGCGCCGGGAGGATTGAGACATGGCTAAAAAAGCAATGATCGAACGCGAGAAGAAGCGCGAACGCCTGGTGGCCAAATATGCCGCAAAGCGTGCCGAGCTGAAAGAAATCGCGAATGACGAGAGCAAGCCGATGGAAGAGCGTTTCAAAGCGCGTCTGAAACTGGCGAAACTGCCGCGCAACAGCTCGGCAACTCGTCTTCACAACCGCTGTCAGCTGACAGGTCGTCCTCATGCTTACTATCGTAAGCTGAAGGTCAGCCGTATCATGCTGCGCGAGCTGGGTTCTGCAGGTCAGATCCCCGGCATGGTGAAATCGAGCTGGTAAGGGAGACATAGATATGAACGATCCTATCGGCGATATGCTCACCCGTATCCGCAACGCGCAAATGCGCGGCAAGTCCACTGTAAACACTCCGGCGTCGAAACTGCGCGCCTGGGTTCTGGACGTGCTGGCGGACGAAGGTTACATCCGTGGCTACGAAAAGATGACCGGTGAAAACGGTCATCCGGCCATCGAAATCAGCCTGAAATACTACGAAGGCACCCCTGTCATTCGCGAGTTGAAGCGGGTTTCCAAGCCCGGTCGTCGCGTATACATGGGCGTCAATGACATCCCGCAGGTCCGTCAGGGTCTGGGTGTGTCGATTGTCAGCACTCCGAAAGGTGTGATGTCGGACCAGAATGCACGCTCCAACAATGTTGGCGGCGAAGTGCTCTGCACCGTCTTCTAAGGAGGTCTGTCAATGTCTCGTATTGGTAAACGTCCGGTCGAACTGCCCAGCGGTGTAACCGCCTCGGTTTCCGGCCAGACCATCGAAGTCAAAGGCCCGAAAGGTGCCCGTAGCTTCACTGCGACTGATGACGTTACGCTGTCGGTCGAAGACAATGTGGTTCAAATCAACCCGCGTGGCATGTCCAAACGTGCCCGTCAGCAATGGGGCATGAGCCGCACCATGGTTGCCAATCTGGTAACCGGTGTGACCGAAGGCTTCAAAAAAGAGCTGGAGATCCAGGGTGTTGGTTACCGGGCTCAGATGCAGGGTAACACCCTGAAGCTGAACCTGGGCTACAGCCACGACGTTGATTTCGTTGCTCCGGAAGGTGTCACCATCACCGCACCGAAGCAGACCGTGATCATTGTGGAAGGTAACGACCAGCAGCAGGTGGGCGAAGTCGCGGCGAAAATCCGCGAATGGCGCCGTCCCGAGCCGTATAAAGGCAAGGGTATCCGCTATAAGGGCGAATTCATCTTCCGCAAAGAAGGCAAGAAGAAGTAAGGACGCAAACAATGGCAAACAGCAAAAGAACCCTGTTTCTGAAGCGCCGCCTGCGCGTTCGGAACAAACTTCGCAAGGTCAATGCAGGTCGTGTACGCCTGTCGGTTCACCGTTCGAACAAGAACATCAGCGCTCAGCTGATCGACGACGTTCGTGGCGTGACCCTGGCCTCGGCCTCGACCCTGGAAAAAGATCTGGGTGTAGTTGGCACAAACAACGTCGAAGCGGCTACGAAAGTGGGCGCAGCCATCGCCGAGCGTGCCAAGAAGGCAGGCGTCGAAGAGGCTTATTTCGATCGTGGCGGCTTCCTGTTCCACGGCAAAGTGAAGGCTGTCGCCGACGCTGCGCGTGAAGGTGGTCTGAAGATCTAAGACTTGCGGGCAGCGCCTCAGCTGCCCCGATGATCCGGGGGCCTCGGCAATAGTCGAGGCTCACTTGGATTGAAACAACGGCGCCGCAATGCGCCACATGAGAAAAGGGATGCCAAATGGCAGAACGTGAAAACCGTCGGGGCCGTGGCCGCGACCGCGACGAAACTCCGGAATTCGCAGACCGTCTGGTCGCGATCAACCGCGTGTCGAAAACCGTAAAAGGTGGTAAGCGCTTTGGCTTCGCCGCTCTGGTGGTTGTCGGCGATCAGAAGGGCCGCGTCGGCTTTGGCAAGGGTAAAGCAAAAGAAGTACCCGAGGCCATCCGTAAGGCAACTGAACAAGCCAAACGTCAGATGATCCGCGTGCAGCTGCGCGAAGGTCGGACCCTGCACCACGATATCGAAGGCCGTCACGGCGCCGGTAAAGTGGTTATGCGCTCGGCACCTGAAGGTACTGGTATCATCGCCGGTGGTCCGATGCGTGCTGTGTTCGAAATGCTGGGCGTCAAGGACGTTGTGTCCAAGTCGTTGGGCTCGCAGAACCCGTACAACATGATCCGCGCCACCATCAACGGCCTGCAAAAAGAGCAGAGCCCGCGTTCGGTTGCACAGCGTCGCGGCAAGAAAGTTGCTGACATCCTGCCCAAGCGGGACGAAGCGCCTGTTGCTGCTGAAGCAGAAGCATAAGGAGAGCGACCCATGGCAAAAACCATCGTCGTCAAGCAGATCGGTTCCCCGATCCGCCGCCCCGCCGAACAGCGCGCGACCCTGATCGGTCTGGGCTTGAACAAGATGCACAAAACCCGTGAGCTGGAGGATACTCCTTCGGTCCGCGGCATGGTCAACAAGATCCCGCATCTGGTAGAGATCATCGAAGAACGCGGCTAATCGCGAGTTCTTTGAAGACTTAAAAACGCCTCCGATCTGATCGGGGGCGTTTTCTTGTTTGGCCGGTCGTCTTTTTTCCGGCTCGTCATATGGTGCTGTTCAGTGCCTCGGCGCAAACTCGGCTATGACCCGAGCGCCTTTTTTTCTGCAAACTCAATGTCGACTTCATGGCGCAACGGGGGTTCTCTGCCTGGTTTTTCGTACAGCCTGGGGCATCCATCGCAAAAACTGGCTGCTGCTTCGCGTTTGGAATGAGCACGCGGGTTCCAGACCTGCCGGCGCAGAGCTTTGTATTTTTCGTTGTTCCAGATGGTTTCAAGTGGTTCGTCGAAAACATTTCCCAACACATGCGGATCACGGTTCTTGTCGGAAACATATTGGCGGCCGGATCGCCAGAGACAGCAGGGAATCACATCGCCATCAAAGCGAATGACCGTGCTGCTGTGGGGCCAATGGCACCTTGGGGTGAGGGATGATGACAGGGGCGGGCCATTTTCAATCCGATCGGGATCGTCGTCTACGACGTTGTACAGATCTCCATTTGCATCGAACCGTAGCCCTTCAAACGTGGTAAAGGCGTCGATACCAATCTCGTCTACGATGGCCTTCACCTGAACCAGTTCATCCTCGGCGTGATGGGGGAAAGAGATATGCTGTATTTCTATGAACGGAGATTTCAGACCCTTCCTCTTTTTATAGCCAGCCAGTAGTCGCAGGTTGTTCAGAACGAAATTCAGGCGTCCGCGAACACGGGTAACCTGAAAGCTTTCCTGCGTCGCGCCATCAACTGAGATTGTGATATGGCTAAGCCCGGCATCGACCAGGTCATGAATCCGCTCGGCTTTTAGCCGATAGCTGAAATGGGTGGTGATATGGCTTTCCAAACCGGCTGCGGTCGTGGCCCGGATCATGTCGGTGAGGTCCGGGTGTGCCAGAGGATCGCCATAGTAGAACAGGCTTACACCAAGCGCGCGATCTTTGATCTGGTCAATGATATGCCGGTACTGCTGAATGCTGAGTTTGTCCTGTTTCCCGAACTTCTGATCGCTGAGCAAGGGTCGGTCACGACCTGCCGGATTCGCATGGACGCAATGTGGACAGGCTAGTGAGCACAGCGGCGAAATATCAATTTTCACCAAAGACGGCAGCGGGGCGGCTTGTTGAGAGTGAAGAAGATAGCCCCGAATGTTGCGCAACAGGTTTGCCGATTGCTTCAAGGAAGGACGGCGCTGAATCCAGCGCAACCTTCTAATAACGCTTGAAACCAATGGCATGGAGTATCCTCATTCATGAAGCCGAGGACGCCCTAAACGTGCGAGGCGAAAATGGTAAAACAGGCCGAAATAGCCCGATAGTTCACGGATACGTGATAGAATAGTGAAAATATGGGTCCGTAAAAGAAAAAAGATATTAAAATATATAAATTTGATAAATCTTATCTTTAGCCGAGAAATCCAAAGGACTATTTCAACGAAAGCCTGTAGTGGGATGTCTAAACAGTGTTTTCACTGCCATTCCCCCAATGCATACCGGCCAGACCGAATCTTCTGTTGTTAGCGTTATCTGGCGTTCTTATTTGAGCTTTGTCCCAAATAGGAACGCAAACGAAATCTGGAGAATACGCTCCGGTTTAGAAAGGAATATAGAAATGGCAAACACAGCAACTTTTTCCCGCGAAGGCTTTGGTCTGACCGCCCGCATCACAACTCTGATCGCCCGCGTGAAAGAGGCCTATGCCCTGCGCGCCGAATTCGGCCGCACCTATTCAGAGCTTCAGAACCTGACTGATCGTGAACTGAACGACATTGGTATCCGCCGGTGCGATATAAGTGATATTGCGCATAAGCACGTCTACTGCTGAGAACCTGGCAGGATGAACAACACCGAGGCGCCATTTGGCGCCTCTTTTGATTCTGCATGCTTGAAAGGCACAAGCACGGTGAAATTGGTCGCTCTGCATTGTGGATCGTTTGGAAATTTTCCATGAGAATTATTAGAGGAGGCTATGTCCCAATAACGCGATGACGAGGCTGACACAGTGCGAGACTACCAGATCGGCATGTTGTGGGTGGATGGCCCGCTGTGCTTTCTCGAGCAGCTCTGCATCAAATCCTATCTGAATGCCGGTCAATCCGTTCGCCTCTACACCCATGGGAATGTCTCAGGGATACCTGAAGGTGTGGATACCCGCGATGCGCGCGATGTGATGCCCGGCACAGAATTCATTGCGCATAGCCGTACTGGTAGCCCGGCGCCGCATTCGGATAAGTTCCGATACCGCATGTTGGCGCAGGAGCCCGATTTGATATGGGCGGATACGGACGCCTATTGCATGCGTCCATTCACAACGGAGACCGGGCATTTTTACGGAATGCTCGAAGGAGAGATTGCGATCGGCGTATTGGGCATTCCGTCAGACAGCCCGGCGCTGGCTCTGCACATCGAATATACAACGGACCCATATCGGATTCCGCCATGGCTGCCCAAACGATATCAGGAACCCCTTCGTGCGGCACAGGATGCAGGTGATCCGATCAATGTGCCCGCGCTATATTGGGGCGCATGGGGTCCGTCAGCCTTTGCCTCGGCTTTACGGCAAACCGGCGAACACCAATTTGTTCTGCCTGAGCATGTGTTCTATCCGGTGAACTTTACCAGACGGCGCGCTTTGGCACGCCCAAACGCCGATTTATCCAGGTTCTTCCACGAGGACACAGTTTCCATTCACTTTTATGGTCGCCGGATGCGTTCGATCCTGAGGAACAGGTATAATGGCCTGCCAGATCCAGATAGCCTGGTGGGTAAGCTTCTGGCCAAACACCGGATTAATCCACTGGACGCGCCAATCCAAAATGCTGAAGGCTAGACAGTTTGGGTGTTGTTCACTTCAAAACTTGCATCCTCAGCCACAAAGCTGTATCGGGCTCCGGTGGCGTACTGCGCCGCAAGAATCAAAACCAAGAAATGCCGTGTTTGACCCATCACGCTTCGGGGTCATTTCCGGCGAAGGAGAAGCGAAATGAAACTGAATGAATTGCGCGACAACCCAGGCGCCACACCGAAACGGACCCGCGTCGGCCGTGGTCCCGGTTCCGGTAAAGGTAAAATGGGTGGCCGTGGTATCAAAGGTCAGAAATCCCGTTCGGGTGTGGCCATCAATGGCTACGAAGGTGGCCAGATGCCGCTGTACCAACGCCTGCCCAAGCGTGGCTTTAACAAGCCGAACCGCAAGGCGTTTGCCGTTATCAACTTGGGCCTGATCCAGAAATTCGTCGACGCCGGTAAGCTGGACGCCAAAGCCGCGATCACCGAGGACGCACTGGTTGCATCCGGTCTGGTTCGCCGTAAACTGGACGGTATCCGCGTTCTGGCCAAAGGCGAAATCAGCGCCAAGGTGACCCTGGAAGTAACTGGTGCTTCGAAAGCTGCCGTTGAGGCAGTCGAAAAAGCGGGCGGTTCACTGACGGTCACAAAAGCCGCTGCGGCAGAGTAAGCGCTTGTGAGCGGGCCAAGACCCGCTTACATAGACCTCAGAGTTTTCCAAGACGCCGCCCGAGCCGGAAAACGGTTCCGGGCGGTGTTTTCATAAGAGAGACCGATTTATGGTATCAGCAGCAGAACAAATGGCAGCCAACACTAGCTGGGCTGCTTTGGGCAAAGCCACCGATCTGCGCAACCGCATCCTGTTCACACTGGGTTTGTTGATCGTCTATCGCCTTGGCACTTTTATACCGGTGCCGGGGATCGACGGACAGGCCCTGCGTGAGTTCATGGAGCAAGCGGGGCAGGGCATCGGCGGTATGGTTTCGATGTTCACCGGCGGGGCGCTTGGGCGGATGGGTATCTTTGCCCTCGGCATCATGCCTTACATCTCGGCCTCGATCATCATTCAGCTGCTGACCTCGATGGTTCCCGCGCTCGAACAGCTCAAGAAAGAGGGCGAGCAGGGTCGTAAGAAGATCAACCAATATACCCGTTTCGGCACCGTGGCGCTGGCCACTGTTCAGGCCTATGGCTTGGCCGTTTCGCTGGAGTCGGGCGATTTGGCGACCGATCCGGGCCTTTATTTCCGTCTGTCGACTATGATTACACTGGTTGGCGGCACCATGTTCCTGATGTGGCTGGGTGAGCAGATCACCGCGCGCGGCATCGGCAACGGTATCTCTCTGATTATTTTCGTTGGCATCATCGCCGAGGTTCCGGCAGCGTTGGCTCAGTTCTTCGCAAGTGGCCGCAGCGGCGCAATCAGCCCCGCAGTGATCATCGGAGTGATTGTCATGGTCATCGCCGTGATCACCTTTGTGGTGTTCATGGAGCGCGCTTTGCGCAAGATCCACATTCAATACCCGCGCCGTCAGGCCGGTATGAAGATCTATGAGGGCGGCTCGAGCCACCTGCCGGTCAAAGTGAACCCGGCCGGCGTTATCCCGGCGATCTTCGCCAGCTCTTTGCTGTTGCTGCCGGTCACGATCTCGACCTTCTCGTCGGGCGCCACCAACGGTCCGGTCATGTCCTGGCTGCTGGCCAACTTTGGTCCGGGTCAGCCGCTGTACCTGCTGTTCTTTGCGTCGATGATCGTGTTCTTTGCCTATTTCTACACGTTCAACGTGTCGTTCAAGCCGGATGACGTGGCGGATAACCTGAAAAAGCAGAACGGTTTTGTGCCGGGTATCCGTCCGGGCAAGAAAACCGCCGAGTATCTGGAATACGTGGTCAACCGCGTTCTGGTTCTGGGTTCGGCTTATCTGGCGGCGGTTTGTCTGCTGCCTGAAATCCTGCGGGGCCAGTTTGCCATTCCGTTCTATTTCGGTGGTACTTCGGTTCTGATTATCGTCTCTGTGACCATGGATACGATCCAACAGGTACAGAGCCACCTGCTGGCGCATCAATACGAAGGGCTTATCGAAAAGTCCCAACTGCGCGGGAAGGGTAAGAAACGCGGCAGGAAGGGACCCGCTCGTCGATGAACATCATTCTTCTGGGCCCCCCGGGGGCGGGTAAAGGAACGCAAGCGCGTCATCTTGTTGAAACACGCGGCATGGTGCAGCTGAGCACCGGAGACATGCTGCGCGAAGCCAAAACCTCGGGCACCGAGATGGGCCTGAAGGTCGCAGCCATCATGGATGCCGGCAAGCTGGTCACCGATGAGATCGTGATCGGCCTGATCGAAGAGAAGCTGACCACCGAAACCGGTGCCGGTTTCATCTTTGACGGTTTTCCCCGCACATTGGCACAAGCCGACGCATTGGCGGCTTTGCTGACCAAGCTGGGCCAGTCACTGCACACTGTGATCGAGATGCGGGTGGATGACGATGCCCTGGTGGATCGGATCACCGCACGTTCGACCTGTTCGGGCTGTGGCGAAGTTTATAATGACAAGACCAAACCGATTCCGGCAGATGGTCGCTGCACCAACTGTGGTGAGCAAAAAGAGTTCACGCGTCGCGCCGACGACAACGAAGACAGCCTGCGCACGCGGTTGATGGAGTACTACAAAAAGACGTCGCCGCTGATTGGTTATTACTATGCCAAAGGCGATCTTCGCCCGGTCAATGGGTTGGCAGATATCAAGGAAGTGACTGCGTCGATCGAGGCCGTACTCGGCTAGCTCCAATATGGCCTTGACGCCAAGCGCAAAAGCCCATATCGACCCCCATCCCTAAAGGGAATCAAGTTCGCAGGCGGGATTCGTCCTAACTGCCCCGACCACCTCGAATAATACTGGGCCCTCTGGCGTCACTGCCACGGTCAAGTGTTGTGAAAAAAGGTTCCGGAGCTACGGAACCGCAACAAAAAGGAAAGTGACACGTGGCACGTATTGCCGGCGTAAACATCCCGACTGCAAAGCGGGTACCTATCGCCCTCACATATATCACCGGTATCGGCAACACCTCGGCGCAGGCCATCTGCGAAGCCGTAGGCATTGAAGCGCACCGTCGCGTCAATGAGCTGTCGGATTCCGAAGTTCTGGCCATCCGCGAACATATCGACGCTAACTTCACCGTCGAAGGTGACCTGCGTCGCGAAGTTCAGATGAACGTCAAGCGCCTGATGGATTTGGGCTGCTACCGCGGTCTGCGTCATCGTCGTAACCTGCCCGTTCGCGGTCAGCGTACCCATACCAACGCTCGTACCCGCAAAGGCCCCGCAAAGGCCATTGCTGGCAAGAAGAAATAAGGAGGGTCTGACCGATGGCACGCGAAAAGACTCGTACCAAGAAAAAAGAGCGCAAGAATATCGCATCGGGCGTCGCCCATGTGAATTCGACCTTCAACAACACCAAGATCCTGATCTCGGACGTGCAAGGCAACGCCATTGCATGGTCGTCGGCCGGGACCATGGGTTTCAAAGGGTCGCGTAAATCTACTCCGTATGCTGCTCAGATGGCTGCGGAAGACGCAGGCAAGAAAGCACAGGATCACGGCGTCAAGACGCTGGAGGTCGAAGTTCAGGGCCCCGGTTCGGGTCGTGAATCGGCTCTGCGTGCATTGGCTGCAGTGGGCTTCAACATCACGTCGATCCGTGACGTGACCCCGATCGCTCACAATGGTTGCCGTCCGCCGAAGCGCCGCCGCGTCTAAGCGAATTAGAATTGAGCTGGGGCCCGCATTTTCGCACGGCCCCAGCACGTCATTTTGAACCTCGGGCGTCTGCACCTTGTTGGTCATGGGGCGCGGACAGGAATGGAGGGATTACATGATCCACAAGAATTGGGCAGAATTGATCAAGCCAACCCAGCTGGAAAGCAAGCCGGGCAACGACCCTGCGCGCCAGGCAACGCTGGTTGCAGAACCGCTGGAGCGTGGCTTTGGTCTGACTCTGGGCAACGCCCTGCGCCGCGTTCTGATGAGCTCGCTGCAAGGTGCGGCCATCACCAGCGTTCAGATCGACAACGTCCTGCACGAATTCAGTTCGGTTGCAGGCGTGCGTGAAGACGTCACCGACATCATTTTGAACCTTAAGCAAGTCGCCCTGCGCATGGAGGTCGAAGGCCCCAAGCGTCTGTCGATCAATGCTAAAGGCCCGGCAATCGTCACCGCAGGCGACATCAGCGAAAGCGCTGGCATCGAGGTTCTGAACCGCGATCACGTCATCTGTCACCTGGATGATGGTGCCGACCTGTTCATGGAACTGACCGTCAACACCGGTAAGGGCTATGTCTCGGCTGAAAAGAACAAACCAGAAGACGCACCTATCGGCCTGATCCCGATCGACGCGATCTATTCGCCGGTTAAAAAGGTCGCCTATGATGTTCAGCCGACGCGTGAAGGTCAGGTTCTTGACTATGACAAGCTGACCCTGAAGATTGAGACTGACGGTTCGATCACCCCCGAGGACGCGTTGGCCTATGCCGCACGCATCCTGCAGGATCAGCTGTCGATCTTCGTCAACTTCGATGAGCCGGAATCGGCTGGTCGTCAGGACGAAGATGATGGTCTGGAGTTCAACCCGCTGCTGCTGAAGAAGGTAGATGAGTTGGAACTGTCTGTCCGTTCGGCAAACTGTCTGAAGAACGACAATATCGTCTACATTGGCGACCTGATCCAGAAGACCGAAGCCGAGATGCTGCGCACCCCGAACTTCGGCCGCAAGTCGCTGAACGAGATCAAAGAAGTGCTGTCCGGCATGGGTCTGCACCTTGGCATGGATGTCGAGGATTGGCCACCTGACAACATCGAAGATCTGGCGAAGAAATTCGAAGACGCGTTTTAAGCGCGTCTTCCCAATGCCCGCGCTTGCGGGGAATGCACGGGCAATCATGCCCCAAGGAGAGCCGGTGACACGCATCGCCGGCCAGACAAAGCAAAACGCTGAAGAAGGAACTAGAAAATGCGTCACGCACGTGGTTACCGCCGCCTGAACCGTACTCATGAGCACCGCAAGGCTCTGTTTGCGAACATGGCTGGCTCGCTCATCGAACATGAGCAGATCAAAACAACTCTGCCCAAGGCAAAAGAACTGCGCCCGATCGTTGAAAAACTGATCACTCTAGGCAAGCGTGGGGACCTGCACGCCCGTCGTCAGGCCGCATCGCAGCTGAAAGAAGACAAAGACGTCGCAAAGCTGTTCGAAATCCTGGGCCCCCGTTACGCCGAGCGTCAGGGCGGTTATGTCCGGATCCTGAAAGCAGGCTTCCGCTATGGCGACATGGCCCCGATGGCGATCATCGAATTCGTTGACCGCGATCTGGACGCCAAAGGCGCTGCAGACAAAGCGCGTACCGCCGCCGAAGAGGCCGCAGACGAAGAATAAGAAAGCCTGGCTTTCATGTGAAAACCCCCGTGTCTCGGACGCGGGGGTTTTTCTTTTTCACAACTCTATCTCTGGCCTAGTTGATCCAGCCGCGCTCTCGATAATATCGGGCCGCCCCTGGATGCAGTGGCGCTGGCAAGCCATCGCGGATCATATCAGCTGGTTGCAAACCTTTCAGCGCCGGGTGGCCGGCCGTCAGTTGCGGCAGGTTTTCAATGGTGGATTTCACAAAGGCATAGACATCGTCATCGGGCACGTTGGCACTGCTTAGAAGAATGGCCTTATAGCCAAAAGTTTTGGTTGGTGACGTCACCCCTTTATACGTATTGGCAGGAATGGTCACTTCGCTGAGCGCGTCGGAGCCGGAAACCAGACGGTCGATATCGCGCCCGGAAAGTTCAACCAGTTGAATCGCACATGTCTGGGCTGTTTTTTGAATCAGACTTGACGGATAGCCGACGACACTGGCGACGGCGTCAATCTCGCCCTTACACAACGCCTTGCGCTGGTCGTCCATCTCTCCGAAACTGATTGTGCGAAATCCCGAGATATCCCAGCTTTCGGCATAGGGGAGCTTTCTGGCCAAGCGGGATGCCGACCCGCCCAAACGTACACGTTTGCCATTCAGGTCTTTGAGGGACGTAATCCCTGACCCCGTGCGCGCAATAACGGTCAAGGGTACGCTGTGAGTTGAGAAAAGCGAGCGTAAGGCAGCGTCCGGCTTCTTGTTCTCGAAAAAACCCGATCCATCCCGTGCATTTAGCGCCCAGTCAGACCGAACAACGACGATGTCATATTTACCGCGGCGCAGCTTTGCTAGGTTTTCCAGCGCGCCGTCCGTGGTTCGAGCTCTGCATTTATTACCGCTCATCGCTTTGACAAATGACTTGCACAGCAGATTGCCGACGCTGAAATAGTACCCAGTTTTCGCTCCGGTTCCCATGGCCAGTTTGGTATCCGCCTGTACCGCCGGGGCGACTATCCCAAGGGTTGTGATCAACGCGAGCGAGAAAAGCCGCCCGCGCGACAGGCATTTCAGAGTGAATGACCTCAAAACAATATTTCCATCAAATGCACTTTGTGTTCGTCGGACATTCCCAGCCATTCCGCCCCAAGTCAACGCGCCCAGTGCCTTAAGATGCTTGCAATCCCTGCGCGGGCCTCGCATATCCGAAGGGCGCCCAATAGACGGATGGATCATGCGGAAAGTCTTGTGTTCACTCTTGCTGACTGTTGCTGCGGTTTCAGCCAAGGCCGAAACAAAAGTACCTCAAACGCAGGTCGAAATCAGCCTTGGATTTGCGCCCGTGGTGAAGCAAGCCGCGCCGGCTGTGGTGAATATCTACGCCAAGATCGTGCGCGAAGGGCGCTCGAATTCACTGTTCTCTGACCCGTTCTTTCAGGATTTCTTTGGCGGCGGCTTTGGCGAACCGCGACCGCGCGTTCAGAATTCGCTGGGGTCGGGTGTGATCCTGACGGATGACGGTTATGTGGTCTCAAACTACCATGTCGTGGGTTCGGCGACCGAAATACGGGTCGTCACGACGGACCGGCGCGAGTTTTCGGCTGAGGTGGTTCTGGGCGATCAGGAAAGCGACATCGCCATTCTACGTCTGAAAGATGCCGAGGCGTTGCCTTCGATCGACATGCGGGATTCCGATTTGGTTGAGGTGGGTGAACTGGCTCTGGCCATCGGCAACCCGTTCGGCGTCGGGCAGACGGTATCATCGGGCATTATCTCGGGGTTGGCGCGGACCGGTACGGCCACGGGCAATGCGCGGGGCTATTTCATTCAGACGGATGCGGCGATCAATCCCGGCAATTCGGGCGGGGCGCTGATCGATGTGAACGGTGATCTGATTGGCATCAACACCTCGATCCTGACACGTTCTGGCGGATCGAACGGGATCGGTTTTGCCATCCCTGCCAATCTGGTTGCCGAATTCCTGCGACAAGCGCAGGCCGGCAATGACAGTTTTGTCAGCCCCTGGGCCGGAATGGCCGGGCAGCACATGAGTGCGGATATCGCTGAGTCTCTGGGCTTGGTCATCCCGCAGGGTCTGGTGATTTCGGATCTCCATGCGCTCAGCCCGTTGGCCGAGGCAGGGTTGCAGGTTGGGGACGTCGTGACCCATGTCGACGGGGATGAGGTGAACTCGCCGGCAGAGATGAAATTCCGCATGTCAGTGGCCGGTGTGGGCGGCACGTCGGTGGTGACGCGACTGCGCGGCGAGGACCGAGCTGAACTTGAGGTCGCTTTGGTCAAAGCGCCCGAGGTTCCGGCAGCGGAAGTGACGACGCTGAACGATGAAACCGTGATGCCAGGCCTGACCGTGTCGCGGATCAACCCTGCTGTTATCGCGCGGCTGGGGCTTTTGCTGTCGCAGACGGGGGTGGTTGTGGTCGACGCGGGCCGCTATGGCGGTCGGTCCGGGCTGCGTCCGGGCGATGTGGTCGATGGGATAAACGGCGCGCGGGTCGAGCGACCTGCTGATGTCGTGAAGGCGCTGACCGATCCGGGGCGTCGGATCAATCTGGATATCCTCAGGGGCGGGCGGCCGGTTTCCCTGCGGTTCAGGCTGTGACCGGATGAGTGACCTTTTCGATACCGGGTCATCTGACCCTGCGCCGCCTGTACATCGCCCGCTGGCCGACAGATTGCGCCCGCAAACGCTGGCCGAGGTGATCGGGCAGGAACAGGTGTTGGGCCCGGATGCGCCTTTGGGCGTGATGCTGGCCTCGGGCAGTCTGTCGAGCCTGATATTCTGGGGGCCGCCCGGCGTCGGCAAGACCACGATCGCGCGGCTTCTAGCGCAAGAGACGGACCTGCATTTTGTGCAGATCAGTGCCATCTTTACTGGTGTTCCCGACCTGAAGAAAGTGTTCGAAGCTGCGAAGATCCGGCGTCAGAACGGGCAGGGGACGTTGCTGTTTGTTGACGAAATCCATCGCTTCAACAAGGCGCAGCAGGACGGGTTTCTGCCGCATATGGAGGATGGTACGATCCTCCTGGTCGGGGCGACCACGGAAAATCCATCGTTCGAGTTGAACGCCGCTGTGCTCAGTCGGGCACAAGTGCTGGTGCTGGAACGGCTCAGCCTGGCTGATCTTGAGCGTCTGACGCAGCGCGCTGAACAGGAATTGGACCGCGGGTTGCCGTTGGACCCTGCGGCCCGTGATGCGCTGCAGGAAATGGCCGATGGTGACGGGCGCGCGCTGTTGAACCTGATCGAGCAGGTTGCCGCGTGGAAAGTTGAGGGCCCGCTGGACCTTGAAGCCCTGTCGACCCGGCTCATGCGCCGTGCCGCGAAATACGACAAATCTGGAGATGAGCATTACAACCTGATCTCGGCCCTGCACAAATCGGTGCGAGGATCCGACCCCGATGCCGCCCTGTACTGGTTCGCGCGAATGCTGACAGGAGGCGAGGACCCAAGGTATTTGGCGCGCCGGATCACGCGAATGGCGGTCGAGGACATTGGTCTGGCTGATCCGCAGGCTCAGGCGATCTGTCTGCAGTCCTGGGAAACCTATGAGCGGCTGGGCAGTCCCGAAGGCGAGTTGGCTTTGGCGCAGGCGCTGGTCTATCTGGCTCTGGCTCCGAAATCGAACGGGGCCTATGTGGGCTACAAGGCAGCGATGCGCCTGGCCAAGCAATCAGGAAGTGAGCCGCCGCCCAAACATATTCTGAATGCACCAACCTCTTTGATGAAAGATCAGGGTTATGGTGCGGGCTATGCTTATGATCACGATGCCGAGGATGGGTTTTCTGGGCAGAACTACTTTCCCGAGTCCATATCGCGCCCTGTTCTCTATCAACCTGTCGAGCGTGGGTTTGAACGTGAGCTGAAGAAACGGCTGGACTACTTTGCCAAGCTGCGTTCGCAACGGAAACCAGACTAGCACCGTCTTGACTCTTTGGCCGATGCGCGCGACAGACGCGCATGTTTTCTGGGACAATGTTTACAGCGTGGTCCGGGCGGGTCTGCCGCGCGGCGCAAGGGGCAATGGCATGAGTGGCGTGCAGATGATAACGGTTGCGGATGGGGATGGCGATCAGCGGGTGGACCGCTGGCTGCGGCGTCTGTTTCCGCATGTCAGCCAGGGGCGCATCGAGAAAATGTGCCGCAAGGGCGAACTGCGTGTGGATGGCGGACGGGCCAAGGCCTCGACCCGGCTTGAGGTCGGCCAGGTTGTACGCGTGCCACCTCTGCCGGATGCGGACCACAAACCGGTCGAGGTGAAACCGCGGATCACAGATGCGGATGCCGAGATGATGCAGGCTTGCGTGATTTATCGTGATGATCACGTGATCGCGCTGAACAAACCGCAAGGCTTGCCGGTGCAAGGCGGCAGCGGCCAGACCCGGCATGTGGACGGCCTGTCCGAGGCGCTGCGCTTTGGATATGACGAAAACCCCCGATTGGTGCACCGACTGGACAAGGATACCTCGGGCGTGCTGTTGCTGGCCCGCACACGCGAGGCCGCCAAAGCACTGACCGCCGCTTTCCGTCACCGGGACACGCGCAAGATATATTGGGCCCTGGTCGCTGGGGTGCCGACCCCTTATCTGGGCGAGATCAAGACCGGTTTGGTCAAGGCCCCGGGCCATGGCAGCCAGGGCGAGGGCGAAAAGATGATCCCCGTTCATCTGAACGAAATCAACGACACGCCAGGCGCGAAGCGGGCCCATACACTTTACGCTACGCTATACCGAGTGGCCGGACGCGCCGCCTGGGTCGCGATGGAGCCGATCACCGGCCGCACCCATCAGTTGCGTTCGCATATGGCAGCGATTGGTCACCCAATCATCGGGGATGGAAAATACGGCGGTTCGGGTCAAGAGAACCTTGGCGATGGCTGGGGTGCGCAGTTGGGCGGTGTGATCAGCAAAAAGCTGCACCTGCATGCGCGGCAGGCTTCGTTTCAGCACCCGGTGACGCGTAAGAAGATCACGGTCACCGCACCCTTGCCTGATCATATGAAACACAGCTGGGACACATTCGGATGGGCCGAAGACCTGGCTGCGGATGATCCGTTCGAGTCTCTGCAATGAGCGGACCCCTGCGTCTGGTTCTATTTGATGTGGACGGTACCCTGGTCGATAGCCAGGGCAGCATTGTTGCGGCCATGACCGCCAGCTTTGATGCCTTGTCTCTGCCGGTTCCGGATAGGGCGGGGATCTTGTCCATAGTCGGATTATCTCTGCCTCAAGCCATGGCTCAGTTGGTGCCCGAGTGTTCTGCTGTGGATCAGGCGCGGTTGGTAGAGGGCTATAAACAGGCCTATCACGCACATCGGCTGGAACAGGGAATGGCCAGTTCGCCGCTCTACCCCGGAGCCCGTGAGGTTATCGAGGCACTGCATGCAATCCCCGAGATGTTGCTGGGCGTGGCGACAGGCAAATCGCAACGTGGTCTGGATGCTTTGATCGAAGGTCACGGTCTGCAAGGCTATTTCGTGACCCGGCAGGTCGCAGATCACCACCCGTCAAAACCGCATCCTTCGATGATCGACACGGCTAGGGCCGAAACCGGCGTCGATGCGGTTGATACTGTCATGATCGGGGATACCCGATTCGACATGGATATGGCCGCCGCCGCCGGTGTCACGGGAATTGGCGTGACCTGGGGGTATCACGAACGACCCTCTCTGGCCGCCGCCTCTCGCATAATCGAAACCTTTGACCAGTTGCCGGGCGCACTGGACGATATCTGGACCTGAAGACATGAGTGACTGGAAACCGAAACGATTTTGGACTGCATGTCAGGTGGTCGAGGCCGATGGCGGATTTACGGTCGAACTGGACGGTCGTCGGGTCAAAACACCTGCGCGGGCCGGACTGATCCTGCCGACCTTGCCGATGGCTCAGGCCGTTGCGGCCGAATGGGACGCGCAGGAAGAACAGGTTGACCCAGGGACGATGCCCTACACGCGTTCGGCCAATGCAGCCATCGACAAGGTACTGATTCAGCACGCCGAAGTTGCAGACATGCTGGCCGATTATGGCGATTCGGATTTGCTGTGCTATCGCGCCGCTCACCCGCAAGAGTTGCAGCAGCGGCAAGCTGAGCAGTGGGACCCGGTGTTGGACTGGGCCGCGGAAGCCATGTCGGTTCGCCTGCAGCCCGTCACAGGTATCCTGCATCAGCCGCAAGACGTGGCGGCGCTGGATCAGTTGCGCCGGCGAGTGCATGATTTCAACAACTTCCAACTGGCTGCCTTCCACGATCTGGTCAGCCTTTCGGGCTCGTTGATCCTTGGGTTTGCGGCCACTTCCGATTGGTGTGATGCGCAAGAGATCTGGCGGATTTCGCGGTTGGACGAGCTGTGGCAAATCGAACAATGGGGCCATGACGACGAGGCGCATGAAGCAGCCGAAGTCAAACGTTCTGCCTTTTTACACGCTAAACGCTTCTACGACGTCTCTGATTGATCTTAGATTTCTGAATTTTTACCGCTCTGATGGACATCTGTGAGTTGATCCATCGTTTTCCCTGATCCGACCCTTGACGTTTGTTTATGAATGCGACCAAACTCGTGCGCACTAAAGGGGAGACACCTTTGGGGAAACCTTTCTGGTACCTGAGGTGCCGGATAGAACCGTCCCTGAACGGGATGGACAATCAGGAAGAGGTAAAAATGAAAAAATCCGTAATCTTGGGCGCGGCCACAGTTGCCGGTCTGGCCGCAGGCGCAGCCATGGCGGGAACCGTGGACGACGTCAAGGCGCGCGGTAAGCTGAACTGCGGTGTGACCACCGGTCTGGTCGGCTTTGCCGCGCCCGACGCAAATGGTGAATGGCAGGGCTTTGACGTTTCGTTGTGCCGCGCCGTTGCCGCTGCGGTTCTGGGTGACGCAAGCGCCGTTGAATTCGTTCCGACCACAGGTAAGACACGCTTTACCGCGCTGGCTTCGGGCGAAATCGACATGCTGGCCCGGAACACCACCTGGACCTTCAGCCGCGACGTAGACCTGAAGTTCGAATTCGTCGGTGTAAACTATTACGACGGTCAGGGCTTTATGGTTCCCAAAGCGCTGGGCGTAAGCTCGGCCAAGGAACTGGACGGCGCGACTGTCTGCATCCAGACCGGCACCACCACCGAGCTGAACCTGGCGGATTTCTTCCGCTCGAACAACATCAGCTACGAGCCGGTTCCGATCGAAACCAACGCAGAAGCGCAGCAGCAGTATCTGGCTGGCGCATGTGACGTCTACACCACCGACGCATCGGGCCTGGCCGCAACTCGCGCCACGTTCGAAAACCCCGGTGATCACATCCTGCTGCCCGAAATCATCTCGAAAGAGCCGCTGGGCCCGCTGGTCCGTCATGGCGACCACGAGTGGGGCGACGTTGTTCGCTGGACACTGAACGCACTGGTTTCGGCTGAAGAGCTGGGTGTGACCTCGGCGAACATCGACGAGATGTCTGCTGGCACCGACAACCCCGAAGTGAACCGTCTGCTGGGCAGCGAAGGCACTCTGGGTGAGATGCTGGGTCTGGACGCACAGTGGGCAATGCGCGCTATCAAGGCGGGTGGTAACTATGGTGAGGTCTTTGCCAAGAACATCGGTGAAGAAACGCCAATCGGTCTGGCACGCGGCCTGAACGGTCAGTGGACCGATGGCGGCCTGCTGTACTCGCCGCCGTTCCGCTAATATCCATTGAAGAGGGCGCAGTTCATCCTGCGCCCTTTTTCAATCCATAAGAAACAGTCCCGGTTAGATTGAACAGAGATCAACTCTGTCTGCGAATAACGGGATGACACGGGGATATACATAGGTCATGTCGACTCTCACTGACCCGCCAAAGGAGCAGTTCCGGCTGTCCATGCTCCTTTACGATACGCGGTACCGATCTGCGACCATCCAGGTCATTGCAATGATCGGTTTCATGCTTTTGGCAGCCTGGATCATTTCCAACACCATTCAGAACCTCGAAGCACTTGGTAAACCCGTAGAATTCGGGTTCTTCGGCGAACCTGCAAGTTACGATATCAACCAACGCCTGCTGGAATACGATTCTCGAGACAGCCACTTGCGTGCTGGGTTTATCGGATTGCTTAACACACTTGTTGTTGCAGTTCTCGGCTGTATCACGGCGACAATTATCGGTGTTTTCGTTGGTGTATTACGACTTTCCAACAACTGGTTGATCGCGCGGATCATGACTGTTTATGTCGAGATGTTCCGTAACGTGCCTGTGCTGCTTTGGATCGTTCTGGCTATGGCCATTCTGATCGAAGGTTTACCGGCACCCAATGCATTCCGAGGCGAAACCCCGACGGCCACGATGGATTTATTCAACTCTGTCGCCGTCACCAATCGCGGTGTCTATATCCCAGAGCTCCTGTTTTCACGCAGTCTTGGCGATATCCACTTGTTTGGTGCGTCCAGCTTACGCTTCGACATTTCATTGGATCTGGTCGCCTTTCTGGTCGTTTTGGCGGGCAGCATTTTTGTGATGCGCAAAGTATCCGCTAATGCCGCTGCAAAACAGGAAGCAACTGGTGATCGCCCAACCATCTGGCACATTCAGTTGGGTATACTGTTTGTGCCGATGTTGATCCTGCTGACTGCGTTGGGATTCCATTTGGGATACCCGGAACTGAAAGGGTTCAACTTCAAAGGCGGCACCCATTTGCGGAACTCGCTTATCGCATTGTGGTTGGCCCTGTCCCTTTACACTGCAGCTTTCATCGCTGAGATCGTGCGGGCCGGAATTCTCGCCATTTCCAAGGGGCAGACCGAGGCCGCCGCCGCGCTGGGTATACGCCCGAGCCGGATTATGCGTCTGGTGATCCTGCCGCAAGCGTTGCGCGTGATCATCCCGCCAATGATCTCGAACTACCTGAACCTGACCAAGAACTCGTCTCTGGCGATTGCGGTGGGATATATGGATATCACAGGTACCCTGGGTGGCATCACCATGAACCAAACCGGCCGCGAGCTGGAATGCGTTCTACTGCTGATGCTGGTCTATCTGTGCATCTCGCTGAGCATCTCGGCAGTGATGAACTGGTACAACAATAGTGTCAAATTGGTGGAGCGGTAATATGAGTGATGTTTCATTTGTCCGCGCGGAAATGTTGCCGGAGAAAGCGCCACCAGCGTCCGAAGTGGGAATAGTAGGTTGGGTTAAGCACAATCTGTTTTCTGGTTGGTTCAATTCGATCCTGACTTTGGTTTCGCTCTATGCGATCTACTATGTGTTGTCGGGCGTTCTGCCATGGACGTTCCAATCCGTCTGGAATGCCAATTCACTGACTGAGTGCCGTGAGATCATGATGGCAACCTGGGGAGACACCCATGGTCATGCTTGCTGGGCTGTCATCAATGATCGCTGGCTGCAGCTGTTGTTCGGATTCTACCCGAGCCATCTGTACTGGCGGCCAATTCTGGCGCTTGTTCTGTTGCTGGTTGCGCTGGCACCAGTGCTGTATTCGGACCGTGTTCCGAGCAAGTTGCTGATCTTTAGCGCGATCTACCCCTTCCTGATGCCTTGGTTGATGTGGGGTGGTACCATCTGGGGGCCATTGTCGGCGGCACTTGGATTTGTTGCCGGCTGGGCCGTCTACACCGTCGTCAGCAAGCAACAAAGCGAATTGCTCGGGATGATCGGTGGTGCAGTGGCTGCATTGATCTGGTGGCTGTTTCTATCGAGCTACTTCGTTGGTGCCATGGATTCGATCCTGCCGATCGGTATCGAAGCCGTGCAAAGTCGTCAGTTCGGTGGTTTCATGCTGGCGATCCTGCTGGGTGTTGTGGCCATCGGTGTCTCGCTGCCGATTGGTATCGTGTTGGCGCTGGGCCGTCAGTCGGACCTTCTTATCGTCAAATACATGTGTGTGGGCTTTATCGAGTTCATTCGCGGCGTACCGCTGATCACGCTACTGTTCGTGGCCTCGCTGCTGTTGAACCTGTTCCTGCCACCAGGCACCAATTTTGACATCATCCTGCGGGTGATGATCATGATGACCCTGTTCTCAGCCGCCTATATGGCCGAAGTGATCCGGGGTGGCCTGGCTGCATTGCCACGCGGTCAGTACGAGGGCGCCGACAGTTTGGGCCTGAACTACTGGCAGGCACAGCGTTTGATCATCATGCCGCAAGCCCTGAAAATCTCAATTCCGGGCATCGTGAGCACATTCATCGGGATCTTCAAGGATACGGTTCTGGTGTCGATCATCGGACTGTTCGACGTGCTTGGCCTTGCCAACGCGATCCGCGCTGATACCGCTTGGAACGGCATCTACTGGGAACTGTTCGCTTTTATCGGCGCGCTGTTCTTCGTCGTCTGCTTCTCCATGTCCCGTTATTCCATGTATCTGGAGCGCAAGCTTCAGACTGGCCATCGTTAAGGAGTTCAACACATGTCTGAACTTGCAATAGACCGCGAAATCGACCGATCCAAGATGCAGGTGAGCGACGAGGTCGCCATCGAAATCAACAACATGAACAAGTGGTATGGGTCTTTCCATGTGCTGCGCGACATCAATTTGACCGTCAATCAAGGCGAGAGGATTGTTATCGCGGGGCCGTCAGGGTCGGGTAAGTCCACCCTGATCCGCTGTCTGAACGCGCTGGAGGAACACCAGCAAGGCACGATCATGGTGGATGGGACGGAACTGTCGAATGACCTGAAAAACATCGACAAGATCCGGTCCGAGGTCGGGATGGTGTTCCAGCACTTCAACCTCTTCCCGCATCTGACCATTCTGGAAAACTGTACGCTGGCCCCGATCTGGGTGCGCAAGACGCCCAGGAAAGAGGCTGAAGAGCGTGCGATGCACTTCCTAGAGAAGGTGAAAATCCCAGAACAGGCCGACAAGTATCCTGGCCAGCTTTCGGGTGGTCAGCAGCAGCGTGTTGCGATTGCCCGTTCGCTCTGCATGATGCCGCGGATCATGTTGTTCGACGAACCTACATCGGCGCTGGACCCTGAGATGATCAAAGAGGTGCTCGACACTATGATCGAGCTGGCCGAAGAAGGCATGACCATGCTTTGTGTGACCCACGAGATGGGTTTTGCCCGTCAGGTCGCCAACCGCGTGATCTTTATGGATGCCGGTCAGATTGTGGAACAGAACGAACCAGAAGAGTTCTTCAACAACCCACAAAGCGAGCGGACCAAGCTGTTCCTGAGCCAGATTTTGGGTCACTGATCCCGATCGGAAGAACCATGAAAGGCGGGGTTTTTGCCCCGCCTTTTTTACTCCGGCAACTCGCGTGGAATGACGAACCCCAAGACATCCCCACTGTGCCACCGAAGCGCGGCCCAGGAGTTGATCTCGAACTGTATGACTGTTGTTGCGCAGGTCGGGTAGTCATCGAAACGGCCGTGATCTGGCGCCTGCCGCACAAGCTGTCTGGCGAATTCAGCGATCCCGGGGTTGTGGCCCAGCATCAGCACGGTTTGGCCAGAAGCCTGCGACAGGGCCCGCATCATGAGATCGGGACCGGCCAGATACAGCGAGCGTTCGAACTGGATCAGATCGGCCTGCAGCCCCATTCGATCCCACGTCTCGCGGGTTCTGAGGGCGGTAGAGCTGAGCACCTCATTCGGTAGCCAGCCATTCCTGAGTAGCCAGCCGGACACAGCAGGTGCCGAGCAGCGTCCACGTTTGTTCAGTGGCCGATCATGATCGCTGAGCGTCGGCTCATCCCAACTGGATTTGGCATGGCGGGTCAGGATCAGAGTGCGAGTCATGACGGGTGAAAAGACCTCATGTGGTGGGCGGACTGTTCTGGGTCCCGCCCGGCCCCGGGGCTGAGAGGGCAGGCCAGGCGCGCAAGGCAGCCACCGGTCATGCAGGTTTGGCCCTGCTCTGTGTTCAGATGCCCGTGGCAAGCGTCCACGTCATAGAAGCTGTGGGTGTTCAGGGCGCCGACTGGGCAGGTCTGAGCGCAAGGGGCATCGCATGTAACACAGGGCGATGAGTTATGGGCACCGGGAATCTCGAATTCCTCATCAAAATGCAGCGCGCCGCGATACGAGATCATCATACCGACCGTGTCATGCACCAAGGCGCCAACCGGGCTGCTGAATGTACGCCCCGATTTCAGCGCCCAGTCGATAAACGGCACATAGGGTGGGCCACCGAATGGGAAATAGGCTTGCGCCCCCAAATCCTGCGCCATCTGATTGACGACGCGGTACGACCACCGGTCAACAGGGTCGGGACCTTGCCATTCAGCGGCTGATTTCAAAACAGGCCAGAACGTGGGCCCTGCTCCTAGCAGGATCAGGGTGCCGCTGTCCAATTGCTTGGCATTAGCGCGCCCAGGATGCAACGCACCCATCACGATAAGCCCAACCTCAGCAGCCGCGCTGTCGACACGTTGATAAATGTTCGGGGAAGGTGCGGTTTGAACTGTCATGTCACCTCCGTCGCAGTCGATCAATCGGGTCGGATCAGCGACCCAGCTCCGTGTTCGGTGAACAGTTCCAGTAGCACCGCATTGGGCGCGCGCCCATCCAGAATGACTACGGCCCGCACCCCACTATGCAGTGCGTCCAGCGCCGTTTCGGTCTTGGGGATCATTCCGCCTGCGATGGTCCCGTCCAGGGTCATCTCGCGGATCTGACCGGCTTTTAGCTCGGTCACGACCTCTCCGGCAGCGTTCTTGACGCCTGATACGTCGGTCAGCAACAGAAGACGGTCTGCCTTCAAGGCCGAGGCGATGGCACCGGCGGCGGTGTCACCGTTGACGTTGAACGTCTCACCTTCGCGCCCGGCGCCCAGAGGCGCAATTACCGGGATCACGTCATGCGTAAACAGATCGTGCAGGATTTCGGGTTTCATCTCGGAAGGAGAGCCAACAAACCCCAGCGAGGCATCGGTTTGATCACAGATCATCAAGTTGGCGTCCTTGCCCGACAGGCCAACCGCAGTCCCTCCCTGTCCGTTGATGGCCTGAACAATGCGTTTGTTCACGAGGCCCGAGAGCACCATCTCGACCACTTCGACAGTCGCCTTGTCCGTCACACGCTTACCGTTCACGAAATCGGATTGGATATCGAGCTTGTCCAGCATCGCGTTGATCATGGGACCGCCGCCATGTACCACAACCGGGTTGATGCCCACCTGGCGCATCAGAACCACGTCACGGGCAAAGCTTTCCATCGCTTCATCGCTGCCCATGGCGTGTCCGCCCAGCTTGATGACGACAATGGCCCCGTCATAGCGCTGCAGATAGGGCAGTGCGCTGTTCAATGTGGCGGCGGTGGCGATCCAATCCCGGTTCATATCTCTTGTCTTCATGGCTAAGGTCCCTCTGGCCCACCGTGTTAGGGCCTTTGAAAGGTGCTGCCAAGGGCCAAGCTATTCCAGATGCGTGATGATCGAGCGCAACGTTGGGATACCATCCCCTTTTTCGGACGACGTCAGCACGATTTCGGGGAAAGCGGCGGGGTGTTTTGACAAGGCCGAGCGGACCTGGTTCAGAACCTTTTCGCGTTCATTGGCCTTGACCTTGTCTGCCTTGGTCAGCACGCATTGAAAGGTTACGGCACTAGTGTCCAGCAGCTTCATAATCTCGGCATCAACAGGCTTTACCCCATGGCGCGCGTCAACCAGGACAAAGGCCCGGCGCAGGGTCTGTCGGCCACTGAGATATTGTTTCAGCAACCGCTGCCACTTTTCCACCACCTTAACCGGCGCATTGGCATAGCCATAGCCGGGAAGGTCGACCAGATACAGCTCCGGCCCTTGGGTGAAAAAGTTGATTTCCTGCGTGCGGCCCGGCGTGTTCGATGCACGCGCCAGCCCCTTGGTGCCGGTCAGCGCGTTGATCAGGCTGGACTTGCCAACATTGGAGCGGCCCGCAAAGCAGACCTCAAGCCGGTCAGGGTCGGGCAGCCCACTCATGGCGACGACACCTTTGACAAACTCGGACGGGCCCGCAAACAGCTTGCGCCCGCGCTCCAACGAGAATTCATCGGGATCTTGGGCCAGAGGGAAGGGTAGGGTGCTCATAACGGTATCACCTTGTCACCGACCGAGATTAGCCCGCCGCGGACCACTTCGGTATAGATGCCGAAATCCTGATGGCCCCAGCTGTTCAGCGCGCCCAAAGTGTCGGCATCGCGGTCGCCGGTATCGGGGTTCGCAGTGGTCGCCAAACAGCGCACAATCCGCTCGCGGACGCGGAACACTGCCTCACCGATTTGCAACTCGCGGTCGAGCCAGTCGAATTCTTCCCACAGGGGCAGACCATCGAACCAGATGTTACCGCGCCAGCGTTTGATTGACAGGTCTTGCCCCAATTTTTGTTCAACCGCCCGGTGAGAGGCCATGTTGCACAGGCTGATTGACGGGAAATCGCTGTCTGTCATCCCACGCCCTGGTATCCGAACGATCCGGGCAGATGCCGCCCTGTCCGCGGGCATCAGCGGGCCCACCCAATCCAGAAACACGTCCTGTTCCCGATCTGGGTCAAAGGTTAGATCGGGGCGATTGGGATGGGTCAGGGTCAGCAGATCCGCGTTCAGCTTGGCGGAAATGGCCATCAGGTCTGGGGCTTTTGACCCACGGCTGAAATTGACGCAGGGTACCCATTTCGTGCCATCGGCCTTTGACGCTTCGTGCGCAACTGCCCAAACGCGATCCCCGGGCATTGTCTGCCCGGGGGTCACTGTCACGGTCTGCACGGCTTCGTGGCCGTGGCTTTTCATAGGATGCCGCCAAATATGGGTGACTTCAGCCGTCATTTGTCATCCGTCTTAGCGGCGCGCTTGAAACCGGATTTGATGTTGCCAAATACATCCGGTTTATAACCCTGGCTGCGCATGATCAGATACTGTTGGGTAAAGGTGATCGTGTTGTTCGCGATCCAGTACACCACAAGGCCGCTGGCAAACCCACCGAGCATGAACATGAAGACCCAGGGCATCCAGGCAAAGATCATTGCCTGTGTCGCGTCTGTTGGTGCCGGGTTCAGCTTTTGCTGCAGCCACATCGAAATCCCCAGCAACAGTGGCAGGATGCCGATGAAGATCAACGCCATAAGGGTGTCAGGTTGCGGCCCGGCCCAAGGCAGCCAGCCGAAGAAGTTCATGATTGACGTGGGATCCGGTGCGCTGAGGTCCTGAAACGGGCCAAACCACGGTGCTTGACGCAGTTCGATGGTGACAAAGATCACCTTATACAGCGAGAAGAAGATCGGGATCTGCATCAGGATCGGCAAACAGCCCGCGGCGGGGTTAACCTTTTCCTTCTTGTACAGTTCCATCATACCTTGCTGCATTTTCTGACGATCGTCACCAGCGGCCTCTTTCAGGGCCTCCATCTGCGGCTGCAGTTCCTTCATCTTCGCCATCGAGACATAGGACTTGAACGCCAGCGGGAACAAGATCGCCTTGATGATCAGGGTCAGGCCGATGATCGACCAGCCCATGTTGCCGATCTGGGCGTTAATGTTGTGCAGCAGCCAGAAGATCGGCTTGGTCAGGAAATAGAACCAGCCCCAGTCGATGCTGTCGATGAACTTTTGAACGCCTTCGGCCTGATATTCACGAATGGTTTCCCATTCCTTGGCACCGGCAAACAGCTGGGTTGTGACCTCTTCAGTAGCCCCAGGTGCGACAAGCAATGTCGGCAGTACAGTTTCCGTCTGATAGATCTTGCGACGGGCATCGTATTTGGCTGCTGCCTTGAAGGTCGTGCCCTCTGCCGGGATCAGGGTGGTCATCCAATAGTGATCAGTAAAGCCGACCCAGCCACCGTCTTTGACCTGAAAGACCTCGGCTTGCGCCCGTTCGTTCGGATCAATGTCAAAGTCGCGCACATCGCCGTAGTCGATTTCATCCAGAACACCGTCGGCCATGACCATCACGCCTTCATGCAGGATGAAGAAATTCTTCAGTCCGGGCAGGTCGCCATCTTCGCCGATACCATGGCGGGCGAGGATGCCATATGGCGCCATGCCGACCTCGGCTTGTGTGTTGTTCTCCACCGCTTGTGTGACTTCGAACATATAGTTCTCGTCCACCGAGATGGTACGGCGGAAGGTCAAGCCGTTGCCATTCTCCCACTTCAACGTAACTGGAGCGTTCACCCCAAGTGTTTCACCATTTTCGACGATCCAGATCGTGTTCGGCCCGGGTACGTCCGTGCCGGTGACACCAGCGCCAGGCGCCCATCCGTAGAGCGCATAATATGCAGACTCAGATCCAACCGGAGAGAACAGTTCGACAATCGGTGCGTCGTCCTGGATCGAGACTTTATAATCCTTCAGGTACAATTCATCGATGCGGCCACCGGACAACGACAGGCTGCCCTCAAGGCGGGGCGTGTCGATCTTGATCCGCGCGGCCTCGGACCCGGGCAGCGTTTCTTCTGCGCTCGCCGTGGCTTCGCCTACGGTGCCCGCACTGGAGGCGCTGGGGGTCTGAACCTCATCGCTTTCGATGGCGCTGATTTCAGCCTGATCAGTAATGGTGGTTTGCTCGGGCGGTGGAAACAGCACGAACCAAACCAGGATCACGACAAAGCTGAGCGCGGTTGCGAGGATGAGATTCTTGTTCTGATCGTCCATCTGGGACAGCCACCTTAAGCAGTGAAACACACCCGGTGGGTTCAACAGAGTGCAGCCCCAAAGGTCAAGCGGATTCGCCCGCCTTATGGTTCCAGATTGGGCTTTTGTGGTGAAAACCTGCGATCAGGAACCCGCTTGCCGTCCAATCTTGGGAATGCCTTTGACTTTGTTCTGGTGGGCCGAGATCCAATCCATGGTCTTTTCGAACGGCATGGGCTTGCCAATGCCAAAGCCTTGAACGTGGTCACAACCAAGCTGTGCCATCAACGCGTGCTCACCGGTGGTTTCAACACCCTCGGCGAGTGTTTCCACATTCAACCTTTCGGCCATAGTCAGAATTGCACTGACCAATTGTTGTTGCGATGCATCACTGTCCGCCTTGGCCACAAAAGTTCGGTCTATCTTGATCCGCGTCACATCAAACCGTTTGATCGAGGCGATCGAGGCATGTCCAGTGCCGAAATCATCCAGATCGATACAACAGCCAAGTGCTGCAAGGCTGGTCACGTTGCGGGTAATCACATCGTCCGGACGCCGCGAAAACACGGTTTCCAGAATTTCGACAGCCAGTCGGTCGGGCGTCAGGTCGTTTTGGTCCAGTTCCCATTTCAATCGGTCCAGCAGAGCGGGGTCTCGTAGCTCGTCCGAAGAAAAGTTGATTCCGATTCGTGGGACGTGAATCCCGTTCCGGTCCCAGTCGCACATCGCGGAGAATGCATGATGCCGCATCGTCTGGCCAAGCCTCTCCATCAGCTCGGCCTGTTCGGCAAAAGGCAGAAATATCTGTGGGTTCAAGATACCTTTTTCCGGGTGCTCCCAGCGGGCCAGGGCTTCAAACCCCGTAACCCGCCCTGTATCTGTGGAAACCTGAGGCTGAAACCAGGGGCGGATTTGTCCGTTGTCCAGCGCAGCCTCGAACTCTTTGCGAAGGTTGGCCCTGATATTGGATCTACGGCGGGTTTCGTTTGAAAAGGCGCGGATCGTTGAGGGCCCATTACGCTGAGCTTCGCATAGCGCAGCAGATGCGGCATCAATCCAATTTTCAAACCCGGATCCGCGAATTGCGGATTGCAGGCAAAAACCGATTGAACACGAGACATAGGCAGTGGTGCCGTTTAGGGTGATCGGCTCTTCAACGGCGGATTGGATGCGGCCCGACATTTGAATACAGGCTTCGAGATCGAGATGCTGTGACGGGCGCAGGCCGATGGCTATTTTGCACTCGTCTAATCGTGTTGCAATATCGCCGGTTCGAATGACCGAGAAGATGCGGTCACAATATTGGCTGCACAGATGGGTCGCGGCCGCATTTCCGTGCAGGTCAACAAATTCAGTGAACCCGTCTAAGGCTATAATCATACAAGCCGATCCCATGTTATCGTGATCGGTACGGTCAAAGAAATATTCAAGTTCGGCGGCAAACTTATCCGTTGGCGTGAGTCTTCCGTGTTGGTGCAGTGGAGAGTTGCGTGCAGTTTGCGTGCGTCTGATTGAGGCGAAGGCGACGATCAGCAACGGTAGGCTCAGTGCCACAACGACAAGCGCACGTTCGCCACCGATCCAGAAAGCCGCAAGCGAAATGGCGGGAGCAAAGGCCAGCACCGGCGGGCCACTCAGATACGTGGTGAGAGTATCGAGAAATTGATCAACGGAAACAGATTTCCTCATCGGTTCGTCTTCGCCTTTACCCTGAGCATCTTGCGCTCAGGTCAAACCGTAGAAAATCAGTCTGAGTCACTCGTTAACGCAGCTGTGGAATATCATCCGTTTTTTCAGTTTTTTCGCTCGAATTGATGGAAAGATTAACAAAATCAAACAATTTCGGGTCCAAAAGGTGCGAAGGGCGCGCATTGGTTAAGGCGCGGAACATCACTTGCCGCCGTCCGGGGCTGTTTTTTTCCCACTGATCGAGAATCTGTTTGACCTGCTGGCGTTGTAACCCGTCCTGGCTGCCGCACAGGTCACAAGGAATGATCGGGTAGTTCATCGCATTGGCGAATTTCTCGCAATCCGCCTCGGCGACATGGGCAAGGGGGCGAAAGACGAACAGGTCGCCTTCTTCGTTCACCAGCTTTGGCGGCATCGTTGCTAGACGGCCGCCGTGGAACAGGTTCATGAAAAACGTCTCAAGGATGTCGTCACGGTGATGACCCAGCACCACGGCCGTGCAGCCCTCTTCCCGCGCGATGCGGTACAGGTTGCCACGGCGCAGGCGCGAACATAGCGCGCAAAAGGTGCGGCCTTGGGGAACCTTGTCCATGACGACCGAGTAAGTGTCCTGATATTCGATGCGGTGCGGTACACCCATGCGTTCCAGAAACTCGGGTAGGACGGTAGCAGGAAAACCCGGCTGGCCCTGATCCAGATTGCAAGCCAGCAGATCGACCGGTAGTAGGCCGCGCCATTTCAGCTCGTACAGAACCGCTAGCAAGGTATAGCTGTCCTTGCCGCCTGACAGGCAGACCAACCAACGGGGTGGCTTGCCGTCTTTCTCATGCGCGGACGGGTCCACCATGCCATAGTGTTCGATGGCTTCGCGGGTGTGGCGCACGATGCGTTTGCGCAGCTTCTTGAACTCGGTGGTCGAAGGCGCGCCGGCAAACAGCGGATGGATATCGTCAGCTTCATCAAACATGCGCTGCCCCTACAGCAGATGGCGTATCCGGGCAAGTGTGCGGGTCAGCCCAACCGCGCAAGCAGGGCACCAGTGTCCAGCCCGGACACCGAACCGGGGATGCGGCCATTGTTACCTGTCAGCCGAGACGCCACAAATCCATCAGCGACCGGCCCGGGCGCTTGGCGTATCAGTTGAGAGGCAGTCAGCAGCAAAGCAGTGCGCTCCGCAAACCAGCGCGCCTCGGCTTCGGGTGGGATATTGGTCCAGCGGGCGCGGTGGTCCCTCAGCGCCGCATCATAGTGGCGGTTCACTCCGGTTGCCGCCTCAAGCTCGGCCTGCAGGACCTGGGCGGCCAAGGGGTCGCGCGCCAGGGTGCGCAGGATATCCAGACAGATCACATTGCCCGAACCTTCCCAGATGCCGTTCAAAGGGGCTTCACGGTAGAGCAGGGGCAGGGGGGTGTCCTCGACATAGCCAATGCCGCCCAACACCTCCATGGCTTCGACCACGACGACTGGACAGCGTTTGTTGTTGAGGAACTTGGCGAGTGCAACAGCGATGCGGGCAAAGGCTTTATCCTCGGGTGTATGACCGTCATAAGCCTGCGCCACACGCATTCCCAGTGTCAGCGCCCCCTCCCAGTCCAGCACGAGATCGGCCAGAACGATGCGCATCAGGGGTTGGTCAATCAACCGGCGCTGAAAGGCGCTGCGATGGCTGACCCAATGATGCGCTTCGCTGAGGGCCGCCCGCATCAAACCTGCCGGGGCCATCGCAGTGTCGAGCCGTGTGTGATGCACCATCTCCAGGATTGTGCGCACACCCGCGCCCTCATCTCCAAGCTGATAGGCCAGCGCACCATGGTATTCAATCTCGGCCGAGGCGTTGGACCGATTGCCCAGCTTGTTCTTCAGCCGCATCAGGTGGATTGCATTGCGTTCGCCGTCCAGCCAGCGGGGCACAAGGAAACAGGTCAGACCGCCGGGGGTCTGGGCAAGTGTCAGGAAACCGTCGGACATCGGGGCCGAGCAGAACCATTTATGCCCACGCAGCCGCCAGTGATCTCCGTCGCGTGTGGCCGTCGTTGTAGTGGCGCGAATGTCCGAGCCGCCCTGTTTCTCAGTCATCGCCATGCCCAGCGTGGCGCTTTTTTTGGAGGCGATAGGAGCGATAGAGGAATCGTGGTTCCATTCCGTCAATCTGGGAACCCAGATCGAGGCAATCTCTTCATTCGCCGCAAGTGCTGGAACGGCTGCGTAAGTCATGGTCAGCGGGCAGCAATGTCCGGGTTCGACCTGACTGGCAAGGTAGACCATGGCGGCGTGGGTCGCGTGACCATTCGGTAGGTCAGACCAGGCAACGGCTGCGTATCCGGATGATTGGCTGAGTTGCATCAGGTGATGGTATGAATGAGTGAAACGCACTTCATCCAGGCGGCGTCCACCTTGGTCAAACAGAACAAGTTCTGGGGAGTGGAAATTGGCCTCGCGCGCCATGTCTCTGACTGCAGCACGCCCAAGGTCTGCACCATAGTTGCGAAGAATAGAGCTTCGCGCGCCTGCCACATTTTGCAGTACTGGGTCAGAGGCCCAAAGGTCTAAATCTCCGCGCACAGGCGGCTGGTTCAGAACGTCATGTGTGGGTAGGGAATGGCGCGCGTCAGATGTCATCTGGCCCTCGAATTGAACAGCACAACTGTTCAGCGAAGGTGCGCTCCGGTCAAGTCCGACGACGGGTCAGGAGGGATCTTCATGGTCCGGAACCGGATCATACCCGTCACCACCCAAAGGGTGGCAGCGCCCAATCCGTCGTGCGGCCAGCCATGTGCCATTGATGGCACCGTGTTTTTCCAGTGCCTCCAACGCATAGGCCGAGCATGTAGGCTGATAGCGGCAGTTGAACCCGACCCAAGGGCTGAACAGCAACCGGTACGCCCGAATGGGTAAGGCAAGGATATGCGAGAGCAATGTCATTTCCGCGCAGCATGGACTTTACGCAGAGCATAGCGCAAATCATCCAGCAGCGCTGCATAGGGGCGTCCGGCTGTGACATCGGCGCGACCGATTAGCACGTAATCCCAGCCGTCCTGCCCCTTCTCAGGCAGTACCGCGCGCGCAGCTTCGCGCAGGCGTCGCTTGGCCCGGTTGCGAGCCACGGCATTGCCGACCTTTTTGGAACAGGTGAAACCGACGCGAATCCCGTCCGCCTCGCCCTCGGCGCGTTTGCGCGCCTGCACCATCATTGATGATGTGCCCTGCCGACGCGCGCGCGCGGCGTTCAGGAAATCGGATCGTTTCCTGAGGATGATCAATGTTTTGGATGCGCAAACGGACGCCGCCGGGGGCGTATCCCCAGGTTGGTTCTTACCATCCTCAGGGGCCTCCGGCGGCGTCATGTTCATAACCTGATCGGTGAGCGGTTTATGCGCTCAGCGACTTGCGGCCACGTGCGCGGCGCGAGTTCAGGATCTTGCGGCCGGCCTTGGTGGCCATGCGCGCGCGGAAACCGTGGCGGCGTTTGCGAACCAGGTTCGAAGGCTGATAGGTGCGTTTCATCGCTCCGTCTCCAATCTATTCGGTCGGGTGCAGCGCGGATTCGCCTGCCCGTGGTGTTCGAAGCCCGTCCTCTACTGCCAAGCGGGGGGTAAGTCAAACCCCTTGGTGGGGGTTTTGCAGCCTTTTGCAACAATTCTATAATCCCGCGCGGTAAAAGATTTCAAAAATACGGATTTTAGGCACAAAACCCTCACATTCACTGTCGAAAAGATCAAGGCAGCGTGAGGCCCCTGTTGCCCGGGCGCGTGACGTCGCATGTTGAGGCCAGAATGAGACGCACAAAACCGGACACCATTATGAGCGATACAACTCAGGCCCCGCGCAGCGGGCTTGCGCGACATATTCCTTTGCTGGTGATTCTTGCCGTAGCCGCTGTGGGTTACTTTACACTGGGTGAATACCTGACTTTTGAAACCCTGCGCGACAACCGAGAGGCCCTTTTGGGTTGGCGTGATGCCAATTACTGGGCAATGGCAGGTGCGTTCATAGCGATTTACATTGCCATCGTTGCGTTCTCGCTGCCCGGCGCTGCGGTGGCATCGATGACCGGAGGGTTCCTGTTTGGCCTTTTCGCAGGCACGGTCTTCAACATTTTTGCAGCAACCATCGGCGCCTCGGTGATCTTTCTGGCGGCGCGCTGGGGGTTGGGGGCGTCCTTGACGGCGCGTCTTGAGGCCTCGGAAGGCACGATCAAAAAGCTGAAGGACGGCCTGCGCGAGAATGAGATCTCGGTCCTGTTCCTGCTGCGCCTTGTCCCGGTGGTTCCGTTCTTTGTGGCCAATCTGGTGCCGGCGCTGGTGGGGGTGAAGTTCCGCAACTTTCTGTTCACCACGGCGCTGGGCATCATTCCCGGTGGCATCGTTTATACTTGGATCGGCGTCGGGCTGGGCGGTGTATTCGACCGAGGTGAAACGCCGGATGTCTCACTGCTGTGGGAGCCTTTTGTCATCGGCCCCATCATCGGCTTGTGTGTGCTGGCGGCTCTGCCCATTCTGATCAAAACGCTGCGCGGCCAAAAGGACAGCTGATCATGCAAGAACTGAAATCCGATATCCTGGTGATCGGGGCCGGGTCAGGTGGGCTGTCGGTCGCCGCGGGGGCGAGCCAGATGGGTGCGGATGTGATCCTGCTGGAAGGTCACAAGATGGGCGGGGATTGTCTGAATTTCGGCTGCGTCCCGTCCAAGGCCCTGATTGCCAGCGGCAAGGCCGCCTATGGGCAGGCGCATGCCTCGGCGCTGGGTGTGGCGGATGTGGTGCCACAGGTGGATTACGCCGCCGCCAAAGATCACGTGCATGATGTGATTGCGCAGATCGAGCCGATGGACAGCCAAGAGCGGTTCGAAAGCTTTGGTGTCAAGGTGATCCGGGAATATGGCAGCTTTGTCTCTCCGACACAGGTTCAGGCGGGGGATCATCTGATCACCGCGAGGCGGGTTGTGATTGCAACAGGCTCTTCACCACTGATTCCGTCGATCCCCGGTTTGGACAAGGTGCCGTATTATACCAACGAGACTATCTTTGATCTGCGCGACAAGCCCGATCATCTGCTGATCATCGGCGGTGGCCCCATCGGGATGGAGATGGCGCAGGCGCATATTCGGCTCGGTTGCAAGGTCACAGTCATCGAAGGGCAAAAGGCGCTGGGCAAGGATGACCCCGAGGCGGCAGAGGTCGTGCTGGACAGTTTGCGCGCCGAGGGCGTTGCGATCCATGAACAGGCGATGGTGGCACAGATTCGCGGCTCCGATGGCGCGGTTGAAGTGGTGACCGAGAACTGCGAGATCTTCTCGGGCACGCATCTGCTGCTCGCTGCGGGGCGAAAGGCCAATACCGACCGCCTCAACCTTGCCGCTGCCGGGATCGAGCCCATCCGAACCGGCATCAAGGTCGACGACACCCTGCGCACCACGAACCGCAGGGTCTATGCGATCGGAGATGTCGCAGGTGGGCTGCAATTCACTCATGTGGCGGGCTATCACGCGGGGATTATCATTCGTTCGGCGCTGTTTGGGCTGCCCTCCAAGGCGAAAACCGCACATATCCCCTGGGCGACCTACACCGACCCCGAGCTGGCGCAGGTTGGCCTGACCGAGGTGCAGGCGCGCGCCGAGCATGGCGATAAGATGGAAATTGCGCGGTTTGACTATCACCACAACGACCGCGCCATTTCCGAGCGTAAAACGAATGGTTTCATCAAGGTCATGGTCGTCAAAGGCCGACCTGTGGGTGCCACAATTGTTGGCCATCAGGCGGGTGAGCTGATCAGCTTGTGGTCGCTGGCGCTGGCCAATAATCTGAAGATGGGGCAGGTTGCCGCCATGGTTTCGCCCTATCCGACGATTGGAGAGCTTAACAAACGGGTGGCGGGCGCCTATTTCTCACCAAGGCTGTTTGAGAATCAAACGGTTAAACGTGTGGTCAGCTTCGTCCAGCGCTGGATGCCCTGACCTGGAAGGGAGAGCAATGTGAACTCGCTGTCAGGCCGATTTCTGATCCTGACGACGGTCTTCGTGATGTTGGCCGAGGTTCTGATTTTTGTCCCTTCGATTGCGCGATTCCGCGAAGATTTCCTGCTGAACCGGCTGGAGCGCGCTCAGATCGCCTCGCTCGCTTTGTTGGCCGATGATATGCTGGCCGAGGAACTTGAGGCTGAACTGCTGGCCAATGCGGGCGTCTATAACGTGGTTCTACGGCGAGACGAGATGCGCCAGTTGATGCTGTCCTCTCCTATTCCAGGGCAGATCAGCAAGACCTATGACCTGCGTGACGCGCGACCATGGGTTTTGATCCGGGATGCTGTCGTGCGGTTGTTCACGCCGGAAAATGAAGTCATCCGTGTAATTGGCGAGCCTGTGAAAGGCGCAGGTCTGCTGATTGAGGTGACGACTGACAGCATGCCTTTGCGTATGGCGATGACGGATTATGGGTTACGCATTCTGGGCCTGTCATTTGTGATTTCGATCATCACGGCTTTTTTCCTGTTTCTTGCGGTTCGGGTGGTTCTGGTAAAGCCCATCAAAAGCGTTGTCGGATATATGCAGCGCTATGCCAGCGCCCCCGAAGATGCCCGTGGAATCATCTCACCGGATTCCAAAGTGACCGAGCTGCGCGAGGCCGAAGAGGCGCTGAAACAGTTGCAAACCGAACTGACCCAGGCCCTGAAACAGCGCGAGCGTCTGGCGCAGCTGGGCGGGGCTGTGGCCAAGGTGAGCCACGATCTGCGCAACATCCTGACCTCGGCCCAGCTGTTTACCGACCGGATCGAATCCAGCGAAGACCCGTTGGTGCGTCGCATGGCCCCTAAGCTGGTGAACTCGATCACCCGAGCGGTAACCCTGTGCGAAAGCACATTGGCATTTGGCCGCGCTGAAGAACCTGCACCGTCGCTTACACTGGTTCCGCTCCGCACTGTGGCCGAGGATGTGGTTGCGAGCGAGAAACTTGCCGTTGCCGATGCCTGTGTCGAGATCATCAATGATGTGCCGGAAGAGTTGGTCGTAAGAGCTGATCCTGAACAGATTTTCCGTGTCATGATGAACCTCGTTCGAAATGCCCGTCAGGCGCTGGTTGCATCAGGAAAGCCCGGTCGGATCACCTTGTCCGGGCAAGAGCAGGACGCCAACTGGTGTATTCAGATCAGCGACACAGGGCCGGGCCTGCCGGCCAAAGCGCGTGAAAATCTGTTCACACCCTTTCAGGGTGGCGTCCGCAAAGGCGGGTCGGGTCTGGGCTTGGCGATCTCACAGGAACTGTTGCGGGGCCATGGGGGTGACCTTGTTCTGACCGAGACAGGGTCAACAGGTACCACCTTTGAAATTCGCCTCCCGCGGGGCGATGGGGCTTTTTGAATTATTTTTACAGAATCGACTTGCACGTCCCGAATGCCGGGTCTACATAGCGCCTCACCAACGCGGACCGATAGCTCAGCTGGATAGAGTACTTGACTACGAATCAAGGGGTCGGGGGTTCGAATCCTCCTCGGTCCGCCACTGGTTTCCTGTTGAACGTCACACGAACCTGACCCAACCGTCATAGTTGGATCAGAAAAGCAGTGAACGTTCGACATCAGAAGGCGCCCCCAACGTTGGACATCGGTTGAATTTGACCTTTGCGTCATCAAATAGCACGCCGCCCCCATTTCATACTCCCGCAGACAGTTTGGTTTGATCTGATCGCCCCTCTTGGAAAATCAGAGCTGATTTGTAGGTCTGACAGCGAAGCTGCCTGTTCCTGCTAATCTGCCACGTGGCGAACGCGGGAGGGTGCGAGGCAATGCTATTCGACGGAGGTGGCGCGGCCCGCAGGCACGGTCGAGGACACGGTTTTGTCTAATAGGGTTGCCCGAGCGGGAAGGCAGCGTCTTTCCCCTGATGGCCAGGGGCGTTTGGCTAGTCCAAATCCGGCTGGCCCCAAAACAAGTGCGACGGTGTGGGCTGCGCCGTAACTCTTTGCGCCAGAACACGTTGATTTTCGAAAAAATGGGCGGAATGCGGAAGTTCGCCGCGTATTCGAATTTCAAAAACCACAACGGTCAAAGTGGCCACTCGCTTGTATCGTTTCTTTGGCAGCTGGGCATGTTCGAGAGACGACTGCTGCCAAGATCAGGTGCTTAGGATGTAGCAGTTTTTGCGATAACGAAGCGTTTTGCGTGTGGGCTTCGTTTTTTTTTCGGTCTGGCGAAGGGTGTGTAAGGGAAAATCAAGCCCTTCTGTTTAGGGGCGGCTTGCCATTTGGGATAGAGAGTGCAGCGGGAAAACTAGAAACTTAAAATGTCTTCAAGTTGTTTCCATATTTGCTCCGCATGATCTGGCTGCGCTTTTGCCAAGCGGACCATCCTGATTGCCAGAATTTGAGTGGGCAGCACATCTTCGATGCACATAAGCCTGCCGTCAGAAAGGTGGGTCGCGACCAGCGAGTGGGGCAGCCAGGCAATTCCGATTTCATTCAGGGCGTATTCTAGAATGGCCAATGTAAGCGCGGTTTCGGCCTTGGGTATTGCGGTTTTACCTTCAGGCAAACGCGGGGCGATCATCCGGGAATAGACCTGCCCGAGAAAAACCTCGGGCGGGTAGCTGATTGTTGGAATTGCGGCTTCCGTCACTTGCGGACGCACAGCAGGCGCGCAGACGGGAATTAACGTATCCATCCCCAGCGTTTTGGTTTCAAATACGTTGACGGGTTCTTGCATCTTGTCATCAGGCACCGCGTACATGATGGCAAAATCGACCTCCTTCGAAATCAGATGCAGTAGGCACTCGTCTTGATTTCCTGACCGCACGCGAACCGAGGTTTCGCCATCTTCAGTCAAAACACGCACAATTTCGGGGGAAACCGTCGTTGTGAGGGCGTGTTGGCAAACGAAAGACAGCGACTTGCCGGCCTGATCACTCGCGGTTTTTAGGCTGTGCCGAAGCCCATGCAGCCGGGTGCTGAGTTCACGTAATTCAAATTCCAGTTCCCGCACGCCTGGCATCAAAGAGACTGGCTTGCGGCGGCGATCAAACAGCGTTGCGCCGATGTTGTCTTCGATAAGCCGCACCCGCCGAGTAAACGCAGATTGCGTCAGCAATCGCTTTTCAGCGGCGCGGGCGAGAGAGCCGCTATCAAGCACGGCCAATATATCATCGATCCACTCAAGACGCATGGCGGATCGATAGTGCAGTTCGTGACAACATGCAATTCCTGCAATTTATGTACCGAAGTTCGAATTAGGAATGCGCCTCAGCGCGTAGTAAGTTGACAAAAGCAAATATTAGGAACCATGACATGCACCTTGCCCGTTTTCCCCGTCTGCATCTTGCCCATCTTCCAACACCGCTTGAACCCATGACGCGATTGTCAAAAGAGCTGGGGGTCGAAATATGGATCAAACGCGATGATTGCACCGGTATGTCGACCGGCGGCAACAAGACCCGCAAGCTTGAATTTCTAATGGCTGAGGCCGAGGCGCAGGGTGCCGACATGGTGATGACCCAAGGGGCCACGCAAACCAACCACGGTCGGCAGACGGCTGCATTTGCCGCCAAGCTGGGGCTTGCCTGTCACATCCTTTTGGAGGATCGCACCGGTTACCAAAATGGAAACTACAATACGAACGGTAACGTCCTTCTAGACCATTTGCATGGCGCAACTACCGAGAAGTTTCCTGGCGGCCACGACATGCCGGGTGAGATGGAAAAAGCAGCCGAAAAGAAGCGCGCGGAAGGGCACAATGTCTATGTCATTCCTGGCGGCGGATCGAACCCGACCGGCGCACTTGGCTATGTTAACGCGGCCTTCGAACTGTTGGCACAAGCAAATAACAGTGGTTTGCAAATTGACAGATTGGTGCATGCAACCGGTTCTTCAGGAACGCAGGCCGGATTGGTGACGGGCATGTGTGCCATGAATGCGCAGGTGCCCGTTCTGGGCATCGGCACAAGGGCGCCTCAGCCCAAGCAAGAACAGATGGTTTTTGACCTCGCCTGCAAAACCGCTGAAAAACTGGGCTGCGCAGGTATGGTCAAGCGCGAAGACGTGAAGGCCAATACTGACTATGTCGGCGAGGGTTATGGCCTGCCCACGAAAAGCGGCATAGAGGCGATCCAGATGTTTGCAGAGCTCGAAGGCATCCTCCTCGATCCGTGCTATTCTGCCAAGGGTGCGGCCGGTCTGATTGATCTTGCCCGCAAGGGTGAGTTCAATGGCGAACGGATTGTGTTCCTGCACACCGGGGGTGCCGCAGCCCTTGGGGGGTATGATTTTGCCTTTGATCATCAAAACCGCTGGGTGACTGTCTGAGCCATGACACTGCGCCCGGTTGGAATTCTTGGCGGTATGGGCCCCGAAGCGACGATCCTCCTCCAGCGCAAGCTGGTGGCGGCCGTACCCGCAACTGATGACCAGGATCACATACCTTTGTTGATCGACATGAACCCGCAGGTGCCGTCGCGGGTTAGTCATCTGCTCGAGGGCGTCGGCGAGGATCCGGGGCCGACGCTTGCCGCTATGGCGCGTCGGCTTGAAGATGCTGGAGCCTTGGCGCTGGCGATGCCGTGCAACACCGCCCATCACTATGCCAAGGCGATTACGGACTCCGTGGAAATACCCTTGCTGAGCGTGGTCGAACTGACGGCTGATCATGCGGCTGGGACGCTCGGATCAGGGGGATGTGTCGGGATGCTTGCCTCGCCCGCCGTACGACATACGCAGCTATTCGAGACAGCGTTGCACAGGCGCGGGCTGTCGGTGGTTTGGTCCGCATGTGATGAAAAGATGCTTGCAGCGATCCGGAAAATTAAGACGGACGGTCCGTGCAATGAAGGGCGCGAAACACTAAGAGTTGCCTCGAAAGAACTTGTTGCCGCAGGGGCCGACCTGCAGCTTGTGGCTTGCTCAGAATTCTCGCTCATCGCTGATAGTGTTGCGGCCGAGGTCAATGCCATTGATACGATTGACCTGCTTGTCCAGGCGATTGTCGAATTTTCCCACGCAGGGCAAGTTTAGGCGATTGAATTAAGTGCGCCACAGCGTTCGGAGGCAATCTGTAAGTCAACAGATACCTTTGTTCATAATTGGTCCCAAAGCTGTTGCGCTGTCTGATCAAAGGTCGCCGGATTGGCAAATGCGGAAATCGTCAAGGTGGCACACCACGCGTCATCGCCGATTGGCACCAGCAATCCCGCGTCCAGCTCTGGCGAAATCGCAGTTTCGGGCATCCAGGCAAAGCCGCTTCCGGTAATCAGGCGTCTCTTGATTGTCTCAACCAGACTATCAACATAAATCGTCTCGGCGTTCAGGGGTTTGCGGTCTATGGTATTTTCTACAACCATGCCTAAAAACGAAGAACGATCATATGCCAGATAGGGGATGGGTGGGCCATCCTGCTCTGCGAGACTCCAACCCATGGCACGCGCTGAATCAGCTGTAGCCACTGGTACCAGACGATCCTTTAACAGGTCTTTTCGCTCAAATGCGGTTTCATCAATCATCGGTGAAACCGAGTGGTGATTGTAACACAAGAGAATGTCCACTGCGCCCTCGACCAACAGGTCACAGCAGGTGCTTAGGGAATCGGACAGTACACGAGTGCGCAGATCGGGAATTTGCATCTGCAACTCTTCGATGCGACTTGCCAAAAAATTAACCGCGATCGTGTGGAGGACCGAAAACCGGATGAAACGGCTATCCCCACGATCGGCATCCCGCAGCGATTGACGGGATTCTGACAGTTGTGAGATCGCCGCTAAAGCGACCGGCAAGAATTGTTGACCTGCTTCTGTCAATTGAACAGGATAGGTGGCGCGATTGACCAGAGGCAGCCCGACCCAGCTCTCCAACGCTTTGATTCTACGACTGAATGCGGATTGTGTGATGTTGCGTTCATCGGAGGCTCGGGTGAAGTTCAGTGTCCGGGCGAGGCATTCAAAGTCGCGCAGCCAGTTCAAATCCAATGTGTGTACCTGCATTTCCAAGGAAGCATTGGTCGAGCATACTCAAAACTATGCATTGCGGGAATAGTTTGATGAAATGTTCGAATTGGCCCTCAGAAAACCTCATGCTCTAGACTTTAAGCTAGGGCCTGGCGGTTTGTCCCCCTTTTCCCCTTCCGTCCGAAGTCGCAGCCCGAGACGACTTTGTACGACACCGCCGAGCGATGGGAATGAGATTGACTAAAAAAACGACGCCAAAATACGGCGCAATTCAACAGAGGAGACTATCATGAGAAACAAGCTAAAGGCATTTGGTATGGCAGCGGCGGTAGGTATCTATGCGATGCCCGCATTCGCGGCGGAAGAGGTTAAAATCGGTGTGCCGTCTTGGACCGGGGCGCAGGCAATCGCTCATCTTCTGGGTGCCGTTGTTGAAACGCGCATCGGCGGGACGGTTGAATATGTGCCCGGTAACAATGCAACCATCTTTCAAGCCATGGATCAGGGCAAAGGTGACATCGACGTGCATCCAGATGTGTGGCTGCCCAATCAGGAGAGCTTTACCAAGAAGTATGTCGACGAGGCCGGTACGGTAACATTGTCCTCGAACCCCTACGAAGGCAATCAGGGTTTTTGCGTCAGCAAGGACTTTGGTGAGGCCAACAATATCACCGACATAGCTGATCTGGGCCGCCCTGATGTCGCCGCCCTGATGGACAGCGATGGCAACGGCAAGGGTGAGATGTGGATTGGCGCCCCCGGCTGGGCTTCGGCCAATGTGAACGAGGTGAAAACGCGCGACTACGGTCTGCTTGATTTCATCGAGCCCGTGCGTGCAGAAGAAAGCGTGAAGACCGCGCGTATCAAAGACAGCATCGCCAAAGGCGAGGGCTATGCCTTCTATTGCTACAAGCCACACGCGGTCTGGTACATGTTCGACGTTCAAATGCTGAGCGAGCCGACGTTCGACCCGGCAAAATACGTGATGGTGCAGCCATCGGACGATCCGGATTGGTATAGCAAATCCAGTGTTGCCACCAAAGACGCCCTGAAGAACGTCCAGATCGCATGGTCCAATACGTTGCCAGACCGCTCACCTGCGATTGCTGATTTCTTCGCGAATTTCGCATTGACTGCGGATGATGTCAGCGGTTTCGCCTTTGAGATCAGCGGCAAAGGTCGCGATCCGGCAGAGGTTGCCCGCGAATGGGTCGAAGCGAACCCGGATCGCGTCGACGCTTGGCTGGGCCTCTGATCCCACTTCCAGAAACAGGGTGGCGGCATCTGTTGGCGCCACCCAAAAGCAGATCTCTGGAGGACCTATGAGCGACGACACCGTTATCGAAATTTCGAATGTCTGGAAAATTTTCGGAGGCAGACCCGAGGTGGCGCTGCAGGCGATCCGCGACCGTGGGTTGGACAAGTCCCAAGTGCTGGCCGAATACAACTGTGTTGTCGGCGTCGCTGATGTCAGCCTGTCGGTAAACCGGGGTGAGATTTTTTGCATCATGGGTCTGTCAGGCAGCGGTAAATCCACCCTGGTTCGCCATTTCAACCGACTGCTGGAGCCGACAGCTGGTAAGATCGAAATCGAAGGCACTGATGTCATGGCCTTGGGGCCAAAAGAGCTTCAGCAGTTTCGCAACAACAAAATCGGTATGGTGTTTCAGAACTTTGCGCTGATGCCGCATCGGTCGGTGTTGGATAACGTGGCAATGCCACTGGAAATCCGACAGGTCAGCAAGAATGAACGCATGCGTCAGGCTGCTGCTATTCTCGATATTGTCGAACTGGGTGCCTGGGGGTCAAAGTTCGCACACGAGCTGTCCGGTGGCATGCAACAACGTGTGGGCCTGGCCCGCGCCTTGGCCGCCAACCCCGACGTGCTTTTGATGGATGAACCGTTTTCGGCCCTTGATCCGCTGATCCGGCGACAATTACAGGATGAATTCATCCGGCTGAGCAAGATTCTCAAGAAGACTACGATCTTCATTACCCATGACCTTGATGAAGCCGTCCGCATCGGCAATCGGATCGCCATCATGCGGGACGGCAAGGTGGTGCAGATCGGGACAGCCGAAGACATTGTCATGAACCCCGCTGATGACTATGTGGCTGATTTCGTTGCAGGTATTTCACGCCTCAAAGTGGTGCGCGCCCATGCGGTCATGCGGCCAATTCCAGAACATATTGCGGCCCATGGGCCGCTATCGGCGGATGCCCCGCGCGTGAATGAAGACGAAAATCTGAGCACGCTGATCAATCTGGCGATCGACAACAGTAGCGCAATCCTTGTGGAGGACGGCGGCGTGGATGTTGGCGTCATAACCCGTGCCGATCTGTTGCGCACCGTGATCGAAGGGACCGAAGTGTCATGAGCATTTCTGATGTGAACCCGCTGGAAGATACCGAAAGCGAAGCGGCCCTTGCCTATGCCGAAGAGCGGCGTGAAAGCATTCGCACATTTGTGCGCACCAGCCCTGACTACTACATCCGTAATTTCGACAAGATTGGTGCATCGTCCCGCTTTACACCAACTTTCAATCTGATGGCCGGATTGTTTGGTCCGGTCTGGTTCGGTGCGCGAGGTCTGTGGTCATGGGCGTTACCATTTCTGATCCTCGAAACTATAGCCTTTGTGCAGATTGCGCGAGGGTTGTTCGGCGATCTGGCAGCCGAGGCAATGGAGCGTATTGCATCGATTGAAGGGACGCTTGAACTGCGCCGTCAGCAATTGGCGGCGGCTATCGAAAACAATTCGGACAAGATCGATGTCTATCAGCGAACGGTGGACTCGCTTGAAGAAAACATAGGGGGTATCCGTGCCGAGGCCGAGGCGATGGCAGCTGAAGGTCCTTACATCATTCTAACCGGCCTGATCATACTGATCATCATCAAATTCATACAGTCGCAGGTGGCGAACTGGGCGCTTGAGGCGCGTTTCTCGGAGTGGCTATCGGATCGTTCGATCCGTTCGGCCATGCCGGTGTCGCAGATCGTGTTCAGCGCAATCTTCATGGCGTTAATCGTCGCCGCGGCAATGTTGCATTACAGCTTCCCAGGGCGCTTTTCACTGCTTAGCCATTTTCCGACAGACCCAAACATCCGCCTGACCAGTATCACTTGGGTAGAAGATTTCATCGCCTGGTGCGTACGCAACAGCGAGACCTTCTTTGATGGGCTGACATTCGGCATCCGCACTCTGTTGGATGCGCTAGAGGTCATACTGGTTCAGACGCCATGGATCGTGATTGCGAGCTTGATTATTCTGCTGACCTGGCTGACAGCGGGCATCAGCACGGCGATCTATTCGGGCGCATTTCTGGCCTATATGGGCCTGCTGGGTTTCTGGGAAGGTGCCATGACGACGCTGGCCTTGTTGGGGACAGCGGCGTGTCTGTCGATTGTTATAGGAATTCCGCTCGGCATGTTTGCTGCCCGTCGCCCACGGTTCTATGCGTTTATCCAGCCGATCATGGATTTCATGCAAACCATGCCAGCCTTCGTGTTCATGGTGCCTGTGATTGCGTTCTTCGGCGTTGGAAAGCCAGCGGCGGTTGTGGTCACGATGATTTTTGGCGGCACACCGGTGGTACGATTGACCGTTCTTGGTCTGCGTGGTGTACCAGAAAGCGTGCGCGAAGCAGCTATTAGTTTCGGTGCCAATAAGTGGTACTTGCTCACTAAGGTAGATCTTCCATTAGCAAGCCCATCGATCCGCGCGGGGATCAACCAGACGATTATGTTGTCGCTGGCGATGGTCGTCGTGGCCTCGCTGATTGGCGCTAAGGGGCTGGGTGAGGACGTGCTGGAAGCATTGCAATATGCCAATGTGGGCCAAGGCATCCTCGCCGGGTTTGCGATCCTTTTCTGCGCCATGATCCTTGATCGCATTGTACAGGGTGGGCGCAAATGACACCTGTCGTATTCGTCCATGGATTTTTGGGCGGCAGTCGACAATGGTTAGGGCAAGTCGAAGCCCTGGCCGGTTTCAACGTCGTTGCCTTGGACTTACCGGGATTTGGTGAGAATGCGCATCTCGAGGCCCCTACCAGTATTGCTGGATTTGCCGAGTGGGCGCTGTGCGAATTAACCGGGCGGGGAATTGAGCGATTTATCCTGATCGGCCATTCAATGGGCGGGATGATCGTCCAAGAAATGGTTACCCGCGCACCCGAACGTATCGACCGGTTGGTGCTTTACGGCACCGGAACGATTGGCATTTTACCCGGCCGGTTTGAGACGATCGACACTTCAAAGCGCCGGGCCAATACAGAAGGACCAAGAGCCACGGCCAGACGTATTGCGGCAACCTGGTTTCTTGATCGGGGAAAAGCTGCGGCCTATGAGGACTGTGCTATGATTGCAGAACAATGCAGCCTGCAAACCATGCTAATTGGGCTCGACGCAATGGAAAGTTGGAGCGGCGCCAAACATTTGGCGGATATCATGACCCGTACGTTGGTGATTTGGGGTGACCGGGATCGGACCTATCCATGGAGCCAAACCGAACAATTGTGGCAATCAATTCCCGACGCCAACCTCGCCGTGATACCTGGATGTGCTCACGCGACGCATTTAGAGAAGCCGGGGCTCTTTAATTCGATACTGCGAGATTTTTGTACCGCCTGACAGCTTGTCTGCAGCCAAAATGTTAGAACGACCGCTGTCGTGACCAATTCCGGTCTTTCCCGGATAGTGTAGATATTGCTGCGAATGGGTATGCACTGGCAGCAAACGCCGGTTTGCAACGCTGTATTTCAGTAATCCGCTCGGTTGTAGAATGTCTCTTATGGGCCGTTCTGCCACGATGCTAGTTCTGCGAAACTGGAAGATGCCGCGCCGCATCTGAGGTCGGTTCTGAGCCCAAAGTCACGAATGCTGAGCTTTGCGCATCGGACAGCTCCCATGTCTACGACCCCGGAACTCACCGCCTATATTGCGGCAGGCGGGCAGTTGAGCGGCATCTGCGGAAATATAGATGGCAACAGCGCACCAGTGACCGTTGATTGCGAAGCTTGCCGCATCAGCAACACGTCCGTTCTGATTCAAGACAGTTGTCCACGCTTCGTACAGACCACAGCAACGCAAACTTTCGAATTTATCGCCAAGCGCGTTGCCGAGCGCAATGATCTCGATCCCGCGCGTTTGACCCGCGACCTGCCTCACGCCTGATTTCATTACCTTCTATTGAAATCAAAGATGCCCGTATCCCGCTGGATGCGGCGCGATTGTGCTTGGAGGCCACTAGATGACTATTACCGATACACCTGCGCTGTCCGAGGGCGGCGCAAACAAACTCTACTTCGCGGCATGGCGCTGGCATTTTTACGCTGGTCTTTATGTCATTCCAATCTAAGCAAATTGATTGTGACACATCCTACTGCGTAGAATCAGGGCCTGACGGTTCCTGACCAACCCGCAGCCTTCATTGCACTGATCAGCTCTTGAACTGGCTGTGGGTCTACAAACACTCGAGCCTTCAGTGCTTCGAGAGGGAAGCTTGGCCAAGTGTCCGAAAATACTTTTGCAAGCCGCTGTGCCTCTGCTTGTTCTCCGTTCCTCCAGTGGGCTGCCATAAGGTAAGCTGCGGAAATTGGTCCGAACGGCCCACCACGCGATATTGTTTCATCAAACGTCCTGATTGCGGCAGCATAGTCTCCCGTATGGAACTGAGCCGCACCCAATGCATTGTCAAATACAAGTCCCCCTCCTTGTGGGGCCAGGACTCTATATCGCGCTGATTGAGACAAAACTCGTTCAAAATCAGATGTATAAAGGGAAATCAAGGCATCGAATTCAGCAACATGTGAATCATCGGGTGCCAAACCTACGGCCCGTTGGGATAATCGAACTGCGCTATCGTAATTGCCCACCCCAAATTCAAACCAGGCTCGCGCTGAAAGCGGCCATGCTGCATCCGGAGCCAATTCCAAAGCATAAGCACTATTCTTGTCGGCCGCGTGCAAAAACTCATCAGAACCTGGATCGCCAGATTTCATGATGGCGAACATGGTTTCGACCTGAGAAGCGCCAGCATACCCCCCGTAATAAAACGGATCTCGTTCAATTGCTGTTTGGAATATCAACAACGCAGGTTGAAGGCGTGCCAAATCTGTAACCGGAAAAATCAGATCCCGGCCAGCGTTGCTTAGGTTCATTGCTTCGACGCGGGCTGGCGACACGTCGTAGATCGCAGTTTTGCCAGTTATTGGAGCAACAGATTTCGAACCGCGGCCGATCAGAACACCGACTAGAATACCGGCTACTAGAAGTGAAAGCGAGATAACGACTGCGTAAGCCTGTCGCCTTCCGCGTAATGGTTGTCTGCTTCGATTGGAGCCCGGCAAAAACTCGGGTGCGTAACTTCCGACAGGCAATGAGATTACCAATTCGTCAGCGATCCCATTACTTTCATAATAAGCTTGGAGTTTTCGCCGAACACGTCCCGCATCCACGCGTACGACGCCTTCGCGTTTCAATAGCTCATCCGCGTCGTATCCATAAACATCCATCGCAATGGTTTTGGCGCGTATCTCGTTGGAACGACCCTCGAGCGATTCCATCACAACATAAGACAGAAAAGATCGCATGCGGGCGGACCCTTTGAATTCATCTGACTTCTGAACCCTATCCAACGCATCGCGCACCTGCTCGGCCGAGAACTGTTGAGTGTCATTCTGTTCCTGATCGTCCATGCTGACGGTCAAAGAACTATCCTTTCGCAATAAGGGTTTGTCGCCATGGTGCTACGGTAGCATGCGGCTTTATACGTTCAATACATATTCTGTTGGATGCATGCTTGGCAAACGAATGCCTGAAGGGCGCTGCCAATGACGGATGATGAGTTCTTTGAATCCCAATTTCCCGAAGCGGGTCGCCTGCTGCAGGACCTGCGGGCAAAAGACCAAGAGTTTGATCGAATTTGCCGCGACTACAAAGAGGTCTTCGCCGAACTGGCGGTGCCGCCAAGGTCGCAGTCTGTTCTTCAGATGCGCTATCTCGCCGATCTGGCAGAAAGCCTTTCGGACCTGCGCAGCAGTATTGACGGACGGTTGCAGGCGCATGGCCTTGATTCGGAATCGGTACGGAACAAAGATTTGGAGGTTTGACATGAGACTTAGATACATTTTGCCTGCGTTGTTGATTGGTGCCGGCTCCGCGCTTGCTCAGGAAACTCCGATTGTTCATGACGGCGAGTTCGAATTCCTTCGCGCGCAGTTTGGTGAGGCATGGGATGCGCAAGACGTTGAAGTCGACGCCAAGCTGACCGAAATTCGTGCGGCCAACGGCGGCAAGCCTCCTAATTTCCTCTACATCTTGATCGATGATGTAAGCTTTGGTCAGATGGGTGACCGCAAGATGAATTACGTCATGGGGATCGAGACACCCAGCATCAATCAGTTGGCTACCGAAGGCATGTCGCTAATGCGCATGTATACCGAACCCTCTTGTACTCCCACACGTACCGCAATGCTGACAGGGCGCCACCCAATACGCGCCGGTGTCGAAGAGGTCAAAGTGGCTTTGGTTGGAGAAGGTCTTCCGACCAGCGAAGTGACACTGCCGGAGATACTGAAACAAGTCGGCTACAATACGGCGCATATCGGCAAATGGCACCAAGGTGACATTGAGCAATCGTACCCACACAATCAGGGATTCGACTGGGCCGCATTTCCACTACACCAGCAAGTGCAGCTGAGCCTCATGATCCCCGAGGCAATGAGGTCCAACGCCATGCTCGGCTACGTGCCCGAGGGGCAGAACAATCAGTTCCTGCTGGATGAGCGCTTCAAGCCATATGGTCTTGTCACCGGTGTCGAGGCCGAAGCCGGTGGGCCCGCCCTGGAAGTAGACATGTCAGCCGGTGAGGTTTGGACGCAGGCCAAATATGAAGAGATGAACGAACGATATCAACGGCAGGCGCTGGAGCAACTCGAACGTGTAGCCTCCGAGGATGCGCCATTCTTCTTGCAATACTGGCCGCTGTACCCGTTGAACTTCGTCTACCCGGATCAGGCAATTTCACGAAATGGCGGGTTTCATGCCGACAAGCTGCAACTGCTTGATGGATGGATTGGAGATCTCTTGGCCAAGCTTGAAGAAACCGGCACGGCAGACAACACAATTGTTGTTCTGATGGCAGATAATGGTCTGATGTATCACTATGAAGGCTCATCCGGCCTGAACCAACTAATCTATCGCGGAGGCAAAACTCAGCATCTTGAAGGCGGAGTAAGAACCGATGCGTTCATTCGCTGGCCCGGTGTGATCGAACCCAACACTGCAGCTGGCGACATCGTTCATGTTTCAGATATCTTCACCACAATGGCGCGAATTGCCGGAGCCACCGCCTTTATCCCAAGGGACCGTGTGATAGACGGCATTGACCAGACGGCGTTACTGTTGAACGGCGAGGGGAACGGTCGGCGCGACTATGTCTATGTCTACGAAGGCCCTGTCTTGCGCTCGGTCGTTAAACAAGAATTCAAGATGCACCTTCCTGCCCCTGGTCAACCCGGCGCGGCTGCTCCAACCTATAACATCTATCGGGACCCTCGTGAGGAACACCCGTTGGTTGGCTACTCGCTTTGGGCCGGTGCATCTTTTCAGGATATGATAAAGCGCCACCAGAAGATGATCGCCAAATATCCACATTCAGAGATCGGCAAAGGTACCCCCTATGAGGGCATCGAAAACCTGCGTCCGGAAACTGAACTGACCCGTGATGTATTCATGAGCTGGCAGTGACGTCGCAAATTTAAGTAAATATCTGAATATAACGATGTTACAATTGGTTAACGCATCAAAGATCAAACACCGAAGCTCGGCTTCAAACCTGGGGGAGACGGAATGAAACTACAATGGCTTCTGGTTTTTTGTGCAGGCGTTACGGCACCACCTTTGCAAGCGCAGGAAGACCCAATTCAACACGATGCTGAGTTTTATGTTTTGCAGGCACAACACGCGGATAAATGGGTGCAAGATGACATCGCTGTTGATGAGGCTCTGGCGGCTTTTCGAGATAGGAACAAGGGGCAACCCCCAAACATAGTCAGTGTCTTGATCGATGATCTTGGCTTCGGAGATATGGGAATACCCGAGTTGAATGCCGTCCGGGGCTATGAGACGCCCAACATCAATGATTTCTCTGATGAAGCGATGCGTATGGTTCGGATGTATACCGAACCGTCCTGCACCCCGACCCGCGTTGCCCAAATGACCGGGCGGCTACCCGTCCGTATGGGAATGGGCAACACGCAGGTTGATATCGCCGGGGAAGGCCTTCCAGGGGAAGAGGTTACGCTGGCGGAAGTACTAAAACAGGCTGGATACTCTACCAGCCACGTTGGCAAATGGCACATGGGGGATATTTCAGAAAGCTGGGCGATGAATCAGGGGTTCGATTATGCCCAGCATGCAATCCACCAACAGGGGCAACTAACGATCTTCCATGACGACGCGATCAAGGAACAGGTTTCGGTGGCTATTCGGGACTACGATGATAAGTACACCATCGACCAGTGGTTCCGTCCTGATGCCTCGGCCATGATGACCGTTATTGAAGGCGAAGCTGGCGGCCCGATCCGCGAAATCCGAATGGAACCTGGCGAGCGCTGGAACGCCGCAAAGTATGACGAGATGAACCAAGCCTTCCAGGACAAGACCATGGACGAATTGGAGCGTTTGGCTGGCGATGAAGAACCATTCTTCCTGCAATACTGGCCCATGATCCCGCTGGACAACACACGAACCGGCAGAACGGGTCCTAAAAGCGCTAACGGCGGACTTTATGTCGACAAGATGCAGTTGCTGGATCAATGGCTTGGTGATCTGTTCACCAGAATTGACGAGCTCGGCTTAGCTGAGAATACAATCGTTATAGTAATGGGCGACAACGGTCATTTCACCAAGTACTCACCGCAATCAGGGTTCACTCCGATGATCTTTCGTGGCGGTAAAGCCGATACCACCGAGGGCGGTGTACGGGTTGATGCATTTATCCGGTGGCCCGGCATGATCACAGCAGATGGCCTTCTCAACAGCATCATCCACATCTCCGATCTCTATACAACGATGGCTCGCTTCGCCGGTGCCGATCAGTTTGTCCCACGCGATCGCTTGATTGACGGCGTGGATCAATCTGCTGCATTGCTTTTCGACGACGAAGCAAAATCGCGCCGCGACCACGTGATCATCTATTCAGACAAAAAACCCGAAGCCGTCGTCAAAGATCAACTCAAACTCATCTTGCCGCCACCTGGCAAAAACCCCATCGCCGCCGAATTCTTTGACTTATATCGCGACACTCGCGAAGAATTTTCAGTCTCAACCGAGGTTGGCGCCTGGGGTGGACAGGAGTTTGTGCGAATTCTGGGCCGACACATGGCCCGTAAAGAGAAATATCCAGATAGTCCGCCGGCCTATGGCGTGCCCTATGAAGGGATTGAAAACACGCGCCCAGAATCGCGACAAGCGGTTGAGGCGTTCCTGATCAAACGCCAAGCCCCGCAGCAATAACACCGATAACGGCAGCGACGCACCAAAGCCTTTAGGATCATCACATGATTGGACTACTTTTCTTTGCACTGGGTTTGATCACATCCCTTGGGATCGGCTTTGTCTATTTCAGAGACCTTGGCGACGTCTCTCAAATGCTGCTGAAGGTAAAGCGCGAGAATATGGTGCGCTTTATCCGCAATGAATATCGCCTGATCGGTATCGGACTTGGCGGATTTGCAGCGGCAACACTTGCGCATTTCCTTTTGGGCGCCGGCCCTTTCTGGCTTTGGCTCATAGCGGCTGTGCTTACTCTTCTTCTTTATGGGTTTCCCTACGTTTGGGTGCATTTGGGTCTAAGGAACCAGCTCAATGACGCCCAGTACTTTCCAATTGAAGAAGCCCGCAAATATGTCGGACCAACTGCGCCCGTCGTAGTCATCGAAAACAACGGCCAAGCCCGCGCGCACCCGGATGCGCAGATTATGCGCCCTCATCTGGCCGGGAATGTAGATGGCTTGGGTGGCGAAGACGTGGTCATGACCTATTGCGCTATGGCCAATCTGGGTCAGGGTTACATTCCGCGAATAGAAGGACGACGGTTGAATCTCGAGGTTTTGGCCCAGCATGGCAATAACCTAATCCTGCGCGATAACGACATGGGCGAGCCGATCCAGCACATCTATGGTTTCCGCGAGGCGGACCGCGACCCTAACTCCGACGGTCCTGCCTGCCCCCTTCGACCCGAAGCGCGAATGGAGCCCTGGCCAACCTTTCGAATGACTTTCCGCGGGTTTCAGAAGGCCTATCCTGACGGTGAGGTATTTCTGAACAAGCCATCCCCGAACCCATTTTTGCGCCTGCTGGATATGATGACCGAGATCACGTTTGGCTGGGGCATCGGACGCCAGCATCAGGAAGACGCGCCCGTGATGGACAACATGGATCGTTCGGACGATCGGTTACCAAATAAAACCTACGTTTGGGGAATTACGATCGGTAAGGATGCGGTTTGCTGGACTGATGATTTCATCGTCGAGAACGAGTGGATCGTGAATTCCAATGTCGGCGGACGAGATGTCGTGGTCAGCTTGGATCCAAAGTATGAAAGCCTAGGCGTTTGGTACAACGACTTTGGTCAACCTGTGAGCCATTGCGATTTTTGGGGCCATTCAGATCAGGGTCAGCTAAAACGTGTCGAAACCCTGCGCGCAGGCGCATTCTGGCATGTCTGGTCCGAGTTCTTCCCGAACACTGATATTAATCGTGTCGGCAGCGGTTCCATGGCAACCGAAGGAGCTGTAGAATGAGGCCCATGGCTAAACAACCACAAACCAAAGACCATTTATTCAAACTTGATTGTTTGACGGGAGGGACAGAATGACTTCGTCAATTTGGGTGAAAAGCTGCGCTTGCGGAGTAGCTTTTTTTGCATCTGTGGCCACAGTGGCTTCGGCTCAACAATCCGATTGGTCATATGAGGCCACAATCTACCTGTTCATGCCGGAAACAGAGACTACATTGGACACACCTTTGGGCACTCTGGACGGTACGCTCAGCTTTTCGGATGCGTTGGAAAACCTCGATTTTGCCTTTATGAGTGCGTTCTCGGCCACCAACGGACGTTGGCTGATACTTGCAGATTACAACTACACAGACTTATCTTTCAGTAACAGCGCTCCTGGACCTGTCGGCTCGGGTCTGGAGACATCATTTACCACACAATACCTAAGTGGCTATGTTGGCTACAGAGTGTATGAAGCGCCAACTATCACCGTTGACGTCGCCGGGGGTTTCCGGTGGTTCAGCACTGAAACGGAATTTACCCTTCTACCCGGCGCGGCACCGGGGCGCACAACAACGGCAGATGATAGCTGGATCGACCCTGTCATCGGCGCCAGAGCACGGGTACAGTTCTCGGATAAGTGGTCGGGCTCCGGTTTTGTCGACTACGGAGGCTTCCGCAGCGACAGTGAAACCTGGCAGATTCTGCTGACGGCAGATTACGCAATCAACGACAGGTGGCTGATCCGCGGTGGCTATCGCTATATCTCATTCGATCATGAAATCAACGGCAACGATTTTACATTTGATCAGTCGGGGCCTGTGCTAGGCGCGACTTATCGGTTCTAAAATTCTTTGTTGGCGAACCCGAGACAAGGTTGTGATGTTACGAACGTCGTTTGATTGGCGCGATTCAATTGTAAAAAGGTTTAGAGAATCAAATTCGCATGTGCCCTCAGATTTGTTTTCGTGCCTGGCCCCAGATCTTGACCCCCGGCATCGATAGCTGGCTGGAGTTTGTTGTAGCCATAGAAATCTAGCAATGAATGAGACAAGTCTGAGGTAGCGATTCCACTGTCGACCGCGGAGTGAGAATTCACCTAGACTAACTTTCGCAATCGCAGCGAATGTCTGAAATGCGGGCTGCTAACGCAGTATTTCAAAGGGCTGATGGATGTCGGCTATGGGCCGTTCAAATTGATGGCGAGTGGTTCTTGAACCGAAATGCTGCACTGCACCCAAGGTCTTGAAAGAGCCCACACCTACCAATGCTGCGCGCGCCACAAATTGGGGGATAAGTTCACTAAGCTCCCATTGTCAATCAAACGAACAAACCTTGGTCGCTCTTCTCGACACAGCGATGTGGATCATTTCTGCAACTGCGTCAGCGTAGAGCCTGACGCATTCAATGGCGATTGAACCCCGAGCATCTGATCATCGAATGGTCCTAATCCATGGCCACTTCCAACGTTGGGCTTTGACCCGCCAGTTCCCGAACCAAGTCGCGCAAAACTGTTTCAAAGCGGCAAAGAGCTTCAGTTCTGTCCTGCGAGACGGGGTACAACAGCCCGAATGTCATCCATTTTTCGGGAACAACCGGCACCAGAATCAAGTTTTCGAGACCAATCTGAGCTGAGACCAATTCATCTGCGATAGTTATACCTGCCCCTTCTGCAACAAGTGAACACGCCAGTTGGGAAGACGCAACTTCGCAAGACTGGCCAGGAGAAACGCCAGCAGAATGAAAGATGTCATCCAGTTGATCTCGCAGTAGCAACCCCTGCATCAAACGGATGATAGGTTCATTCACAAGCTCAGTCGCTGAGAGTTCCTGTCGTTTGGCAAGTTTGTGATCTGCAGGCAGGATCGCCTGTGCCCGAACTCTCAATAACGGTTGTGTGCGAATTCCCGGATGTTCAACGGGCAATGCTCCAATACCGATGTCGTATTCGCGCCCTGCTAACCACTTTCCGGCTTCGCGCCGTGCTCGGACATCCAGGCTGATGTTGATGTCAGGGTGTTCTTTGAAAAACCTTGCCACTGCGCGGGCCGATAGGGTTTGCGCAATTCGGGGCATAGTGACAATGCGCAGTGATTCCGTTCGCCCAGCACGAATTTCCGCCGCGATCCTGGGCACTTCATCCAGATTTTCCAGAATTCGACCTGCCTCGCGGTAGAATGCGAACCCTTCTGGAGTAGGTGTAAGGTTGCGGCCGCTTCGATCAAATAATGTAAGCCTTAGTTCTGCTTCCAATCCCGATATCAATCGGCTGACAGCGGGTTGGCTCAGGTGCAATATTTCCGAGGCGGCAATCAGAGAGCCTTCGGACAACGTGATACTGAATGCGCGCAAAGCTTTGATGTTCATTCACCCAGTCTTTCGTTTTTTGCAAGAGTAGATGTTATCTTTGCATTTTTATCAACACCCAAACTTAGATAGTTTAGGGTCGAGCTTATGGGAGGACCCGATGAAACGCAGAACACTACTTAACGCGGCCATTGCCGCCGTTGCCGTAGCGACAACAGCCACAGCCAGCTTTGCTGCCGACTGGCCCAAGCGCCCCATCAACCTCATCGTGCCGTACAAGGCCGGTGGTGGTACAGATGCTTATGCACGTGCCATCTCGGCGGCAGCCGAGGGCATATTGGAGGTACCAGTTGTAGTCGTGAACAAGCCCGGTTCGGGCGGTCTGAACGGCGCCAACTCGGTCGTCGGTGCGCGTCCGGATGGATACACGATGATGATGACGTCGGGTGGGTCGTTCCTTTTGTCGACCATGGCGCGGGACACCGACATTGACGCATTGGAAAGTTTCAATTTTGTCGCTCAGGTCGGTCAGTTGCAGACATCGCTGATGGTGCCAAAGGACAGCCCATTCCAAAGCGTGCAAGACGTGATCGACGCGGCAAAGGCTGATCCAGGATCGCTTCGTTGGGCGCATTCGGGACGCGGCGGGTTTCACCATGTTGGCGGCCTGGGCTTTCTGGCCAACAACGGCATTGAGGCACAGGATGTACCATTCAAAGGTGGTGGTCCGACCCGTGCAGCACTAATTGGCGAACAAGCTGATTTCGGTTTCCTTGGCGTGCAGCAATTGGCCGGTTTTGAGGATCAGCTGCGCGCGCTGGCGGTCAACAGTCAGGACCGCGACGGGATTATGTCGGATGTGCCATCATTTGGTGAACTAGGGATACCCTTCGCTGCCGTATCGTCCCCGGTGATTGTATTCGCACCAAAAGACACGCCGCCCGAGGTGGTTGCGGCCATGGAAGACGCACTGGAACAGATCGCAGCGAAACCTGAGTTTGCCGAACTTCTGGCCTCACGCGGAACCGGCCCGGTCTATCAAAACGGCGCAGATGCCAAGGCAACACTTTCGGCGATGAAAGAAGACGCCGCGCCTTTGGTGGATAGCCTGACGAACTGAGACTGACAGGATCAGGTGGCGATATCGCCAGCCGATCTCTCTCAACGACCAATGTGTGACGGAGGGAATTATGCGTGCTTATGCCGAAGGGCTTGTTCTGGCAGCCATTTCATGTGTTGCCATCTGGAGTGCCTGGCAAGTGCCAGCGGCCTCGCCCGGTGATACATGGGCTGGCATTGTGCCTTTTGCTGCAGCTGTTGCGCTGCTTGCTCTGTCCGGATTCCTGATCATCGGGGCCACACGTCAGAACGCAGGTGAAGCACAAGGCGAACCCGACAATGGGGCCACGCTTGAGATCATCGGCCTTTTCATCATTGCGCTGATCTATCAGCAATCTTTCCGATGGTTCGGATACCTTGTTCCGACTGCGATTGTTGCTCCGCTGGTTCTCTACATTTTTGACGTCCGTAGTCGGACCGGATTGGCGCTATCAGTCATTCTGTGCCCGCTGGTCTTTCACATCATTTTCTTTGTGCTGCTCGGCGTATTCCCACCCTATGGCGAGGTCTTTGATCTGCTGAACTGGATTCAGGGGTAACAAAATATGGAAATCTTTCCCGCTCTTCTTTCGGTGATTACAGATCCGATGCTGCTTTTCGCCATCGTATTGGCGGCGTTTGTTGGCATGATCGTGGGTGCGACCCCCGGACTGACCGCATCAGCCGCCATCGCAATGCTGTTGCCGATCACTTTCTATATGTCGCCCCTTTTCGCCTTGGCGTTTCTTTACGTGATTGGCAAATCCGGACGCTATGGTGGATCAATCGCGGCCATTCTGTTCAATACGCCGGGCACAGCTGCCAGTGCTGCCACCCAGATCGACGGCTATCCGCTGGCGCGCGCGGGAAAGGCAGGAAAGGCGATGAAGGTCGCCACCATCTCTTCAGTCATTGGCGATCTGATGGGGGATATCATGTTGGTCATCGGTGTAGGGTTCATCGCGTCCATCGCATTGAAACTGGGACCGCCGGAAACCTTTGCAATCTATTTTGCCGCTTTTGTTGTGATTGGATCGGTAATCGGCAAATCCGTAGTCAAAGGACTGGCGTCGGCCCTGATGGGAATTCTGGTCGCCATGGTTGGGCTTGATCCGATTTCGAGCGAGGAACGCTACACCTTTGGCTCCTTCGACTTGTCCAATGGCATTGGACTGGTTCCCCTGATGATCGGTGTCTTTGTTCTAGGCGAAGTATTTGCCCAATTGGAAGAACGTCGGAAAACCCATGGTGAGACTAAAGAGAACGACAGCACGCAAGACGGCAATGATCTGACCTGGGAGGAATACAAACCCTGCCTGCCGCACGCCTTGCGTGGTGGCTTTATCGGGGCAGGTATCGGCGTCCTGCCGGGGCTGGGCTCAGCGATTGCCGCTTTCATATCCTACGGTGAAGGGAAGCGCCGGGCGAAGAACCCCGAGCAATGGGGCAAGGGCGCATTGGAAGGTGTCGCAGCACCCGAAGCAGCAAACAATGCGGTTTCCGGCCCATCTATGGCTCCCCTGTTGACGTTGGGCATTCCGGGATCGACCATTGGCGCCATCCTTCTGGGTGTCTTCCTGATCCATGGCATTCAGGTTGGACCAACACTTTTCCTGACTGACAAGGAATTGGTCTATAAACTGTTCGCTTGCGGAATGCTGGGTATCATTGCGTATGGCGTGATCGGTTATTTTGGAGCCACGCAAGTGGCGCGCTTGATCCTGAAAATTCCGACTAATGTCCTCTATCCGATGATCTTCATGACCGCCTTTGTCGCCGCCTATTCTGCACGTGGGTCAATGTTCGATGTGACAGTGATGACCGTGGCAGGGTTTGTAGGTTGGCTGATGCGAAAGCACGACTTTAATATCGCCGCATTAGTCATCTCATTTGTGTTGGCAAAGGGCGCCGAAGAGACCTTTCGCCAATCGCTGCTGATGTCGGATGGGGGCGCTCTGATTTTTGTCGAACGCCCAATTGCGCTGGCTTTCATAATCATCGGTGCTGGCGCGATAGCGTTCCGTGTCCGGGGTGTCCTAAGAGACCGAAAGCTTGCGGCGGGAGGGCTGGGTGATGCTTGAGTTCGATCTTTATCGCGACTGTATCTCGACCCGCGACATGCGCGTCATTTGGTCAGAACACAGCACGATCTCAGCCTGGTTGAAGGTTGAGCAAACTCTGGCTCGATGTCAGGCCGAGGCAGGGCTTATTCCCAGCGATGCAGCCCGTGCGATTGAGGCTTTGTCGCCGCAGATGCTCGACAAGGACCAAATGCAGGCGGACATGTTGATTGTGGGTCGACCTATTGTTGGGCTTATTCAACAGATGCGTAAAGCGCTTGGCGATCATGCGAATTACTTTCACTTCCGTGCAACGACGCAAGACATCATGGACACGGCTCTTGCAATGCAAATGAAGATCGGACTCGCAGAGGTCGGTCTGGACTTGCAGCGGCTCCTTACATTGCTGGATCAGCAGATCGTTCATCATGGGGGCACGATGATGATGGGGCGCACCAACGGCCAGCACGCCGTTCCGATGTGCTTCGCCACCAAACTGCAGGTCTGGAAATCTGAGCTGGTGCGTCGACAGAACGCAATCGATGACGCTGCGTTGCGAGGGGTGAATGTTCAAATCGGAGGACCAGTAGGGGATCTGAGAGCCTATGACAATGATGATGGGTCACAGATCAAACGTGCTGTTGCACATGCGTTGGGACTGGGCGTCATCGACCCGCACTGGCAAAATGCGAGGGATGGAATAGCGGACATCGTGACAGCGCTTGGTGCACTGTGTGCAACCATTTGCAAAATCTCACATAACGTGAATTTGTTGTCCTCAACCGACATTGCCGAAATCGCGGAAACTCATGAAACAGGTCGGGGTGCCTCATCTGCAATGGCGCATAAGCAGAACCAACGGGCGTCAGAATTTGGCGAGGCTGTCGGAAGACTGGGACGTCAACGCGCCGAGCAGATTGGCGAATTGACTTTGCACCAGCATGAGCGTTCCGGCGGTGTGTGGATTGGTGAGTGGATTGTGGTGCCAGAGGTTTTTCTTTTGACATCCGGGGCCGTCCATTGGGCCGAAAAACTATTTGGCAAACTTGAAGTCGACACCGATTCAATGCGGCGAAAGCTACCGGAAGCGACAACAAACACTGAAACCTTAGTGCATTGAAGTAACCTCTCGGGGTTGTGGGCGCACCGGCTCTTGCAGAGATTTATTAATTGTCATTATTGACAATATACTTTGAATAGTTATTTGTCAGATGTGACAATAAACGAGAGAAGCGATGCCCCGTCCCAGTCTTAAAGACCAGCGATCAGAACAGATTCTTGATGCATATCTCACCTGTGTGTCCCGTTTCGGATTGGAGGGAGCTACCCAAGAGCGCGTCGCGACTGAGGCAGGTGTCAAACGACCCATCCTGCGTCATTATTTGGGCAACAAGGACGAGATGACCGGGGCCCTTATAAGCCATGTCGTAGACAGGTTTGCGCAGGCGACAACCGCCCTTCGGGACGCGTTGGAACCGACGGGCACAACAGCTGATCTGATCGATCTGCTGTTTGATAAATCTGTCCCTAATGATCCGCGCGTAATGCTGGCCTACCAGTCGCTTGTCACATCCGTCGCCAATCATCCGTCAATGCGACAACCCCTTGTCGACAGCTTGGAGCAGTTCTTTGAGGTGATTGAAGTCGTGTTGAAACGCGCCTTTCCGAACGCCCCTCCTGCCCAGATCCGTGCCGTTTCGCAGGGGATTTCCGCAACATATGTGAACCTGGATTCGCTGACCCCGCTAAATCCGCCCGAGGTCTGGCGCGAAGAGCTGAAACAGGCTGCAACGATCCTTGCCGCCAGTTTGGAGCCGAACGTATGAGCACCCGACGCCTTGTCAATCATATGGCATTACCAGTTCTTTTGGTTGCGGCTGTGCTGGGGCTCTACTGGGTTTGGGGCCTGCTGTTTCTGTGGTGGTTGGTGCCATCGATTATGACGGGTCAGACCGCACTTGTCTTTGATATCTCGCGCGAACACGATCCGATCCTTTTCTGGGCAGTTGCGATCCTTTGGGCTGTGTTCGGCCTGATGATGATCGCGGCCAGCCTATTTCCGACCTACGCCATCTGGCTTGTTTAAGAGGTTGCCATGACCCAAATGTACCACCGCCTTCCCGTTGACGCCTATACGTCGCAAGACTGGTTTGATCGCGAACAGCGGCTGATTTTCTCACGCACTTGGCGCTATGCAGGTTTGGCTGAGGATGTGCCAGAGCCCGGTCATTTTGTGTCGGTACAGGCGGGGCTGAATAACATCTTTATCGTGATGGGGCGTGATCACCGTCTGCGGGCGTTTCACAACATCTGCCGTCACCGTGGCACCCAGTTGATCCGGGCCGTCGGGAAAACGCAAAAGGCGCTGACGTGCCCCTACCATGACTGGACCTATGATCTCGAGGGCAACCTGATTTCTGTTCCGGATGAGGCAAAGGAATATCCCAATGGTGTCGACAAATCCTGCCTCAGCCTCAAACCCGCCAGTGTGGATATCTGGCGCGGCATGCTGTTTGTTCATCCCGATCCAAATCCACCAAGCCTTGCTGAGTGGTTCGGCGCTGTTGATCCGCTGTTGGGTCCACACAAACCGGAAGACCTGGTGGAATATCCCGATGCGCGGCAAAGCTATGAAATCAAGGCCAACTGGAAGATCGTGGTTGAAAACTATATCGACGTCTATCACCTGAGCCATCTTCATTCGAATACGCTGCACATGTATGATCATGCGCGGGCGGAATACGGCTGGAAAGGTCCGCACTATCACTTCTGGGAACCGCCAGCGCCTGATTATGCCAAGGATTTGGAGAAAAACCTGCCTACACCACGGGCAATACCAGAACCCCATATTGGGGCCTGGGTGCCAATGCTATTTCCCGGTATCGGGCTTGGCGCGGGCGAGGATAGCTGGAACATTTTCATTATCACGCCCTTGGGTCCTGATCTGACGCGCGTGGAAAACCGCACCAAACTGGCGAATGCCTCAGGGTGGGAATTTCAGAAACAGGAATGGAGCAGTTGGAGTTTCTGGAAGGATTTCGGCGGCCCAAAATATCCTGACAGCGACGCAATCGGCGAAGATGATCCTATGGCGTCAGGTGATTTCACAGCCGAAGATATTTACGCCTGTGAGCAACAGCAAAAGTCTTTGACCAGCCCGTTTTTTGAAGTCGGTCCTGCCGCCAACGGAGAAAGCCCGGTTGTCAGACACCAACAAGCAATCCTGGACTTCCTTGCGACACAAGAAGCCGAAACTTAGCCAGATGCCTTGGGTCAATATCGGATCACTCCTTCAATTGCCCGGTCGTACACTTCCATCCACTCCGCCAAATTTGGAAAGTAAATGAAACGCATTATTGCAACCTTGATCGGTACGATCCTGGCAACCGGACTGGTCTTGGCCAACCCGTCAGACGAACCCAAGGACCTGGCGGCGCGCTATCTCAATGCAACAGATGAGGCAGCGATCGCCGCAACGTGGAAAGACTGGCACCCGAAGGCAGTACATACTGTCACAATCAAATTCGGGCTTGGACAGCCAGATGAGACGTTTTCCTATCCGGTGGCCGATTGGGAAACACTTCCTGATTGGCATCAGGATACCACATTGGCCGACGCGATGCAGGGATACAGGGAAACAAGGCGCGGTGCGCCCACGTTTTCCTCGGAATCCACCGAGGGCGGCACGCGTGTCATCGCCAAGACCAGTATTGATTACATCTGGGACGACACAACTGGAACGATGAACCAGACGGATAGGTTTTTCATCGTCTCCCAAGCTGGTCGGCTGGCAATCCGAGCTCTCGACACCACGTTTGATTATCGTTGAGGAAACCATGAACCCAGATTTCTTTTCCCTGAAAATTTCTGAAATCCGGCCTGAGATCAACGGCAAAGCCACAAGCGTGACCTTTGATCTACCGACCAGTCTGGCAGAAACCTTTTGCTGGCAAGCCGGTCAGCATGTCACTCTTCGATTCCACCTCAACGAGAAAGAGCAACGCCGCAGCTACACCATTTCCAACCCGCCGGGTGCCCTTTTGCGCATCACGGTAAAACGGGTGGCCGGTGGGCTGGTGTCCAATCATATCAGAGACCATCTAAAGCCCGGCGATACGGTCGATGTCATGCCGCCATTCGGTCAATTTTCCCTGACGCCGGACCCGTTGAAGCGCCGCACCCACTATTTCTTTGGCGCAGGCAGTGGCATCACGCCGCTTTTTGCAATGATCAACTCTGTCCTCGAAAAAGAACCTCATTCAGTGGCTCATCTGATTTATGGCAACGCCGATGGCGAAAGCATCATCTTTGGCGAAGAATTAGACATATTGAAAACTGATCATGTCGTCCGGTTCACATTGCGCCATGTCCTGTCTGCACCCTCGCTGTGGAGTTGGTCCAGCTCGTGGCGAAAAGGTCGCGTGGATGCAGATGCCATAAAAGCCGCCGTGAAGGAAACCCCACCTGTGGCGCAAGATGTCCACTACTGGATTTGCGGACCCGGAGCTATGAATGCGGACGTGAGCAACGCGCTGATGGCACTGGACGTACCTGCGAGCCGAATTCATATGGAAAGCTTCGGCGGGGCTACAGTCACAGCCTCCAGTGTGACGGGTATCGCCGCCAATGCACAAGTTGAACTGGGCGGGGCGACACACGAGGTTCCTGTTGCCGTAGATCAAACGCTACTGAATGCAATATTGTCGGCGGGCTTAACACCACCTTTCAGTTGCCAGTCCGGAGTATGCGGCGCCTGCAAAGCGCGTCTAACAAAAGGTCAGGTCCATATGCATGCTCGAATGGCCCTTGAAGACAGCGATGTCACCCGAGGAGATATATTAACCTGCCAGAGTATCGCTACCTCAGATAAACTGAGCATTAGCTTCGACAATTAGAGGCGCGGTTCTAGGGTCAGGACTCATAGCCAATAGATGACGAGAGCTGCGATGGCGATTGCTGAGAGGAAGACCTTCGGGCACCTGT
>NZ_JBXWOB010000017.1:0-67596 GCF_059610685.1 Ruegeria sp. CDSC052
CAGCCCGCAAAATCAACCAACTTCCCACCCAACTCAACATGCAAACCATGCAAAGGCGTGCGCCTAATATCCGTCATAAATAAATCCTTTCCCAAGCCAGTTTTCCGAGGTCATCGAATAGCTTGCAACGATGAATTTGCAGGACAGTCTGATATCACCAAGGTTCCTGTGGACGGTCTTGCGAGTCAACAACAATACCGCCCGGCCAGATTCGGGGGTGAGCGAGAATAATTTCCAAACCGCAACGAACGGCTCTGGCCCCGGACCTAGACCTGTCCTAAGACTTGCCACGCAAGAGGGACCGACATGTCACATATCACACTGGTGCGTCACGGGCAGGCCAATACCACCGCGCGCGACGAAAAGAACTATGACAAGCTCAGCGATCTGGGACATCAGCAGGCCCGCTGGCTGGGGGCGCATCTCCAGGACACACGCAGCCATTTTCCCCGGGTCTATTGCGGCACCCTGATCCGCCACGCCGAGACCACCGCCAGCATGGGGCTGACTGATCCGATCCGCGATCCGCGGCTGAACGAGATCGAGTATTTCACCATCGCGCAGCTGTTCGAGGAACAGCACGGAGTGAAAGTGCCCACTGATCGCGAAGGTTTTGTCGAGCATCTGCCCCGCACCTTTGCCGCCTGGGCCGATGGCGCCATCAAAAACACACCGGAAACCTTCGAGGAATTCGAAACCCGGGTGCGCGACGCGCTGACCGATATCGGAACCGAAGGCGGCCCTGCCATCGTTGTGACCTCGGGCGGGTTGATTTCGATGGTTGTCCGGCAGGCGATGGGGCTGGATATCCCGGCCATGGCGCGGGTGGCTCTTGCCATCATGAACACGTCAATGCACCGTTTATACCCGATAGGTACACAGCTCAGCCCGGTTCTGTTCAATGCCGTTCCGCATCTGGAAGCACCAGACCGGCAGTTTGCACAGACCCACCTGTAACCCCAAACCAGAGGCTTTGTGATGCAACTTTACTATGCCCCTCGCACGATTTCGGTCGCCGTTGCGATTGCACTGGAAGAGGCCGGGCTGGACTATGAGGCGATCCAACTGGACTTTGCCAGTGGTGAGCAAACCAAATCCGCCTACAAGCAGATCAACCCAAAAGGCCGGGTTCCGGCGCTGGTGGTAGACGGTGGGATTTTGACCGAAACCGGGGCACTTTTGGAGTTCATCGCAGCAATGGCTCCGAAGGCCGGGCTGGTGCCTGCGGACCCGATCATGGCCGCCCGGATGCGCGAGGTGATGTATTATCTTGCCTCGACCATGCATGTGAACCACGCCCATAAGCTGCGCGGCGCGCGGTGGGCCGACAAGAAATCCAGCTGGAAGGATATGACGGCAAAAGTCGCGCAGACCATGGCAGCGTCCTGCGACTATATCTGTTCGAACGGTCTGCGTGGATCGTTTGTGCTGGGCGAGGCGTTCTCGCTGGCCGATGCCTATTTGTATGTGGTTTGCAGTTGGTTGGAAGGCGACGGCGTCGACGTTGCAACCTATCCCAAGATCGTCGCCTTTCGTGAGGCGGCAGAGGCGCGCGCTTCGCTGAAAGCCGTACGTGCCGCCGGAATGCTCTGATAAAGGGGACAAAATATGACGCATCTATGGGTCCGGGCCGAACAGCGCCCGAACGAAGAACGGGTCGGGCTGACCCCTGAAGGCGCTTTGGCGCTGATCGCTGCTGGCATCCGCGTAACGGTCGAGGAAAGCCATGTTCGCGCCATCCCCATCGACGGTTACAAGGCTGCTGGCTGCGAGATCGCGCCCGAGAACTCCTGGCCAGATGCACCCAAGGACGCGATCATCTTTGGCCTCAAGGAACTGCCCGAGGATGGCACGCCCCTGCCCCACCGCCACATCATGTTCGGCCATGCCTATAAGGGTCAGCATTCCGGCCGGGCTCTGCTAGAACGGTTCAAGGCCGGGGGCGGAACGCTGTATGATCTGGAATATCTTGTCGAGGAAAACGGCCGCCGGGTCGCCGCCTTTGGCTATTGGGCCGGCTATGCCGGGGCGGCGGTGACACTCAAGACTTGGGCCGCGCAGCAGCGGGGCGCGGAATGCTCTCCGGTTGGTGTCTATCCCAGCAAGGACGCGTTGAATTCCGAGCTTCTGGCTGAACTAGATGCCATCGAGGCCAATAGACCAAGGGCCATCGTCATCGGTGCTCTTGGCCGCGTGGGTACCGGCGCCAGCGACCTTTGCACGGCGATGGGTGTCAGTGTCACCAAGTGGGACATGGCCGAAACCGCCAGCGGCGGGCCGTTCCCTGAAATCCTCGACCACGACCTGTTCCTGAACTGTATCTTCGCGCGCCCAGGCACGCCGGTTTTTGTCCCGCATGAGGCACTGGCCGCTGACCGCAAGCTGACCGCCATCGGCGATGTCGCCTGTGACCCCGACAGCGATTATAACCCCGTTCCGGTTTATGACCGAGCAACCACTTGGGACGCACCTGCCCTGCGCGTGGCGACCAATCCGGTTCTTGATGTAGTTGCAATCGACAATCTGCCGTCGATGCTACCGGTCGAAAGCTCGGAAGATTATGCAGCACAGCTTCTGCCTTCTCTGCTGACCCTGACCGACTTGAACAGCGGCGTCTGGGGCCGGGCCCGCGATACGTTCGACAACCATGTCTAGGAGTAGCCACGCATGGAACACCTGATCGGGGGCGCGGCTGCGGTGCTGGGCACTGTATGTTGGCTTCCTCAAACCCTAAAGACCTGGCGCTCCCGCGAGACCAAGGATCTGTCTATGCCGGCGAACCTGTTGATTCTGGCCACGTTGAGCCTGTGGCTGATTTACGGAGTGATGATTGCGGCATGGCCGCTGATATTGGGTAATGTGATATCGATCCTGCTTGTCAGCGCGATCGTGATTGCAAAACTGAGGTTTGGCTGAACAGCCGTAAAGGAGTTTTCACATGACGATTCACTGGTGTGGCACCGGCCTGTCGGCCATTCCCGGCTTACGCCGCCTGATCGAAGGCGGGCACAAGGTCACGGTCTGGAACCGGACAATCGAAAAGGCCAAGGCCGAAGTTGGTGACCTGACCAGCGATATCCGCGTTTTTGACATCGACGCCTTGGCGGCGGTGCTGGAACAGGGCGATGTCATCGTTTCGATGTTGCCCGGCGACTGGCACGTGCCCTTGGCCGAGCTTGCAATCGCGAAACAGGCGAATTTCGTCTCATCCTCCTATATCGCCCCCGAGATGCGCGCGTTGGACGAGGCGGCCCGCGAAGCCGGGGTGGCGCTGGTCAACGAGGTCGGGCTGGACCCGGGCATCGATCACCTGATGGCTCATGCACTGATCGACGACTATCGCGCTTCGGACGCGTTCGACCCGCAGAACCACTTGAGTTTCATCTCTTATTGCGGTGGCATCCCCAAGCATCCGAACCCGTTCCGGTACAAGTTCAGCTGGTCACCGCTGGGTGTGCTCAAGGCGTTGCGTTCACCATCGAAATCAATTCGCAATTATGCTCCGCTGGACGTGGCGCGCCCATGGGATGCGATTACCAGCTATATCGCACCCCTGCCCACACCCGAAAGCTTTGAGGTCTATCCGAACCGCGACTCGATCCCGTTCATGGCGCAGTACCATTTCGAGGATCACTGGCCGGTCAAGGAATTCGTCCGCGGTACGCTGCGTCTGAATGGCTGGGCCGATGCGTGGTCGGGTGTGTTTGCCGAAATCGAAACCCTGTCCGGCCCCGAAGGCGATGCACGCCTGAAGGAGATGTCGGACCAGTTCTGGGCCGACAACGCCTATGACGAGGGCGAGCCAGACCGTGTGGTTCTGTGTGTGGGCCTGAAGGCGGAAAAAGACGGCGTTCCGGTCTGGCACAAAACCTATGTGATGGATGCCTGGGGTGACGACCGCGGCACGGCAATGGCGCGGCTGGTCTCGGTCCCCGTTTCACTGGCTGTCGAAGCCGTCTTGAACCGCGCTATTCCGGCAGGCGTTCATGCGGCCCCCAATGATCCGAAACTGGTGCAGGGCTGGATGGCTGAAATCGACCGGCTGGCGCAGCACCTCGCGATCATTGACCATTCCAACTGAGATGACAGTCACGCCAATCAGGTGGCGTGACGGCAATAAAACTGGTGCCTACATCAGATCATTTTCCACGTCCTCGGCCGATACCCCTAGCGCATCCAGACCATTTTCCAGATGATCTGACATGTGCGGCGTTCCGATCAGGTAATCAGCACAGGGGGTTGAGGCTTCGGCCCTTGCGGTGGCGATGGCTTCGACCAGATCCTCGGCGAAGAAGCTTTCACGTCCGATCCACATGATAGCCACCAGTTCGGCCTGTTCGTCCTCGCTCATGTGATCAATGAACGCGCGCAACTCGCCCTCGGCCCGATTCAGCTCGCGCCCCATCAGCGCAACCTGAGCAACTTTTCTTGCTGAAATTTCCAACATGACCCGACTCCTGTGTTCGCGGCTTTCGAATGAAACAACCACTAGGCAGAGCCCGAGTCTTTGATCTTGAACAAACGCGTTAGCGCAGGCGCACACGCGAAACCGGCTGATCCGGCACCGGTGCGGTTCTGAACGGGCGAAAGGTGGCTTTTTTCACCCAAAGTTTAAGTGCTTGCCAGATGATCAGCGCAAAGGTCCGCCGCGCACCAAATGGGCGGCGCAGCAGCGACCAAAGGATCACCCGGTTGGTCAGCGGACGGCGTGTCCCGGTCAGGGTGGCGATCAATCCGCCCTCGGGGCGGGTATACTCGATCCAAACGCCAACACGTTCGGGGCGATAGTCGAAACGGAAGGTATAGCTGCCCTCGATCTTCTGGAAGGGCGAGACATGCAGCAGTTTGTCAGCCACCATCCTGTCGGTTGCCTTGATGGGTGAAAAGCCGGGATTGTGGCACAGATAGCTGTGGCGCGTGCCATAGGTATTGGTCACCTCGGCCACAACCGCATTGAGCGCACCCTGCCCATCGAAACAGAACCAGAAGCTGACCGGGTTGAACACATGCCCCAGAACCCGAGGCTGCGTCAGCAACATCAGGCGCGCCGGTTGCGCCACCTGCAACTGATCAAACCGCGCGCGCAGCCAGGCGGCACCGTCGCCCTGGCCCGGCTCACCCCCGTGATCCTGCGACCGCCAGTTGGCAAGATTGGCCCGGTTCACCGAAAATAGCGCCGGAGTGGTCAGATCGCGTTCAGGGTTCAGAAGAATGTAGTCGACCGAATAGCGGAAGGCGTTTTCGATCGCCCCCTTGCGCCCGTGAAAGGTATGGCCCGCAACATGATCAACGGTCTGTGTCATTCGATATGGTCCGACCCGCTTGTAACCGCCCGGAGGGGCGTGGTTTTCTGAAGGTTTCTGTTACTTAGAATACGGCATCCAGCCAGGATTGGATCAAAAATATCGCTTCAGAGTGATCCGGCTTGGGACACCAACCGTATTGTGGTTATGTTTACCGAGATAGACACCGTGACCTTGGACGAGCCGGCGGCTACACCCGCCGTCCTCAAGCCTTGGCGCACAAGAAAACGCATCAAGGGTAGACAGGTGAACGGAACACAAAGCAGTTGCGACACCAGGATTGAGTGGGTGGACCATGTCAGGCGCATTCGGGATGCGCAGGATCAGGCGGCTTTTGCCGAGCTGTTCCAGCATTTTGCGCCGCGGATCAAGGCGTTCCTGATGAAGTCGGGCTCGGACGCGACCATGTCCGAGGAATGTGCGCAAGAGGTGATGGCGACCTTGTGGCACAAGGCCCATCTGTTCGATCCGACCCGGGCAACGGTGGCCACATGGGTGTTCACCATCGCACGGAACAAACGCATCGACGCCCTGCGCAAGCAACGGCGCCCCGAACCGGAAGAACTGGGCTGGGGCCCCGAGTCCGAACCTGATCAGGACGACGTGATCGTCTTGCAACAAGAAACCGCGCAGCTGCGCACTGCCTTGAAGGCGTTGCCTGACGCGCAAAGAGACTTGATCGAAAAGGCCTATTTCGGAGACCTGAGTCACCGGGAAATTGCATCTCAGACTGGGTTGCCTCTGGGAACGATCAAATCAAGAATTAGGCTGGCGCTGGATCGCCTGCGCCACGCAATGAACTGAGACAGAGACGATGAGCAAACAGATTAAGCATCACCTGACGGAAGATCTGCTGATGGCATATGCCGCCGGCAGCCTGCCCGAAGCGTTCGATCTGATGGTCGCGACCCATCTGTCGCTGTGTGACCATTGCCGCGCGCAGGCTGAAAGCTTTGATGCGGTTGGCGGACAGATACTGGACGAGCTGCCCTATCCTGCCCAAATGCGCGACAGCGCGCTGGCTGCGACGATGGCGCTGATCGCCCAAGGCGCACCGACCCCCAAGCCCGTGAACAAGGGCTGCGCCGTCCTACCTGCCCCCCTGCAGGACTACGTCGGCGGCACTGTCAATGACATCCGATGGCGGCCCATCGGAATGGGCGTCAGACAAGCTATCTTGCCGACGAGCGGCGACGCTTCGGCACGTCTGCTGTTCATTCCGGCCGGAACCGCAGTTCCGGATCACAGCCATAACGGTATGGAATTGACCATGGTTCTGCAGGGTGCGTTTTCGGATGAAGTTGATCACTTTGCACGCGGCGATGTCGAGATTGCCGATGAAGATCTGCATCACACCCCGACCGCAGACATTACCGCAGATTGCATCTGTCTGGCCGTTACCGACGCGCCGCTAAAATTCACCAAGCTCATGCCCCGCTTGTTCCAGCCCTTCCTGCGTATCTGATCTCTGGGACCTGACGCGGTGCGCTGGCCAAATCCGGCCAATGTCGCATCGAACGGCTTGTCAGATTTCGTGCCGCGCCAGCGGTACAACGCCCGGCGTGTCGTCAGGTGCGATCTCTTCGAAATCGAAATTGTCCAGCCGCTGCGCCCGGCGCCCGGCTTTTTCAGCGCTGATCTTGATTTCCGAGATATCCTTGGCCGCCTGCCCGAAATGACGATCCAGATTGGAAACCCGATCGCCCAGGCGATCTACATCCTTGTGCAGCAGACCCAGCTCTTTGCGGATAGCACCCGCCTGTTCCCGCATCCTTGCGTCCTTCAGGATCGCGCGCATCGTGTTCAGCGTTGCCATGCAGGTGGTGGGCGAGACGATCCAAACGCGTTTGGTAAAGCTCTCCTGCACCAATTCGGGAAACTTGGCGTGCAACTCGGCATAAACCGCTTCGGAAGGTAGGAACATCAACGCGCCATCGGCGGTTTCCCCGTCCAGAATGTATTTCTCGGAGATGTCGTTGATATGCTTGCGCACAGTTGTTCGGAACATCTGCACGGCTGCCTTCAGTTCCATATCATTGGTCGATCCGATCAGCGCCTCATAGGCCTCCAACGGGAATTTGCTGTCGATCACAATGGGGCCTGGTGGGTTGGGCAGGTGGATCAGGCAATCCGCCCTACGCCCGTTCGACAAGGTCGCCTGCAGCTTGAAACTGTCCGAGGGCAATGCCTTGGAGACGATATCGTTCAACTGAATCTCTCCGAACGCACCGCGCGTCTGTTTGTTCGACAGAATATCCTGAAGCGACAGCACATCGCCCGACAGTTTGGTGATGTTATCCTGCGCCTTGTCGATGGCCGCCAGACGCTCCTGCAGCTGGGTCAGTGACGTCGCCGTCTGTTTCGACGAGCCGTGCAGTGATTCCTTCATCCGCTCCTGCATCTCGGCCAGCGCACGTGCGGATTTCATCGCGTTATCTGCCAGCCGATCGTTCATCTGCTGCTGCACCGAAGACAGGCGGGATTCAACCGTCTGGATCACCTGCAGCTGCGCATTGGCCTGCGTGTCCGAGACATGCTGCAGTCCACCGCGCAGCTGCTCTTGTCCTTGTCCCAACTGCTGAACATGTTGACCCAAATGCGCCATTTGCCGCGACAGTGGCTCGGCCATCCTGGCTGACCGGTTGGCCGCTCGCAAAGACAGGAACAGCAGCAACAGGATCAATGCCACCACCCCGCCAACGATCAGGATCACGGGGTTGTTCAATGCAAATTGGGTTCCTGCAATCTCGATCATATCGCCTCGGGTGTTCTTGCTTTATTCTTCATAGCCCGCGCACCCCGCGGGATCAACTGCGTCCGAACAATCGTTCGATATCGGCCAGTTTCAGTTCCACGTAGGTTGGCCGCCCGTGGTTGCATTGGCCGGAATGAGGCGTTGCCTCCATCTCGCGCAGCAGGGCATTCATTTCCTCGGCCCGCATTCGGCGGCCCGAGCGGATCGAACCGTGACAGGCGACACGGCTGAGGATCGCCTCAATCCGCGCCTGCACCATCTGGCTTTCACCCTGATCGGACAGCTCATCCAGAATATCCAGAATCATTGCGCGGGCGTTGACCTCACCCAGAATGGCCGGGGTTTCACGCACGGCAACCGCACCGCCGCCGAAGGGCTCGAGCGTCAGGCCAAAGCGCGAAAGGTCATCTGCCACCGCCATAAGTCGCGCGCAGTCGCCTTCAGACAACTCTACGATCTCGGGGATCAGCAGCGCCTGCGCCGCCACGCCGTTCGCCGCCATCTGGGCTTTCAGCTTTTCATAGACCAACCGCTCATGCGCGGCGTGCTGATCGACAATCACCATACCATCAGCGGTCTGGGCGATAATGTAGTTTTCATGCACCTGCCCGCGTGCAGCCCCCAAAGGCAGGTCTTCTACCGGCGCCTCGGAAACAGATTCCGCGACCGGCTCGACCACGCTGCCGCTGTAATCGCAGGTCAGTTCAGCAAAGCCCGGTGCCTGCGCCTGATAGGCCATCTGGCGCGCGGCGGATGAAGGGCGATCCATCTGGTAGACCCGCGCCGGAATGGGTTGCGGTGTTTCAGGCCGCATCGCGCCGAGGGTCGCGTTCGCTACGGTTGAAGACGCCCTATGCCCGGCCTCTGCCAGTGCGTGCCGCAGGGCCGAGACGATCAGCCCGCGCGCCACGCCAGGGTCGCGGAACCGCACTTCGGATTTGGCAGGGTGCACGTTCACATCCACCAGCGTCGGATCACAGTCGATGAACAGAGCCGCCGCCGGATGCCGATCACGGCTGAGAAAGTCGAAATAGGCCGCCCGCAATGCACCGGTCAGCATCTTGTCACGCACAGGCCGTCCATTGACGAACAGGTACTGCGCCACCGCTGCGCCCCGAGAATAAGTCGGCAGGGCGGCATAGCCATACAGCCGGATACCCTCACGCGTGGCGTCGATTTGCAACGCGTTCTCGGCAAACTCGCGCCCGATCACGCGGGCCAGTCGGGCATGCAACGCGTTAAACAGATCACCATTCTCGCGGTCAGCCCGGAAGGTAACGCGCCCCTCGCCGCCGCCCGAGACATCGCGCAGGGTAAAGGTGACCGAGGGCTCGGCCATGGCCAGACGTTTGACCGTATCGGCGATGGCCTGTGTCTCGGCGCGGTCGGTACGCATGAATTTCAGACGCGCAGGCGTGGCAAAGAACAGATCGCGCAACTCGACCACGGTACCCGCACGCAGAGCCGCGGGTTTCACCGCGGACATTGTGCCACCAGCGACCTGAATCTGCGCGGCATCCGCCCCCGGAACACGACTGGTTATGGTCAAACGCCCGACCGCGCCCAGCGACGGCAACGCCTCACCGCGAAAGCCGAAAGTATGAATGTTCAGCAGATCCGACCCGTCGATTTTCGAGGTTGCGTGGCGGGACAAAGCCAACGGCAAGTCCGCCGTCGCAATACCACAGCCGTCATCGGTGACGCGAATCAGCGTCTTGCCCCCATCGGCGATCTCTATCGCAACCCGCGTGGCACCTGCATCAATGGCGTTCTCGATCAATTCCTTGACCGCAGAGGCCGGTCGCTCGACCACTTCGCCGGCTGCGATCCGGTTGATTGCAGCATCGTCCAACTGCCGAATTACCGGTCGAAACTCGTTGATATTGGGGTTTGCCTGCTCCATACCCCTAGACCTAGCACATGCGCACACGATTCTGCCACCGCTATGGTATTCAGATTTAGTGCAAGAAGGGGGCGTTCGGACAATCGCGCCATGTCGGCCTGCAAGGCGACGACCTTGATCACGATTGCCCGAACAAGCCGGGGTGAGTGGTGGTCAGTTGCTTAACAATACAACAACCTTAGCACGATCTGCAGATTAAGGCTCATTAACTCTGGCCGTGCTGTTCGCGTTGGCAAAGTTCAGCCGAAATACGGCATCAGCCAACAGCAGGAATATGCCGGATCAAACAGTGCCTGGAGCACCCGCGCGGGTCCGGCAGGGGCCGAAAACAGCCGCAAGCGCCAGAATCACACCAGATACCGTTGCGATCATTCCGGCGGCACTCACGGCATCGCGGGCACCCAGCCATAATGGGCCATAACCCGCCAGAACATAGCCCATCACCGCCGAAACCACGGCAAATACAACGCTCCATGCGATTTGAGATTCCAATCGGTTGGTCATCAACCGCGCCGCAGCCGGGGGGCAGATGAACATGGCAATCACGATGATCGAGCCAACCGCGTCGAAGGATGCGACGGCAGCTATCGCCGCTGTGATCACCAGCGCAAACCCCAAAGGACCGGTCCGAATACCAATCGTGCTGGCAAAACCCTCGTCAAAGGTCGAAATCTTCAATGGTCGCCAGAATATCCAGGTAAACAGGGAAACCCCTGCAAGTGTCAGCGCGATACGCGGCAATTCCGGGGGCAACCCTGCAAGCGCTGCCGGGTTCCACAGCGAGACCCATCCCGTTGCGTCCAGCCAGATCAGACTTTCGAGATTGCCATACAGCGCGTGTTCCACATCCAGATGCACGGTCGAGGTGTCCGTCTGCTCCAACAAAAGAACACCCGCCGCAAACAGGGTAGTAAAGACCACGCCCATTGCCGCGCCGGGTTCGATCTGACCCAACCTGCGGATCGCCTCGATCATCACAACGGCAACCACGGCAGCACCCGCCGCGCCCAGCATCATCGGCCAGGTCGAGATCGCGCCGGTCAGCAGAAAGGCCACCACGATGCCCGGCAACACTACATGGCTGATGGCATCCCCGATCAGCGCCTGTTTGCGCAGAACCAGAAAGTTCCCCGGAAGGGCGCAGGCGATAGCGGCAAATGTCCCGATCAGCAGCGGTGTCAGTGACAGGGGAACGAATTCTTCGCCGCTCATGGTGCTATCCCCTGCGGGCCGCCGATCTGGCGGTCGATCTCGGTAATCTGGTCGCGGGTCAGCACGGTTTCGATATCGCGCAGCCCGTCATAAAGCGCCGCCGTTGCTTCGTGGGCCTGGTCCATGCGAACGACCTCCCACCGCTTTTCGTCGCGCAGGGCTTTGGCGGCGCGGGCCTTGCCAGCCTCGGTTGCCACGCCGTCGGGGCGTGCCAACCCGGCCCGGCGCAACAAACGCAGGGTCAGCGGCTCATAGATTTTCTGCCCTTGTGCCAACGCGAGCAAGCCCTGCCGGATATGAACCCGACGCTGGAATTGCAGGTGCCGCAACACCGCCGCCAGAACACCGCGAACCGGCGCCAACAGCAACGACAGGACAAACACGGCAAAACTGACAAGAACAATAAGCGGACCCGTCGGCAGATTGGGAGCCGCCGCCGACAGCGCCGCACCGATATAACCCGAGACGCCCCCGATCAGACCCGCCAGCAACACTACTCTTTCGGACCGCTCAGTCCAAAACCGGGCTGTCACCGGCGGAATGATCAAAAGCGCAACGATCAGGATCAACCCGACAACTTTCAGGCCAACCACTGTGACGGCCATAACCAGACCCATCATTGCAAGGTCGATGCGATGCACCGGCAGGCCCCTGGCTGCGGCAAATTCAGGATCAAAGGCAACGATCGTCATTGGACGGCGGATAATCATGACAAGCGCCAGCGTTGCCGCGCCTCCGATCGCAATGATCATCGCATCTGTCCAAAGCATTCCTGCGGTCGAGCCCAGCAGAAACCCTTCGAGCCCCGCCTGTCGGCCCACACCCATGGTCTGGATCACCGTCAGCAGCACAATGCCGAAACCAAAGAATACAGATAGGACCGCTCCGATCGCGGCATCCTCGGCCAGCCGCGTGTGCCGCGTCAGCCAGTTCATACACAAAAGGCCGATCCAAGCGGATATTGCCGACCCGACGAGCAGGCCGATCAGGTTTCTGCCGTCCCCACCGAGGGCCACAAGCACCATAAAGGCCAGACACACACCCGGCAATGTCGCATGGCTGATCGCATCGCTGACCAGTGCACGTTTGCGCAAGAACAGAAATGTGCCGGTCACCCCGGCGGAAATGCCCAGCAGGCTTGCGCCGATTGCGACAAGCGTGGCGTTATAGCCAAGCTGAAGGGTCAGAGCATCCCAATGCATGACTCACCCCAGCGCGCGTGAGATCTGGTCGATCTGCGCCGTAGCCAGACGGCCGCCATAGGCAGATTGCAATGTCTTGGCCGTAAAAGCCTCGGCCACGGGCCCCTCGGCGACTTTGCGCGTGTTGATCAGGAAAACATGGTCGAAATAGTCGGTGACGGTCGCCAGGTCATGATGCACCGCAACCACGGTCTTGCCCGCCTCTTTCAGGGATTTCAGGACCGAAATGATGGCCTTTTCCGTTGCCGCATCAACCCCGGCAAAAGGTTCGTCCAGCAGATACAGATCGGCGGCCTGCGCCAAGGCGCGCGCCAGAAAGACCCTCTGCTGCTGGCCGCCTGATAACTGGCCGATCTGCCGGTCGGCAAAGTCACGCATCCCTACACGGTGCAGACAATCCATCGCCCGCGCCTTATGCCGGGCGCGCACCCGTCCCAACAGCCCCAGCTCGCGCGACAAGCCCATCAGAACCACGTCAATCACGCGCGTCGGGAAGTCCCAGTCCACGCTGGCCCGTTGCGGTACATATGCAATCCGGGACCGCTGCCGGTCCAGCCGATCACCATACACTGTCACCTGCCCGGACAGGGGTGACACAATCCCCAACGCAGCCTTCAACAGGGTCGATTTACCAGCACCGTTTGGCCCGATGATCGCTGTCATGGCACCCGGTTGCACGGTCATATCAACCGAGAAAACTGCCGGCTTCTGCCCGTACGAGACGGTCAGGCCACGAATGGCCAGCGGGCTTTTTCCAATGTCGTTTTCCGGAAGGGGGATGCCCTGATGTGCCGCCAGTTCCAGCATCTCTTAAAACCCCGCCGACAGATTGCCGCTCATGCCAGTTTTGGGAATATCAGCCCCCAGAGCGCCTGCGATTACTGTGATATTGTGATCCAGCATCCCGATGTAGGTACCCTCATAGGTGCCGGGCTCGCCCATCGCGTCCGAATAAAGCTGTCCACCGACTTCGACCTGATGTCCCCTGGCCGCTGCGCCCTCGATCAGCGCACGCATCGACCGATCCGAGACCGAGCTTTCCACGAAAACTGCCGTCAGTTGCCGGTCAACCAGCGTATCGACCAATTCGCTAATCCGGTTCAGTCCCGCCTCGGATTGGGTTGAAATACCCTGAATTCCAAGCACATCGTACCCGTATTCAGCACCGAAATACCCAAAGGCATCATGTGCCGTCACCAGAACACGGTTGTTTTCCGGGACCGCTGCAAGCACTTGCTTGCCATAAGTCTCCAGTTCCGCGATCTGTGCAAGAAAGGCCTCTGCGTTTGCCGCAAAGGTGTCCGCGGCCTCGGGGCGCGCTTGTGTCAGGGCTTTTTGCACCTCGACCACGACATCGCGCCACAGGGCCGGGCTCATCCAAAGATGGGGATCGTATTTGTCAGCATAATTGTCATGCGCGTGCAGCTTTGACTTATCAACGCCTTCGGCTACCGCAACGACCATGCGTTTACGCCCTAGGTCATGGAAGAACTCTTCCATCTGCGCCTCAAGATACAGACCATGCCACAGGATCAGATCGGACCTGGTCATAGCGACGATATCACTGCGGGTCTGACGATAGGCATGCGGGTCGACGCCGGGGCCCATAAGGCCCTTCACCTCGACCTGATCACCTCCGACCTGACGGGCGGCATCGGCAATCATACCGGTCGTGGCCACCACTTTCAGCGGCGCATCGGCCCAGGCCGAGAATGGGAATACAGCGGCGAATGCCAGCGCTGCAAGGAAACTACGACGAATCATATCAGACCCCGGAAATGGTATCTTGCTAAGATGAATATGAGAACCGCTCGCAACTAAGTCAATGCTATTGAGAATTATTCGCAAGAAAACGCCTATTTTGTCCATTTGGTCAAAAAATTTACCCTTCCAATGCCGGATGGCCTTCCATTTGCATCTTACCCGTGCGAATTTGATACAAACCTCCCAAAGGATGTGAAAATGGAAACGCAGAGCTCAGAAAGCCCCGTGCGCACCGCGCATCTGCCGCAAGTGACCGAGCCCCGGAACCCTGGAATGGAGCTTGATCTGGATTGGGTGCGGGCCGTACAGGTCAACACCTCGGCCGTTGAGCGCCGCGCAGCCACCCTGCCGGGTCGGCGCTCGGTGAAAAAGGACTACCAGGCGGCGTGGCTGCTCAAGGCGATCACCCTGATCGACCTGACCACCCTATCGGGAGACGATACCGTCGGCCGTGTCCGGCGCCTGTGCGCCAAAGCGCGGCAACCCGTGGCTTCTGCAACACTTCAGACGTTGGACATGCCACCGATCACCACCGGCGCGGTCTGTGTCTATCACGACATGATCGAAACCGCTGTGGATGCGCTGAAGGGCACCGGGATTCCGGTGGCCGCCGTATCGACCGGATTCCCTGCAGGCTTGTCCCCGTTCCACCTGCGCGTGGCCGAGATCGAAGAAAGCGTCAAAGCCGGAGCCGAGGAAATCGACATCGTAATCTCTCGGCGTCATGTGCTGTCGGGCGACTGGCAGGCCTTGTATGACGAGATGAAAGCGTTCCGCGTGGCTTGTGGCGACGCGCATGTCAAAGCCATCCTTGCAACCGGCGAACTGGGCAGCCTACGCAACGTGGCGCGCGCCTCGCTGGTCTGCATGATGGCGGGGGCGGATTTCATCAAGACTTCGACCGGTAAGGAAAGCGTCAACGCCACGCTGCCCGTGTCGCTGGTGATGATCCGGGCGATCCGCGATTACTATGACCGCACCGGGTATCGTGTCGGATATAAACCCGCAGGCGGGATTTCCAAAGCCAAGGACGCACTAGTTTACCTGTCGCTGATCAAGGATGAGCTGGGCGACCGTTGGCTGGAGCCGGACCTGTTTCGCTTTGGCGCGTCGTCGCTGTTGGGCGATATCGAACGGCAGCTAGAACATTTCGTAACGGGTGCTTATTCCGCCGGTTACAGGCACTCGATGGGCTGAGGACGAAAACAATGACAGTCAAAGAGATTTTCGAGACCATGGATTACGGCCCTGCCCCCGAAAGCTCAGCCGAAGCGCTGGCCTGGCTGGTCGATCAGGGTGACAAATTTGGTCACTATATCGACGGGGCCTTCACCAAACCGGGCAAGGGGTTCGACAGCCGCAACCCGGCGACCGGAGAGGTTTTGGCCAAGCTGACCCAGGCCAAGCAAGCCGATGTCGACGCCGCCGTATCCGCCGCCCGCAAGGCGCAGCCAAAATGGGAGAAGATGGGCGGTGCGGGTCGTGCGCGCTACCTCTATTCCATCGCGCGCCTGCTGCAGAAGCACTCGCGCCTGTTTGCAGTGCTGGAAAGCTTGGATAACGGCAAGCCGATCCGTGAATCGCGCGACATCGACATCCCTCTGGTACAGCGTCACTTTTACTACCACGCCGGCATGGCGCAGTTGATGGAAAGCGAACTACCCAACGCTGAAGCGCTGGGAGTGTGTGGACAAATCGTTCCTTGGAACTTCCCGCTGCTGATGCTGGCTTGGAAGATTGCTCCGGCGCTGGCCATGGGTAACACGGTCGTTCTGAAACCTGCCGAATATACCTCTCTGACCGCGCTGCTGTTTGCCGATATCTGCTCACAGGCCGGGCTGCCCAAGGGTGTGGTCAACATCGTCACGGGCGATGGCGCGGTGGGTGAGATGATCGTGGCCTCGGACGTGGACAAGATCGCCTTTACCGGCTCAACCGCAGTGGGGCGGCGCATCCGTGAGGCGACCGCCGGTTCGGGTAAGGCGCTGACTTTGGAGTTGGGCGGCAAGTCCGCCTATATCGTCTTTGACGACGCCGATATCGATTCCGCCATCGAAGGGCTGGTCGACGCGATCTGGTTCAATCAGGGTCAGGTTTGTTGCGCGGGTTCGCGTCTGTTGGTTCAGGAAGGCATCGCCGATCGGTTCCACGAGAAACTGCGCGCCCGAATGGACACTCTGCGCATCGGTGATCCATTGGACAAATGCATCGACGTGGGTGCTGTGGTCGACCCGGTCCAGTTGCAGACCATCAAGAGCATGGTCGACAGCAACACCGCGGGTCACGTTTATCAGGCGGCTGGCGCGCTGCCCGAAAATGGCTGTTTCTACCCGCCAACGCTGATCTCGGGCCTCGAAACCTCCGATCAACTGATGCAGGAGGAAATTTTCGGTCCGGTGCTGGTGTCCTCGACCTTCCGTACTCCGGAAGAGGCGGTTGAGCTGGCCAACAACACCCGTTACGGGCTGGCGGCGACGGTATGGACCGAGAACGTGAACCTTGCACTGGATATCGCACCGAAGCTGGTCGCGGGCGTTGTCTGGGTGAATGCCACCAATCTGTTCGATGCCGCAGCCGGGTTCGGCGGTGTGCGCGAAAGCGGCTTTGGCCGCGAAGGTGGCTGGGAAGGTCTGACCGCTTACACCAAGCCCAAAGGCAAAGGCAAACCATTGGCCAAGGCCGAGGCCGCGATGGGCGAAGGTGCCCCGGTCGATCCGATTGACCGTACTGCTAAAATGTATGTAGGCGGCAAACAGGCCCGTCCTGACAGCGGATATTCGAAACCCGTCTGGGGCAAGTCTGGACTGCTGGGCCATGTGGGTCTGGCCAACCGCAAAGACGTCCGCAACGCGGTCGAGGCCGCAGCGGGGGCCAAGGGTTGGTCCAAGACCACCGGCCATCTGCGGGCACAGATCCTGTATTACATCGGCGAAAACCTCTCGGCCCGCGCGGGTGAATTCGCTGCGCGCCTTGATGCCATGACCGGAAGGAAAGACGGTGCGAAAGAGGTCGAAGCCGCGATCCAGCGCCTGTTCACCGCCGCTGCCTGGGCCGACAAGTATGACGGCCAGGTGCACGGCGTTCCGATCCGGGGCGTGGCCATTGCCATGAAAGAACCTGTCGGCGTGATCGGCGCGCTCTGTGCTGACGAGGCGCCGCTGCTGGGTCTGGTCTCGGCCATGGCGCCTGCGGTTGCGATGGGCAACCGGGTGGTTCTTGCGGCAAGCGAGCCTTACCCGCTGGCGGCGACGGATTTCTACCAAATCCTCGAAACCTCGGACGTGCCCGCTGGCGTGGTCAACATCCTGACTGGCAGCCACACGGAACTGGCGAAGCCGCTGGCTTCGCATCTGAATGTGGATGCGATCTGGTCATTCTCGTCTACCGATCTGTCGGCCGAGATCGAGCGGGCTTCGGCCGGGAACCTGAAACGGAGTTGGGTTAATAACGCCATGGCAACCGACTGGCACGAGGATCAGACTCGCCGCTTCCTGCAGGCTGCGACCGAGGTTAAAAACATCTGGGTGCCCTACGGCGAGTAGGGCCCCAGCCCTGGAAAACCCAGGGTGCAAACAGTTTGTTCGGGTACAGATGGCGCGCTGCTGCATAGAGTGATCATTGAATGAACATAACGATGATTAACATGTGACATTGTTCATATACAGCGCCGCCACTATCCCTCAGCTTGGACCCAGTCTTAACAAGGTTGGATCGGTCCATGCTGAGTTTTCCATACGAGTTTCCTGAACTGGTACAGGTCGCCACGATGATCGGCGTCTTTGGCGCGGGCCTCTACATCACCAGCTACTTTCTGCTGCAGATGGGGATCATCCGGGGCAACGGCAGCCTCTACCCCCTGCTTGTGATCGCCGCAGCCGGATGTGTTCTGTTCAGCATGTCGGAAGAATTCAACCTCGCGGGCTCGATCATTCAGCTGGCCTATATCTCGATCTCGATCCTGGGCCTGCTGCGCGGGTTTCTGTCCCGGCATCTGCTTCGGTTTTCAGATGACGAACGTCAGTTCATTGCCCTGCACCTTGAATCGCTGAAACCCCACCAAGCCCGGAAACTGTTGAACACCGCCGCCGTCAAGACCTATGAAAACGGTGACATCCTGATCGAAGAAGGCAAGACAACCGACTTTTTGGGCTTTGTCTTAAAGGGGCGGACCACGATCCTGAAAAACGGCCGGGTCATCAACCAATGTGGAGAAGATGAGATTTTGGGAGAGCTGACCTTTGGCCTTGGGCTGCCTGCCACAGCCACGGTAATAGCCACCGAACCCACCAAATGCCTGGTCTTCGACAATATCAGCCTGATGCGCTTGCTGCGGCGGAGCCGCCATATCGACGATGCATTGAAAGCAGCGCATTTCCGACATACACGGCAAAAGCTGTTGAACAGCAACAAGCACACGCTGCAGGCCCAGAGAAGACCTGCAGCGGCCTAAGGGTCAGCCGTCCAGACCTTCGGGTTTGCCAACGATGGTAAAGTGTAAACCATCTGGGTCCAGCAGTTCGGAGGCCACCCGGTTCACATCCTCAAGCGTCACTGCATTCACCTTGTCATTGCGTGTGGCGATATAGTCGATAGGCAAATCCTCCATCTGCATACCCACCATGATCCCAGCGATCTGGCTGTTGCCATCAAAGCGCAGCGGATAGGCACCGGTCAGATAGGTCTTGGCGTCGTCCAACTCCTTCTGAGTGACCCCTTCGGATGCGGCGCGCGCCCATTCGTTGCGGATCACATCAACGGCTTCGGCGATACGGTCATTGGCCGAGGACACCGACCCAAGATACACAGAGGCCAGATCCTTTGGCACCAGATAGGTCGCCACGCCATAGGTCAGACCGCGTTTTTCGCGCACTTCCTGCATCAGGCGGCTTTCGAAACCCCCGCCGCCAAGAATATGGTTCAACAGATAGGCGGAAAAGAAATCCGGGTCGTCGCGGTCGATCCCGGCATGGCCGAACAGAGCCACCGATTGCGGCGTATCGAACTCGATCACGCTCACTCCGCCAGTGATCGTCACATCGGCCCGCTTAGGGATCGGTTTGCCGGTATCCGGCAGATCAAGCAAGAGCTCGTCCAGCACCGCGCCCAGTTCCTCTGGGGTGATATCGCCGACCGCGCCTACATACAGACGATCCTTGGTAAACACGTTCTCATATGCCGTGACCACATCATCGCGGGTCAAGGCGCTGACACTCTCGATCGTGCCCTTGCCTTCGGAGCCGTAGGGATGATCGCCATAGGCCATTTCCGCAAAGCTGCGCCCGGCAATGTCACTGGGGCTGGTCTGATCTGACCGCAGACCCGACAGAACCTGAGCGCGAACACGGTCTACTGCATCCTGATCGAAACGCGGTTCGTGAATCGTGGTCCGCAACAGGTCAATCACCTCATCCCTGTTTTCGGTCAGAAACTGTGCCGAGATCGACACTGAATCGTCTGAGGCGCTATACCCGAACGACGCGGCCAGAGATTCCAGCTCGCGCGCATAGGTACGGGCATCCATTTCGCCAGCGCCTTCTTCGATCAGGCCGCTCATCAGATACACCGCGCCGCGCTTTGTCGGGTCGTCCAGCGACGTGCCACCGCGGAACCGCAGCTCCAGGGCGGTGAAGGGGATCGAGTGATCCTCGACCAGCCATGCGGTGATGCCACCCGGCGAGGTGACCTCTTCAATCTCGATCTCGGCCCATGCAGGAACTGCGATGACCAAAGCAATCAGAGTTACAAATATCCGCTTCATTGCGTTACCTCATCGTCTCGCATCAGCCAGCCCGTGACCGAGGTTTCAGGCTGCAGCACCTCGCGCGCGGCGGCGATGATCTGATCACCGGTCACCGCCTGCAGGACATCAGGCCAAGCCTGTACATCTTCGACCGTCAGCCCGCTGGTCAGGGCACGGCCATAGCGATTGCCGATCCCGTCCACATTGTCACGCGCATAGGTCTGCGCGGCGCGCAGCTGCATTTTGATCCGATCCAGATCCTCTTCGTTCACACCTTCGGCGATGAAATCGGTCACGGCCTGATCCATCGCATCCTCGGCCTCTTGCAGCGACACGCCTTCGGCCGGAACAACCAGCAGATCAAATGTGGTATCGTCAAGCGACACGCCTCGGTAGAACGCACCGGTATAGACGACCTTTTGCTGCTCGAACTGCAGTTTTTCATTCAGGTACGACGTCGTGCTGCCCCCCAGTAATTCAGCCAGAAGGAACAGGGCGGCGGCTTTTTCCTGTGCACCTGCGTCCCGTTCGGGTGCTAGATAGCTGCGCTGAACATAGGGCTGCGATACGCGCGCATCCTTAAAGGTCAGACGGCGTTCAGCGGTTTGTGGCGGCTCCTGTGATCGCACCCGTTCGGGCAGGTCCGGGTTTGCCGGGATTACCCCGTAATATTGCTCGGCCAGGGATTTGACCTCGTCTGGCTCAACATCGCCCGTCACCACCAGGATGGCGTTATTTGGCGAATAGTGGATCTGATAGAAGGACAGTGCATCGTCCAGGTCCAGCGTTTCCATCTCATGTTTCCAACCGATAACGGGGACACCATAGCGGTGGTTGAGGTATTGCGCCGCGCTGACCTGTTCACCGAACAGGGCGCGCGGGTTGTTTTCGGTACGCTGGTTACGTTCTTCCAGGATCACGTCGCGCTCGGTGGCGATGTCATCATCGGACAGGCGGATATTGCGCATCCTGTCTGACTCCATCCGCATCATCAGCTCAAGCCGGTCGGCAGCAACACGCTGAAAATAGGCGGTGTAATCATACGAGGTGAACGCGTTGTCATTGCCGCCATTGGCCGCGACGGTGGCAGAAAACTCGCCCGCCTCCAGCGTGTCGGTGGCCTTGAACAACAGGTGTTCCAGAAAATGCGCCACACCGGACGAACCAACCGGCTCATCCGCCGATCCGGCGCGATACCAGACCATGTGCTGCACGACTGGGGCGCGGTGATCCTCGATCACGACAACGTCCATACCGTTATCCAGCGTAAAGGTGGTGACCGCCTCGTGCCCATCTTCGGCAAAAACCGGGGTGGCGGCGATCAGAGCAGCCGACAGTGCCAGAGCCCGAACCATGGGGCATCCTCCGTTTCGTTTCTGGTGTTCAAACTACGGTGGTGCCGCCCGGGTTCAACCCCGATGACGGAAAGTTAAGAATTATTCATTGACCGGCGGCGCCGATGGCGTTTCGATCCCAGCGTTCCGCGCAGCCTGGGTTTGCTTGTTCGGGTCGATAGCCCAGCGACGGTAAACCTGCGAATATCGATCTACGTTGAACAGCCGCAAACGGGTCCAGCGCCCCTGACGCTTGCGGAAATCCGCATCTTCTTGGTTGACGACCTGCCGTGTGTTTGACGGAACGCCATATCGGCTGGAGGCCGTGACAAGCGCGCCATCAGAGGCAGGCACAGCGGTATTTGGATTCGAAGCAGCCGGATTCCCGCCCAGCGCGGCAATAGCATCCCCTGTGGGATTGGCATCGGTCAGGTTGGTGCCACCCGGTGTCGGTGCGGGCAAAGAGTTGTAGTTCTCGGGCTGGGTCAGAGGTTTGACCGGCAGAATCGCAAACTCGTCCGGGCCCGGGCCCGGCGGCTCGAGGTGGCGCAGACCGATATCCGAACATCCCGCAACCGCAAGACTCATAGTCACAACAAATATGGAACGCGGCAACCGCATGAAAGTCTCCAGCCTGTTTCAGGCGCTTTTATCGTATTTCCAAACCCGCGTCACGAGGGCTTTTTCCTATCAAACAGCACCAACCCGAACGCACCTGCGAATATGAATACATCGGCCAGATTGAACACATAGGGGTTGTCGAAACCACAGCAGGACATGTTCAGAAAATCCAGCACATATCCGTACAACACGCGGTCCACCACATTGCCAAGCGCACCGCCGATCAGCAGGCCGCCACAGACCAACAAGAGCTTTGAGGGGGCCGTGCGCATCAACCAAATCAGCACGCCCACTGAAATCACCAGTGAAACTCCGATCAGAGCCCAGCGCGCGGCGTCGCCATTGCCCTGAAACAGGCCGAAATTGATGCCGCGATTCTCGCCATATCTGAACACCAGAAAGGGCGGCAGAACGCTGATCGGCCCTTCGGCCACGCGCATCACATGAACGACCAGGTACTTGCTGATCTGGTCGATCAGAAACGCGGTCAGCGCCGCCCAGAGGAGCAATCGGGCACGCATCAGTGACGGAAATGCCGCATGCCGGTAAAGACCATGGCCAGACCGGCCTCATCCGCGGCGGCGATCACGTCGTCATCGCGCATCGAGCCGCCCGGTTGGATCACACAAGTGGCGCCTGCCTCTGCGGCCTCCATCAAACCGTCGGGGAAGGGGAAGAACGCGTCTGACGCCACCGCCGAGCCGATGGTCAGCGGTTGGGCCAAGCCCAGCACATCGGCCATACGTTCGGCCTTTTTGGCCGCGATCAGGGCGGAATCCACACGGCTCATCTGACCCGCGCCGACACCCACGGTCGCGCCGTCCTTCACATAGACGATGGCGTTGGATTTGACGTGTTTGGCGACTTTCCAGGCAAACAGCAAGTCGCGCATCTGTTCCTCGGATGGGGCCTTCTTGGTGACAACCTTCAGGTCATCCAGGCCGACGAAACCGTTATCCTTGTCTTGCACCAACAGACCGCCCGCGACCTGACGCACGGTTTTGCCACCTGCGGTCACATCCGGCAGGCCTTCGGTCGTTAGCAGACGCAGGTTTTTCTTGGCGGCAAAGATCGCCTTGGCCTCATCCGATGCGCCCGGCGCGATCACGACCTCGGTGAAGATGCCGGTGATTTCCTGCGCGGTTTCAGCGTCCAGCGGCTGGTTCAGCGCCACGATCCCGCCAAAGGCCGAAGTGCGGTCACAGTCAAACGCGGCCTTATAGGCCTCTAACAGAGTGCCGCCGGTCGCAACGCCACACGGGTTGGCATGTTTGATGATGGCACAGGCCGCACCCTTGACGGGATCGAATTCCGCAACAAGCTCAAACGCCGCATCGGTGTCGTTGATGTTGTTATAGCTCAGTTCCTTGCCCTGATGCTGAAGGGCGGTCGCCACACCGGGTCGGTTGGTACCGTCGGTATAAAATGCAGCGGTCTGATGGCTGTTCTCGCCATAGCGCAGTGTCTGTTTCAACTCGCCCGCAAAAGCGCGGCGCTTGGGGGCCTCAAGCTGCAGCGCATCGGCCATCCAGTTCGACACGGCGGTATCGTAAGCAGCGGTGCGGGCATAGGCCTTTTGGGCCAACCACTGACGGAAACCATATGAGGTCTTGCCATAATTCTCGTCCAGCTGATCCAACAGCGACGAGTAATCCTCGACATCGACCACGACATTGACAAACGCGTGGTTCTTGGAGGCGGCGCGGATCATCGCCGGGCCGCCGATGTCGATATTCTCGATACATTCGTCATAGCCAGCGCCTTTAGCCACGGTCGCCTCGAACGGATAGAGGTTCACTACCAGCAGGTCGATCACGTCGATGCCGTGTTCGTTCATCGCGGCGACATGGGTGTCATTGTCACGCAAGGCCAGCAAGCCGCCATGCACCATCGGGTGCAGCGTCTTGACCCGGCCATCCATCATCTCCGGGAAACCGGTGATCTCGCTGACATCCTTCACCTCCAACCCCGCATCGCGCAGTGCTTTAGCTGTGCCGCCGGTCGACAACAACTCGACCCCGCGGTCGGCCAGCGCCTTACCCAGCTCGATCAGCCCGGTCTTGTCGGATACGGAAAGCAACGCGCGGCGCACGGGGTGAAGATCGGTCATGGGTCCAAAGGTCCTTTTGGCGTCAGTCAAACTCGGGCTCGTCCCGGTGCAAGTCGCGCACGGCAAAGGCTGTATCCTGCGCCTTGCTCAACGTCCACCGGATGCGCGTCGCATACTCCATTGCGCGGCCAGATAGAACGATCTGTTTTGTCGCGCGTGGCTTCAAACGGCCCTTTTCAAGATAAACACTTGGCTCGATTGACAATTTCCCCACACCATCATGGCGGAACACCCAAATCTCACCGCTTTTGAGCGCCATGGACACCGCCGCACCGCCCAAATCTATCGCCGCATCCACGTCCGGATGCAGATGGAACCGTATGTCAAAGCCGATACCAGTCAGGCTCGACGCATCCAGCGCCTTGTCAAATTGCCGCTTGGCCCTGTCACTTGTGGTAAGCAGAATATCTTCGCCGGTCAGCTCCCGCCCGTCAAAGCGCAGCTCGAACGTTCGGGCATGGGTCAGGCCGAACACTTTGGTATAGCCATCATGCCCGGCCATAAACCGGGTTCCCTCGAACGCGTCTTCGAACTCGACCGGAACATCCTTTGGCGCGTCCACCAGCCCTTCACGTTCCGTACCAGGAACAGCTGAGGTCAGACGCGCACTTGAAAAGCCGTCAAGACAAAGTGTCGAATGCGACGGCGTGGCGCGCCCGGCCCGACGCCATTCCAACCCAAAGGTTTCCCCAGACCCACAATTCACAATCAGAGGTCGGCGGCCCGAGGTCAGCTCGAATGCCAAGGTCGACGCATGTGCGTTATATGACGCATCCCCTTTGGGCGGCGAACTGGCGTCAATTATCACACTGGTCCGTGCCGCATAGAGACGGGCAAATCCCATGGACAGGCCGTTCTCGCTTTGCGGTCTGACGCCGCTTTGCGCCAGAGCCTGATCCAGACGACCCTCGATCCCGCGCCCGCCCCCGTGGAAACGGGCCAGTGCACCATCCGAATGACGCAGATTACGCATGGTCGGGGCCATCCGTTTAATCGCATTCGCCTGCGCCCCAGGTGTACCCCGCCCCAAATCGCTAAGTGCTGCCGATGTCCACGCGAGCAGCGTGAAGACTTCCAGCAGCTCCTCGGGGTTGCGCGTGGAGATACCACCTTTTTGATCTATCTGACTGTCACATTCCCGCGCCAGAGCGCGCAGGGCGGGCTCTGCCATCTGCTCAAGCCCTTCCAAAGCCAAACCGGCTTGCACCAGACCGGCTAGCGCCTCGAACCGGGGCAGGCCAGGCGTCGCAGCATGCCAGCGTTTCGACAGGAACCAGGCCTGCTGAGATAGCGAACTGAAAAAGACCTTGCTTTGTTGCTCATCCACACCGCGCAGCAAAAAGATCGCGTGATTGATCCAACGCATCACTCGCCGGCCAGTCAGATCAGGTGCCCAACCGGGCCCGTGCCCGCGCCCATGTGCTTCGATCCAGCCCCAGACCCAGCGTTGCGCCTTTTCGCGCGCCCGGATGTCGCCAACAGCCGCCAGATCATCCAGCCAGGCAAAACCGTGGCGTTCATCGTCGAATCCGGTGCTGGGCGCAGTGACATCCCATAAGCCTGTATCCTGCGCCTCTACCAGATAGCCCGAGAACAGCAGGTTCCCAGCCACCAACTGACGCCCGCGCGCAAATGATCCAACCGTGCGTGGTTCCGGATCGCCCACAAATCCGGTAACGGCTTTGCGCCGCTGACTGAGCCGCGCATAAAGCCGGTTCTGAAACCGTGACCATCGGTTTGCCATGGTGTCCGAATTTGACATGACGCTCGTTACTCTGCCCCTTGCGCTCTGCTGGCGCCTGAGACCCAACGATAGACCGGAGCAATCGTCAAGTCATCGAAAAGCGTGCCTTCAGGTCGATTTCGTCAGGCAGGCGATATAGAAGCCGTCCATGCCGCCTGTCCCCGGCCAATAGTCAGGCCGCAGACGCAAACCGCCCTCTTCGGTGATCCAGCCGGCTTCGACCCCCGCGACCTGCAAAGCGACCCGGTCCGCTTGCATATCAGGATACATCTGTAGCGCCTCTTCAACCTGAACCTCGCCCTCATCGGGCAGTAACGAGCAGGTGCAGTACACCAACCGCCCGCCCGGTTTCAGAAGGGTCCAGGCATGGGCAAGCATCTGCGTTTGCAGCTCGATCAGCGCGCCGAATTCCGACCCGTCCTTGGCAAAGGGCAGATCAGGATGGCGGCGGATCGTGCCGGTGGCGGAACAGGGCGCATCCAGCAGGATGGCGTCATACTGACCCTGGTGTTCCAGCGCGTCAGCCGCGATGACCGTAGCCATCAGGCCCGTCCGCGTCAGGTTCTCGCGCACTCGTTCCAGACGCGATTCCGAGATATCCAGCGCAGTCACATCGGCCCCCGCAGCCGCCAGTTGCAACGACTTGCCACCGGGCGCAGCGCAAAGGTCCAGAATTTTCTCTCCGGCCTTAGGCGCCAGAACTCGGACAGGCAGTGCGGCGGCGGCATCCTGAACCCACCAGTCACCGCGATCATATCCCGGCAGAGCGGACACCTGCCCCGCATCCCGAACCCGCATCGAACCGGTCGGAAGCATCTCACCCGGCGCTGTTGCCCCGGGCTTGACCGAAAGATCCAGCGGCGCGCCCTCGAAATGCGCCAGCTCCATGCCGGTCACGGCCTCGGCACCCCAGGCCATGATCAATGGATCGCGCAGCCACTCGGGTAGGCGCGGCACGCGCATTTTCGGCCAAGCCTCTGGCCCTTCCGCCGCCACCTTGCGCAGAACCGCGTTCACCAACCCCTTGAGCCGCCCATGCTTGCGCGAGCGACCGACAATCTCAACCATGGAATTTACGACGCCATGCGCTGCCTCGCCATGGCACAGCTCAACCGCTCCCAGACGCAGGGCATTATGCACGGTCAGGGCGGGAGTGCGGTTCAGGTGATTGTCCAACAGACGGTCGGCGCGTTCGAGCCCACGCAGCGTTTGCAACGCCAGCCGCTGTGCCCGCGCCCGGTCTTCTGGTGCCAATCGCTCCAACGCACCTGCAGCCAGGCATTCTGACATCAGCCGCCCGTCACCCAAGATCTGATCCAGAAGGTAGATTGCGCTGCGTCGCGCGGCCGTTGCGTTATCGGACATTGAATCGCCTTTGATGTGACCCTCGTCCGCATTGCCAAGGGCGGACGGGGGCGTATATCAAGCCAATGCACTGAAAGGAACCCGATGTCATGAGTGACGAGCCCAAAGACCTGCCGCCTGCCGCACAACGCGCGCTGGCTGAGGCGGAGGACCGCCGCCGCAAGGCCGAAGCCGACGCAAAAGCGCGACCCAAAGAGCTGGGCGGACGCGACGGCCCCGATCCTGCACGTTATGGCGATTGGGAAAAGAAAGGCATCGCGATAGATTTCTGATCAATCCCCGCGCAGGGCCTGCAGAAAATCCGCGATGAGCGCCCGTTGCTTATTGGATTTCGCACGCTCTTCGGGCCAGGTCAGCCAATAGCCATCTTTAGCGTTCAATTCGGGCAAATCCATTCGACGCAACCGCCCCGCTCGCAAGTCCGATTGCGCCAAGGGCATGGATCCCAACACAACGCCCAAACCCTGCCGAGCCGCCGAAATCGCATGTTCCATCGAATCGAAGCTCATTTTCGAGGTTGGCAGGTCGGTCTGAGTGGTGTTTTTCGCCCAATCACGCCAGCCGGGCCTTTCACCGCGCAGATCAATCAAGGGCGCGGACCAATCCACACCCGGCGCTGCCATCGGCACCAGCACTTCGGCGGCAATCAGTTCGGCATCTCGCCCGGGCCACGCCCCACGCCCATAGCGGATTTGAAGCCAAGTCCTCTCTTCATCCAGCGAAGACCGTCGCGCCACGGAATCTGTCAGCACCCGCACTTTGGGGCGCAGGTCGTGAAAACGTGCAAGAGCGGGTATGACGAGGGCCTTAATATGGGAAGACAGGCCAGCCACCCGCAATTCGCGCGGGGATTTGCCGAAAAGATCTTCGGTATTGCGCTCGAGCGCCTGCAAGCTGTCCTGAACCAGCGGTAGATAGCTTTCGCCCTCGACGGTCAGCGATACACCGCGCGCCTCGCGCACAAACAGCGTGCGGCCCAACCAGGCCTCAAGGTTGCCGATGCGCTGACTGACGGCAGCCTGCGTTAGACCGAACTCGCGCGCCGCTGCCGAGAATCCACCCAACCGCCCCGCCGCTTCGAATACGCGCAACCAGTCCAGCGGGGGCAAGCCGATCTTCTTTTTATCCATAAGTTTTTCCAGGCCTCAGCAGCAACAAGGATTAATTGTCGTAATGCCACAGGGGGCGTATATCCTCAAGCAAAGCCCCCGCGAACAGGAGAAACCCCATGCTGCGCTCTGCCACCCATACTCCGTCAATCGTCACCGTGGAATTCGATACGGGCCCAAGTGCCCGCTTTCACGCCATCTGGCTACGCGACAACGCGCTTGATCCTGACACACGGGCACCGGGCAACGGACAGCGCCTGATCACCATTGGCGATATCCCCGCCGATACCATGGTCAGCGCTGTCTCAGTGGCCAACGGCGACCTCACCGTCACATTTCAACCCGAAAACAAGACTGTCACTTTCCCCGCTGATTGGCTGGCTGCGCATAGCTATGACCGAGAGGACAGCCGCACCTTTGGCCGCACCGCGCCCGGGATCACCACCTGGGAGCAAGGGCTCGACGCGCCCAGCGCCGACTGGAGCGACGTCCACGCCAAACCCGCAGCCAAGCGCGGCTGGCTGGCAATGGTTGCCGAATACGGGTTTGCCAAACTGACCAGTGGCCCGACCGAACCGGAATCCCTGTTGAAGGTGGCCGATCTGTTCGGATACGTCCGTCAGACCAACTATGGCCCCTATTTCGAGGTTCGAACCGAGGTGAACCCGACCAACCTGGCCTTTACAGGGCTTGGCCTTCAGGCGCACACGGACAACCCCTATCGCGACCCGGTACCGACATTGCAGATCCTGTACTGCCTGGAGAACAGCGCCGAGGGTGGCGATTCCATTGTTGTGGACGGGTTCCGGGCGGCGGAAAAACTGCGCGATCAGGACCCCGATGGATTTGCCCTGCTGGCAGGTTTCCCGGCGCGGTTCGAATACAAGGGCTCGGACGGGGTCTGCCTGCGGTCGCGCCGCCCAATGATTGAGCTATCGCCCGACGGCGAGTTGATCGGTATCCGCTTTAACAACCGCTCGTCGGCTCCGTTTGTGGACATCCCCTTCGATCTGATGGAGGCCTATTACGCCGCCTATCGCCAGTTGGGTGAGATAATCGACGATCCGGCCATGGGCGTGTCGTTCAAGCTGGAGCCGGGCGAAAGCTTCATCGTTGACAACACCCGCGTCCTGCACGCGCGTCTGGGCTATTCCGGCGCCGGGTCGCGGTGGTTGCAAGGCTGCTATGCCGACAAGGACGGCTTACTGTCAACGCTGGCGGCGATGGAACTGGCGACACTGGAGGCGGCGGAATGAAACCTGATTTCTCGACCCTGACCCCCGACAATATCGTGGCCTTCATCGGGGATATCTTTGACCGCCGCGGAGGCGAGGAATATCTGGGCGAACCCGTCACCATGGCAGAACACATGCTGCAGGGCGCGACCATTGCCGAACAGAACGGCATGCCCGAAGAGATCATCGTAGGGGCATTGCTGCACGATATCGGTCATTTCACATCCGAATTCGGCACGTACCACCCCGACGACACCGAAGACCGCCATCACGAAGATGCAGGCGCCGAGGTGCTGGAACAGTTCTTTCCGTCTGTTATCACCGATTGCTGCCGCTATCACGTGGCGGCCAAACGGTATCTTTGCGCTACCAAGCCCGAATATTTCAACCGCCTGTCCACGGCTTCGGTTCATACACTGGAACTGCAAGGCGGGCCGATGAGTGCCAGAGAAGTTGCCGAATTCGAGCAGAACCCGAACCTGAAAGAGATCATTCAGGTGCGTTATCTGGACGAAGCAGGTAAACGTGCAGACATGGAAACCCCCGATTTCAACCATTTTGCGCCGATGGTACAGCGAATGGTCGAAAAATATCAGGAGCTCACATGAACGCCCCAGAATACATTTTTGAGGCCAACACCAAACCCTCCCTGCCTTGGCACGAGGTCCCCTTGATCCGTGCTACAGACAAGTCGGTCAAGGGCTATGGCTGTCTGGTCGACGACCCCGAAGAATTCGAAATTGAAATCGTCCGTTGGCCACAGCAAGGCTGGCGGCCCATCGACGAAGGCACCGGCGATGAAGCCGGTTGGGTCGAAGGCACATTTCATGGTGAGTGGAAAGGGGACGTCCTTTACGGCGAGAACGAAGCGGTCAACGGTCACTATGTCCTCGGCTGGTCCACTGATCCGCAACAGGCCAACGCCAACCGGCAAACTGCTCCGCGCGATCAGGTTCTGCTTTGGCACATGAACTATCACCCCGATGGCGGACAGATGTTCTGGCCGATCGACAACAAGCCTTTCATCATCCCTGCCGCATTGCCGGGCGACAATCTGACACTGGAAAAGGTGGTGGCCTTCTGGTGTGATGGGTCACGCGGGCTGTATATCCATCCTGGCATCTGGCACGAGGGGATATTCCCGGTCGAGGACAATCAGCGTTTTCTGGATCGGCAGGGCAAGGTTCACGCGCGGGTCAGTGCGGATATCGGCAAAGAATTCGGCGTCTATCTCGCCTGCCCTTTGCGCGCAGATAATATCCGAGAGTTGTAGTCGGTCTGTCGGCTCCCGGGCGGTGTCAAAGCCCCAGAACGTCCACCATGTCATATTGGCCAGGCGCTTTACCCTGCCCCCAAAGTGCGGCTTTCAGGGCGCCGCGCGCGAAAATGGCGCGGTCAGTGGCCAGGTGGCGCAGCACGATGCGTTCGCCCGGTGCCGCGAATAGCACGTCATGCTCACCCACGATGTCGCCGCCGCGAATGGCATGGAACCCGATATCGCCCCGTTTGCGCGCGCCGGTCATACCATCGCGGCCCCGATCGGACACCTCAGCCAGATCTACACCACGCCCTTCCGCAGCAGCCTCGCCCAGCATCAGCGCGGTGCCCGAGGGCGCATCGACCTTGTGGTGGTGATGCCCTTCGATCACCTCAATATCGAAATCTTCATCCAACGCGGCAGCGACCTTTTTGGTCAGCTGTACCAGCAGGTTCACACCCAGGCTCATATTTCCCGCCCGCACGATCACCGCATGACGTGAGGCCGGCTCCAGAGCGGCAATCTGCTCGTCACTCATCCCGGTAGTGCCGATCACATGCACACAGCGCGCCTGCGCCGCCAACGCGGCGAATTCCAGCGTCGCCTCGGGTGCGGTGAAATCAATCACGGCCTGCGCCTGGGCAAAGGCCTCCAGCGGATCATCGGTCACGGTGACGCCCAGCGCGGCACCGCCCATGGCCACACCCACATCCTGACCAACCCAGTCATGTCCCGCGCGCTCGACCACGCCGACCAGACGCGCCTGATCGCTGTCGGTCACGGTCTTGATCAGCATCTGCCCCATACGGCCCGAAGCCCCTGTGATGACGATCCCCGGAATATGGGTCATTGTGCTGGTCCCTTTGCATTGATTGGCTCAAAGCCTCCTACCCGGTTCGCACCCGCTTGGCAAAGCCCCGCTTTGCGCTTAGATCGGGGATATGGCTAAGAACAAATTCCACGATGGCCCCGGCCCGTCCCAACGACAGCTGCGTGTCGGCGAACTGATCCGCCGCACCCTGTCCGAGGTTCTGGCGCGCGGAGATGTCCACGATCCCGACCTGAATCGCATGTCAATCACTGTGGGTGAGGTGCGCACCTCGCCCGATCTGAAGATCGCCACCGCCTTTGTGCTGCCCCTGGGCGGCAAAGGGCAGGAGGATGTGATCGAATTGCTGGCCCGCAACAAGCACGAGCTGCGGCGCATGGTTGGTAAAAAGGTCGGGCTGAAATTCTCCCCCGATCTGCGATTCCGGCTGGATGACACATTCGACCGTTTGGATGACACCCGCCGCATGTTCGATCAGGACGCGGTGCGCCGCGATCTCGACGAGTGATCCGGGCATTTGTCACTTTGGGCGCTTTCCTGTGGACGGCGCAAGCCGGGGCAGTGACATGCGAAAAGGTCACGCATAGTGACAAACGCTACACTGTCTGCGAGGTGGATGCAGCGAATGAGGACATGCGCTTGTTCCTCAACGACGAGAATGGCGACCTGCTAGGGCATTTCTCGGCGGTGAATGAGGTGCTGGAACCTGGTGGCAAGCGTCTGGCCTTTGCGATGAACGCAGGCATGTATCACGACGACCGCTCTCCCGTTGGCCATTATGTCGAAGACGGGCAGGAGCAGATGCGTGTAATCCCGAACCCCGGCCCCGGAAATTTCGGCCTTCTGCCCAACGGGGTGTTCTGCATCCGCGAGGGCCGCGCCGACGTGTTCGAGACGCTGGACTTTATAGATCAAGCCCCGGATTGCCGGTTTGCCAGCCAATCCGGCCCGATGCTGGTGATCGACGGGGAACTGCACCCACGATTCCTGTCCGATTCGACGTCGGTTTATGTTCGCAATGGTGTGGGTACCAGCGATGATGGCAACCGCGCTGTGTTTGCCATTTCCGAGGATTACGTGACCTTCCATCAATTCGGCAGCCTGTTCCGCGATGTGCTGGAAACGCCGAATGCGCTGTTCTTCGACGGCAATATCTCTCGCATGTATGACCGGGCGAACAGCCGATCCGATGTCGGGTTCTCGCTGGGGCCGATTGTCGGTGTGGTTGAAGACACGCCCTGAAATTGACAGGGCCAGACCGATCCGCTAACTCGCGCGCCTCGGCATAGAACAAGGTGCACAATGGGACGCAAACGCAAGGGTCGCGACATTTCCGGTTGGCTGGTGGTGGACAAGCCCGCGGGCATGACCTCGACCGCCGTGGTCAACAAGGTGCGCTGGGCAATGGACGCAAAGAAGGCGGGCCATGCGGGCACGCTGGACCCCGAGGCCACCGGCGTTCTGGCCGTGGCTTTGGGTGAGGCGACCAAAACCGTTCCCTATATCACCGACGCACTCAAGGCCTATACCTTCACCGTGCGACTGGGTCAGGCCACGAATACCGATGACGCCGAGGGCGAGGTAATCGCAAGCAGCGATGCGCGCCCTTCGGATGATGACATCAAAGAGTCCCTCGCGCCCTTTATCGGTGAAATCATGCAAGTCCCGCCGAAATTCTCGGCGGTGAAGATCGACGGGCAGCGTGCCTATAAGCTGGCCCGCGATGGCGAGGATGTGGAACTGGCTGCGCGCCCTCTGTGGGTCGAGGAACTGGTTCTGGTTGATCGCCCAGATGCCGACCACGTCATGCTGGAAATGACCTGCGGCAAGGGTGGTTATGTCCGATCGATCGCCCGCGATCTGGGGGCCGCGCTGGGGTGCTACGGCCATGTCCGCGAGCTGCGCCGTATCTGGTCCGGCCCATTCGAGACCAAAGACGGGCTGAGCATTGAACAGATCGACGAGATGGCCAAAACCAACGCGCTGGATGATTTCCTGCACCCGCTGGAAACTGGCCTATCGGACCTGCCCGAACTGAAATGCACCCCCGAAGGTGCGACCCGTCTGCGTAACGGCAACCCTGGTATGGTTCTGGCGTCCGATGTGGAATACGGGGATGAGGCTTGGGCCTCGCTGGATGGTCAGGCGGTGGCGGTCGGCATCTATAAATCCGGCGAATTGCATCCCAGCCGGGTGTTCGTCACGTAATCTGCGTGCTAGTCGAAACCCATGATCACGCGCACACATACCAAGGGCGACGCGCCCTCGACCGCTGTTTATTCAGATTGCGAGAGATACCGCTATAGCCTGACGCGCATCTGGGATCCGGCCGGGCGCAAAGCGCTGTTTGTGATGCTGAATCCGTCCACCGCGACCGAGGTGCAGAACGATCCCACGGTTGAACGCTGCGAACGCCGGGCGCGCGCGCTGGGGTTCGGCGCGTTTCAGGTCACTAATATCTTTGCATGGCGCGATACTGATCCACGCAAGATGCGGGCCGCTGCCGATCCGGTGGGGCCTGAGAATGACATGGCCATTCTGAATGGCGTGGACTGGGCCGATCAGGTCATCGCTGCCTGGGGCACCCATGGCGCGCATTTGGATCGAGGCACCGCCGTCGAAACCCTGCTGCGCGGCACCGGTCAGCCGATGTACCACCTTGGGCTTACCAAGGACGGCCACCCCAAGCATCCGCTCTATATCGCTTACACGCAAAACCCCGAACCCTGGTGACAAAGGGTTAACCACAAGCTCAGCTAGGCTTTGACCAAAGCCCTGATTGCATGAGACATTTCACCCTCGAAGCAATGCGTTCAAGGAGGTTGTCATGTTTCTGATCGGATTGCTGAGTCTGGCAGCTGTCGGCGGGGCCGCCTATGCCATCGGCGATGTCTTTGACATAGATGAAGATCCCGGTGAGGACGATGTCGTCGACGACCAGCCTCCTGCGGTCGAAACCGGCGAATTCCTTGACGTCGGTGAGAATGTCGAGGAACCCGAAGCGCCCGAGATTTCGACCGGGACGATCATATCCGAAATCGAGGGCGACATGATCATCGCGGGTACCGAGGATCTGGACATCCTGACCGGCCAGGACGGCGACGATCAGATCAATGGATATGCGGGGGATGACACGATTTATGGTGGCGAAGGCGATGACACCCTGCATGGGGGAGGAGGCGCTGATACGATCTTTGGCGGCACTGGCCAGGATGTCATTCACGGCGAAGCGGGCGACGATCAGATTTCCGGCGATGAGGGGGATGATGTCCTTTATGGGCATTACGGCGCGGATCACCTGGACGGCGGGATCGGCGCGGATGAGCTGTATGGCGGGCAGGACGACGACATTCTGACCGGTGGTCAGGGCGATGATGCGCTGCATGGCGGCTATGGTGATGACCGGTTGAGCGGTGGCGAAGGCGAGGACGTGCTGTTCGGCGGTGATGGCGACGATATTCTGGACGGTCAGGATGGAGAGGACACCAACGCGCTGGATTTCCTGAACGGTGGCGCCGGGGATGATACGATCCTTGCCGAAGGCGGTGATATCGTAACCGGGGGCGAAGGTGACGATGACATCGTGGTTTCGCCCGAAGCGGATGATGACGCCGTCACCGTCATGGATTTTCAGCCCGGTCAAGACAAGCTGCTGATCTCATGGGAAGGTCAAGAAAACCCGGACATTCAGATCAAGACAGACACCGAAGACGAGAACCTGACCCATGTAATTGTCGACGGGCAGAACGTGGTGCAGCTGATCGGGGCAGACGGTGTCAGCGCCGATGACATCCAACTGATATCCTCAGGCGATCTGGCGCAGCTCAGCGCGCTGGGCTGAATTTCCAGAATCCCTTTGCCATTGACCGCAAATGCGCCTATACGCGCGCATCCGTGTCGGAATCGATGCGGTTTTCTCCATGGGCCTGCGCTGGACGACATCCCGGCCTGTGCCATCAACCCTAACCTTTTCAAAGGAGACCCCGATGTCGATTACTGCCGCTGAAAAAGATCGCGTCATGAAAGAATTCGCAACCAAGGACGGCGACACCGGTTCGCCAGAAGTCCAGGTTGCCATCCTGACCTCGCGCATCACCACCCTGACCGAGCACTTCAAGACCCACAAGAAAGATAACCACGGTCGCCGTGGTCTTCTGAAGATGGTTGCCCAGCGCCGTAAGCTGCTGGACTATCTGAAGGGCAAAGAAGAAGCACGGTACCAGGACCTGATCAAAAAGCTGGGCATCCGCCGCTAAGCGCGCGCTGCTGTTTTTGATACAGGCGCTGAAAAGCCAATAGATCATGATACGCTCGCCATTCGGCGGGCGTATTTGGTTTTGGGGTTCTCTCCGACCTTGAAGCAAAGCCTTTTGCTGCATTCTCGATGACAGATCACGACAACATCTCGGACGATGGAAACTTTTTTCGCGCCGTGTGATCCACTTCACCGACAAGCTGCTCAAATCGCTGCAGTCTAGGAACTGTAGTGAGTAGGCGCTTATTTTTTTTCGAGCGTTAGGTTTTTCATAGTCCTCCCTTTTCAAGGCGCGCCCGCAATGGGCGCGCCCGTTTTTATTGGGAGCCACGGTACCGCCTGCTTGCACGATAGAATCGCCCCTAAAGACGGCCGCTTTTCTGCCTTCAGGACAGTTGAATTTGCCCGTGATGAACAGGTGTCAAATTGTGACGTAGCGTCGCAGAATCTCAGCGCTGGTTTAGAAAGTTGACGTAAACGTAAGCAACGTCGTGTTTTTTATCAGAGAGTCAAAAAAAGACGCGAAAGGCCATTATCTTCCCCCTTTGCACAGGATCGGTCGGTTCCTAAATGCCGCCTGTCGCTGCGGGTACACACTCACGGCAATCGGTCTTTGAGCCCTCCCACCCTCGTGGTTCGGACTGGCCCGCAGCGACAGAGTCTGACGACTATTTTACTGGAGTTTAACAATGCCTCTAAAATCAGTTTTGAACCGCGTTTTTGCAGCTAACCTTTCCCAAGCTCCTAAATCAGAAAAAAAGTCAACAATGGTCTCTGGCACAGATGGCATCGTAAAAAGAATGTCCGAGGTGGAAACTGCCGCAATCCTCCGCGGCATACTGAAAGAAGAAGAATTGGGGACTCCCCAACCGCGTAGCAAAGAAGATTCGTTGCAATAGGCCCAGACCCGCTTTGATCCCGGATATATGAAAACCGCTTTCTGCACGATCATAATAGAATGGATCTTTTTCTTTAAGCTGGAGACGGGGTCAATACGGTCAGATCTCACCCGTAATCAGTGGCTCCACCAACATCGTTAGCCACACAAGTCCTCCCCAAAGTTTACCTGATTCAGACTGCAATCGGCCACATCGGTACCGATCAGGGCCAAACCCTTATCCAACAGGGTGCATTTGGCGACTGGTCAATCAGGGTTTCAACATGTTATTCACCCAAATGGTTGACTGAAGCAGAATAAGGTTGTAATTCATCCAAATGGTTGAACGAGAGAGTCGATATGACCTCAATGCAATATTGAAGGCCGCGTCCGACCCGACCCGCCGCGCTATTCTGACGATGCTTGCGCAGCAGGGACCATTGCGGGTGACGGACATAGCGCGGCAATTCGATATGAGCCTCAACTCGGTCTCCAAGCACATCAAGGTGCTGGAAAACGCCGAGCTGGTGCAGCGCCGGACCGAATGGCGCGAACATCTGATCGAGGTTCAGATGGCTCCTTTATCAGCCGTTGATTCTTGGTTTGCCGGGTTGCGTTCGATTTGGGCGCTTCGGCTGGACGCCTTGGAAACTGCTTTGGAGGACCCAGAAGATGACGGACCTGTCACTTGAAATAACGCGCGCCATTCCACATCCACCCGAAAAGGTGTTTGATGCCTGGCTCAACCCCGAGATGCTGGCAAAATTCATGCTGCCGGCACCGGGCATGACCGTGCCCGAAGCGCATTCCGACGCCAAGGTCGGCGGCCGGTTCAAAATCATCATGCGCGCGCCCGAGGCTGGCGATCTGCCGCATGAGGGCGAATACAAGGTCATCGACCGCCCCAACCGTCTGCAATTCACCTGGAATTCGCCCTACAGCCAAGACGATTCCACGGTCACACTGGATTTCACACCCACCGAAAAGGGCACCGAGCTGCGGCTGCACCACATCCGCTTTCCTTCGCAAGAAAGCCGGGACAATCACGAGGGCGGCTGGACCGCTATCCTTGCGGCGCTGGAGACGGCACTATGATCAACTGGCTGGCCCTCGGTGCAGGGGTGGTCGCTGCCTTTTTGTTGGGCTGGCTGGTCTACGGCCCTATGGGCTTTCAGAAACGCTGGGCCGAAGGCACCCGCATCGACCCGACGCCGCCCGAAACCCCGCCACTGGGCGCGATGGCCACACAGATCGTGTTCCTGATCCTGCTGGCTGCGGTAATCGCGGTGACCGAGACAACCAATAGCCTGGGCGTCGCCCTGCTTGCGATCCTTGCGGTGGCGGCGCAGACAGCCTCGGTCGGGACATGGGCGCAAAAAAACGGCTTCGCCATTGCGGTCGACACCGGCTATGCGCTGGGCTGTGGTATCGTCATGATCCTGGCCCACGCGATCCTGTAGGATCGCCGCGTCTGCCCGATCCTCGATGGATCGGGCATGCGCCCTTTATACCCTTACCCTTCCTCGGAACTCCTGCCTTTCCAAAGCCCCCAAACTGCTGTATGGGCGGTCCATCTGAGACGTTGTGCTCTGACCCCGGCACTCGAATGGAAGATAAAGTGGGGTCGGCGGCAATGGGGCCGCCACGCAAACGGGAGACCCGCAGGGGCGGGAGTGCTCCCTTCTAGGATACGCAAATGTTTGATGTAACAAAGAAATCAATTCAGTGGGGCGAAGAGACGCTGACACTGGAAACCGGCAAGGTTGCCCGTCAGGCGGACGGCAGTGTGATTGCCACGCTGGGTGAGACCAGCGTGATGGCAAACGTGACCTTTGCGCGGAAGCAAAAACCCGGTCAGGACTTTTTCCCGCTGACCGTCCACTACCAAGAGAAATATTATGCCGCCGGTAAAGTTCCGGGTGGCTTTTTCAAGCGCGAGGCGCGCCCGACTGAAAAAGAGACGCTGACCGCGCGTCTGATCGACCGGCCGATCCGCCCGCTGTTTGTTGACGGCTTCAAAAACGAAGTTCTGGTGATGTGCACCGTGCTGAGCCACGATCTGGTCAACGACCCTGACATGGTGGCGATGATCGCAGCCTCTGCCGCGCTGACCATTTCCGGCGCACCGTTCAGAGGCCCGATTGCTGGTTGCCGCGTTGGTTTCGAGGATGGCGAATACATTCTGAACCCGACAGTGGACGACATGCAGGACCTGCGCCTGAACCCTGAACAGCGTCTGGATCTGGTTGTTGCCGGCACCAAAGACGCCGTGATGATGGTTGAATCGGAGGCTTACGAACTGTCCGAGGCCGAGATGCTGGGTGCGGTCAAATTTGCACACGAGCAGATTCAGCCGGTGATCGACCTGATCATTTCACTGGCCGAAGACGCGGCAAAAGAGCCGTTTGATTTCCAGGCGCCCGATTATTCTGAGCTGTCCGCCGCCGTTAAGGCTGCCGGTGAAGAACAGATGCGCGCCGCCTTCGCGATCACCGACAAGCAAGAGCGCACTGCTGCTGTTTCCGCTGCCCGCGACGCAATCAAGGAAGCCCTGACCGAGGAACAGCTGGAAGACGCGAACCTTGGCTCGGCGATGAAAAAGCTGGAAGCAGGCATCCTGCGCGGCGACGTCGTCAAAGGCGGCAAGCGGATCGACGGTCGTTCGACCACCGATATCCGTTCGATCGTTGCAGAAACCTCGATGCTGCCGCGGACACACGGCTCGGCCCTGTTCACCCGTGGTGAAACACAGGCGCTGGCTGTAACCACGCTGGGCACCGGTGATGATGAGCAGTTCATCGACGCCCTGCACGGCAACTTCAAATCGAACTTCCTGCTGCATTACAACTTCCCTCCTTATTCGGTTGGTGAAGCGGGTCGCGTGGGCCCTCCGGGACGTCGTGAGATTGGTCACGGCAAACTGGCATGGCGTGCGTTGCAGGCGGTTCTGCCTGCGGCAACCGACTTCCCCTACACGATCCGCATCGTGTCGGAGATCACCGAATCCAACGGATCAAGCTCGATGGCGTCTGTTTGCGGCGGTTCGCTGTCGATGATGGATGCGGGCGTTCCGCTGAAAGCACCGGTTGCCGGTGTTGCCATGGGTCTGATCTTGGAAGATGACGGCGATTACGCGATCCTGTCGGACATTCTGGGTGACGAAGACCACCTGGGCGACATGGACTTCAAGGTTGCGGGTACCGAAAACGGCATCACCTCTCTGCAGATGGACATCAAGGTTGCGGGCATCACGCCCGAGATCATGGAGAAAGCCCTGGCGCAAGCCAAGGACGGCCGGATGCACATCCTGGGCGAGATGGGCAAAGCCCTGTCCGAGACCAATGATTTCTCGGTCCACGCACCGCGCATCGAGACCATGAACATCCCCACCGACAAGATCCGTGAAGTGATCGGTTCCGGCGGCAAAGTCATCCGCGAAATCGTCGACGTTTCTGGTGCCAAGGTCGACATCAACGATGACGGCGTGATCAAGATCGCCTCGCCCGATGGCGAATCGATCAAGAAGGCATACGAGATGATCCACTCGATCGTCGCAGAGCCGGAAGAAGGTCAGATCTACACCGGTAAAGTGGTCAAGATCGTCGACTTCGGCGCCTTCGTGAACTTCTTTGGCAAGCGTGACGGTCTGGTCCACGTGTCCCAGATCGAAAACCGTCGCCTGAACCATCCGTCGGATGTTCTGAAGGAAGGCCAGGAAGTGAAGGTCAAGCTGCTGGGCTTTGACGACCGCGGCAAGGTGCGCCTGTCGATGAAGATCGTCGATCAGGAAACCGGCGAAGAGATCGCACCTGAGAAGAAAGAAAAGAAAGAGGAAGGCGCAGAATAATCTGCTCGCCCCTCTGATTTCTCGAAAGACCCCGGCTTTGTCCGGGGTCTTTTTTTGTTCAGTCAGCATAAACCTTGGGCCAATTCCGCCCAATTCAACCGAAATCCAATCGCACCACCGGCCAGGCGAACCCACGTCTCCTACATCGACGCAACAAATCTAGGAGATGCGAAATGGAGACTTTCAAAATGCTGACTCTGACCGGACTGATCGCGACCGCCCCGGTGCTGGCTTTTGCCAACGTGACAGTCGGGGACAAGCTGGGCACCACCGAGACCGATATCCGCACCACTCTCGAGGCGCAGGGATACCAGATCGAAGAGATCGAATTCGAAGATGGCGAGATCGAGGTTGAACTCGTCAAGGATGGCGTGGAAACTGAACTGGTCCTGAACAAGACCGATGGCGTTGTCACCGCGATCGAGCTTGAAAAGGACGACGACTGACCAGACAATCTTAAAGGAGCGCTATGAAGATTTCACAGACGTCTTTACTCTGGCTCCTTCTGGTGGTGCAGGCTGTCTGCGCCACCTTTTTCCTAACCGATGCAGCGCTAGATTGGTTTGGTGGCGAAACTGCCGGGTTTCGGCATTTGCACCAGTTCGAATTGTTCCTGTCCCTGGCTCTGATCGGTGGTTTGGTGGCGACAATCACCCTGATCCGGGCTCAGAGCTTGCGCGTGCAGGACATGCAGCGTCAACTGGGCGTGGCGCAGGGCGCGTTTTCGCAGGTCATCGAAAATCAATTCACGCAGTGGCAGCTCAGCAATGCGGAACGCGATGTCGCAATATTGTCCATCAAGGGTTTGTCGATCGCAGAAATCGCCGAGCTGAGACAGACGAAAGAAGGGACTATCAAGGCACAAAGCGCTGCGATTTACCGCAAGGCGGGTGTCTCAGGGCGGCTCCAACTGCTCAGCTTTTTTGTCGAAGAGCTTTTGTCCGAACCCCTGGTCAACACGTCCTCGTCGTCAGAACCCGCCGACCAGGGCCAGGCTTGATCCACGGTTGCTCTTTCCCCGCCTGACGCGGTGTTCTATGCACGGGGTATGCGATCCTTTGTCATCCATATGTCCTCGAGCACCGCGCGCCGTCCCAATGCTGATCAGCTCTGCGCGGCCCTGCCCAATGCTGAACTGTTTGAGGCCGTAAATGGCCGCGACCCTGACCAGATTTCCGGTGTCGAACTGCATTCCGGAAATCTGCACCGCCCGCATTACCCATTCCCCTTGCGACCCGCAGAAATCGGCGTGTTCGAAAGCCATCGACGCATCTGGCGCAAGCTGGTCGAGGACGATATCGACCTGGCCATCATCTCCGAGGATGACCTGCGCATAGATCGGGCGCGAATGGAACAGGCGCTTGGGTTGCTGGCCTCAATCGCCACCCCCGATCACTATATCCGCATCCCCGTAAAACAGCGCGAAGTACCGGCACAGGTCCTGGCAGAACAAGACGGCCTGCGGCTGATCCTACCCAAGGTGATCGGCCTGCAATGCGTATGTCAGATGGTGGGGAAAAACGCCGCCGAACGCCTTTTGGCGACCACCGACCAAATCGACCGCCCTGTCGATACCTTCTTGCAGATGCACTGGCTGACAGACCAGCCGGTTCACGCCTTGCAAGGCAGCGGAAATCAGGAAGTGGCCCAGGAAATCGGCGGCTCGACCATTCAGACAAAACCGCCCCTGTCAGACAAATTAACCCGAGAGTTCAAGCGCGCAGCCTACCGCGCCAAGCTGCACCTGCACCCGCAGCGCCCGCCTGCTTCATCTGGCTGAAAATACCTTCCGGGGGGAATCGCGCCGCGAGGCGCGATGGGGGGCAGACAGCCCCCCTGACCTTGGCCGTCTTACGACGGCGCCTTGGTCTTGCGCAGATAGGGGAAGATGGTCTCGAACTCGCCAAACTTTGCTTTGGCGTCGTCGTTTGAGACAGCAGGCGGAATGATTACGTCTTCGCCAGGCACCCAGTTCGCCGGGGTAGCCACGCCTTTCGACGACATCTGCAACCCGTCCAGTGCACGCAATATCTCGGCAAAGTTACGTCCCACAGTCATAGGATAGGTCATCGAAAGCTTCAGTTGCTTGTCCGGCCCGATGATAAAAACCGACCGCACGGTCGCGCTGTCGGCCGGGGTACGCCCGTCCGGCAAATAGGCCTCGGCGGGCAGCATGTCGAAGGCCTTTGAAACGGCCAGACCATCATCGGCAATGATTGGAAAACCGGGATGCGCGTTGCCATAGGCCTCGATATCCTTTTTCCACTTCTTGTGGTCTTCGACGCCGTCAACCGAAACGCCCAGGACCTTGGTGTTGCGCGCGGCCCACTCATCGCTTAGCTGCGCGACGGCCGAAAACTCGGTGGTGCAGACAGGAGTGAAATCCTTGGGGTGCGAGAACAGAATGGCCCAGCTATCCCCAATCCAGTCGTGGAACTGAATGGTGCCCTGATCCGTTTCTGCAGTGAAATTGGGGACGGTGTCGTTGATGCGCAAACCCATGAAGCATCTCCTTTGCTAATTACAAAACCGAGTCGGTTGTTCAGAACCTAATCACTTTGCGCCGATGTTAAACAGTCAGCAAGTCACTTTAGCCCTAGGCCAGACCTCAAAATTCCATTTGATCAAATCGCGCTTGCCGGTTTCCTGAAGGCCTGACACAGTGGCGCCGAACCAAGAATCCCCGTCGCATGGTCAGGAGGATGCACCATGATCGAGAAACGCAATTTTTACATCAACGGTCAGTGGGTTGCCCCATCGGTTACGCATGATTTTCAGGTCATCAACCCCTCGACCGAAGAACCATGTGCCGTGATTTCGCTGGGCGATCAGGCCGATACGGACGCGGCTGTTGCAGCGGCCAAGGCGGCGTTGCCCGGCTGGATGGAAACCCCGGCGGAAACCCGCATCGCGATGGTCGAAAAGCTGATCGCGCTTTATGCCGAACGGTCCGAGGATCTGGCCCAGGCAATGTCGTTAGAGATGGGCGCCCCGATCGACATGGCGCGTAGCCAGCAAGTCGGAGCAGGCAGTTGGCACCTGGCAAATTTCATCCGCGCCGCCAAAGCGTTTCCTTTCGAGCGGCCGCTGGGCGATCACGCTCCCAACGACCAGATCATCTATGAGGCCGTCGGTGTCGCCGCCCTGATCACACCGTGGAATTGGCCAATGAACCAGGTCACGCTGAAGGTCGGTGCGGCTGCGATTGCGGGCTGCACAATGGTTCTGAAACCCTCGGAGCAAAGCCCGCTGAACGCGATGATCTTTGCTGAGCTGATGGATGAGGCCGGATTCCCGCCCGGTGTCTTCAACCTTGTCAACGGTGACGGGGTTGGCGTCGGATCTCAGCTGTCCACGCACCCCGATGTGGATATGGTCAGCTTTACGGGATCCACCCGCGCGGGCACGGCGATTTCCAAAGCCGCAGCCGATACACTGAAGAAGGTGCATTTGGAACTGGGCGGCAAGGGTGCAAATGTGGTCTTTGCCGATGCGGATGAAAAGGCCGTCAAACGTGGCGTGCTGCACATGATGAACAACACCGGTCAAAGCTGTAACGCCCCTAGCCGGATGCTGGTCCAGCGTCCCATCTATGACGCGGCGGTGGAAACCGCAGCTGAGGTTGCCAAAGGTGTCACCGTTGGCCCGGCGATGGAAGAAGGTCGCCATATCGGCCCGGTTGTGAACGAGCTGCAATGGGGCAAGATTCAGGACCTGATCCAAAAGGGTATCGACGAAGGCGCGCGCCTTGTCGCTGGTGGCACTGGCAGGCCTGAAGGGTTGAACAAGGGCTATTTCGTGCGGCCCACGGTCTTTGCCGACGTCAACAACCAGATGACCATCGCCCGCGAAGAGATCTTTGGACCGGTTCTGACCATGATCCCCTTCGATACCGAGGAAGAGGCCATCGAAATCGCCAATGACACACCTTATGGGCTGACCAACTATGTCCAGACGCAGGATAACGTCCGTGCCAACCGCATGGCCCGCGCTTTGCGGTCGGGTATGGTCGAGATGAATGGCAAATCCCGCAGCGCGGGTTCCCCGTTCGGCGGCATGAAACAATCCGGCAACGGGCGCGAAGGCGGCGTCTGGGGGCTGGAGGATTTCCTTGAGGTCAAGGCCGTCGGCGGCTGGGCTGCCGAGTAACCCACCTGCCGTCTAACCTGTTTTCGGGGCCCGTGCGCTATCTGCGCCGGGCCCTTTAGACTCTGAATCCGGCTCAAGATGAATCACAAAAACCGATCCGGGGAACTGATCGGTCAAAGCGTCTTCGATATCGTCACAGATATCATGGGCCGTCGCCACGCTCATGCCACCGTCAACGACCAGATGGAACTCGACAAAGATCATGCTGGCGGATCGACGGCCCCGCAGGTCGTGATATTCCAGCGCCCGGCCCAGATTTGCGTCGATGATGCTCCGCACTTCATCCAGTTCGGGATCAGTAAGGGACACGTCCATCAGACCGTCAATCGACTTGCGAATGACCTTCCATCCCTCCCACAGAATGTTCAGGGCGACCAGAATGGCCAGGATCGGGTCCAGGATCAGCCAGCCGGTGGCAAGGGCCAAAACCAATCCGATGACAACGCCCACCGAGGTGAACACATCGGTAAAGATATGCTTTGCGCTGGCCTCAAGCGCCGGAGAGGCGTACTGCCGCCCGACCCGCAACAACACATAGGCCCAGGCACCGTTCAAAGCGGTTGCCAGCACATTGATTGCCACCCCGGTCAGCGGGGCCTGGTCCAGATGCGACGATGACAGCGCGGCAACGGCCTCTCGCAGGATTAGAAGCGCCGCCAGCACGATCAGCACACCTTCGACAACAGCAGACAGGTATTCGGCTTTCTTGTGCCCAAAGGGGTGATTATCGTCAGGAGGTTTGCCGCCGATCGAAACCGCAAAGAACGCCAGCAAGGCCGCGACCACATTGACCACGGATTCCATCGCATCGGACAACAAGGCGACTGATTCCGTCAACCACCAGGCCAACAGTTTCAAGGCCAGAACCGCGATGGAAATCGGGATCGACCACAGGGCAAATTTCTGGATCATCGCTTTGGTGTCCTGCAACCTCGGCAAAGGTTTATCACTTTGTTCGACGATCCGTATGGCTTTTTCTGATCAGAAATCAAGCGTCTGCTTGTGCCGCCTCATAGGCCAGCATGGCGCGTTTCACCGGCAGGCCCCAATGATACCCACCCAGCCCCCCGGATTTTCGCAGCGCGCGGTGGCAAGGGATCAGCCAACTGACCGGGTTTCGACCCACGGCCGTCCCGACGGCGCGCACAGCTTGCGGTGATCCCACCCGTTGCGCGATCTCGGAATAGGTTGTGACCTGCCCCGAAGGGATATGCATCAGCGCTTCCCACACTTTGATCTGCAGGGGCGAGCCAATCAAATACAGAGGCGTTGGTTCCAATCGGTCGCTCACCGCGCCAAATGCACTGAGCGCCCAGGGCCGCAGGCGCATCGGGTCCTCGACGAAATTGGCATTGGGCCAACGCGACAACATATCCGCCATGGCATTTTCTTCGCCGGTTTCGGCCCCAAAGGCCATTCCGCAGATGCCCTTGTCGGTGCCCATCACCAAAGCAGGACCAAAAGGACATTCAAACCATCCCCAATAGATGGTCAAACCGGCACCCCTACGGGCGTATTCGCCGGGGCTCATGGATTCCCATTTCAGGAACAGATCATGCAGGCGACCGCTGCCGGACAGGCCCACATTCAGGGCGGTTTCCAGTGTCGTGTACCGCTCGCGCAGCAACGCCTTGGCATGGCCCAGCGTCAGATATTGCTGATACCGCTTGGGCGATACCCCGGTCCAACGTGAGAACAGGCGCTGGAAATGCGCGGGGCTCATATCCATCTGCTGTGCCAGTTCCTCAAGACTCAGGGCCTCTCCGCCCTGATCAATCAGGTCAATCGCCCGGCGCATGACATTATAATGATAGCCGCTTTCTGGGGTCTGGACATTCATGGTCGCACTCCTTCGATAGACAGAAGATGGCCTGTTACCGACCAGAGTGCGACCCGATTCTTGCGCTATCTGCCCCTCAGACCTGCGGGATAACGGTATAGGGTGCCGCCTCTTCCGGGGGTGCAACCTTTTCCATGACGTTGATGCTGACATGCGGCCAGCGGATCAGACCGGGTTTCCCGTCAAAGCGTGGGAAGAAATCCAGACCGACATTCTGCAGATACATCATCAGCAGCTTGGGTTCACCGCCAATTCCCGGCTCGTCCAGTTCCATGATCCAAAAGATCGAATCCATCACCGCCGCGTTGGCTTGTTTGACAACAAACGGAATGTTGACGATCCCGGCATCCTCAAGCGCGGTGTTGAACGGCAATATCGTGGTTTTTTTCACATTGTTCGGTATTCCAGCTGCCAGCAACAGATGCGGGTGCACAGGATCGAAGCCTGGGAACCCCGGGGCGGTCACAACGCCGTTGAACGGATTATCGTGATAATGTTTGTAGGGCGAAAGATATCCGCTGTTCAGGTCCTTTGTGGCCCCTTCGGGCAGCCCGTCGACCACCGGAATCGTTGGCGGTCCATCGATCTCGCTCGCTTCTCCAAGACCTAACAACGAGTCGCCATGTGGCACCGTTCCCAAACGTGCAACGTTCAGATTGTTTGTGGTCAGATTGGTCATATGCAGGAACAGACCGGGCTCGTGATGGATGGCCAGATCGGCAGGTCCCGCCAGTCCGCTGTCGGGGCGATCTTCAGCCGAGAGCTGCGCGATGGACTGCTGATAGTCCAGCGTGACGACAAACTGATCGGTGTTAATGGTCGGGTCTCCTGAGGCCGGGTTCGGACGCTCAATCCCGCGGTTTGGAACCGCTTTGTCAACGGTCGTGAATTGAAGCGTTTCCTCGAATTGATTAACCAGCAGACGGTAGTTGAGACGGCTGCCAGGCTCGGTCGCAAACGGAAGCGCGATCATGTTCCAGCCACGTCCGCGCGTGCTGTCGCCGTTCTTCCAAACTCCGGGCAGTAATTTCAGGGGGCCGAGGTCTTCGTCACCTTGATGGGCCAGCTCAACAGACCGATAACGGGACTGCAGTTTTGCGGCAAGATCTGGGTTCGCCATGGATCAACCTTTCAATAATTAAATAAAATATCCGCCAATGCGGGAAAAATGCGCTGAAATAAAAATAGGCTGCGCCTGGCAAGAATAACACGAATCAGGCTTACCCTACGTAATCCAAAACCCACAGCTATCCGCTAAGCAGATTCTTGCTTGTGTGGTTACCCGAGCCATCGGCTTGCCCTGCGCCGCAATACGTGCATACGTCGCCGCATGGCCAAGCAACTTGATTACCACACTATCCGAGAGATTTTTACCCGCTTTCAGCAGGCTGACCCGGAACCTGAGGGTGAGCTAGAGCATGTGAATGTCTATACTCTGGTCGTAGCGGTGGCGCTGTCTGCACAGGCCACCGATGTCGGCGTCAACAAGGCTACGCGCGCCCTTTTCAAAACCGCCGACACCCCGCAAAAGATGCTGGACCTGGGCGAGGATGGTCTGATCGAGCATATCAAAACCATCGGTCTATTCCGCCAAAAGGCAAAGAACGTTATCAAGCTCAGCCGTATTCTGGTCGAAGAGTATGACGGCGAAGTTCCCAATTCCCGCGCCGCGTTGCAATCGCTGCCGGGCGTCGGGCGTAAGACCGCCAATGTGGTGTTGAACATGTGGTGGCGCTATCCGGCGCAGGCCGTGGATACGCATATTTTTCGTGTCGGAAACCGAACAGGCATCTGCCCGGGAAAACATGTGGATGCGGTTGAACGCGCAATCGAAGATAACATCCCGACCGATTTCCAACTGCACGCACATCACTGGCTTATCTTGCATGGCCGGTATCACTGCAAAGCACGCAAACCTATGTGCGGAACCTGTATCATCCGCGATCTCTGCCAATTCGAGGACAAGAACCTATGAAAACCTACCAGCTCACCGGTATTGGAAACGCCGTTGTGGACGTGATCTCTCAGGCCGATGACAGTTTTCTGGAACTGATGGGCATCGAGAAGGGCATCATGCAGCTGATAGAACAGGAGCGGGGTGAACTTCTTTACGCCGCTATGGAAGGCCGCGTGCAAACGCCGGGCGGATCCGTTGCTAACACGATTGCCGGTGCCGGCGCACTGGGACTGAGCGCAGCCTTTATCGGACGCGTACATGATGATGCGTTGGGACGATTCTACGCAGAGGCGATGCACGAGGACGGTGTGGATTTCGTGAACCCGCCCGTACCGGGTGGAGAGCTTCCGACTTCGCGCTCGATGATTTTTGTCTCACCCGACGGTGAACGGTCGATGAACACCTATCTGGGGATTTCCTCGGAGCTTTCCTCGGCGGATGTATCAGCCGGGGTCGCGGGTAACAGCCAGATCATGTTCCTTGAAGGCTATTTGTTCGACAAGGAAAAAGGCAAAGCTGCGTTCCTTCAGGCCGCACGGGATTGCCACAAGGGCGGCGGCAAGGCCGGGATCGCCATTTCTGACCCGTTCTGCGTTGAACGGCACCGGGTCGATTTCCTGCTGCTGATCGAAAACGAACTGGATTTTGTGATCGGCAACGAGGCCGAGATCAAATCCCTGTTCGAAACCGACGATCTTGAGGATGCACTGGCGAAAACCGCCGATATCTGCCCTCTGGTGGTCTGCACCCGGTCAGGCGACGGGGTAACTGTGCTGAATGAAGGTCAGCGCTTTGACATTCCGGTGGAAAAAATCGTTCCCGTTGACGCCACCGGCGCAGGCGACCAATTCGCAGCCGGGTTCCTGTTTGGCATGGCCACCGGGCGCGACTATGAGACCTGCGCCAAGATGGGCAATGTCTGCGCCCGAGAGGTGATCAGCCATATCGGCCCGCGCCCCAAGGCGGATATGATCGATTTGCTCAAGCAGGGCGGCTTGCTTTAATCGGATCAGGACTGGCCTATAGTTTGTGGGAGGGGCAGAGCCCCTCCCCTCACGGTTATCTCTGCACGAACAGGGCGATCCAGACGCCTACGAACATGAATATGCCGCCAAGATTGACCCAAGTGTGCCAAATCGCATAGCGGAAAGGCAGTGTCTTGCGGGCATAAAAGACTGTGCCGATCACGTAGCTTGCCGCCCCGGCCAGAATGCACCACAGGACTGAAACGGGGACATCTTTCAGATCGGGTATGGCGCACAGCCCCAGCGCGCCCAGACCCAGATAGGATGCTGTTGACCATCGGGACTTGACCGTCTTGTTGGCGATCTTGTTCCAGATGGCCACCACAGTCAGCCCCCAGCACAACCAGAGCAAAGTCATGGTCCAGCCGGTACCGGCCAGCAGGAAAAAGGGTGTGAAGGTGCCGCAGATACTGGAATAGATTGCGGCATGGTCTGTGCGTCGCAGCAGCTGCCGACGCTGGTGCCAGCGGGAAAAGTGATAAAAACACGAGGCCAGATTAGAGCCCAACGCACAGGCTACATAAACCAGAACCGCAAGAATAAGCCCGCTGTCGAGCATCAGGTATGATTTGCGGATCAGCGCTCCGCCAGCGGTCAAAATCAACGCCAGACCGATAAGATGCACGACCAGATCGGCGCGGCGGTGGCATGGGTCCGGACTGGGATAGGTCTGTGGGATCATGTCAGTTCAGGTGATCCGAAAACGCTGCAACCACGCGTTCATACACGTCGCGTTTGAACGGCACGATTTCGGCAACCAGCTGGTCCGGTTCCTGCCATTTCCAGCGGGTGAATTCGGGATGCTCAGTCTGAATGTCGATCTGATCGTCGCGGCCAGAGAACCGCATCAGATACCATTTCTGCTCTTGACCCCGATACCGACCTTTCCAGATCTTCGGCACGATGTCATGCGGCAGATCATAGGGCAACCACCCCTCGGTCTCGGCGATGATCTCGACCAGATCTGCCGTGACGCCGGTTTCTTCCCACAGCTCGCGCAGCGCCGCATCGCGCGGGTCTTCACCCTGGTCCACACCACCCTGAGGCATCTGCCAGGCGTCCTTGTGGCGGTCGTTGCGCTGGCCGACGAATATCTTACCCTCGGCATTCATCAACATCAGCCCGACGCAGGGGCGGTAGGGCAGTTTGGCAATCTCTTCGGGGGTCATACGCGGCCTCGTGAACATGCTTTGGAGCGTCTGTAACAAGCAGCGGGCCCAAGGCAAAGGGTATGACGTTAGGTTTCGCGTGACAAAGATGACGCGAAGGTCAATCTGGCAGCCAAATTCTATAAGGGAGAGTTCTGGATGACTGCATACCCAAACATGCTGGCCCCGCTGGATCTGGGCTTTACCACGCTGAAGAACCGCGTGCTGATGGGCTCGATGCATACCGGGCTTGAGGAGACCGGCGATTGGAATCGGGTGGCCGAGTTCTATGCCGACCGCGCGCGCGGTGGCGTGGCGCTGATGGTGACTGGTGGGATCGGACCAAATCTTGAAGGTTCGGTACTGCCGGGGGCATCAATGATGACCAACGACAAAGAAGTGGCAAACCACTCCATCGTCACCCAACGGGTGCATGAGGCCGGTGGCAAGATCGCGATGCAGATCCTGCATGCGGGGCGCTATGCCTATGGGCCGAAATGTGTCGCACCCAGCCCTGTGAAATCTCCGATCTCTCCGTTCCCGCCGACCGAACTGGACGAAGAGGGTATCGAGAAACAGATCAGCGATATCGTGAGCGCCGCGGTCCTGGCCCAGAAAGCGGGCTATGACGGGGTCGAGATCATGGGGTCCGAAGGGTATTTCCTCAACCAGTTTCTGGTGACTCACACCAACAAGCGCGAGGACCGTTGGGGTGGCTCTTACGAGAACCGGATGCGCTTGCCGATCGAAGTTGTCCGCCGCACGCGCGAGGCCGTCGGCACGGAATTCATCATCATCTACCGCTTGTCGATGATTGACCTGGTTCCCAACGGATCTACTCATGATGAGGTTGTGGAACTGGCGCAGCGGATCGAACAGGCCGGCGCCACGATCATCAACACAGGCATCGGCTGGCACGAGGCGCGGATTCCCACCATTGCCACCAGCGTTCCGCGCGCGGCCTTTGCTTGGGTGACCAAAAAGCTGATGGGCAAGGTCTCGATCCCGGTCATCACGTCGAACCGGATTAACACGCCGGAAGTCGCCGAAGAAGTTCTTGCCACGGGGTGCGCCGACATGGTTTCGCTGGCCCGCCCGATGCTGGCAGATGCGGATTTCGTTAACAAAGCCATCGCTGCTGAGGCGGCGACGATTGCACCCTGCATCGCTTGCAACCAGGCCTGTCTGGATCACACATTCCAGGGCAAACTGACCTCGTGCCTGGTAAACCCGCGCGCTTGTCACGAAACCGAACTGGTGATCACACAGGCCGACAGCGTCAAGAAAGTCGCCATCGTAGGGGCGGGCCCGGCAGGCCTGTCCACCGCAATGACCGCCGCGCAACGCGGCCATGACGTTACCATTTTTGACCGTGCCCGTGAGATCGGCGGCCAGTTGAACATGGCCAAGCAGGTTCCGGGCAAAGAGGAATTCTGGGGTCTGGTCGAATGGTACCGCGCCATGATTGCCGATTTGGGCATTAAGGTCGAGCTTGAGCGTGAAGTGGGCGCCGATGATCTGGCCGGCTATGACGAGGTGGTGATCGCCACCGGTGTCGTTCCGCGTGATCCGAAAATCCCTGGTCAGGACCGAGACAATGTCGTCGATTATATTGACGTCCTGCGCCACAAGACCCCGGTTGGCAAATCAGTGGCCGTGATCGGAGCAGGTGGGATCGGCTTTGACGTGTCCGAATTCCTGCTGGAAGAAGGCCACAGCATCACCACCGACCTGCCCGCCTGGATGAAGGAATGGGGGGTGACCGACCCGGCCGAGCACCGCTCGGGCCTGGCACCTGAAGGGCCACAACCTGCCGCCCCCGCGCGCCAGGTGACTTTGCTGCAGCGCAAGGCGCAAGCCCATGGCAAAGGGTTGGGCAAGACCACCGGCTGGATTCATCGCGCAACGCTGAAGATGAAAAACGTCAATTTCGTCGGTGGCGTGAATTATGAGCGGATCGACGATGACGGGCTGCATGTGAGTTTCGGCGAAGCACGCGAGAACCCGACAGTAATTGCGGTGGATACGATTGTTCTGTGCTCGGGCCAGATCTCGGACCGCAGCCTGGCCGATACGTTGATCGAACGTGGCATCACCCCACATGTGATCGGCGGCGCGGATGTTGCAGCCGAATTGGACGCCAAACGGGCCATCAATCAGGGCACGCGGCTGGCAACCACTTTCTGATATGCCTTGGCCCGGTCCAGAACCGGGCCAATCGCTCTGCTGGTATTGGGGTCAGTCGGCCAGCGCCAGCTTTGCACCCAATGCCCCAAAGGCCCCGGCGAAACAGCGCCTGACCCAAGCCATGACAGTGGGCCGCTGGATCACATAGTCGCGTGCCACCGCCGCGAAAGCGCCATATCCAACAAAGACGACAAAGGTCATGGCCATGAAGGACAAGGCCAACTTGATCAGCTCTGCTTCGGCGGCACCTGTACCGGCGGGAATGAATTGCGGCAGAAAGGCCAGAAAGAACAAAGATAGCTTGGGGTTCAACACATTGATCAAGGTGCCCGTGATTGCAATCTTCACATACCCTTTTGCGGGTTTCTGGCTCTGTACATCCAATGCACCGCCTTGCCGGACGATCCCCCAGGCCATGTAAAACAGATACAGCACCCCAAGGTATTTTAGCACCAGAAAGGCCAGCGCGCTGGTATGCAGCAGGGCCGCAAGACCGACGATACTGGCCAGCGCAGCAGGTACGATCCCTATGGTACAGCCAATCGCCGCCGCAAAACTGGCCCAAAAGCCACGCCCCAACCCAACCGCAAGCGTATAGATCACGCCGGTGCCTGGTAAAAGCACAACGATCAGAGACGTCAGTAGGAACTCTGTCGACATCCCAGCCCTCCCTTTCCTAGCACGCAGAATTTCCGGTTCGAAAGGAAAAGTAAACGCCATACATCACTGTGGCCCGGCGACATTCCTGAAAGCCCGCCGGATACCAACAGCAGAAGTCTCTTATCGCTTATTCAACGGTTATCGTAATCACCTCGGACACGATGGGCGTGGAATGCGGTACATGACCTGCATCGCCCAGCACTAGCTGAAGCGTATGTTCGCCTGCAGCCATTTCCAGCGTCACCTCGGTCTGACCGCCGCCAAAATGGATATGATTGTCATCCGCGGGCAGACCATAAGACAACTCATCCGCACCGTCCTCTCCCTGCCCCAAAGGCGGTCGGTCGATCAGCAGATGATGATGCCCGGTGTTTTCCTTTTCAGTACCCGCCGGCGCGACCCCCATGCCGCTGAGGCCAAAGACCACGGTGACCGGAGATTGGACAACGTCGCCGTCAGACAATTTCACAAAATAGACCTGCGCTTCGGGGTTTGATGGTGTTTCACCCCCGGCCAGAGCAAATGTCGCCGACAGGCAGGTTGCGGCAATAGCTAAAACAGCTTTCATAATCTTCTCCGTTGTCACAAATTTGCCATCCTCATGGTAGCATGTTTCGGCCCGAAATCGAGGATACCCGTTGTCAAAAGGCTTGTGGCCCATATGGAAACCACTGTTTCAGAGTTTCCCAAGCGCAAACGATCCGATTCAAATCCCTGATATTATCCCATGTCCGCCCTGTTTCCGCCCAGATTTGACGTAAAGATCAGTTAAAGAACCTACACCTGGGGAACAAGAATGGACCGACTGACCGAAATGGAAGCCTTCGCCAACGTGGTGGACCAAGGCGGTTTCACCGACGCGGCCAAGAAAATGGGCATCTCAAAATCGGCTGTGTCCAAGCACGTTTCCAGCCTGGAAGCACGCCTGGGCGCAAGACTGCTGAACCGCACGACGCGCCGCGTGTCACCAACCGAAATCGGGCTGGCCTATTATGACCGGGCCCGCCGCGTTCTGAATGACGCGGGCGAGGCTGATGCGCTGGTCACCTCGATGCAATCTGCCCCCTCTGGTCTGCTGCGGATCAGTGTGGCGACAGATTTCGGCGTGAATCACCTTTCTCCGGTTCTGTCAGGATTTCTAGCTGCCTATCCCGACATCACGGTGAATATGGTGCTGAACAATCGCTATGTTGAGCTGATCTCGGAAGGGTTCGACGTTGCTGTGCGGATTGGTGAGCTGGAAGACAGTACATTGCGCGCCCGCAAGCTGACCGAAACCGTCAAGCGGATGGTCGCCGCGCCCACCTATATCGAGAAATTCGGGCGTCCGCAAAAGATCGACGACCTGAACGAACACAAGCTGTTACATTATTCCAGCCAGTCTTCGGGCAATGTGTGGAAACTGACCGCACCTTCGGGTGAAAAACGTCAGGTCCGCACCGCCGGGTGGCTCAGCGTGAATGATGGGCAATCCTTGTTGAACGCTGCGGTCTCGGGGCTTGGGATCGCGCATCTGCCCAGCTATCTCTATGCCGAGGCGCTGAAGTCGGGCGAAGTTGTCGACGCAATGCCGTCGCTGCCCGATGAAGTGCAAGGCGTTTATGCCGTCTACCCGCCCGGCCGCTTTACGCAGCCCAAGGTGCGGGCATTCATTGATTTCCTCGTCGATGCCTTCAACGAAAAAGGCCCGATGGACTGGTAATTCTAATTTCTCCCGGTGGAAACTGAACGGCCCGCACATGTTGTGTGGGCCATTTTTTTAGTCGCTTAACACGGCCAGCCCCATACTCTGCGCGACCGTACGCAAGGATTGGATCAGGATATTCTGTCCGGGCAGATCAGCTTCTTTTCTGCGGGAAAGAAGCGCGATATCGCGGTTGGCATTTGTTATGGTCAACGGGCGCAAATGGACTTCATCGCGGTAAATCCCCTGACGTCTTGCATACAGGTCCGGCAACACCGCAACCCCAACCCCCGAGGCTGCCATCAGCACGATGGAATCAAGCGTGGTGCCCTCGTATTCATCCGACACCACCCCGCCGCATTCCGCCGCAAGCGCATAGACGATCCGGGACAGACGGTGGCTTTGGTCCAGGGTCAGGATCAGCCGGTCGCGCAAATCCTGGGCGGTGACACCCTGGGTATCACCCGCCAGCACATCATCCACAGCGACCCCGATCCACAGGGATTCGTTGAACAGGCGCTGCTGGATTGTGTTCGGATGGTCCTCGGGCGTGGACAGGATCAGATCGAACCGACCGGATTTCAGCCCTTGTTCCAGATCACGCGTGTTTTCCTCGCGCACGACAATGCGCAGACCGGGGCGGTCTTGATGGACCTTTTTGATGACCTGAGGCAGCAGGTAGGGCCCGATTGAGGGCAACACGCCCAGCCTTAGCCGTCCTGAGACCGGTGTCTCGCTGCTCATCGCGTGGCGCAGATCCCGGACATCGGCAAGGATCTTCTGGGCGCGCTCGATGAACTCTTGGCCTTTGGCAGTCACCTGAACACCACCCCGGTTACGATCAAAGATGCGCAGGCCAAGTTCTTGTTCTACAGAGGCAATTTGCGCCGAGAGGCTGGGCTGGCTGACATTCAGAACCTCAGCTGCCAATCCAAATCGACCCAGTCGGCTGACCGTAACGATATATTCCAGTTGCCTTAGTGTTGGGCGCATTTCATAGCTTTAAACTATCCAAAATTTAGAAAGATAATATTTGGATAACAAATATAGGCAAGGCACTTAGCCCGTGAAATCGGGACAGGAGCCAAAATGCCCAGCGTAATCGAAACCCTTTCCAGCAACTTGCTGGTCCCAACCATCCTTTTCTTCGTCCTCGGGCTGCTAGCGGCTTTTGCCCGCAGCGATCTGTCGATCCCCGCTGGGGCGGCCAAGTTCATGTCGCTGTATCTGCTGCTGGCCATCGGCTTCAAAGGCGGCAGCAGCCTGGCCGAGCACGGCATCCATATAGTCCTGTTCCTGACATTGCTGGGCGGGGTGGCGCTGTCATTTGTCATCCCCCTTGTGGCATTCGGCCTGCTCCGGGTCATGACACGGCTGGACGCGTTGAATGCGGCGGCTGTTGCCGGGCATTATGGGTCAATCTCAATCGTGACTTTCGTCACCGCAATCAGCCTGCTGGATCTGGTGGGGCTCAGCCATGATGGGTTCATGGTCGCTGTTGCCGCCGCAATGGAGGTTCCGGCCATCCTGTCGGCCCTGTGGTTGGCGCATAAAACCAGCAGTAATGGCGTCAAGGACAAGGGGCTGTGGCGTGATCTTTTGGCAAACGGGTCGATTGTCCTGCTGACCGGGGCTTTCCTGATCGGCGCGGTCACGGGTGGCGAAGGGATGCAGATGATTGCGCCCTTCATCGTCACACCCTTCACCGGCATCCTGTGCCTTTTCCTGCTGGATATGGGCATTTCCGCGGGGCGCAGCCTGATCAAGAACCGCGACAAGCTCTCGCTGGGTCTGTTTGCCTTTGGAATGCTGATGCCCCTGATCGGCGCTGCGATGGCCTGGGTGGTCGGGGCGGTGATCGGCCTGCCCGAAGGCAGCCTGTTCCTGTTCATGGTCCTGTCTGCATCCGCCTCGTATATCGCTGTGCCCGCGGCGATGAAGATCGCGCTGCCAAAGGCCGAGGCCGGGATTTATCTGACCCTGTCGCTGGGTGTGTCCTTCCCGTTCAACATCACGATCGGGCTGCCGCTGTACCTGTGGTGGGTGATGTAGGGATCAGTTGATCAGCAGAACCGCCTCGACCCGGCGGTTGAGTTCGCGACCTTCGGGCGTTGCATTCGAGGTGATCGGGGCCAGATAGCCGATCCCCCGCGCCTCGACCCGATCGGCGGCCACGCCGTATTTCTCGATCAGCCGGGCGCGCACGGTTTGCGCCCGGCCCGTGCTGACCGAAATATTGGCCTCGAGTGCGCCGGTATCATCCGTGTGCCCGACCAGAGCCAGCCGCGTTCCGGGATTGTCCGACAAATACTGCGCAACCTTGTTCAGAGAGCCGAAAGGCCCCTCACCCAGGGTTATTTCGCCCGTGCGGAAATGCAGATCGCCCAGAATCACGTGGCCCTCTTGCGCAAGCTCTTCCAACAGCCCCTGCGCCTGATCGACCTCTTCTTCGATCACCAGCGGAGGCGCGGCCTCGGCCCCCTCAGGTGACACGCGGATCATCTGCACATAGCCATCGGGCGGGTTTCGGCTGACCAAAAGGCTCAGGACTTCGTCGCCCTTGGCAGCGGACAAAAAGCGATAGTCCTGGATGGCCACATACATGTCAGGCGTCGGGACAACCTCGGTTCCAAAGCGAAAATCGAAGCCACCGCAACTGCGGGCGTCGCAGTCAAAGATAACCTCATACCCCTGGGCTTTGATCTGTTCCCGCAACGGGGCGAGCAGCTGCAAAGTGGTGCTGGACCCGGCCTGCAGCCGCCAGGTATAGCGCTCGACCCGCCCTTCGACCCGGCGCGCTGGGACTGTTCCGTCGACGTAGGGGCCGGTGGGCAGGTCATAGCTGTCGAGCGGGCTTGTGCGGTCGCTGACCAGACGCGCGCCCGAAGGCAGCGTCAGCTCTTGGCCGACAACGGGCGACGCAATGAGCAACAGGAATATGGCGAGGCGGCGGATCATCTTGATTGGGCGTGATACTCGGGGTTGGGGGACATCGCGGTCGCGCTTGCAACACGGTTCGACATGTTGAAAAAGCCGGTCACATTGGCAATGTCCCAGATATCGCGGTCGCTAAACCCGGCATCGCGCAGGACCTGCCGGTCAGGCTCTTCGATCTTGGTGCTTTCGGTGGTCATTTTAGCCGCAAAATCCAGCATGGCACGCTGCCGCTGATCCAAAGGCGCAACCCGGTAGTTCATGATCAACATTTCACCCAGCTGCGGATCACCGGACAACTGCCTGACAGCCGCACCATGTGCGACAAGGCAATAGAAACACTTGTTTATTGCCGACACGACCACCGCGATCATCTCACGCTCGAGCTTGGACAGCCCGCTATCGGCCAGCATCAGATCGTTATACATCGCGGTGAACGCGTTCAGCTTGTCGATGTCAAAGGCATAGGCCCGCAGGACATTGGGCACAAACCCCAGCTTTTCGACGCAAATGTCGAAGTATTTCTGCGTCTCGGGCGGCAGCGGATCAGCCATCGGAAGGTTCAGCGCGGTGGGCAGGGCAAGATCGGTCACTTTGGGTTCTCTCCTTCAACCAGCTGACGGTAATGGTATTCTCCGGCAAGCTCCATCCCAAGCGCGCGATAAAGGCCATTGGCCCCCGCATTCGCCTTGGTGCAAATCACGCTGAGCGTCCCGGCGCCCTGATCCTGTGCCCAGAGCGCAGCCGCGCGCATCGCCCATTGGCCCAGGCCCTGACGGCGATGAGCGGGCAAAATCTCAAGTGCGTGGACCATGGCCACGTCCCCATGCATCGCAACAAATCCAGTACCAGCAGGTTGGTCACTATAGCGAAGCAGCAGGCCGGTCTTTGGACCCGGGGCTCGCTCCATCACGGCCAGCCGCTCTGGTCCAATCCCGCCCTCGGCCCAGATCTCACGCATGATTGCCAGCGGCTCCCATATCGAGAACACCGTTACGCGGGGGAGCGGAAGATCAGTCAGATGCTCAACCGGGCAGGTGTAAATATTGACCGGATCCAACACGGAATAGCCCCGGCCTTCAAGCTGCGTATCCAGCGCCTCGTCCCCTGGCCACAGGCAAAAGATGCGCTTTTGTCCCAGTGCCTGCATCGCGACCTCGGCCGCCGCAATATCCTCATCCGAGGCAGGCCCCAGCGCATTGGCCGCACTTACCCGCGATCCGCCGCCCAGACCCTGACGCACCAGAAACGGCCCCAGCTTTTGGCGCTGCGCAGATGGCCATGTACCCTCGACGACGTCAGGCCAGGTAACGCTCACAGACCAAGCTCTTTCGCCAACCGGGTTGAGGCCGCGTCGATCCGGGCACCTTCGGTTCCGCGAATGACCACATTGGCGCCAAACACACCGTTGATCTGAAACGGATAACACCCGATGGACAGATCCTGAAAATCCGCTGCGAGTGCCGCAAGGGGGGCGGCGATATCGCCTTCGCCGCGATCCACCCGCAAAGTTTGGGACAGCAGAGGAACACCGCCGGTCAGACCCGGCAATACACTCGCCACCATCGCCTGAAAGACCGAGGGCACCCCAGCCATCACATGAACATTGCCGATGGTAAAGCCTGGCGCAGTCGACACCGGATTGTCGATCAGCGTGGCACCATCAGGGATGCGCGCCATGCGCAAACGGGCAGCGTTCAGTTCCAGCCCGGATTTCTCGTAATGCGCTTCAAGCAAAGCGCGGGCATCGTCGCGGATGTCGATATGTGCGCCAAAGGCACGGGCGATGCAATCGGCGGTGATATCATCATGGGTCGGTCCAATCCCGCCGCTGGTGAAGACATGATCAAACTTTGCCGACAACGCCTGAACGGCGGCTTCGATTGCAGCGGCGTCATCGCTGACCACACGGACCTCTTTCAGGTCGATCCCCTGCTTGGTCAGCTCCTGCGCGAGATAATGCATGTTTGCGTCGCGGGTGCGACCCGACAGGATTTCATCCCCGATCACCAGCATGGCTGCGGTTGGATTTTGCATGGCCTGCGCCCCCTTGATCGACCCTTTCCGCAGGTATAGGCCCTGAAGCATGCGATTTGAAACCCCTCTTGTCCCCGCCCACCTGATCCGCCGCTATAAACGCTTTCTAGCCGATTGCAGGCTTAAGGACGGGCGCGAGGTGACAGCGCATTGCGCCAATCCCGGCTCGATGATGGGACTGGCCGAACCGGGCGAGAAAATATGGTTGGAGCCCAATGACGACCCGAAGAAAAAGCTGAAATATGGCTGGCGGCTGGTCGATCACGAAAACGGGCATTTCACCGGCGTGGATACATCCGTCCCGAACCGGGCGTTGCGCGCGGCATTGATCGCGCGGGAGATCCCCGAACTGGCAATGTATGAAACCGTGCGCCCCGAGGTGAAATACGGCGAGAACAGCCGCGTTGATTTCCTGCTGACCCAGCCGGGCCTTCAGGACGCTTATGTCGAGGTCAAATGCGTGACCCTGTCTCGCGAACCCGGTCTGGCCGAATTCCCCGACAGCGTCACAGCGCGCGGAACCAAACATCTAGGGGATCTGACAGCTATGGTGGACCAGGGGCATCGCGCAATCCTGCTGTATCTGGTCCAGCGCACTGATTGTGAACGAATTGCATTGGCCGCAGATATCGACCCGACCTATGCAGCGGCGTTCGAGGCGGCCCAAGCTAGGGGTGTCGAGAAACTGGTCTACGGCACACGGATATCGCCTGAAGGGGTTTGGGTAAACGTGACCGAAAGCCAATTGTTCATGCAGAAGCGTTGAAGGGGTAGTTTGAGCCCAAAGCGGAACAAGTAAATTCTGGTTTCAGCCTTATAACAATCGTCCCTAAGGTGTGTGCCAGATTGACGATGTGTATGCCTCTCTTGTATCGACCGTGGGGCTTCGTCAGGGATCTCGGTTCCGAGCACTTTGGCATCGTATGTTGTCCAACGTGGCGTTGGTATTGCCAACACTCTGGCATAGTAGAAAGAGCTTTGTTCCGGATCGTAATCGGGGTCTTCCCAATACCCGGATAGAATTGCCTGACCAATATCGTTTGTCCAAGTAGCGCTCTCAACGTCAACCGTGCCGCCAACGGGTCCGCCACACTTCGCGTTCACTAGTTCGCGCCCGCCGCAAGATATATCGTAAACGCGTTCCGAAGTTGTCCCGTCGCTATTTAACCACCCTTTGACGATTTGAATGCGGTCTAGATTGGCTCCATCGGGACGCCTCCTTCATATCCATACGCGGCAAAATCTGCACGCGGCAGGTCCGTATCTTCAAAATCGTATCCGGCAAAAACGCGAATGCGCATGCGCGGACCTGTGGTTGCGTAGACTTCTTTCCCAGCAAGAGCGTGCCAAATGGCCTCGCGTGTGTTTTCTCTTGCCCAAACTGCCGCCATTCCCGACGCCGAAGTTTGCCATGCATATTGGGCAACCTTCTCGTCGCCACCGATGCCGCCCACGACTTCTTCGAAACGGATCGGGTTCGCAGTGGGTTCAACGGCAGCGTTAAGTTGTTGACCAAACTCAGGCGTGAAAAGCGTGGCGTCTTTCGCTGCCAACAGCGGCGCGAGACCCAAGTTCTCGGCGTGATCGGCAACCACCAAAAAGTTCAATGGTCAGTGCAGCCTAGCTTCGACACCGGTGCTGGATATCACCACCTCGCCCTTGGCAAAGCGGTAGGCTTCTTCAGGGCCTAGCACATTGTCGATCATACCGGCATCTGCAGAGTAGGACGTATGCAAATGAGTGTCGCCAAGAAAGACCTGATTGGGGAAGCTCTGCCGTGGATAAGGTGAATACTGCCTGTCGCCGGGTTGAGTGCTCGGGATGTCCTCGGCATGGGCGCAAAAAAAGCAAGAAAAAAGGTAAGAACAGATGCAAAACGGATCATTTTCGACCTCATCTATTGCACGAATGATGCTACGTTAAATGCATATTTCTACGACTCGTTCCTGTTCTTCGAAATAATTAAATTCTATCTGCCGCACTAACCGTTGACTAGGTTCAGCGGGGCGGAGGTGGAAGCACCTTCTTCGACTGGAGTACCTGAAGGATGTCAATAATCGCCTCAGTACTCGTTTCGATTGAACCTCGGAAGAACAGTCCGACGCCACCTTCCCCTAACTCCCGTGTGCCACCGGCGTCGTAAGTTGGCGAGAGAGAGACAAGTTCGGGAGGTAGTTCTGGGCATACCGGGTTTCTTTGAAGTATTACGTTCGCGGTCTCGATGAATACCTGCCGAACCTTTTCGACATTACCCTTTGCATCGGACGACTCGGTGAGTTGATCCGGAGCAAGTCTCAGGTCATCCAAACGGAAAAAAAGGCAGTCATCTTTGAATTCGGCCGAAGCGGAAGCACCCACCATCAAACCACCAGCGAAAGTGTTCTCGCCGCGTATAGATCCACCGCCGCTGCGGCTTTCGCATCGGAAAAGCTCTGCTTCGATCCTCCCACTTAGCGAAATCACTGTATCGTCGGCACGGGCCGTTGCTTCGGTCACGCCGATCAGTGCGTTGCAGACATCTACAAACGCGGCTCGTTTGAGTTCCTCTACAAGTATTTCGTTTGCTCGGCGTAGGTCTATGACACTTTCGATTGAGATCCTTGTCGCGTTCACATCTTTTAGTCTCAATGCCAGATCAACGGGAAACTCACGATCTCCTAGCTTGACGTCCCCGTTTGCTTCGAAGGTAACCTCTTCAGCCAGCAGCGCGGATCCGAAAAGCCCGGCAGTAGCTAGTATCAGAAGAAAGATCCGATCCATCATCCTGCCCCCCCAACAATACCGCGAGATTGCATAACCGCCAGGAGTTCCATCATCGTCATCGCACTGGTGTCGATTGAGCCGCTCAACGCAACACCGATGCCACCGTCACCAATTTCTCGTGTACCGCCGGCGTCGAGAACCGGATTCAACGAAGAAAGCTCCGAAGGCATCTCCGGACAAATCACATTCTCTTCGGTGAACTCCTTTGCCTTGGTGAGAACGACCTCCTCGACACGCTCCGTGAGGCCAATTAGGTTAACCAACCCGCCGACAAACCCAGTAGGTTGAAGCACGACGTCGGCAAGATCAAAGTGAACGCATTGATCTTGAACATTGGCGCGTGCCGCTGCGGCGATCCCAACAGTCGTCGAGATAAAGCGAACTCCACGCCCGTTGGTTCCCTCGGATTCTTCGTTTCGACAACGATAAAGCTCGACGTCCACTGAGCCTACGAGTTCAATGAGATCACCGCTGGCGCGGGCGTCGTCGAGTTCAAAGTCAACATTCAAAGAGCAACTTTGTTCCAGAGTACCCGACAGAAGCGCTTGCGCTTGGACTTGGATTTCTCGCAGATCTAAGAGCCCCCGGAAACCTAGGCGCGTTGACGTCACACTGCTGATGCCCGCGTTAAATGTGTAAGGTAGGTTTTTCCCACGAGCGGGAATCTTGTTTGAGATGCTAAATTGAACTTCGCCGGCGTAGTCGCTTGGCGACGCATTCTGTGCACTGGGTCGAGCGTTCAACTCGGACTTCAAAAGTTCTGGGTTCGTGGTTGCGCAGGATGCGAAGAACAGCAAACACACAAAGGCAAAAGGTACGGTTTTACGCGCCCCAAGTTCCGCCAAACTCCATTTTAGTTCAATTCCCATTACCCTTCGCTCAACCTCACCGTTGAAAATCAACCCTAACGTACAGCGTCACGGCGAAGGTCAACAGTTTGCACCACGAAAATATACTGGTGCGGTGTTGTGTTGTCGCAACGACTTGCAGTTGACGCGGGTCCTTTGAAACTTCGAGCATAAGCTCTTCCCACAAGACTTTTCTCTCGCGTTAAGCCCTGAGCAGGTGCAAATGTATTCGGTTATCTTCCAATATTGCGAGGGTGTGCTTTCGATTCGTCGCCATGCCAGCACCTCTCATCAACAGACCGACTCCTAGGCGACACAATGTGTTTTACTCTCGACACAGGGTGCTTTTCACCTCCACAAGGGTGTTACGCCACTAAAGAGGGAAAAACCATGCGCTTGCTTTCTATACTTATTGTGACGATTCTATTCACAACCGGCGCGGTTGCCCAAACAATCGACAGGATAACAAAAAACAACGAAATCCGATTTGGTTTTCGAACAGATGCTGCTCCGTTGTCTTACATTAACGACCAAGGTCGCCCGTTTGGTCTGTCACCGTTGATTTGCGATCATGTAGCGAAGGTAATTGCGCAGAAACTGGAATTGAAGGATTTGAATGTTCAGTTCATTCCGGTCGACTCTAAGGATCGTTTCGACAAAGTAGCTTCCGGAGAGGTGGATATGCTCTGCGGGGCAGCGTCGATTACACTTTCCCGACGCGAAATTGTTGATTTCTCAATTCCAACTTATGTCGATGGCACGTCCATATTGTTACCGATCGAGGCTGAAGGCACCATGGGTGCACTCGCGGGAAAGAAGGTTGGAATGAGAAGCAGCACAACAACAGAAGCGTCCGTTCTGAATTCATTTGAAGCTGCAGGTATCGACGCAGAAATGGTGCGGTTCGCTTCACACCCAGACGGTATCAAAGCACTTCGAGACGGTGAAATTGACGCCTATTTTGCAGATCAGTCGATTTTGCTGGTCAACTACATTGCTGCGGGGCTAAAGGGCAAATTCAAACTATCCCAGGAAATACTGACGATAGAAAAGCAAGGATTGGCTATTGCGAGGGGTGATGATAACTTTCGACTCGTTGTCGATAGTATTCTGTCAGAAATGTATGCTCAGGGCACAATGGAAGAGATATTTCGTCTCGCTTTGCCGGGGGTGGAGCCGAGCGAAGCACTAAAAGCTCTGTATGTTTTCGCCCCCATTAATCCCTGAGGCTTGTCGCGCAAAACAGTTTTGTTGGGAGTTAATCGCCCTGCGCCATAGAAGCTGGCCTTGTAAGTAAATTGACCGCTCAAGCCAGCTTGACCAATGACCATGTTTTACTAAATGATCCTCCATTTGGCAGGCCAGTTGCCAGAATCACGGTCTTAGGCGATCCTTCGATAAATTGAAGGATCGCAATATGTTTAGATATATAATATTTGCTCTCAGTTTAAGCGCATCTAACGCCCTGTTTGCACAAGAGGCGTCCGATACTGTTGCAACGGAAGTTACGTCTGAGACTTCATCCGATCTTCTATCTGATGCTGAGTTGCAAACTTTGGTCGCCCCGGTGGCTCTTTTTCCCGACACTCTACTCATACAGATATTTGTTGCGGCCACTCAGCCACTGGAGATTGTTAAGGCAGAACGATATTTGTTGGATAACGCCGACCGCGACCCCGTAGAGCTCGAGCCGGAAATCGAAACTATGGGCTGGGATCCGTCTGTAAGTGTATTGGCCACGGCGTTCCCCGAAGTCGTCGGTCAAATGGCCACCCACATCGATTGGACCGAGACAGTCGGCACCGCCATGCTGGCCCAGTCCGACGATGTACTGGATGCGGTGCAGGTAATGCGGGATCAGGCAATTGACAGCGGAGCTCTTGTTTCCGGGCCCGAGCAAACTGTCGAGGTATCTGATGAAGAAACGGTTGTAATTACTCCGACACAACCCGAAACAGTGTACGTCCCGCAATATAATCCCGAGACTGTCTATACCGGCCCGTCGACCGGGGACGTAGTGGGCGCGGCCTTGCTGACATTTGGCACCGTGGCGCTGATCGACGAGATTTTCGACGATGACGACGATTGGTATGACTATTGGGGGTGCCGGAATTGCGGCGGATGGGGCGGTGGCCCGATATACAGAAACCCGGACATCGACATAGACGTCGACGGCAACGTCAATATCGGTAACGATATAGATCTTGGTGACCGAACTGATATCGGATGGAAACCCGATCCTGACCGAAAAAAGGAAGCCCGGGACAAGATCGCTGATCACAAAAGGCCGGAAGGTGGTCGCGGCGACCTGCCTGTCAACCGCCCCGAGGGTCGCACGGACGAACTCCGCGCAAAACTGAGCAGTGAATCCGGTGCTGCAGACATTAGCAGGGGAGGCGCGGCAGCAGTTGCAGCTGGTGCAGGGGCGGGGGCTATCGCGAGCGGTGCTCTGGCCAATCGAGGTAGTGGGGGCAAGTCCTTGCCGCAGGTGAATCGCGGTAACGTTGATCGGGACAAGGCTGCTGCCAAGCAGCAGGCCATCGATCGGACGAAACGGCCAGATGCGGCGAAGAAGCCTGTCAAAAAGAAACCGCAAGCAGCTAAGAAACCTCAGGTAAAAAAGGCCACGGCTCAGCAAAAACCCGCTGCGTCCAAAGGTAAGGCTATGAAGAAAAAATCTTCAGGCGGCAAAGCTCACAAGGCGTCCAAACGGGGACATGCTGCCAAAGGCAAGGGGAGGCGGTAACATGCGTAAATCGGTTTTTTCTATTTTAGTGATCGCAGTGGCTACAGGACCGGCGTTTTCCGACGGTGCCCTGTTCGAAACTCCGCAAACCGCGCTGGACGCTTTTGTCGAAGCTTTAAGGGCCGATGACCAGAATAAGCTGCTCGAGATTTTCGGACCAGAGGCAGAAGATCTAATCGGAACGGGTGATCCGGTGGAAGATCAGCAAAGAAGGCAGGAAGTGCTTGGCATGTATGCTGAAGGATACCGCTTTCAGCCCGAGGATGATGGGGTTTTTCTTCTGCTTGGCGAAGATAGTTGGCCCTTTCCGATCCCAATTCTGAAAGCTGAGAATGGTTGGAAGTTTGATTTAGAAGCCGGGGTAGAGGAGCTTTCCGCCCGTGAAATCGGACTGAATGAATTGGAAGTAATCGAAACGCTTGAGGCCTATGTTGATCTTCAGGCGGCGTTTCGTCTTGTGGACCACAATGGCGATGGCGTCATGGAATTTGCCCAAACGATCATATCGGATCCCGGCGCACGAAACGGCCTCTTCTGGCCAGAAGAAGACAGTTTTGTCGGTGAAGCCCTTGCCCGCGCCACCGCCTCGGGGTGGAGCGACGGTGCGGATGATTTCGAACCCGAACCTTTCCTCGGTTACTACTTCGCAATTTTGCAGGGGCAGGGACCAAATGCTCCGGGTGGTGCCTATTCCTATTTTGTCGGCGATCGGTTCGTGGCAGGTCACGCCTTGCTTGCGGTGCCTGCGGACTACGGAGAAACGGGTATCCATTCTTTTCTCGTGGGTGAAAACGGCACCGTGTTCGAAGCGGACTTTGGGCCGGATACGCTTGAAATAACAGCTGAGATATCGACCTATGATCCCGGCCCAAATTGGTCACCAGCCGAGTAAATTTCGATTGGCGGCGACGCTTTGTTGCCGCGTGCAGGTGTAGATTGAATGCAATTTTCGACTTAAGTAGCAATGGTTCGGGAAGGATCGATTTTGGGAAATCTAATTAATCGATGAAATAATTGCCCTTGATTCAATTCGACCCAATTTGCCCGCTATGGTTTGACCGAATGGCCGTTTTGTCCGCTAGGGTCAGGACTCATAGCCAATAGATGACGAGAGCTGCGATGGCGATTGCTGAGAGGAAGACCTTCGGGCACCTG
>NZ_JBXWOB010000018.1:0-61853 GCF_059610685.1 Ruegeria sp. CDSC052
ACCAGCACCACAGCCGACGGCGCGATACCCGCCTTGCGGCACTTGATGTTCATGAATTTCTCGGCGCCCAGATCGGCCCCAAAGCCCGCTTCGGTCACCACATAGTCAGCAACCTTCAGCGCGGTCTTGGTCGCAATGACCGAGTTACAGCCATGTGCAATGTTGGCAAACGGGCCGCCATGGACAAAGGCCGGGTTGTTTTCCAGCGTCTGCACCAGGTTCGGCTGCATCGCGTCCTTCAGCAGCACCGTCATCGCGCCTTCGGCCTTGATGTCGCGGCAATACACGGCTGTCTTGTCGCGGCGATACGCGACGATGATGTCACCCAACCGCTTTTCCAGATCTTTCAGATCATTGGCCAGGCACAGGATCGCCATAACCTCAGAGGCCACGGTGATATCAAAGCCGGTCTCGCGCGGGAAACCGTTCGATACGCCACCCAAGCTGGCCGTGATCTGACGCAGCGCGCGGTCGTTCATGTCGACCACACGACGCCACGCTACACGGCGAATGTCGATCTCGCACTCATTGCCCCAGTAGATGTGGTTGTCGATCATCGCCGACAGCAGTGAATGGGCGCTGGTGATGGCGTGAAAGTCACCGGTGAAGTGCAGGTTCATCTCTTCCATCGGAACAACCTGCGCGTAACCACCACCCGCAGCGCCGCCCTTCATGCCAAAGTTCGGGCCCAGCGAAGCCTCACGGATACAGATCATCGCGTTCTTGCCGATCCGGTTCAGACCGTCACCCAGACCCACAGTCGTCGTCGTCTTACCCTCACCCGCAGGCGTCGGGTTGATCGCCGTCACCAGAATCAGCTTGCCGTCCTCACGGCCCTGAACCGAATTGATGAAGTCCTGGCTCACCTTTGCCTTGTCATGGCCATAGGGCAGAAGATCAGCAGATTCGATGCCGATCTTCGCACCAATCTCCTGAATCGGCTTCTTCTTCGCCTCACGCGCAATTTCGATGTCAGATTTATAGCTCATTGGGTTTCGGTCCCTGATTGAATTCCGTGCAAACCCGACGCAGAACGCCGGCGCTGCTCACTCCATACCGTTGTGTACCAAATTGGTGGCTATGGATTCCGACATAATTGCGCCTTGAAACGTCGTAGCGTCACATCGGCACCTTCCGATCGGAAATTGCGGTCCCTTATGGTGTCCAGGCTCTCTGATCGGGGACAAACAGTGTAAGCTCATCGCCCAGGTTCAGCTCTCCGGGTCTTTCGACCCAAGCCGTGACCCCCCGCCGTCCCTGCGCTGCAGGCTTGAAGGCCGCACCATACCCGGGCAAGTCAGCCTCGATCTCGCGCCCCGGCAGGATACAGGGCCGGTTTTCCATGTCGATCGTCAGCGCCACGCCATTTTCCACCTGCAAACGAGACGAGGGCGGAATATGGGTGAAATCCGGAATGCCGCGCAAGACAATGCTGACCCCCAGATGGGACGGGTCCAGCTTACCCAAGCCCATTTCCTGCGCGATGGCATCAAGTTCTTCTGCGGACAGGATCGATAACTGCCGCACATTGCGAATTTCGGTGCCTACCGGGTACAGGTTTTTGACTCGCACGCAAGAGGTACGATTCACGCCTTCGTGACGCGCGCCTTGATCACCCGAGAAACCCAAATCCAGACTGTCCACGGCATTGGCCCGGAGAGTTTCACCTGCTGGTACGTGGCCCAACCAAACAACTTCTCCCGTGAATTCGGTTTCGCGCAATACCGGCATATTTATCCCTTTTTCAGAACTGACATCTGATGCGGAATAGAGGGCAAACCTTCGCGATTGAAAAGAAAAAAGACCCGGGACAGGCCCGGGTCTTTGAAAGTTTAAGCCGTTGGTTCCGGCTCCATCCCGCCATCGGGCGGAGTTTTCTTAACCTTGGTTTTCGGAATGGCTGTCACGCTGGGGGCGCTGCCCTCATCAGGTTTATCGCCCTCGTCATCGCTTTCGCTGGGCGGCTCGCCATTCATGACGCGTTTGATCTCGTCACCGGTCAGGGTTTCATATTCCAGCAGCCCTTGGGCCAGACGTTCCCATTGCTCGTTCTGTTCTGAAAGGATCTGATGCGCACGCTCATATCCTTGCTGGATCAGGCGCTTGACCTCTTCCTCGATCAGTTCCTTGGTATGGGCCGAGACCGAGAACCCGGCAGTGTTGCCTGAATAGCCATCATGCGCTTCGGCATAGTCGATATTGCCGACCTTGTCCGACATGCCCCAGCGCATCACCATCGCGCGCGACAGTTGGCTGGCCTGCATGATATCGCCCGCCGGACCGTTCGAGACATGGTCCTCGCCATATTTGATCACCTCAGCCGCCTTACCGGCCATGGTCATGGCCAGCTTTTGCTCACACTCATCGCGGTGATAGTTCAGGCGGTCCATTTCTGGCAGTGACACCACCATGCCCAGCGCACCACCACGCGGAATGATCGTTGCCTTATAGACCGGATCACACAACGGCAGCGTCATACCAACAACGGCATGCCCTGATTCGTGATAGGCAGTCTTTTCCTTCTGGTCCTGGGTCAGCACCATGGAGCGGCGCTCGGCACCCATCATCACCTTGTCCTTGGCATTCTCGAAATCTTCCATGGTAACAAAGCGGCGACCGACGCGGGCGGCCATCAGCGCGGCCTCATTCACGAGGTTGGCAAGATCAGCACCCGAGAAGCCCGGAGTCCCGCGCGCGATGATGCGCAGATCGACATCAGGTCCGAGGGGCGTCTTGCGTGCGTGAACGCCCAGGATCTTCTCGCGGCCTTTGATGTCGGGGTTGCCGACAGTCACGTTGCGGTCGAAACGGCCTGGACGCAGCAGCGCTGGGTCCAAAACGTCCTTACGGTTGGTGGCCGCCAGGATAATCACGCCCTCATTGGCCTCGAACCCGTCCATCTCGACGAGCAACTGGTTGAGCGTTTGTTCACGTTCGTCATTACCCCCGCCATAACCGGCACCACGATGGCGGCCAACGGCGTCAATCTCGTCAATAAAGACGATACAGGGAGCGTTTTTCTTGGCCTGTTCGAACATGTCGCGGACACGGGATGCACCGACACCGACGAACATCTCAACAAAGTCCGAACCCGAAATGGTGAAGAAGGGCACACCCGCCTCACCCGCAATGGCGCGGGCCAGCAGCGTTTTACCGGTCCCCGGAGGGCCCACCAACAAAGCGCCTTTTGGAATCTTGCCACCCAGACGACTGAATTTCTGCGGATTGCGCAGGAATTCTACGATCTCTTCCAGTTCTTCCTTGGCCTCGTCGATGCCAGCGACATCATCAAAAGTTACACGGCCATGCTTTTCGGTCAGCATCTTGGCTTTGGACTTGCCAAAGCCCATCGCGCCACCTTTGCCGCCACCCTGCATCCGGTTCATGAAGTAGACCCAGACACCGATCAGCAGCAGGAAAGGAAGAAGAGTGACCAGGAAAGACTGAATGCCCGATTGCTGTTGTTTCACAGCCTGAACCGGGATGCTTTCATCGATCAGCAGTTTGGTCACCTCGGCATCGCCGGGCTTGATCGTGACATAGCTTGCGCCGCTTTGCGTGGTATAGCGAATTTGCTCGCCATCCAATGTCACGTTTTTGACTTCGCCGCCTTCAACAGCGGTCACGAAATCAGAATAGGTTCTTTCATTGCTCTGAAGCGTTCCACCTGGTCCGCTGAACAGATTGAACAGTGCAAGGATCAGCAAAAACAGAACGACCCAAAAGGCGATGTTACGAGCGTTGCCCAAGAAAAATCTCCCAAAAGATTTCGGCAGATGGGGATCTGCCGGGTTGCTCTTTAAAATAGAGATGATTCAAGCAGGTTCAATGCGATAAAACCGAAGAGTGAAACTCGGGCTCTTCTGGCGTCAGTTCTGCAAGCCAACCATTTGAGAAACCCACCATAGGTGCAGATACCAAGACCTCTCCACTCCAGACGGACGGAGACGCCAGAAGCGCGGCGCGCGGTTTTCCAAGTGCACGCCAATCTGGCACGGCCTGCAAACCAGCCGCACCTAACGGGTGAACCTGCGCGTCGGGAATCGCCGGGCCAGACAGGATCCACCGTCCATCCCAAATCTGACCGGGTGCGCCGGTTTCGCTCTCAACGGCATTTAGCTCTCTGCAAATCCACATTTTATCGGCTTTTGGGATCAAGAGGCATCCACCTATCGTCGCCGCCTCACCCTGATCAATCGCGAGCAGCGCCCGGTCTGTTGCAGCCTGACGCGGTGGATATCCGCGGCCCGCAATCCAGCGGACACAACCTGTAAGAAGACGACGTCGAATTTCCGCAGGCAGAGTGGAAAATTGCGCGCGATCGACACAGATATCGCCGCCATCGACACTCAGGACCTGACGGGCGGAATCCTGCGTAATCTGCTCTAATGCTTCACGGGCTTGAGCAAGGTTTTCAGCAACGCGGGACAGAGAATGCGCCGAAATCCCAATTTCGGACAAGCCGGTCAACGCGTCGCGCGCCTTGATACGATCAAACCGCCGGTCGTGATTCGATGGATCCTCGATCCAATCTGCCCCAATCTTGGCAAGATAATCGCGCAGTTGTTGCCGGGTGATCCCCAACATCGGCCGCAGCAGCATGATCCCTTGATAGTTCCGCATTGCGGGCATGCCGGACAATCCCGTCACACCAGCAGCGCGCGCCAATCGCATCAGCATGGTTTCGGCTTGATCATCGGCGGTGTGTCCCAGGGCAATCGCGCCGATCTGCCTGTCACGCGCCCAGTCTGACAGCAACTGGTACCGGGCCTGCCGCGCCCTATCCTGCAGGTTACCTGTCTGGTCCCACCCCTGCCAGTGCAACGTCTCATGTGGAAGGCCCAGACCCTGGGCAAGCTGCGCCACCCAATCTGCCTCCGCCACCGCTTCGGGGCGCAGATTGTGGTTCACCGTGGCGACAAACAGCTCAACCTGTTCCTCTTGGGCGATGTGCTTCAACAAACTCAGCAAAGCAACCGAGTCACCGCCACCGGACACCGCAACGCCTAGACGGCGCGGAAGGTTTTCCGGCAATCGCGCCCGGAGTTCGGATTTCAGGAGTGTGCCTTGTGTGGTCAAGTACAACCCAGTGACGTCATTTCCTGCGTGGCGCTGGAGGCCAATGCCGAGGCCGGGAACCGGACGCTAACCTCGCTCAGTGTGATACACGCCTGTTCGGTCTGTCCCAGACGGCCCAGAGCAGCACCCAGTTCGAACAAAGCCTCAGGCGCATAGGCGCCTTCGGAATCACCCGTGAAGCTGGCCAGAAAAGCCCTTGCAGCTTCGCGGGTGTCGCCAATGCCTTCCAACGCCTGCCCGCGCTTTAGGTGTGCTTCGGGCGCAAGCGGGCTTCCGGGATATGATGTATCGAATACTGCGAACTGATCCGCAGCGGCCTGGAAGTTTCCATCGGCCAGCGCCTGAGCAGCAGCATTGAAATCCGCTTGCTCGCCTACTGCCAACTCACCCAGGTCGGAATCGGTTGGCGCTGTCGGAGCAGCAGGGGCTGCGGATGTGATGTCCGTTTCTCCGCCCAGAGTTGTTGTATCACCGAGCGTACTCAGGTCGCCGCCTTCCAGTTCGACCAACCGAAACTCAAGATCACCGATGCGGTTGGTGCCGTCGGATACAATATTCTGTACACGCTGGTTCAACTGCTCGGTCTGGCGCGTCAGGCGCTGCAACTCGGCCTCTATGGCATCAACACGTTCAAGTATCGAACTGCCGGACAGGTTCGGGGCCGGAGAGCCGGTTGTTGAAAACTCGCGCTTGAGCCGCTGAATTTCCACATGCAGCACCGTCAGTTCCTGCCGGATATCCGCCAAGGTTTGCTGATCCTGTGCTTGTGCCAAACCGGCGGTCGCCAAAACTGCGGCCAGAACCCATCCTGCTAGTTTCATCGTCTTATCCCAAAGTTGATCCGGTCAGCACCGTCACTGCACGACGGTTTTTCGAATAGCAGTCCTCGGTGCTGCAAATCTCGATCGGACGCTCTTTGCCAAAGCTGACAGTTGTCAGCCGGTTGCCCGCTACTCCGCGGGAAATCAGGAACTCGCGGGCGGCATTTGCCCGGCGCGCACCCAGTGCGAGGTTATACTCACGCGTGCCCTGCTCATCCGCATGGCCTTCGATCGTTGCCACAAAGTCGGGGTTGGCCATCAGCCAGTCGGCCTGCCCCTGCAGCACTGACTGCGCCTGCGGAGTAAGCGTCGACTGATCGACCGAAAACAGAACCCGGTCACCAACAGTTTGCTGGAAATATGCAGGCGAGCGCGGATCACTTGGAGAGCCCGCGGCCAGCCCGCCGTTTGCGCCATTGCCAAAGCCGCCGCCCAGCGCAGACGGATCGTTATTGGTGCAGGCTGCCAACGCGCCAAACACACCTAGTGCTAGGATTTTGCCCAATACGTTCATCTCAGGTGCCTCGTTGTTTTTTCTCTTTATTGCCGTCTCTGTAGCACAGTGCAGGTTCCTTGTGAACTTTTCCTGCCAGCAGCCGTGATCAATTCTGCAGTGGGCCCCATGACGGATCGCTGCCCCCATCCGGGGTGCGGATCGGGCGCAGGTTGCGTCCCGAGATATCCACCGAATACAGCGTCGCCCGGCCACTTGCGCCCTGGGTTTCTCGGGTGAACATGATCACGCGACCATTAGGGGACCATGTCGGTCCTTCGTCCAGAAACGACGAGGTCAGCAAACGCTCTTCGCTGCCATCTGTTCGCATGACACCGATATGAAATCGGCCTTTATTCTGCTTGGTAAACGCAACCAGATCGCCACGGGGGGACCAGACCGGCGTTCCATAACGTCCCTGACCAAAGCTGATCCGCGTCGCCTCGCCCCCGTTTGCGGGCATGATGTAAAGCTGTGGCGTGCCCGAACGGTCGCTTTCAAACACGATCTGGGAACCGTCCGGCGAATAGCTGGGGGCGGTTTCAATCGCAGGCGTATTGGTCAGCCGCACGCTTTGCCCGGAAGCCAGATCCATTTTCCACAGGTCCGTATTGCCGCCCTGAATAAGCGAATAGACGATCGACCGTCCATCCGGCGAAAACCGGGGCGAAAAGCTCATCGTGCCGCCCTGGGTGTTCAACTCAGTCCGCCTGACCCGCTCGATATCCAGAACATAGATGCGCGGCTGACCGGATTCGTAACTGGTATAAAGCAGTTGATCACCGGCAGGTGAAAAGCGTGGTGCCAGAACAATGGCGGCACTGTCGGTCAGGTACTGCACATTCGCGCCGTCATAATCCATGATCGCCAGGCGCTTCAGGCGCTGATCCTTGGGACCACTTTCAGAGACAAAGGCAACACGACTATCGAAATAGGCGCCCTCGCCCGTTACACGGCTATAGACTTGATCCGCCACTTTATGGGCCATGCGCCGCCACCCTTCAGTCGTCCCGGCAAACTGCAGACCGTTGCCCAGCTCCTGCCCAGAAAACACATCCCAGACCCTGAACCGCACCGTCAGGCGATTGCCCGACACATTCACAGCACCTGTCACCAAAGCCTCGGCATTGATGGCTTTCCAATCCGCGAACCGAACGGGATCTTCAAAGCTGGCCACTTGGCTGATGAAAGCATCAGACAGAATTTCGCGGAACAGCCCTGTTCCGGTTAGATCGGCGGCCACAACCCGCGAGATATCCTGGGCATATTGCGCAGCTGCTGTGCTGTCCGGCACAAAATTCGGAACCGAAAAGGGCAAGGGTTCGATAATCCCCTGATCCAATTCCAAGCGAAGCGGTCCACTTTGGGCGTGAACAGGTGCCGACACCAGTGTCAGGCCAAGCAACAGGCTGGTCAGAAATCTCATCATTTGATCCGCATCCTCTCGGGATTGAATGTAATCTCAATATCCTGCCAATGCTCGTATTTATCGGTTGGCAGGTCATATCCTTTGGCTCCACAGCGCAAAATGGCACGTCGAGCGGCCTCATAGGCTTGTCTGGCTGCGCCGTCAGAACCGCCTGAGCTGTCGATCATGTGCAAGCTGCCGCCAACCACCTTGCCATCAGGGGTCAACGAAAATCCGACAACAACAACTGTCTGCAGAGCATCCGTGGACAAGGACCCGACGTTCCAGCATTGGGAAACGGCCAATCGCATCGCGTCCTTTTCGCCACTGGTCAAGGGCGGACCAGAGGGTTCACTCCCTTGTCCCAACGCCTCGGCCAGCGCATCGTTGATGGCTGTTTCCGTCTGCGCGGGCTCTGTGGGTTCGGGCTCGGGCGTCTCCGCCACTTCGGGCTCGACCGGTGGTGTCGGGCGGTTGGGACGGATCCGCGGGCGCGGCGATGTTCGGGGAGCGTTTTCTTTGGGCTCTTCCGCTTCGGTCACAATCTCGTCAGCCTTTTCCTCGGGGGCGGTCTGATCCTGCTGTTCCTGCTGGGTCTCGGCCCCCTCGTCCAAAGATACGGCCGGGGTTTCGATTTCATCAGGCGCGGCCTCGGGCGGAGGCGGCGCAACCGGCACCGGCGCAACATTCTCGGCCGGGCTGGGCTGTGCTTCTGGCCCAGAAGGCACCGTAACGTCGACGATCTCGGGGTCAGGCGTGTCCAACACCGGTGGCTGTTCAATCACCACCGGTTCTGGCGGCGGCTCAACCGGTTCAGGCTCAGGATCCGGGTCCGGGTCGGGTTCAGCAGGTTCCGCCTCTTGCAACGAAGGCTGCTCCTCCACTACCGGTTCCGGCGCTGGCTCCTCTTCTGTTGGGGCTTCGGGCGGCTGTAGCGCTGTTGGCGTTGGCACTTCGGGCGCATCCCGCTGAGCGGTCATTGCCGCAAATTGCTCAGCCGAAATGACCGACACGTCCTGCACGGCCATAGGCAACGGTTCGGACCGGAAGGTACCGCCAAAAAATGCCCAACAAATCAGACTGACATGGGCAATCGCCGAGATCTTGGTGCCGGTATCCACCGTGCGGCCTCACTCTCCACCGTCGTCCAGTGTCGGGCCGCCCGTATCGGTCACCAGCCCCACATTGGAGAACCCACCCGCATTAAGCGCGCCCATTACCTGCATCACCTGCGCATAAGGGATCGCACCATCCGCGCGCAAAAACACTCGGTCGCTACTGCGTTCTGCTGCGATGGCGCGTAGTTTGCCAATCAGCTCTTCGCGCAGAATATCCGTGGTTTGGATTTGCACCCTGCCATCCGCGGTCAGCGTGACGGTCAAAGGTTCCTCGTTATCGCCGGGCAGCGCACTGGCCGCCGTTTTGGGCAGATCAACAGGCACACCAACAGTCAGCAAGGGCGCGGCCACCATGAAGATGATCAGCAGCACCAGCATAACGTCCACAAAGGGTGTGACGTTGATCTCAGCCATCGGCTGCGCGCGACCGCGACGCCGACCCCGCCGGCGTCCATTCCCGCCCGAGGATTGCTGAACCGCAGCCCCCATCTCAGCTGTCCAGCTGGCGCGACAGAATGGTGGCGAACTCATCGGCAAAGGCTTCATAGCCTCCAACGATCCGATCACTATCTGCGCTGAGTTTGTTATAGAAAATCACCGCCGGAATCGCGGCCAACAGGCCCAGGCCGGTGGCCAGCAACGCCTCGGCAATACCGGGCGCGACAACAGCCAGGTTGGTGTTCTGCTGCTCGGCTATCTCGATGAACGCATTCATGATACCCCAGACCGTTCCGAACAGACCAATGAAGGGTGCAGTTGAGCCGACAGTGGCCAGAATGGGCAGGCCCTTTTGCAGCGCCTCGGCCTCTTTCGCGATGGCCACATCCATCGACCGATCAATGCGTGCGGTGGCACCAGCTATCAGACCGCCATCAGTGCGGTGCGAGCGGCGCCATTCGATCATGCCCGAGGCAAATATCTTCTCCGAACTGCCATCGGGTTGGGTACCGATCTGCTCGAACAGTTCATCCAGGGGGTTCCCGGACCAGAAAGCCTCATCAAAAACCTGAGCTTCACGCCTTGCAGCACGGTAATTGATCAGTTTCTGGATGATGATCCCCCAGGACCAGACTGATGCGCCAATCAGCATCAGCATTACCAGTTTAACGATAAAAGTCGCGCGGGCAAAAAGCCCCCACATGGAGAAATCGATCTCCTGCGCCAGCGCCAGCGTTTCAGCTTCCATGAACCTGCTCTTTGTTTTGCCTGACAGCCTTACGGCCTTGTTTTGTCAAACGCTAACGCAGATGGGGGCGAATTGCCAACAGAACCACCCGGGCCCTGCAAATTGTTACAACAATGCGCGAATCTCTGCCGGAAGGCGTACGGGCTTGCCCTGCGCATTCATACAGACGGCGGTAACGATGGCGCGAAAAATCTCCTCTTCGCCCCGTTTGACCACTTGCGCCATGATCAGACGGACACCGGACAGAGACTTGATTTCGGTCTCGATCTCCAGATCGTCGTCAAATTTGGCCGGGGCCAGGTATTCCGCCTCGATCCGGCGCACGACCCAAACGATACCTGCGTCACGCATCGCATTCTGGTCATTGCCCAGGCGCCGCACATAGTCCGACCGGGCGCGTTCGATGTATTTCAAATAGTTAGCGTGATAGACCACGCCGCCCATATCGGTGTCTTCGTAATAAACTTTAACGGAATAGACGTGCTTCATTGCGGTTGATCCAATCTGGCAAACAATCTCAGCGCATGAGAGGCATCCTGCGCCGCGCCCGGCAGGACAGGATCGTATGCCGCCCGGATCAACCCGGCAATGTCTGGTCGCAATATCGTCGCGTCACCCGCCACTGCCAAGGGCGACTGGTTGCGAAAAGCGGTATCGGACCAGAGCAGCACCGTTTGCACCACCTGGCTGAGCGCAAGCGTTTCAGCGGGGACTTGCGACAATTCATTGTCCATCCGCAAAAACACAAAGGCCGCACGAATGGCGCCGTCTTCTTCAAAACGGAATATCCGGTACTGGTTGGCATCGGCCGCGATCAACCGATCAACCAACGGCCCCAGATCAGGGACCAAACGGTCCAGATCGGGCACTTCTGTCAGTTCTTTCCAGTCGCGGAAGAAAAAGACCATGCAGTTGGCGCCAAGCTCGGGGTCGGTTTCTGCCATCTGATGCCCTGCCAGTGTTACCACTGCCTCGAACGCGCCTTTGACCGTGGCCAAACTTTCATCTTCGACCCCAAAGACGATCGGCACGATGGGGCGGCCCCAGCGCGCAAACAGGAACTCTCCGCTTTCGCGGGTGAACAGGGCTTGAATGTCGTCGGGTGTCACGCGCAATCCTCGGCAATCGGACAATGTTTGGCGAAACCCTTAAAAGCTCGCAGGCTCGGCTTCAACCAAACAGATCGTTTTGCCCCTTGGGTGCGGCCATGCCCAGATGCGTCCACGCCTTCTGCGCCAGCATCCGGCCACGCGGTGTGCGTTGGATCAGGCCTTGCTGCAAGAGGAAGGGTTCGATCACCTCCTCCAGCGAGTCCCGGCTTTCCGACAGAGCTGCCGACAAGGTTTCGATACCTACCGGCCCGCCCGCGTAATTCTCGGCGATCAGCTTCAGATACCGGCGGTCCGCGCCGTCCAGCCCCAGATGATCGACCCCCAGCCGCGTCAACGCCCCATCAGCCAAATCGCGGGTGATCCGTCCATCGCCTTCGACGATTGCGAAATCCACCACCCGCCGCAGCAGGCGCCCGGCGATCCGAGGCGTTCCGCGTGACCGGCGCGCGATCTCTCGGGCGCCGCTGTCATCAGCCGGTGCCCCAAGCTTGCGCGCGTTGCGGGTGACAATCTCGTGCAATTCATCAACGGTATAGAACTGCAGGCGTGTCGGGATGCCAAAGCGGTCGCGCAGCGGCGTGGTCAGCAGCCCCATCCGGGTGGTGGCCCCGACCAGAGTAAACGGCTGCAACTCGATCCTCACCGTGCGCGCGGCCGGGCCTTCACCAATCACCAGATCCAGCTCGAAATCCTCCATCGCCGGGTACAGGACCTCTTCGACCGCTGGATTCAATCGATGGATTTCGTCAATGAACAGCACATCGCGCGCTTCCAGATTGGTCAGGATCGCCGCCAGATCGCCCGCCTTTGCCAGAACCGGGCCAGATGTCATCCGAAAATTCACCCCCAACTCACGCGCGATGATCTGCGCCAGCGTGGTTTTGCCCAGACCCGGAGGGCCATGGAACAGCGTATGATCCATTGCCTCACCCCTTTGGCGAGCGGATTGGATAAAGATACGCAGATTGGCGCGCGCCTCGGCTTGACCGATGAATTCGTCCAGTCCCTGCGGGCGCAAGGCGCGGTCATTGTCTTCCGGCAACGGCTCGGGGCGCAGGGTGGGATCGGCATCTACCATTCAATCACCCTTTCGGAGCCAACAGTTTCAACGCAGCGCGGATCAGGTCCGCCTCACCCGCTTCGGGCAAGCTTGCCGCGGCTTCGGCCACGGCTGACGCGGCCTCGGACGGGCCATAGCCCAGATTGGAGAGTGCCGACAATGCCCCGGCAGATGCTGCTGCATTACCTGATGCGCTTATGGTGGGCCGCTTTGGTACAGGTGTCGGTTCAGTCAGTTCCACCACATCCAGCGCGGGGCCATCCATTGCCTCGGTCACCGTGCCGCCCATGGCCATAACGCCGGGCGCCTTGTCTTTGAGGTCCAGCACGATCCGCTGCGCGGTTTTTGGGCCCACGCCCTTGGCTGCCTTGACCGCCCCCCAATCGCCCAGAGCAATCGCCCGGCTAACACCATCGGGGCCCAAGGCGCTGAGGATTGCTAGCGAAACTTTGGCCCCGACCCCTTGCACCGAGCACAGCAGGCGATGCCACTCCTTCTCGACCAGCGAAAGGAACCCGTAAAGCTGCATCAAATCCTCGCGCACCACCATGTCGGTGTAGATCGAGATCGCCTCACCCACGCCCGGCAGCGCAGCCATCGTACGGTCCGAGCAATAGACCAGATAGCCGACCCCACGCACGTCGATCAGCACGTGATCCGGCGCGCGGTAATCCAACCGGCCTGTCAGCTTGCCAATCATGCCCGCACCTGTTTCATCCGCGACTGTGGCGTTGCCCCGTAAAAGGAATGACAGATCGCTATCGCCAGCGCATCCGCGGCATCCGCGCCCTTGGGCTGACAGCCCGGCAGTTGCAACTTGACCATATGAAGAACCTGTTCCTTTTCGGCATGGCCCACGCCCACAACCGTTTTCTTGACTCGATTGGGCGCATATTCTCCCACTGGCAATCCGGCCTGCGCCAGCGTCAACAACGCCACACCCCGCGCCTGACCCAGCTTAAGCGTACCGGCCCCGTCCTTGTTCACAAAGGTCTGTTCGATGGCGGCCTGATCGGGCTGATGCTCGGCAATCACTTCGACGATCTGATTGTGGAGCGATAACAACCGCTCTCCCAGATCATCCCCGTCCGATTTACATAACCCATTGGCAACATGACTGAGACGGCTGCCATGTGATTCGATGACGCCCCATCCCAGGGTCCGTAGCCCCGGATCAATGCCCAGAATTCGCATATATAGCCTCGGCCTGCTCGGGTTTGTGTGCTCTTTTTTACCGACTAGCACGAAACAAGAACATTTTCCAAGCGAATTGACTGATGGTCAGATTGCGACACGGTCGTCCTGTCTCCGACAGAATGGGCTGATTACGACCGGAAAAGGTCGGGTTTCGACCAGTTTGATGAAGGCAAAATTGCCAATAAATTAAGGCGTTTCCATGTTTTTCGAGCATTGCAAAAAACGCATAGGACACATGCAATTTCTATGCTTGTGCAGTCAGAAAACCATCCCTAAATGCCCGTCAGATCGCAAGATCAGAGTTTAACACAAACCGGAAGGAAACAGGATATGGCTGCACTGGACACAACCCGCACCACCACTGGCTCATTTGGCCTCGTCGGCCGTATCGGCGCGACTTTCGCAATGGTCGTAAACGCCGTTGTCGAATGGAATGATGCCCGCGTTACACGCAACGCGCTGAGCGGTCTGTCGGACCGCGAGCTGGAAGATATCGGCCTGTGCCGTGGCGACATTGAAATCGTCGTTGAAGGCCGCCGTTAAGGCAAAGCAAACCTACCGTTGATTTTCCCCTTCTCCCTCGGGGCAAAGAAGAACGCCGCGTATCCCCGGATACGCGGCGTTTCTATTCAAAACGGAAGAAACTTAGCGGAGAACTTTGCTGAGTTGAGACGAGAGGGCCTGTGATACCGGGTCGATCTGCATGATCCATGCCCCCGCCTTCTCCACTTCGGTCCCTTGCGCAAGGCTATCGACACGATACTGGTAGGCCGACGACCCCAAGCTGGTCAGCAAAAGCGTTTTGAAGGCGAACAGCCCAGCCAAGCAGATCAGCAGAGCCTTTGCAGGCACCGCGGACTGAACCCGCTGTGGTTTCATAACAACCAGGCCATCTTTGCGCATAGTCGCACGATAACCACGGGTCATCTTCGAATGTTTCTTGTTCAGCCGATGAACGCGCTGATCAAATTCAATTTGTTTTCCAGTCATGGCAGCCTCCAAATCAACCGCCCCCCAATTCCACGTCATTGACGGTAAAAACAGATTGCGACAAAAAAGAGGCGAAACCCCACAAAACTCCTGCAAATGGCCCGATTTTAGCCCTGTTTGGTTAAGACTAGCGACGTCCATTCACCAATTTGGTCATTTCTAGAGGCATTGAAGCCATTTTGGAGATAAACGGAAACAACGTCCTCGGCTTGCTCGTTAAGGATTCCCGATAGAATCGCCTTACCCCCAACCCGCAGATTCGCTGAAATTTCGGGCGCCAGGGCCACCAATGGGCCCTTGAGGATGTTGGCGAATATCAGGTCATAGGGCGCAAGAGATTTCAGCTCCGGATGATCAAACCCCGCAGCCTCGACACATTGAACCTTCCCTGACATGCCGTTTGCCTTCAGGTTGGCTTCGGCGACGTCGACGGCGACCTCATCAATGTCGCTGGCGATAATGTCGCCATCCCAAACGCGGGCTGCAGCCATCGCAAGAACGGCGGTGCCGCAGCCGATATCTGCAACTTTTGTCGCGGTAAAACCCTGATCGAGCAGAAAATCCAGAGCCTTGAGACACCCAAGGGTGGTGCCGTGATGCCCGGTACCGAAAGCCATTGCAGCCTCAATCAACAAAGGGATACGGCCTTCGGGCAGCTTGTCGGCATCGTGACAGCCATAGACGAAAAAGCGGCCAGCCTCGACAGGCGCCAATTCACGGCGGACATGGGCGACCCAGTCGGTTTCGGGCAGTTCCGAGATTACAAAGGGTTTGGATCCGAACGCAGCCGCCAGAACCGCCAGTGCCGTTTCATCCGGCGCTTCGGTGAAGTAACCGCCAATCTCCCACAGGCCCGAGCCATCTTCGACTTCGAATACGCCCACGCCCGTGGGTTCGGGATCAAGACGCTCCATGGCTTCGCCCAGACCATCGGCTGATTTTTTGCCGGTCAGGGTGGTAAGCGCGGTGAATGTGGGCATGGGAGCCTCCTGTGTCAGCTGACACAGCGCCTAGGGTGCGGGCCCGCGAAGGTCAAGCATTGGCAGCTATTCCGCCGGAGCGGGCGCGTATTTCGACAGTATCGTCTCATTCCCAAGCTCTGGGTGGCGCGGGATCAGCAGCGACAGCGATAACGAAATCAACGCCATCGCTGCAGCCACCGCAAAGACCGCTCCGGGCGAGTACACCCAGAGCAGGCCCAGAAGCGCTGGTAGGAATACCGCGGCGATATGGTTGATCGTAAAGGCAACCGCTGCGGTTGGCGCAATATCTGCCGGATCGGCAATTTTCTGGAAATAGGTTTTAAGCGCCAGAGCCAGAGCGAAAAGCACATGGTCAATCACATAGAGAGTAGCCGCCAGAACAACGCCCCAACCGAACCAATAAATGCCGCCATAGGCTGCAAATACAACGGCCAGGCCTGCATATTCGAAAATCAAAGTGCGACGTTCACCGAATACGGACACAGCTTTGCCTAGCATCGGCGCAACCGAAATGCTGATAACCAGGTTGATCAAGAAAAGACCGGTGAGTTCGTGGACCTCAAACCCGAATTTCTCGACCATCATGAAACCGGCGAAAACGACAAAGATCTGACGACGCGCGCCCGCCATGAACTGAAGCGCATAGTACAGCCAGTATCGGCGGCGCAGCACAATTTTTTTGGTTTGCGGAGTCGGCGCGTCGAACTGCGGATAGGCGACCAGACAGAACAACGCCAGCAAAGCCGTCAGCCCACCCGCAGCCATGAATACAGTGTTATAGGACAGATCGAACCGATCCCACGTCAGGACAATCAGCCCATAGATAACCAATGTCGAAGCTGATCCCATGGCGACCATCCAGCCCAGAAATTGCGGCGCTCGGTCCTTGGGCAACCACTGCAGCTGAAGGGATTGGTTCACGGTTTCATAATAGTGGAACCCGATCGAGCTCAGCAGTGTGACGAACAACAAGCCACCAAGGCTTGGGAACCACGCTGTCACCGCAGTCGCAACACCCAGCATGATCAGCGAGATCATCGCCAGCACCTGCTCCCGAACAAACAAGATCACGGCAATTACGCCTACAGCCAGAAAGCCTGGGATCTCGCGCACGGTATGCAGCAGGCCGATGTCGGCACCGTCGAAATTCGCCACTTCAATAACGAAATTGTTCAACAACGCGCTCCATGCGTTGAAAGCAATGGGCATGGTCAGTGCCATCACGAATAAAAGCGTGATGGGACGGCGCCAGAACGGAAGGCTTTGCGCCTCGGAAAGTGGCATGGGTTTCAGCATGAGAGTCCCTCTACGCCCATTTTCAGGTTTTGGCGAGTGGGAAGAAGGGCACGCACATTGGCTCTGCATGAATGCAGAGGTCAGTAGAAATTTTGCGGGTCAATATCAACGGTCAGCCTGATGTCACCTTTCAGCCGCAGCGGTGCTATCCAACGGGCGATGGCATCCTGAATTGGCGCTCCTTTGGGGGCTTTGACCAGCAGCCGCACCCTGTGTCGCCCGCGGATACGCGCAATGGGCGCAGGCGCTGGACCAAAGACCTGCGCACCGATCTGCCGCAACGGGGCGTCGTTGCGGGCCATGGCGTTGCCGATGTCAAAAACGGGACCGACCTCGGGGCCAGACAGAACGATACCGGCCATGCGTCCATAGGGAGGAACACCGGCGGCCAGCCGCCCGGCGGCCTCGGCTTTCCAGAATCCTTCTTCATCGCCCGAAAGGATGGCGCGAATGACGGGATGTTCCGGTTGAAAGGTCTGCAACAGCGCCTGTCCGGGCTTATCCGCGCGCCCGGCGCGGCCAGCCACCTGCCGCATCAGCTGGAATGTGCGTTCGGCGGCGCGCAGGTCCGCCCCATGCAGACTGAGATCGGCGTCAATGACACCCACCAATGTCAGTTTCGGAAAATTGTGCCCCTTGGCCACCAGCTGCGTACCAATGACGATATCGGCGTCACCGGCAGCAATCTCTTCGATCTTTGCTTTCAATGCGCGCGCCGATCCAAACAGATCGGATGACAGCATGGCAATATTTGCCTCGGGAAATGTTGCCTCAGCCTCTTCAGCCAGCCGTTCGATCCCCGGCCCGACCGGGGCCAGCTTGCCCTCGACCTGACAGGAGGGGCAGACCTCGGGCATGGGTTTGGTCTCGCCACATTGGTGGCACATCAGACGCTTGAGAAACCGGTGTTCAACCATGCGCGCATCGCAGTGATCACAGGCAATCTGCTCGCCACAAGCCCGGCACAGGGTGACCGGCGCATATCCCCGGCGGTTAATAAACAGAAGGGATTGTTCACCCCGCTCGATCCGCTGATGGACGGCCTGCCGCAGCGATGGAGAAATCCACGTCCCCGGCTGCATCTTCTCGGCCCGCATGTCGATGGGCTTCATCTCGGGCAACACCGCCTCGCCAAAGCGCGAAGTCAAATCGAGCCGCTCATACTTGCCTGCTTCGGCATTGGCCCAGCTTTCCAGTGACGGCGTCGCACTTGCCAGAATAACGCGCGCGCCGCAAATGGCGGACCGCAGCACAGCCATGTCACGGGCGCTGTAATGCACCCCGTCTTCCTGTTTGTACGAGGTGTCATGTTCTTCATCGACCACGACCAACCCAAGATTGCGAAACGGCAGAAACAGGGCCGAGCGCGCGCCGACAACAAGCTGTGCATCGCCCTGCCCCACCATGCGCCAGACTCGTCGGCGTTCGGTCATCGTCGCGCCCGAATGCCACTCTGCCGGGCGCGCGCCGAAACGTGCCTCAACGCGCGTCAGGAATTCGGCGGTCAGGGCAATCTCGGGCAGCAGAACCAGCGCCTGCCGCCCCTGGCGCAACGCTTCGGCGACGGCCTCAAGATAAACCTCGGTCTTGCCCGACCCGGTGACGCCTTTCAGCAAGGTCGTGCCATAATCACCCGTTCGCAGGCCAGATTGCAGGGTTTCCACTGCAGAGGCCTGATCATCGGTCAACGCCTTGCCCGGCAGATCCGGATCCAGATGTGGATAGGGCAGATCGCGCGGGCTGTCTTCTTCGCGAACCGCACCGAGTTTGACCAACCCCTTCACGACTGAAGAGGTCACACCCGCCTGTTCGGCCAGTTCCTTCAGCGTAAAGGCCAACCCGCCGTAGTCGCGCAGCACCTCCAACACACGGGTCCGCGCGTCGGTCACCCTGTCAGGGTCCCTGTCGCCAAGCCGATAGACCTTGCGCATCGAAGGCGGATCGCCCAATCCGGGCGCGCGCGTGGCCAATCGCAACATCGCAGGCATCGGGGTCAGCGTGTAATCGGCGACGCGCCCCAGAAACAGGCGCATCTCTTCGCGCATCGGCGCGACTTCAAGCACCCGGATCACCGAGCGGGCCTTGGCAAGGTCAAAGCCACCCTGCCCCGGCCCCCAGACCACGCCCAAGACCTTGCGCGGGCCCAGCGGCACCTCGACAAAAGCGCCCAGAAAGCACCCGCCCTCGGGCGCCTTATAGTCAAGCGTCCGGTCCAGCGGTTGGGCGGTCAGCACCGCCACCAGCTCACCTTGGTCGAAAAACTCCTGAGTGCTCAATGCATATCCTTGGCAAGGGGTTCCAGCATGGGTCTCTTTGAGGTAAAGCCATCCGCGACCAAGGCCAACCCATCAAAGGACTGCCCGCATGAAATTCTTCGTAGACACAGCCGAGATCGACGCAATCGCCGAACTGAACGATCTGGGCATGGTGGACGGTGTGACCACCAACCCTTCGCTGATCCTGAAATCGGGCCGCGATATTCTGGAAGTGACCAAGGAAATCTGCGATCTGGTCGACGGACCGGTCTCGGCCGAGGTCGTGGCAACCGAAGCCGACGACATGATCGCCGAAGGTCGCAAGCTGGCCAAGATCGCCCCGAATATCGCTGTCAAAGTCCCGCTGACATGGGCGGGCCTGAAAACCTGCAAAACGCTTAGTGACGAAGGCCAGATGGTCAATGTGACCCTCTGTTTCTCGACCAATCAGGCGATTCTGGCCGCCAAAGCCGGCGCAACTTTCATCTCGCCCTTCATCGGACGTCTGGATGACATCAACCTAGATGGCATGGACCTGATCGCTGATATCCGTCAGGTCTATGACAATTATGGGTATGAGACCGAAATCCTCGCCGCGTCGATCCGCACCGTGAACCACGTGACCGACAGCGCCCGCATCGGTGCCGACGTGATCACCGCGCCACCCGCCGTGATCAAGAAGCTGGCCGATCATCCGCTGACCGATAAAGGCCTTGAAACCTTCCTGTCCGATTGGGCGAAAACGGGTCAGAAAATCCTCTGATTCTGCGCGAACCCGCGCGGCGCCCCTGGCGCCGCGCTCGGCCCAGCTGCTTTGAATCTGATCTCGGATCAGATCTTTGCAGACCGGAGTTTTCCCGACCACATTCCCCGCGAAATTCAAATTGACGCTCATTTTTCCCGAGGCAGATCCGGCAAGCCGTGCTATAAGGCCGAAAAATAAAAAAGACCGGACAGGACATGAGCAGCAACACCATACTCAAGGACACCTTGCGCGAGGCGATTCTGGCCGAACCAGATGCCATTCTGGATGACAAGGACCTGATGCAGGCCCTCGTCACCGCAAATGAGCAGGCGCGCGGGAATAACGTCATCGACCTGCGCGGCATAGCCATGCAACGGCTCGAGGCCCGGCTGGACCGGCTGGAGGATACGCACCGCTCGGTCATTGCGGCAGCCTATGAAAATCTGGCAGGCACAAATCAGGTTCATCGGGCCATTCTTCGGCTACTTGAACCGGTCGGATTTGAGGAATTCCTGCAAATACTTGGTGCAGATGTGGCTGACATACTGCGTGTCGAACGCATTACGCTGGTTCTTGAAACGACGGCAGTCCAGAAAGACCCGGCTATCTCAAGACTGGCAGGCGTGCTGGCCATCGTCGAACCCGGTTTCGTCGACAACTATCTGACCTTTGACCACAGCGGCCCTGCACGCGAGGTCGTCTTGCGTGAAATCATCCACCCCGCGCACAGGATATTCGGCAGTGATGCGGATCACCTGCGCTCTGAAGCTTGTCTGAGGCTGGATTTGGGCGAAGGCCGCCTGCCTGGCATGATCATCATGAGCGCAAAAGACCCCAGGCACTTTACGCCAAAGCTGGGCACGGATCTTCTGACTTTCTTTGCTGGTGTCTTCGAACGGTCGATGCGCCATTGGCTGTCGTGAGCCTTATTTCTCCGGCTTGTCGTGACGCACTGCAAAACTGGCTTGATGGCCTGGGGGCCTTGTCAGGCCGGTCCGAAAACACGCTTACCGCCTATCGGGGGGATGTGTCCGAATTTCTGTCCTTCATGACACTGCACCATAGCGAGAGCCAGGGGATGGCGGCGATTGCACGGATTACAATCTCGGACATGCGGGCATGGATGGCAGATCAGCGCGCATCCGGCGTTGGCTCGCGCTCGCTTGCGCGCAAACTTTCCGCCGTAAAAACCTTCTACCGTTGGCTTTCGGAGCGTGAAGGGTTTGAGCCGACCGCAGTTCTGTCGACCCGCGCCCCCAAATTTACCCAAAAACTCCCTCGTCCCATGGCCGAGGATGCCGCACGTGCGATGATTGAAACGGTCGAGATGCAATCAGCCAGCGACTGGGTTTCTGCCCGCGACGTTGCGGTCGTTACTCTTTTATATGGCTGCGGTTTGCGTATTTCCGAGGCTCTCTCACTGACCGGAGCGGATACCCCTTTGCCCAACTCGCTGCGGATCACCGGCAAGGGCAACAAAGAAAGGGTCGTCCCGGTCCTGCCGGTCGCGCAAACAGCTGTAGATCAATATGTAAAGCTGTGCCCCCACCCCCAATCCAGGGAGAAGGCACTGTTTCGCGGGGTTCGCGGAGGCCCCCTGAACCCCCGAGCCATTCAGGGGGTGATGGCCAAAGCGCGCCAGCAGCTTGGGCTGCCTTCCACTGTAACACCCCATGCCATGCGCCACAGTTTCGCGACCCACCTGCTGTCTGCGGGCGGTGATCTACGCACCATTCAAGAATTGCTGGGCCACGCATCGTTGTCCACCACCCAGGCATATACTGCGGTCGACACGGCGCGCCTGATGGAAGTTTACAACCGCACCCACCCAAAAGCCTGAGCAAACGCTATCCATATTGACCGGGCTTTTGGTTTGCATCTGGCCCGTGCATCATTCAAGAGACACCATGACACACAGATTCAAAGCTCTTTCCGTACATCTATTCACCGCGACCGGCGCTGTATTTGCAATGCTCGCCATGCTGGCCGCCGTCGAAGAGAAATGGAGCCTGATGTATCTGTGGCTGGTCGTCTCGTTCATTGTGGACGGTATCGACGGCCCCTTGGCGCGGCACTATCACGTCAAAAAGAACGCCCCGGAATTTGACGGCGTGCTTCTGGATCTGATCATTGATTACCTGACCTATGTGTTCATCCCGGCCTTTGCCCTGTTCAAATCGGGCTTGATGGACGGCTGGACCGGCTGGTTCGCCATCATTGTCATCACCTTTGCCAGCGCTATGTATTTTGCCGACACTAGGATGAAGACGAAGGACAATTCCTTTTCCGGCTTTCCGGGCTGCTGGAACATGTTCGTCATTGTGATCTTCGCGCTCGAGCCCAATTTCTGGGTTATCCTGCTGCTGGTGACGCTGCTTTCGCTGGCGATGTTCCTGCCATTGAAGTTCATCCACCCGGTGCGCACGGAACGTTGGCGCAATGTGTCATTGCCGATGGCATTTGCCTGGACCTTCTTCGCCGGATGGGCTGCCTGGGTCGATTTCCACCCCGAAAGCTGGGCCCATTGGGGTCTGGTGATCACCAGCTTGTATCTGGTGTTCGCAGGAATTGCCCAGCAGGTGATCCCGCCACGCAAAGCATAAGGTCACAGGACCTCCTGCACCTCGAACTCGGTTCCGTTATGAGCGAACACATCACCCTGTTGCAGGCCGGCCATCGCCAGGTAAATCGGGCTTTGGGTTGAGATGCCCATATAGGTTTTGCCGTCCACTTCGAACCGCATGGTCGAGACGCAGACCACAAAGCGCCGGTTGTTGAACTTGACCACCGCACCCGGTTGCACCCTGTCGGTCAGATCAAAATCCGTATTCTCGATTACATCGATCTTGGCATGATGCGCATGCACCGGCGCATCGAAGGCTGCTGCCAGATCGGCATTCTCGCGCGAGGCTGCGATGTCATCCTTGTCATGCCCTTCCCGGTCATCAAGCTGCGAATCTTTCAGGAAAGCGTCGTAATGCGCCTGTGCGGTCGCAAGCTCTTGCTCCTCAAGCGACATAAGGCGGTCGATGATGGCCTTTTTACGAACTGCCAAGTCTGGTTGATCGGTCATACCATGCGATCCTTTGAAATCTCTATTTGAAACAAATTGGGCATCAACCAGCGGGATTGCAACAGAATTCCGCTTTCTAGATCAGCAGACCGGCGGCGCGTTCATGGCGCAACAGCGCGACTTTGGTTTCAATCCCGCCATCACCTGAAAACCCGCCCAGCCCGTTTGCGGCCAGCACCCGGTGGCAGGGGATAATCACCGGAATGGGATTGGCGCCACAGGCCTGCCCCACAGGTTGCGGGGGCTGACCGAGTTCCTTCGCGAGATCACCATAAGTTCTGGTTTCGCCCAGCGGAATGGCAAACATCAGGTCGCAAACCTGACGCAGGAATTCCGACCCCTCGATACGGCAAGGCAGATCGAACCTGTCCAAACGCCCCTGATCATAGGCGCGCAGCTGCGCGGCGGCCTCCTGCAACAGGGGCGTGACTTCGCCCTGATTGCCGCCATTCCAGATCAGACGCGTCACCGCGCCATCTGTTTCTTCAACACCCAAAGTCCCGAAACGGGTCTCAACCGCAATCATTCCCATGCGAACAGGCTGACAGAAACCGCGCGCATCACAACCCGAATTCTGCGGATCCGGATCTTCATCTGGCCAAAAATACCTCGGAGCGCGAGGCAGAGCCTCGCAAAAGACTCCGCCTCTGCCGCAGAACGTCGACTAGTTCAGCGCGTCGTTACAGCGCCCGCACACGCCGTCATGTGCATGGCGCCCCACATCAGGCAGGATTTTCCAGCAGCGCTGACATTTCTCGCCCTCAGCCTTTTCGAACACCACGGCCACGCCCTCGATTTCCGGCAGGCGGAACGCCTCGGCCGGGGCCGGATCTCCGGTGACGGTCAAACCGGACGTGATGCACATGTCATCGACGTCAAACGTTGCCAGAAGATTGCGGGTTTCACCATCTTCGACATGCACGATCGGTGCGGCCTCAAGGCTGGAACCGATGGCCTTATCCTGTCTCTGAACTTCGAGCGTGGCAGTCACAGCGCGGCGGACCCGGCGGATCTTGGCCATGCCAGCCTCAAGCTCGGTATTGCGCCAGTCAGCAGGCGTCTCCGGGAAGTCCACCAGATGGACCGAGCTGTCGTCACCCGGGAACCGCTCCAGCCAGACCTCTTCCATAGTGAAGACCAGAACTGGGGCCAGCCATGTGGTCAGACGGTGGAACAGTATATCCAGCACGGTGCGCGCGGCACGACGGCGCAGATTGTCGCCGTCGCAATACAGCGCATCCTTGCGGACGTCGAAATAGAAGGACGACAGATCAACAGTTGCAAAGGTGAACACCGCACTGAACACGCCCTGGAAGTCGAAAGACGCATATCCTTTTCGCACCTGTTCATCCAAATCGGCCAGACGGCTGAGCACCCAGCGTTCCAGGCGCGGCATATCCGCAGGGTCCACCCGGTCGGCCTCAGAAAAATCAGCCAGCGAGCCCAGCATGAACCGCATGGTGTTGCGCAACCGACGATAGCTGTCGGCGGTGCCCTTCAGGATTTCAGGTCCGATCCGCTGGTCAGCGGTGTAATCGGTCTGAGCCACCCACAGGCGCAGGATATCGGCACCGTATTGCTTGATGACCTCTTCGGGCACGATGGTGTTTCCCAGCGATTTGGACATCTTGTTGCCCTTGGCATCGAGCGTAAAGCCATGGGTCACCACGTTGCGATAGGGCGCGCGGCCCTTGGTGCCGCAGGCCTGCAGCATGGACGAATGGAACCACCCACGATGCTGGTCGGTGCCTTCCATATATACATCGGCGATGCCGTCCTCGGTGCCGTCCTCACGGTCGCGCAGCACAAAGGCATGGGTCGAGCCCGAATCGAACCAAACATCCAGAACGTCGAACACCTGATCCCAGTCATCCGGGTTATAGTCATTGCCCAGGAAGCGCTCTTTCGCGCCGTCAAGATACCAGCAATCGGCCCCGTCCTGTTCAAACGCTTCTTTGACGCGCGCATTCACGCCAGGGTCGCGCAGCAGAAAATCGGGATCGGTCGGCAAAGCGCCCTTCTTGGTAAAGCAGGTCAACGGTACGCCCCAGGCGCGCTGGCGCGACAGAACCCAGTCTGGCCGGGCCTCGATCATGGAATACAGGCGGTTGCGGCCGGTCTGCGGGGTCCATTTCACCAACTCGTCGATCGAACGCAGGGCGCGTTCGCGGATGCTATCGCCCATTTCGCCCATGCCGTCGTCCAGTTTGCGGTCGACCGAGGCAAACCATTGCGGCGTGTTGCGATAGATGATCGGAGCCTTCGAGCGCCAGGAATGCGGATAACTGTGCTTGATCTTTCCGCGCGCCAGCAACCCGCCAACCTCAACCAGCTTATCGATCACGGACTTGTTGGCATCACCCTCACCGCCCTTGCGGGACAGGATGTATTTGCCGCCAAAGAACGGCAGATCAGCGCGGAACGAACCATCGTCCATCACGTTATAGGTGATGACCTGCTCCAGCATGCCAAGATCACGGTAGAGCTCAAATTCCTCCATCCCGTGCGACGGCGCGCAGTGAACAAACCCCGTTCCTTCTGTGTCGGTCACGAACTCAGCCGCGCGGAAGTCGCGGATGTCATCCCATTCGCCATTACCGCCCTCGGCCCCGGCCAGCGGGTGGGCCAGTTGGACAGATGACAGCTCATCTGCTGTGACATCACGGACGCGGGTCCACTGGTCGTCGTTCAAGCGGGCGCGGCCCAGCACGTCAGCGGCCAGATTGTCCGCCAGCAGGAACTTGTCGCCAACAGCAGCCCAGCATTCCTCTGGCGCATCAGTGACTTCGTACAGCCCGTAGGAGATGTCCTTGCCATAGACCACAGCCTTGTTCGAGGGCATGGTCCAAGGTGTCGTCGTCCAGATCACAACAAACGCGTCATCCAGATTGCCCGCATTCACAACCTTGAACTTCACCCAGATGGTGAAGCTTTCCTTGTCGTGATACTCGACCTCGGCTTCGGCCAGCGCGGTTTTTTCAACCGGCGACCACATGACTGGCTTGGACCCCTGATAGAGCGTTCCGTTCATCAGGAACTTCATGAACTCATCCGCGATCACAGCCTCGGCGTGATAGTCCATGGTGATGTAGGGATCGGCCCAGTTGCCGGTGATGCCCAGACGCTTGAACTCTTCACGCTGGATGTCGATCCAGCCCTCGGCGAACTTGCGGCATTCCTGACGGAAGTCGACAACGTTCACCTCGTCCTTGTTCTTGCCCTTCTTGCGATACTGTTCCTCGATCTTCCATTCGATCGGCAGACCGTGACAATCCCATCCTGGCACATAGCGCGCGTCGTGGCCCATCATCTGATGGCTGCGCACGATCATGTCTTTGATCGTCTTGTTCAGCGCGTGACCGATATGAAGGTGACCGTTCGCATACGGAGGGCCATCGTGCAGGGTAAAGGGCGTGCGGCCCTGTTTTTCACGCAGGCGGTCATAGACACCGATCTCTTCCCAGCGTTCCAGCCATGCGGGTTCGCGCTTGGGCAGGCCTGCGCGCATGGGGAAATCGGTTTTCGGCAGGTTCAGCGTGTCTTTGTAATCAGGTGTTTGGGTCGTGTCGGCGCACATTGGGGGCGTCCTTTGAATGATCTGGTCGTATTGGGATCGAAGCGGTCGGTGCGAGTTCTCAAACACCTTTGCCCGGCGTCTCAGTGGTCAGAGCGCCGGGGAAATAATTCGAATAATGATGGCCAGACGGGCATACATGGCCGCGCTTATAGGACGCCGACAGCTAATGGTCCAGAGGTTCCGCCCCTTGTGGCGATTGGCGCAGCTTTGCCCAGCGATTCAGCCACGCCAAACCGGCCAGTGCAAGCCCCAGCGCCAGCAGCGAAAAGACCCGGATCAGGCCGCCCAGCCCGGCGATGTCGATCAGAAATACCTTAGCCACGGCCAGTCCGATCACAGCCAGCCCCACTTTGCGCAACAGGTCGGACCGACGGGCCAAAGATTGATAAAACAGCGCCGCGCCTGCAATCAAAAGGGCCAAGGTATAGGTGTAAAGCTCTGGTTGGCTGACCCCAGCCCCGACATACATGCCACCGGGACCCTGCCAGAAATGACGAATAGAAGCACCCAGCCAATATGCTGCAAGCGCACCCGCAAGACCGAAACAGCCCTGCCGCAACCAAACCGGCATCTGTTCAATGCGCCAGGCTGACATGGCAAGGACCCCGGCAGGAAGAAGGTAGGCTATGGCAAGCGTGTTCATCAGCGCAGGCCCCAACACGGGATCACTGTGCACATAAAGAACGGGATTTGCCTCGGTCAGCGCTTGCGCAAGTCGGAACAGGGCATGGGCGGCAAAGAACGCCGCCAGCCCATAGCGGACATAGTTCAACGGCCCGCCCAAATCGAACCGCCGTATCTGTGCCGCCGCCAACAGCAGCCAGATCACCGCCATCAGGCCCAACCCCCAATGGCTATCCTCCATCCCGCCTTGACCGAACCCTTCCAGCCAGCGCAGCAGCAGCAATGACAGCAATATCCCCGCGGTTGCCCAGGCTGCGCTTTCCAGCAGCAAGATTGCAACGGGGCGGTTCAATCCCCGGATCAGGCCCCAGGCGAGAACATATCCAAGGGTGGCGGCGCCATAGACCAACGTCATTTCACCGACCGGCACCGTATTGGCCCAGTACAGGCCCGGGTTCAGGATCAGCCGCACAGTCACCGTGAAGACCCCGGCCCAGATAAACCAACTGAGCTGAGGCAGGTTGAACCGACGATCCAGCGCGGCAGCGGCTACAACGGTCACAACCAACGCAATCGTCAAGGCGCCAGAACTCAGCACGATGACACAGGCAAATGCAAGACAGGACAGCGCGGATAACGTGGCCAGCGCAGGACGTATACGTTGTTCACCATCCACGCGCGCATAGCGTTCGGCAAAGACCACCATCAAGGCACCCAGAGCCATTGCGTGCAGCCCCCAAAAATACGCGCCCAAAACCTCGGCCGGGCGCCAAGCGATCTCAAGAGCGATGGCAAGTATCGGTGCGGTTATTACCGCCCCAGCCGCCCAGACCACGCCATAGCGCCCCTGCTGCATCGACCGCCACGCCGCCGCAACCGACAGGGCAGCACCTAGTGCCACAAGCAATGTCACGACAAAGGGAAAATCCGCCTCGGGGGTTTCGGCATAGGTCTCAGCAAAACGCTGTGCGACTTTGCCCCGCTCCCAACCCTGGAGAAATACGAGCCAGACAAGGCCAACAATCGGGAAAACACTGATGTCCTGAAGTGCCCTCGCCCCGCTTGTCCAAACGATCATCGCAAAGGTCAGACCAGCCAAAAGCGTCAGGCTCAACCAGAACTCACCGGCAGAATCCGGCCAGTGCAGCGCCAGGATGGCCGAGCTGACCGCAACCGCACCAAATGCCAGACGCGTCGGAAACTCGGGCCATGCCTCGCCGCTTTGGCGTCGGATCATTTCGCTGACCATCGGGCCGGTGTGATCAGGCCGAATTCGCCGGACCGGAATCGCAATAGTGATGAGCGCAAAGGCGGTGATGCAGGTCAGATAGCCCGGCTCTGTCATCGGTTCCGACAGGACCAGCAGCAGACACGAAGAATAACCTCCGACCAGTGTCAGAACCGAAATCCACGCCCATCGGCGGACGGTGTCTATGCCCAGGCCCAGAACCGTTATGGTTAGGAAGTAGCCATATAACCAGGTCGGATCATCCGAAGAGCCACCGACCAAGAATGGGGAGGCAAAGGCACCTGTCAGTCCGACAGCTGCCAATAGCGGACCATGGAACCAACCCAAAACCAACCCGACAGATGCAACGCCAATCATGGCGACAAGCGCAAATTCAGGGCCGATCAAGCCATATAGTTGCCGCGCCGCCAGAACGCCGCCAAACAATGTGACCAGCCCCGCGCCTGAGAACACCGAGGGCAAATAGGCGCTCGCGGAGTCCACGCCATCGCCATAGCGCCTGCGAATGACCTCTCCGCTGACAATCAGCGCCGCGCCAAACAGCAATGCGGCAACGACACGTGCCGACGGCGGCAGTAACCCGTTCTCGACGCCGTATTGCACCAAAAAAATTCCCGCCAGTGCCAGCGACAGTGCCGAAACGACATAGAACCAGTTTTCCTGCAGCCATTCCTGCAGCAACGCGAAACGGTCAGAGCTGAAAACCAGTGCTTCTTGAGGAGATTGCGGGGGGATTGGCTGTTCGGTCTCAGGTTGGTCGGCTATCGGCCACACTGGAGGCGCTTTGGCCGGAATAGTCTGCGCCTTGGACTCGGGCTCTGTTGCGAGTTCTGGTTCAGTATTGGTGCCTTGTTTCAGTGACAGGATGTCCGCCTCTAACTGGACGACCCGCCGCCGCAACCGAACCTGACTGACAAGCAGCAGCACAATGGTCAAAGGAATAGCCAGCGCAACCAACGCAAGAAGGACCAGAAGGGATTCCAACCTGTTTCTCCTATCAAATTCTCTGCAGGCTAACCTGATGCATCAGGTAGAAACAGTCCGGAATACCGTCCTGCATACCGCGACATGGCCTGAAATCAAAACAGGTCTATTGAAGGGCGGGAAACCATCAGCCAGACTATGGCCAAAACGGCCAGAAATGCGGGGATCCCACATGCAAACCAAAGCCGGAACAATATGAAATACGAACGCGGCAGAGCAGTATCGCGATCTGCCGCCTCTTGCGCGAGGTTCCGCATCTTTATCTGCATCCAGACGACCGGCAGCCAGAAGACACCGGTCAGGACATACAGCAATAGTGACAGCAGCACCCACCCTTCGACCAGTGACCAGCCCAATCTGAAGGCCAGCAAGCCACCTGAAATTGGCTGCAAAACAACGGCGGTTGTGGTGAACAGCATATCGGCCAGCACCACGATTGCCACCGTCTGGGCGATGAAACGCGGGTCGCGTGACCGATGGGCCATCAGCATGAAGAATGCGATTCCGGCCCCGGTTCCCAACAAGACGCAGGCCCCGATCACATGAAACCAGCGCAAGATCAGATCCGGGTCCATCATCGGCTTTTCACCATTGGCAGTGCGACCAGAGACAACATGATCGCGGGCATGACCTTAACAAGCGGTCCAAGCGGGTCGAGCCACAAGGCAGGAACCATAAATGAGGCCGCCAACAGGTAGAAAACCGCCACACAAAGTTGAGCGATGCAGGCGCGTTCTGCCCATGGTCGCCAAGAACTCCGGTAGCCATGACCGTCATTGCGTTGCTGCGAAGGGGCGAACGCCACCCCAAGCGCCCAAGTTGATCGGCGCAACCGGCGGCGAGCTTAGCAACCACAGCCGGTGCCGTTATCCGAACACGTGCCTTAGGGAACCCCATCCAATGGCGGGTTTCGTCCAGAACCTCGGACAGCGAATGAGCCTGATCCTCGACCAGATCATAGGTACCCTGTGGCAACGTCTCATCAACGGCCGCCGCCACGGCGCTGCACAAATCGGCCATTTCAACACATTGAACCAGCGTCTGCGGATAGGCGATCGGTTGCACAAGCGGAATTGCGGCCAGCATGCGCAACAAGGTCGTTCCACCATAGTCAGTCTGTCCGATCACAAGGCCCGGCCTTAGAATCCACAGCGGCACACCACTGGCCTGCAAGGCGGCATCCCCGGAGGCTTTGGTGCGCATGAATTCCGTGTCTGCCTCTGGGCTGCTTCCGGTTGCAGAAATCTGAACCAAAGCAATCTCGCGCGCGGCGCAGGCCTGCCCGAGGGCGGCAATCGCAGTGTGATGCACCGCCTCAAGATCGTCCTTTGGTCCGTCCTGCAACGCCCCGGCGCAGTTCACGATACAATCAAAACCTGACAGAATTTCCCGCCAATCGTGTGGGTTCGTGAGCTGGCGCAAATCTCCCTGAGCCAAAGACATCCCAGGCAGGATTTTCTCACCCAGGTTTGTATCGCGCACAAGGCCGCATACATTGGCACCTCGATCCGAAAGAGACCGCATCATCGCCGCGCCGATAAACCCATAAGCGCCTAGAACAAGTATATTTTTCCCAGAACCTTGCATCGGGCACCTAACCTGCTGAAGTTGCGCCCCAACCTAGCGGGTCGAGCGGCAGCCGTCTGCGGCACCGGGCAAACTGCGACAATTCCGACCGCTAGGGGTGAAACAGTGAACCGACGAAATAGGCGATTGCGGCAGCGGCCCCACCAATCAGCAGCGTTTCGATCCCTGACCGCCACCACGGAGCCAGCGACCAGCGGCTTTTGAGGGCACCAATGGCAAAGAAAACACCCATCGTCATCCAGGCCGAAGCAGCAAATGCCCGGTCCACCGAAAACAGAAACGGCAAAAGCGGAACCATGCCGGCCACAAGAAAGGCAAAAAACGTCGCCACCGCAGCTTTGCGCGGATGCGGATCGACGCTGCCCAGGCCATATTCTCCCTCGATCATCAGGTCGATCCAGTTGTCATGGTTTTCCGTGATCGCATCGGTGGCTTCGTCCAGCACACGGCCCGACAGTCCTTTCTGGGCTAAAATCTCGCGCACCTCGTTCCGTTCACCATCGGGGTAAAGATGTATATGACGCTCCTCGATCGCGCGAATGCGCCGGATGTTATCCAGTTCAGCCTTGGTGCCCGAGTAATTCCCCGCCGCCATCGAAAACCCGTCAGCCAGCACATTGGCCAGCCCCAGCGCTATGATGATGAACGGTGACAGCCCCGCCCCGGCAACGCCCGCAACGATGGCAAAAGTGGTGACTGATCCATCGATCCCGCCGTAAACCACATCACGCAAAACGCCACGCCCCGGCGGCGCGTTGATACGTGCCGCGATTTCTTGCTGGCTGTGTCCATGGTCTGTCATGGGTGCCTCCTGCTTTGTTATGATGCGCGGCTGGCAGGAACGCTTTGTCTCAGGTCAAGTTTTCGAAAACAGCCCCGCCAGCGCACGCTTGATCATCGACCGGGTCGAGGGCTTGTGACGGTCCGAGAACGGTAAAGGACGGCAGACCTCCATCGCGGCCACGCCGACGCGCGCGCTAAGCGCCCCGTTAACCAGGCCTTCGCCAAACCGCCGCGACAGTTTGCTCAGGACAGACCCACCCAGCACCGGTTCAAGCAAGTCGTCGCCCATTGCCACCGCGCCGGTTGCGACCAGATGCACAAAGACCGCCCGGGTCAGGCGCCAGCTGCCCAGAAAACCGGCCCTTCCACCATAGATCTCAGCTATGCGCCGGATCATTCGCAACGAGGCTGCCAAAGCCGTCGCCACATCCGCAAGAGCCAAAGGAACCAGAGCGGTCACCGTCGCGACCTGACGCGCTGCGGCCTCGACTTCTCGACTGGCCGCAGCATCCAGAGGGGCCAGCAGCTCGTCCTCGGCCAGAGCCATCAGATCCGAGGCATCGAAAGGCTCGGCGATACGTTCGGCCAGCCTATCGCGGCCCCATCGAACGTCCTCGCGCCCGTTGTAAAATGCCAACAACCGGTTGGTTACGGCGCGGGCTTGCGTCAGATCCGCCTCTGCCAACGCGGTGTCTGCGGCGCGACGGATTCCATCAACACGCGAAAGCCGCCCGATCGCGGCAAGTTCTCGCAAAGCGATGATCAGGGCAACCAGCAGCAACGCGCCAATCAGGCCAGTTACGACCCATCCCAAAACCGGCGCGCGCAACAGCAAAGCGGTCACAAAATCCCATGCCGCCACCGAGACAACCGCGCCGATGACCGCCGCCGCCAGTCCCCAGAACCAGCGTGACAGGGCCGACGGTTTCCGTACAGCCAGACGCGCGGCGGCCTGCATCGCCTTCCCCTGTGGTTCGCCCGCATCCGGAACGGGCGGTGCCAAAGCGACATCCGCAACAGGTTCCTCGGGATCAAGATCGATCAGAACTGGACCCTTAGCCATCAGAAGCTCTTTCTCTGTTCCAGACAAATTTGATGTCCGGCAGGTTTTCGTCATTATCGGCCCCGTCACCGCGGGCAATCTCTGCAAATCCGTTGCGCTCGTAGAATCTTCGCGCGCCATGGTTGGCCTGAAAGGCGAACAGGGACAGCTTTTGTCGGCCAGATTTCGCCTGATCCAACAGGCGCTGCCCGATGCCCTGATTGCGCGCTGACGCACGCAGGTAAAGCGAATGGACCTCTGAACCATTCAATGCCAGAAAACCAACTACACCATCCTCGTTTTCAGCAACGGTGATCCAGTCGCGATCAATCATCACGCCGCAAAAGGCGATGGTTTCGGCACAGGAATGCAGCTCTGGCATCCACTCATTTTCACAAGCAAAACCATGCAGGATTTTCCCCGTCGCGCCAGCATCCGTGCTGCGCGCAGGGCGGAGCGTTACGGTCATAGCCGGTCTCCGATCAGGAACTGGGCCGCGCGATCAAGCCGGATATGGGGCGGGCCGTCACCCGATCGCAGGGTCAGGTTCGCAGGCGCAAAACTCATGAACCCATAGTCTTCGCCCAGCCAGCTTTCTGCTCCGCTGCGGGCTGCCCCCAACAAATGAGCCGGGTCTTCGGGCAACTCACCGGGGTAGAAGGCCGCCTGCTTGCCATCAAGCAAAGTGCCCCGCACGCAGGCAAGCGGCACTCCTTCATGGGTTCGCATCTCTTCGGTTGTTGCCCGCAAAGCCGCCAGTGACACAGCCGAGGTCTCGGCCCCGGCAAAACTGGCGCGGTCACGGGCGTCGCGTGTCAACGCCTCCATGATGCTGGTCAGACGTGGATGCTGCAGGTGGTGCAAATGATCGGCCTTGGTGGCGGCAAACAAAATGCGCTCGACCCGTTTGCCCAGAAGATACTGGCTGAGCCACGCGTTGCGCCCCGGACGGAAGGCCGACAGGATATCTCCCATCGCCCGGCGCATATCCTCAACCGCTTTCGGCCCTTTGTGAATCGCACCCAGCGCGTCGACCAGAACAACCTGTCGATCGATCCGGGCAAAATGTTCGCGAAAGAACGGTTTGACCACGCGCATTTTATAGGCTTCGTAGCGCCGCGCCATTTCGCGGTGCAGGCTTTTACGGGTGGCGACCCCTTCGACTGGCAGCGGCGCGAAGGTCAGAACCGGTGATCCCGCCAGATCACCCGGCAACAGGAACCGTCCCGGGGTACAATCGTAAAACCCGGCATCGCGCGCCGTGTTCAGATAGCCCGAGAACGCCTGCGCCAAAGATTGCGCCACCGGCTCATCATGTTTTGCCTCTGGCGCGACCGCTTTGGCCTGCGCCAGAAACTCTTGTGCTTCGGCCCGCTCTGTGATGCGGTTCAGCGTTTCGGTTGACCAGTCGTCATATGATTTGTCCAGCAGGGCCAAGTCCAGCAACCATTCGCCCGGATAATCTACAATATCCAGATGCACGGTTCGCGGCCCCTTCAGGCCAGACAGCAGACCGGCAGGGCGAACCTTGAACGACAGGCGCAACTCGGACACGGCGCGGGTGCTTTCGGGCCAATGCGGGTTTGGCCCGGTCAGCGCAGCAAGATGGTTTTCATAGTCGAACCGGGGCACGGTATCATCCGGCTGCGGCTGAAGGTAAGCTGCGTTGATCCGTCCCTCATGCTGCGCAACAAGGCCCGGCATTCGCCCACGGTCCAGCAGATTTGCAACAAGCGAGGTGATGAACACCGTTTTGCCCGAACGCGCCAACCCGGTGACACCAAGGCGGATGACCGGCTCGAACAGAGCTTCGGAAACGCTGTCGCCCACGGATTCCATGCCGCGCACAAGACTGTCTGCCATAGATGAGATGACCAAGCCGTCGCCCCGCTTTTATCGTTTCGCTCAAGATAGGTAGCCACCGTCCGACATGCCAGCGCTTTCCGGCCCCTTGCCCGCCGCCGCGCAGCACGGTACCAGCAGCCCATGCCCAGATACGCGTTGAAAGTCGAATATCACGGAAAGCCGTTTGCCGGGTGGCAGAGGCAGAAAGATCAGCCCTCGGTTCAGGGGGCGATCGAAGAGGCATTGTCGCGGATACAACCCGGGGACCACACGATCGCTGCGGCAGGTCGCACCGATGCCGGTGTCCACGCGCTAGGACAGGTCGCCCATTGCGACCTGATCAAGGAATGGGACCCTTTCCGACTGTCCGAAGCGTTGAACTATCACCTCAAGCCGCAACCAGTGGCCATCGTGAAAGCCGCACGGGTGGACGATGACTGGCATGCACGGTTCTCGGCGCTTGAACGGCAATATCTGTTTCGCATCCTGATGCGCCGCGCGCCTGCAACCCATGACGCGGGGCAAGTTTGGCAAGTCAATCACCCGTTGGATATTGATGCGATGCAGGCCGCGGCGGACATGCTGATCGGACGGCATGATTTCACCACGTTCCGGTCCACGATCTGTCAGGCGGCCAGCCCGGTCAAAACGCTGGATGAGTTGCGGGTGGAACAGGTGCAGGGCTTTTCAGGCCCCGAGGTTCATTTCCACGTCCGGGCACGGTCGTTCCTGCACAATCAGGTGCGCAGCTTTGTCGGCACTCTGGAACGTGTCGGCGCCGGGCCCTGGACGCCTGAAGATGTGCGAGAGGCACTGCAAGCTGAGAATCGCGCCGCCTGCGGGCCGGTTTGTCCGCCGCAGGGGTTGTATCTTGCGCGGGTCGGCTACCCGAACCCGGTGTTCGACTAAAGCGCGCGCAGTAAAAGGCCACCAGCTATCACCGCTATCAGCAACCCGGCGACCAGTTCGATGGTTGGGGCCAGCACCTGTGCAAACCGCGTCGCTGAGGCCGAGGCCAGCATCCCGCCGCGCAGACCGAAAGAGGTCCACCCTACCAGAGTGGTGACAGTCGCAGTGCCCAGCGCCATGCAGAACGCCCCGGCGATGCCAACGATGGCGATGCCCATCTGCCAGGTCAGGATCAACACAAACAGCGCCCCGGTACAGGGGCGTGCGGCGATTCCAGCGATCAGCAACGCCGCCTCGCGCAGGCTACCGACCTGCGCCACCTCATCCGCGGACGGACCATGCCGGTGGCCGCAATCCGAACAGGTTTCGTGGTCGTGGTGATGATGATTTGCACCGTGATCCCGGCTGCGTTTGGCAAAGCTGCGCAAGGCGCGAAACACTAGCCAAAGCCCGATCGCAGTGATCGCCCCATAGCTGACTGGGGCCATGATTTGCTCCGTTGTGTCGACCAGTCTTTCCCGAGACATCTGGAACACCAGCACACCGGCATAGACCAGAACAATCGCGGTTACGGCCTGTCCAAGGCTGGACAACACACTGATCGCTGAAAGCCGCCAGAACGCCACACGCCGGCCAAGCCCATAGCCACCGATCAGGACTTTGCCATGCCCAGGACCGATGGCGTGGAAGAACCCGTAAGCGAAGCACACCGTCAACAAAGTCATGACCGCCTGAGGTTGTTCGGCGCGGGCAGCGCGCAGAGACCGCGCAATCTGGTTCTGAAATGCACGCTGTTCACCGGCAGCCCATGCCGCAAGTTGGTCAAACCCGCCGCTGAACCAGAACCAGAGCAGAACTCCGACCGCCAGAACAAACGGGACAATCAGGTATTTGGACATGAAATTCGGATCTCGGTTGCAAAGTTTTCGCCCACCATCGGGATGTCATTTTCCTCAAGGTCGTAATTGGCATCCAGCGTCAGCAGAAACGCCTGCATTTGGGCAAGCTGTCCGTCGACATCTGGCTCGACGCGGTCAATCTGGCAGGTCTTACTCCCCGAAACCGTCACCGGGCGCGTCAGGTCATATGCGGTATAATATGTCTCATCAAACGCCTTCGCCGATAAGGCGGTGGCCGGTACAGGCCCACCTTCGACACTGCGCAGATGCGAGGTCACGATGCGCCCGTCCTCCATCAATGCTTTCGGCTCCAGTGGGCCAGAAAGCGGCAATACCTCAGACTCGGACCAGACGACCAGATCGCCGTTATAGCCTTGATCCCACTGTGCATCGAACCCGGACAGATGATCCTGTTCACTTTTGCTGAGGATACCGTCGCCATCCTGATCCAGCTTCATGTCCTCGAGGACAAGCAAAGAGTAAAACTCGTCATAGGCCCAGGTCACACGGACATGGGTCAGCTGCCCCGAAGCGTCCACGACGAATTCCAGCCCCGTGTCGATAAAGACATGCGGGTGCGTCATCGCCGGGATCGGCAAACAGCAGGTCACTAGGGTCACAAGCCAGCGCATGGGCGAAAGATAGGGTGTCGGCCTGCGCCCGGCAATCCCATTTGGGCCGGGCGCGCAGAAGCTGGCCGATGGCTCAGGCAGGTGGGAACAACACAAGGGTCTGCAGGGCTGTTCCAACCGGCCCTTGGGTGTCATACAAAACCGATTGCGACATGCCGATACCCGAGGGTTGCCAATGGCAGACAGACTCGGAGGCCAGCCAATCCGAGACCGGCTCGCGGTGCACTTGAACCGTCAGATCGGTATTCATGAACCCCATCTCGGTTGTGGGGGCATTCCACGAAATGCCATTGCCGCAATCAGCCAGTGGACACAGCGCCTGAATCGGAGATTGCACCTCGTCCCCAAGCAGCGGAGGCGTGCGCATCCAGATCGTTTTGGGACCGACGCCCTGATTTCCACCCTTGGGATAGAGGACATCGGAATAGGTCGCGAACCCAGGAAGATCGTGCCGAATTTCGCCGATGGGAAATGGGCCGTCCACCGAGTCCGCCAGTTGCGGAGATGAGAGAGCGACATTGGGAACCGGGCCAAGGTCGCGGCGGGCAAGGTGCATAGTTGTGGCTACGGCACATAAAGTGTTGTCCAGATCGTGCACAGTAACCCGAGTGGTCGCCAGCGTTCTGGTGTGCCGCGTCGTCTCGGCCGCAACCCGCAACCCGGACAGGGGCAGCGGACGCAGCAGATCGACCGTCAGCCGGGTCAGCATCTTGTCCGGACCAATTTCAGATTCCGCGGCGCGCACGATCAGACCGCTGACCGGACCAGCATGGCAATGTTCGGCAGACCACGGACCCCGCGCCGGGTCATTGCCGACAAAAACCCCGTCCGCGCGTAGTCTGAAATAGGGCAACCTGGACATATCAGATTTCAAGACCACTTGGGACCTCAGACCTTTTCCTGTGTATGCTTTTTCAGTTCGGTCCGTGCGACCTGGCGACGATGCACCGCGTCCGGCCCATCGGCTAGCCGCAGGGTCCGTACATGCGTCCACGCGGTCGCCAGCGGCGTGTCCTGACTTACCCCTTGCCCGCCATACATCTGCACCGCCTCATCAATCACCTTCAATGCGACCCGCGGGGCCACGACCTTGATCTGGCTGATCCACGGGGCCGCCGCACGCGCATCGCCCTGATCCATGTACCAAGCAGCCTTGAGGCAAAGTAGCCGGGCCATTTCGATCTCCATCCGGCATTCGGCTATGATATCGAAATTCGCCCCAAGCTGCGCCAGCTTCTTGCCAAATGCTTCGCGTTGCAGCGACCGTTTGCACATCTGCTCCAGGGCCATCTCTGCCTGTCCAATAGCACGCATACAGTGGTGAATACGTCCCGGCCCCAATCGACCCTGAGCGATCTCGAACCCACGCCCTTCGCCCAGCAGGATATTCTCGGCAGGCACCCGGACATTGGTAAAGCGAATATGCATATGCCCGTGCGGCGCATCATCATGGCCGTAGACTTCCATCGGGCGCAGCACTTCGATCCCCGGCGTTCCCGCCGGCACCACGATCATCGACTGGCGTTTGTGAACAGGCAGGTCATCACCGCCAGTCCGGACCATGACGATATAGACCTTGCACCGCGGATCACCGGCGCCTGAGGCCCACCATTTCTCGCCATTCAGAACGTAGGATTCGCCGTCCGGCACACAGGACATCGAAACATTGGTGGCATCGGAAGAGGCGACATCCGGTTCGGTCATCAGATAGGCCGAACGGATTTGCCCATCGAGCAGCGGCTTGAGCCACTCTTGCTTCATCTTTTCGGACCCGTACCGCTCGAATACTTCCATGTTGCCCGTATCTGGGGCTGAACAGTTGAAGATTTCTGCACCCAGCGGGGTCTTTCCCATTTCTTCAGCAAAAAAGGCGTATTCCACAGTTGTCAAACCCAGCCCTTTTTCACTGTCGGTCAGCCAGAAGTTCCACAATCCCGCCGCCTTGGCCTTGGCTTTCAACCCTTCAAGGATATCCGCCTGCCGGTCGGTATATTGCCAGCGGTCACCTTTGTTGATTTCAGCATGGAACTCTTCTTCCAGCGGCATGACTTCATTTCGGATCATCTCTGTTACGCGGGTCAGCAGTTCGCGGTTTTCCTCGCGCAGGCCGAATGACATGTTCATGAGTTTTCTCCTCCGCCCCGACACGCGGGCATTACCTTTGGGCCGAGAATGACTTAGCCACCGTCATGATGTCCAGTTGGGTGACGGGACGTCACCCACCCCATATGAGATTAAACGGGTGCAGTAACCGGAGACTGGCGACCGTATAGCCGTCAATAACCTGCGTCGCGCGCGGGTGTAGCAACCCAATTAGGGTGTGAAAATCCAGTTACCATTGGCATCCTGGCACCTGCGGGATCTGATCTCACGGGTCTGCTCGGAACTCGGAGGTCGGATAAAATGCTGCAGATGCACGCAATTATCGCGGACCTCGCGCACACGGACGGTGCCCTTGGCCCCGGTCTCGGTGCTGATCCATTCACTTTCGGCACCAACCTGCGGCAAACCACTGCCCAGCATGGTGTCTGTGGTTGCACTCAGCAATGTGAAATCATCCGGGCTCAACCCCGACTCTGCGATGATGCGAGACAGCGGTTTCGCGCTGCCGGCAACACCAATGCTCAGCACCAGAACACCTGCAACTAATAGTGATCCCCAAATTCTCATACCGCCTCGCAATTCTGCAACCAATTTACATTCAAGGATATACCCGGGAAGGCACTGGGCCAAGCCCTAGTCTGCAACCTTCAAATTATCCCGAAGAAACCTATTGCGACTCTGACGCTAGGCCATGCCGAGCGTCCCTCGCATAGTGCACGAAACACGAACCAGAGGCATTTGATGGCACACCCGACTTATTATGCGCCCCATGGCGGACACCCCGGACAGGACACCCTGTTAACTGATCGCGCCATGTTCACCGAGGCCTATGCCGTTATACCCAAGGGTACGATGCGCGACATCGTCACTAGCTATCTGCCCTTCTGGGAAGACACCCGCCTGTGGGTTCTGGCACGTCCCCTTAGCGGGTTCGCCGAAACCTTTTCGCAATACATCATGGAGGTCCAGCCCGGTGGCGGTAGCGATACGCCCGAAACGGACCCCGCAGCGCAGGCGGTGTTGTTCGTTGTCGAAGGGGCGGTCACATTGACGCTTGAGGGAAGTGTTCACGTTTTGGAAACTGGTGGATATGCCTATATCCCAGCTGGTTCCAAATGGGCGTTGCGCAACCATACGGAGCAGCCAGCGCGGTTTCATTGGGTTCGAAAGGCTTATGAGGCAGTGCCCGGCCTGCCCAAGCCGGACCCGATCATCACCAATGAACAAGAGGTCGCCCCGAACGAAATGCCGGGCACCGAGGGTCGCTGGGCCACAACACGTTTCGCGGATCCGCAAGACCTGCGCCACGATATGCATGTCAACATCGTGACTTTTGAACCCGGTGGCGTGATCCCATTTGCCGAAACGCATGTGATGGAGCACGGGCTGTACGTGCTGGAAGGAAAAGCCGTCTACCGGCTGAATCAGGACTGGGTCGAGGTCGAAGCCGGAGACTTTATGTGGCTGCGGGCCTTTTGCCCTCAGGCCTGTTATGCGGGCGGTCCCGGGCGGTTCCGATATCTGCTATACAAAGATGTGAACCGCCAGATGCCTCTTTCACCAGGCGGGCGCTAGGATAAATTCGGCCTTGGCGGGACTGGGCAAGCGCGGTAATCTGGTGGAATAACAAACGGTTTTAGTTCAGGAGATTGTACGATGGCACTGCGCAATGTAACGCTGGCACTGGCGGCTGCAATCGGCCTGACGGCCCTGGATGTGACCCCTGCAACCGCCAAAGAGACAAATACCGTCAACGTCATGAGCCGCACCTGGGCCATTACCCAGGTTTCGGAAGCTCCGGTCGTATACCGTGCCACACGTGATAACAACAATCTCAACCCATTCGGCCCCCCGCCCCGGCTGCGCACTATTCAGGCCATCGCGGCTATTCAGCAGGCAACCGGGTGCAAGCCGATTGTGGCCAGCATGTACCAGAACATCTCGGGCCAGTTCTTTTCACAGGTCAGCTGTAACTGACTCGGAAAGGAAACTGGCATTGAGGTTGATCCAAGCCACTGCCATAGCTTGCGCATGAAACTCGCAATTAACGGATTCGGCCGCATCGGCCGCACGATTTTGCGGCAGCTTCTGGCGATGCCGCTCGGTCACGACATCGAACTGGTGCTGATCAACGACATCGCACCGCTAGAGACCTGCGCCTATCTGTTCAAGTACGACAGCACTTTTGGGCCCTATCCGGGCAAAGTGGAACAGGGAACTGCGCAACTGGTTGTCGATGGGCACGCTATTCCTGTTACACACAGCCCCAACCTAAGCCGGGTTGATCTGTCCGGTGTAGATGTCCTGATGGACTGCACCGGCGTTGCCCGGACATCGGATGTTGCCAGTCAAGGCCTGACCGCAGGGGCAAGGAAAGTACTGATTTCCGGCCCCTCGCCCGCGACCGAGGCCACAATCGTTCTGGGCGCAAATGAGGATCATCTGGGCAATGCGCGGATCGTGTCAAATGCCTCTTGCACCACCAACGGGCTGGCTCCGCTGGTCAAGGTTCTGGACGGGATCGCTGGTGTCGCGTCGGGCCATATGACCACCATCCACTGCTACACCAACAGCCAGCCGATGATCGACGCTCCGCGTGGTGATCTGGCACGGTCACGCGCCGGAGCGCTGTCGATGGTCCCGACCACCACCAGCGCTATGCACTTGATAGACGAAGTCCTGCCCCATCTGGCCGGGCGCATCTCGGGCGCGGCGGTCAGGGTGCCTACGGCAAGCGTTTCCGCGGTTGATCTGATTGTGACGCTGAAGCGCGGCCTGAGCGCCTGCAATTTTGAAGCCGCCCTACGTGCAGCCGTTGCAGAGTCTCCCGTTCTGGGTTGGACGGATGAGCCGCTGGTGTCGTCCGATTTGCGGACGCGGCCGGAATCTCTGATCATTGCAGGGCCAGAAACCCGGCAGATCGGGGAAACTCAGGTTCGTGTTTTTGGCTGGTATGACAATGAATGGGGGTTTTCAGCCCGCATGCTGGATGTCGCTCGTTTGATGGCCGACACATAGGTGGACCGCGACCTAACGCGATCCGCCGATTTTCATTTGGTTACTTGCCGGGAAGGCTGCCCGACCCGTGCCCCGACATGCCGCCCGAAACTTCTTCGGTTGCCTCATCGGCCAACTCATCCGGCAGGATCAGATTCAGCACGATGGCGATCAGAGCCGCAGGCAGCAGCCCGCTTTTCATCAGGATGCCCAGAGTATCGGGCAAGTGTTGCACCGCACCCGGCTCGAGCTGCAGGCCGAACCCGATTGACAGCGCAATGGCAAAGATCACCATGTTGCGCCGATTCCAATCCACATCGGACAACATCGAAACACCCGCGGCGACAACCATCCCGAACATGACGATGACGCCACCGCCCAGTACTTCGATCGGAACGGTGCGAATGATAGCGCCAACCTTGGGCACCAGACCGCACAGGATCAGGAACAAGGCACCGATGGTGACGACATTGCGGCTCATGACGCCGGTCATGGCGATCAGCCCGACATTCTGGCTGAACGACGTGTTGGGCAAGCCGCCAAACACGCCCGCCAGCGCCGAGCCGAAGCCGTCCGCATAGGTCGCGCCGGTGATTTCCTTGTCCGTGGCTTCGCGCCCGGCGCCACCTTTGGTCACGCCCGAGACATCGCCCACCGTCTCAACCGCCGAGACGAAGGCCATCAGACAGAACCCGATTATGGCGGCGAATGAGAACTCGAACCCATACTTGAAGGGCACAGGCAGGGCGAAAGTTGCAGCGCGGCTCCAGCTTGTTCCGATTGCCTCAAACGTGATCATGCCAACCATCAGGGCATAGACATACCCAACCGCAAGACCAATCAGAACGGCAGAAACCGAAAGCATTCCGCGGGTAAAGAACTTCAGCCCCAGCGTTACCACAACCACGACCAAAGCAGCCGACCAGTTCAGCGCCGAGCCGTATTCAGGCGTTCCAATGGCCGGAACCCCTCCGGCGGCGTATTGAATGCCGACCTTGACCAACGCCAGACCAATCATTGTCACCACAAGGCCTGTGACCAGAGGTGGCAAGGCAAAACGGATCTTGCCAATCACCGTGCCCAGCAGGGCATGGAACACCCCACCGATAATGACACCGCCAAATAATGCGGCCAGACCATCGACGCCTTTGCCAGCAACCAGCGGGATCATGATCGGCAGAAACGCAAAGCTGGTGCCCTGAACAATAGGCAAAGCCGCTCCTACCGGGCCAATCGTCACCGTTTGCAGCAAGGTCGCGACGCCGGCAAACAGCATCGACATCTGGATCAGGTACAGCAGTTCGGGAAAATCGGGGGAGTTCGAACCGAACCCGAACCCGGCGGCCCCTGCAACGATGATCGCAGGCGTCACGTTCGAAACGAACATCGCCAGAACATGTTGAATGCCCAGCGGAACTGCCTTGTGCAGCGCCGGGGTATAATTTGGATCCCGAAGCTGTTCGGGTGTCCCTATTGAAGTGTCAGCCATGAGTTACTGTCCTCTCTGTCAGATTCACGGGGGTCTTACCGCTTATGCTGCGGCTTCATTTGGCTACGACACCACCTGAAAAGGGGGATCGAACCAGTATTCTTCCAGGTTGGGCCCATCGCCGATCCGATCAACAACGGCGAACAATCCAGGGCCATGCAACGGTGTCAAAACGCCGTGCCACGTCCCACGATGATAATTCACCGCCTGACCGGGCCGGGTGACAAAGGCACACGGCTCGCCCGGCTGCCCGTCAACATCTGGTGCAACAATGACCAGAAAGGGTTGATGGGTCATGGGAACAAAGGCCTGACTGCCATCAGGATGCCGTTCAACCATATCCAACTGGTACGGCAGGGTTCGGGGGTTGGCGTTGAACAGGCTGATCCCGGCGCGGCCGCCCGCGAAATCAAGGGCCGCCCGGTCATGAAAACGCCCGCACTGGCCCTGGTTGATGATCTTGTCCGGGTCGCCCGATGCCTCGATCACATCTCCGAACGGGGCAAAAGCGTCAGGCGTTAAAGGAACAGTCCGGATCTGTTTCATGAAGGCAGCACATCCCTCAGGCGGAATTCGGCAATACGCTCGACCTGTCGGCAGGCCTCGGCGAATTCTGTGTCCCGGTCCTGATCTATCCGCCGCTGAAACGCCTGCTGGATAGAGGCTTTGTCATGATCGCGCACAGCGATAATGAAGGGAAATCCGAACTTGTCGGTGTAGCGCCTATTCAGATCGGTGAAGGCATCGCGTTCGGCATCCGTCAACGCATCCAGCCCCGCCGAGGATTGTTCCGCCGTGCTTTCCTGCGTCAGTTGCTTGGCCTGTGCCAGCTTGCCTGCCAGATCCGGGTGCGCGGTCAGCACGCCCAACCGCTCCTCATCAGAGGCCGAACGGAACATGCGCGTCAGTGCGTTGTGCAACCCGCCGGCAGTATCGTGAGCCGCGCCGAGTTCCAGCCCATGGGCGCGCTCTGCAATCCACGCCGAATGTTCAAAGATCCCGCCATAAGCGGCTACGAAAGCGTCCCGCGCCATTTCTGACGGCTTTGGACCTGATACAGGCGGGTGCTGCGCTGCCCAATGCTGGGCGATCTCCAGACGGGTCGCGAACCAGACATCCGAGTGCCCACGCGCATAATCCAGAAACCGTTTCAGCGCCATGACCCGACCTGGACGACCGATCAGGCGGCAATGCAGACCAATCGACAACATCTTGGGCGCACCGGCTTCACCCTCGGAATAAAGCGCGTCGAAACTGTCTTTGAGATAGGAATAGAACTGATCGCCCGAATTGAAACCTTGCGGCGTTGCAAAGCGCATATCGTTACAATCGAGCGTATATGGTACGATCAACTGGTCCCGGCCAGAGACCTGCATCCAATAGGGCAGATCATCCGCATAGGTGTCCGCCACATAGGCAAAGCCCCCCTCTTCGGCCACCAGACGCACGGTGTTCTCGGAACACCGGCCGGTATACCAACCATAGGGACGTTCCCCCACGACCTCGGTATGCAGGCGGATAGCCTCTTCTATTTGAGCGCGCTCTTCCGCCTCAGACATATCCTTGTGTTCGACCCATTTCAGGCCGTGACTTGCGATCTCCCAACCTGCGTCTTTCATGGCGGCAACTTGATCGGGCGACCGTGCCAGCGCCGACGCAACACCGTAAACGGTTATGGGCAAGTCCTTCATCAAGCGGTGCAGACGCCAGAACCCTGCCCGCGACCCATATTCATAGATCGATTCCATGTTCCAATGACGCTGGTCTGGCCATTGCGCTGCGCCGACAATCTCGGACAGAAAGGCCTCGGACGCGGCATCACCGTGAAGCACGCAGTTCTCGCCACCCTCTTCGTAGTTCAGCACAATCTGAACGGCCAGATTTGCTCCGCCAGGCCACTGGGCGTTTGGCGGGTTGGCTCCGTATCCGATCATGTCACGGGGATAGCGAGGGGGCTGCATGAATGTTCCGTCTCAGTTGTGTTACACTACCTACGCTTTACCGCAGAATTGGATGCAGTATTATCAAATCAATCCGAACGCTGTTTCCTTTTCTTTCGGCATTCCCAAAGTCTCGGGTTTCGCCCCAGACTGCGTCAAACAATACTCGATTGCAGTTTGCGGTTTTCAACAGCCACTCGTTGCGGTGATCGGAATATGAGGAGAAACGCGTGGCAGGATACCTGACAACCCATGTTCTGGACACCGCCAAGGGCTGTCCCGCAGAGGGGCTGAAAATTGCTCTGTACGCGATTACCCAGGACGGACGCCACAAACTGGCTGAGATGCTGACCAATGCAGACGGGCGAACAGACAGCCCAATACTACCGCAAGCAAACTTTGAAACCGGGGAATACGAGCTTGTTTTCAGTGCGGGTGACTATCTGCGTGCCTCTGGCCAGGCGGATGACGAACCGCTGTTCCTGGATGAGATTCCAATCAGGTTTGGTATGTCTGAAGCAGACGCCCACTATCATGTGCCGCTCTTGCTTTCGCCATACAGCTACTCCACGTATCGTGGCAGCTAACTGACCGGGCGAACCTTCCGCCCGTCGATCGCCCCTGCCGGGCCTCCTCCTGTTGAGCCGGGCGCCGCACCCGTTGGGCGCGGCGCGGATAGTGACGGTTACAGCCCTTCGAGAAAATTTACGCGCGGCCGGGAGCCTTTGCTAACCGTTGATGTCCGAGTTTTGCACAACCTTGCCAATTCGCGCGATCATGAAATCCATGAACAAACGCGCCTTGGGATCCTGGTGACGTCGATGGGTATAGAGACACGCCATCTGAACAGAGACAGGAGGTGTCTCCTTTGCAACCACCACCAGACGTCCTGCCTTGAGATGTTCCGCTGCCTCAAACACAGGTTTCATCGCGATCCCCTGCCCTGACAACGCCCAATCGGTCAAAACATCTCCGTCATCGCATTCAAACCGGCCCGACACGGCATAACGTCTTGGCCCGTCTGGAGTTTCCAGCATCCACTGAAACTCTGCGGCGCCGGGATACCGCAGGTTAAGACACTCGTGCTTGTCGGACACAAGATCGGCTCCGTTTTGCGGCATCCCCCTGCGTTTTACATAGTCCGGTGCGGCACACAGAACCCGCGCGCAATCCGCGATCTTGCGAATACGCAGGGTGCTGTCCTCGGGCTGACCAATGAAAAAGGCCAGATCCAATCCTTCGGTCGTCAGGTCCACTGACCTGTCGGTCAGGCGCAATCGCACATCAATTTCGGGGTATTCCGAGAGAAAATCCGGCACATGTGGGGCTAATAACCTGCGCCCGACGCCCAAAGGCGCGGCTACGAACAGTGACCCGCGGGGGGCTTCGGTCAGGTGAACAACCTGCGCCTCGGCTTCATCTACGGCATCCAGGACCGCAACCGCTCCGGGGTAAAACGCACGTCCCTGCTCGGTCGGGCTGAGGTTACGTGTAGTCCGCTGAAACAGACGCACGCCCAAATGATCCTCAAGCTGCGATATTCGCGCCGAAGTCACCGCCGGTGAAACACGCAAATCCCTCCCGGCAGCAGACATGCTGCCCAGATCATAGACACGAACGAAGGTGCGAATATTGTCGAGATAGGACATCTTATCGTTTTTTTTGATACAGTTTGACAATATACGGGAATACCGAAGAAAAGCCAGTTTGCCTAGGGTGACTATAACCTACTGGAGAGAACTCTCATGTTTGAATTCGCCGTGTTCTGGGATTGGATGGCATTTGCTGTGCGCTGGCTGCACGTAATCACTGCTATCGCCTGGATCGGATCATCCTTTTACTTCATCGCTCTGGACCTTGGCCTGAACCGGGATATCCCCGGCCCCGCCGACGGGGAAGAATGGCAGGTACATGGCGGCGGCTTTTACCATATTCAGAAATACCTCGTCGCACCCGAGCGGATGCCGGATCATCTGACCTGGTTCAAATGGGAAAGCTATGCCACCTGGCTTAGCGGAGCTGCGCTGTTGATGATCGTCTACTGGGTTGGTGGAGAGCTTTATCTGATTGATGCCCAAAAGGCCGATCTGGCGCTGTGGCAGGGCATTCTGATCTCGGCTGCCTCGTTGACTATGGGCTGGCTTATCTACGACTTCCTGTGCAAATCCGGTCTGGGTGAGCGCCCAACATTACTGATGGTGCTGCTGTTTGTCCTGCTGGTGGTGATGGGCTGGGGGTACAACCAGATATTCACCGGGCGCGCGATGATGCTGCATCTGGGCGCATTCACCGCCACGATCATGACAGCGAATGTATTCTTCATCATCATGCCGAACCAGCGCATCGTCGTAGACGACCTTAAGAATGGCCGCACCCCGGACCCGAAATACGGCAAGATCGCCAAGTTGCGTTCGACTCATAACAACTATCTGACCTTGCCTGTGGTTTTCCTGATGCTTTCGAACCACTACCCGCTGGCCTTTGCCACCCAATACAACTGGATCATTGCGGCGCTGGTATTTCTGATGGGTGTCACAATCCGTCACTACTTCAATACACGCCACGCCCGCGCCGGTGATCCGACCTGGACGTGGCTGGTGACCGCTCTGCTATTCATCGCCATCATGTGGCTGTCCACCGCGCCTATGTACAAACCTCTGGAGGAGGCCGAGGCGCAGCCGCTCACCGCTTTTGAGCAGAAATACGCTGAAGCAGACGGGTTCGAACAGGCACATGATGTCGTTCTGGGGCGCTGTTCCATGTGCCATGCGCGCGAACCGGTTTGGGACGGCATCCTGTGGGCGCCAAAGGGCATTCTTCTGGAAACCCAAGGTGACATCGCCCGCAATGCGAAACAGATTTACCTGCAGGCCGGTGTCAGTCACGCCATGCCACCCGCAAATGTCACCTATATGGAACCGGAAGATCGCGCGGCGATCATTCGCTGGTTCCGCAATGCTGGCCTTTGAACTGGCACTGAGCCATCACTTGTTCCGTTAATTTTCTTGGCCAAACGATAAACGCTTCCCCTACACGATTACAGATGTTCTAACTATCCTTAAGGGGCCGCCACATCCGAAAAGGCGCCGAAATTAATTTCTAGTTGGGGCAGCTGGAGCCAATAGATGCAGCGAATAAGACAATGCAGCTTTGTGAGAAATTGTCTGTTCGGAATAGTCGTCGCCACATTGCCCACATCGCTGGCCGCATTGGAAACCGTCCTCACGGCACCGGGCGCTCCGAAAGCGCTGGTTGAACGGATCGAAGATACCGCATCGGTGACAACCGCAGAATCCCGCGGGCTGGACACGCCGCTTGAACTTTTGTCAGCGGCCCTGTCGGACTATACCACCATTGTTCAGATCCTCTATGACGAAGGCTATTTCAGTCCCGTCGTCAGCATTAAACTGGACGGGAAAGAGGCGGCGGAACTCAGTTCACTCAACGTGCCCAATCAGATCAACAAAATCGTGATTGCTGTTAAAACCGGCCCAACCTTCACATTTGGCCAGGCGGTGGTCCGGCCAATCGCGACCGAAACGGTTCTTCCCGAAGACTATGCGTCGGGCAAACTGGCCACCACCGGCGCCATTCAGCAAGCCGCGTCAGCAGGCGTGCAGGGATGGCGTGACGCTGGTCATGCCAAGGCCGAGGTCAGCGGCCAGAAAGTCATTGCCCGCCACGCCCAGGCAAAGCTGGATTCCCGCATTGACCTCGCCCCGGGACCGCGTCTGAGCTTTGGAAAAATGTACATCAAAGGCGACAGCGATGTTCGCCACAGGTCCGTCGAACAAATCGCCGGCTTCCCAACCGGAGAGGTGTATTCCCCCCAGCAGGTGCAAAAGGTCGGAACCCGGCTTCGCCGCACCGGCACGTTTAATATTGTCTCGATCGAAGAGCACGACACTCCCAACCCTGATGGCTCCCTGGATTTCGATGTCTATCTTGAAGACATGCCCAAACGCCGCCTGACCTTCGGTTTGGAAGTGGCCTCGCGCGATGGGATGGAGCTGTCGACGACCTGGACGCATCGCAACGTGTTCCGCCGCGCCCAACGGCTGCGGTTTGAGGCATCGTTGCGCAATATTGGCGGGGCCGAGGATCTGGACGGGCGCATCGGGCTGCGGCTGGATCAGCCCGACCGGCTGGGCCCCGATGACAGCACGTTCTGGAGCGCCCTTCTGGAACGTCGCAACACCGATAATTACAACGTGACTGTGACGTCACTGGCCTATGGTGCAAGACGCACATTTTCAGACCGCCTATACGCCGAAGCATCCGTCGGGTTTCAGTGGTCGGATGCGGATGACGCCTATGGCGACGGGCGTAAGTTCCGCTATTTCATCCTGCCGTTCCGATCGGAATGGGATGAGAGGGACAGCAAGGTCAGCGCCACCAGCGGCTATTACCTGGATGCCCGTGTGATGCCATTTGTCGGCCTGTCCGACACAGAAACAGGCCTCAGGATGTTTGCGGACGCGCGTGCCTATACCAGTCTGCGGACGCAAGGTCGTCTCGTGCTGGCCGGACGGGTCCAGATTGGGTCGATTGTAGGACCCGCCTTGGACGGGGTCACACCCGATTTCCTGTTCTTTTCGGGCGGTGCGGGCACTGTGCGCGGTCAGCCCTATGAAAGCCTCGGCATTCCTGTTGGCAATGAGGTTGCTGGCGGCAAGTCTTTCCTCGGTCTATCTGGCGAAGTTCGCGGCAAAATCACCGAGACAATATCGCTGGTCGGGTTTTATGATTATGGCGTTGTCGACACGTCCTCTTTTGTCAGCAGCGCTGCAGAGAGCCATTCCGGCGCCGGGCTTGGTATCAGATATGACCTCGGTGGTTTTGGCCCCCTGCGTCTTGATCTCGCCCTTCCCGTTCAGGGCGGCACCGGGGACGGATTGCAGTTTTACATCGGAATTGGTCAGGCATTTTGACACATCGTTTCTCATATCCAGTTTTGGCGGCTTTTCTGCTGTGGGTGCCCTACCCCGTTCTGGCGCAGGACGAAGGCGGCAGTATGCTAGAGCAGTTTCTGCAGGATACCCTGTCCGGTGATGATCAGAACGTAACCGTCAAAGGCTTGCAAGGCGCCCTCAGCGCACGGGCCACAATCGCAGAGATCACGGTATCGGATGATGAGGGCGTCTGGCTGACCATCAAAGATGCCGAACTGGATTGGAACAGACTGGCCCTGATACGTGGGCGGTTCTCGGTCAATGCGCTGACAGCGCAAGAGATCGACGTAGCCCGTGCGCCGGGCACCACAACCAAAGATGCCCCTCCTCCCTCTGCGGAAACCCAGACATTCCAGCTGCCCGAGCTGCCTGTCGCAGTTGAAATCGGCGAAATCCGCGTGGATCAGCTGTCGCTGGGGCAGCCACTGATTGGGGTAGCCGCCGACTTATCCGTCACCGGCAATCTGTCGCTTGCTGATGGAACGCTGGACACCAATCTCGACGTGGTGCGGCTGGATCGTGCCGGAGATGAGATCACACTGACCGCCGGGTTCGACAACTCGACAAGCGAGATCAATCTGGACCTGAACGTGGCCGAGGCATCCGGCGGGCTTATTTCGACCGCTTTGAACATTCCCGACAGCCCAACGATCGAGCTGACGGCAAAAGGTGCCGGACCGCTGACGGATTTCACCGCCGATATCGGGCTGAGCAGTGACGGGCAGCAGCGTCTGGCTGGGCAGGTTCGGCTTGGTTCGGCCCCTGACGACACTGCGGAAGGCATAGCATTTACCGCCGATCTGAACGGAGACCTGACACCCTTCGTCGGCCCTGCCATCGACCCGTTTTTCGGGACGGACTCGCGGCTGTTCGTGCAGGGTCAGACCCTGCCCGAAGGGGCGCTGGACCTGTCCGATCTTCAGCTTGCAACGCAGGCCCTGAACCTTGAAGGGAAGTTGGCCCTTGCCGAAGGTGGCACATTGCAGTTTGCCGCCTTGCAGGGACGCATTACCCCTCCGCAGGGACAGGCGGTCACGCTTCCGGTTGGCGGTGGTGACAAAACGATCAAGTCCGCGCAGATCTCGACCTTGTTTGATCAGAAAAATGGCAATCTCTGGGATCTTAGCCTGACAGCAGATAAGTTCAAATCCCCCCAAGCCGAACTTGAGAGCATGCAAATTATCGCGCAAGGCGTGCTCGATCAGACCCTTGGATTTACGGTGAACGGCGATCTGCAAGCCAGCGTCACGGGCATTGATCTGACCGATCCGAACCTGAATACAGCCGTCGGAGATCGCATCACGCTGGACGGGCAATTTGAGTATGGTGACGACCAGTCGTTGACATTGTCCGGTTTCGAACTGGTCGGGTCGGATTACACTCTGTCGCTGGACACGCTGATCAGTGGATTGACCAGCGGATTGGCTGTTGATGGCAAGGCTACGCTGGACGCCACCGACCTGTCCCGGTTCTCTGGCCTTGCCCAGTTGGAACTGGCAGGGTCGGCGTCGGCAGAGGTTCAGGGCAAGGGCTCTCCGCTTGAGGGCAGCTTTGACGGAAAAATTGTTGTTCAGGGCAACAACCTGTCGACCGGTCGCGACGATATCGACCCCGTAATCACCGGCCAGACCACCATCGCTCTGGATGCTCGTCGTGGGGCGGATGGAATATCCATACGCGAGTTCAAACTGAACGGTCAGGCCGCGCAGGCACAGGCCAGTGGCGAAGTGACCACGCCTGATGGCAATCTGACAATCGACGGTCAGGCCAGCCTCAACGCGCCCGACCTCTCGGTCTTTTCCGGGCTGGCCCAGCGGCAGCTTGGCGGGTCGCTCAGCGCACAAATGGACGGCAAAGGCACCCTGCAGACGCAAGAGTTTGATGGCACGGCCAGCATTACGACGCAGGATCTGCAGACAGGTATGTCCGAAGTCGATCCTCTGCTTGCAGGCAAAACCGTGATCACCTGGGATGGTGCGAAAACGGGAGACCTTATCGACATACGCAAAGCCACCATCAACGGACGGGCCGTGACAGCACAAGTAAGCGCGTCGATCAATGACCCAACCGACAATCTAGTTCTTGATGGTCAGGCACAGGTGACTGTCCCTGATCTTTCGCTATTTTCGGATCTCGCGGGCCGGGATCTTGCCGGGTCGGTTACCGCGGATATCAATGGCAACGGAGCTTTGTCCAGCCAGACCTTCGACATAGCCGGCGATGTCGATGCGCAGGACGTCCAGATTGGCATCAGCCTCGTCGACAAACTGATCGAAGGTCGAACGACGCTGCGTGTCGATGCCGAAAACAGTGATCAGGGTCTGAATGTCCAAAACTTCAAACTGCGGGGCACCGCCTTGACCGCAGACGCTTCGGGTCAGGTCAGCAAAGAGACCGGAGGGCTGAGCTATTCGGTAGAGCTGGACGATCTGGCGCGGATTTCCAAGACGTTGTCAGGACCACTGACGCTGGAAGGCAACGCCGCGCCAACAGCTTCGGGCCTTGAAGGAAGAGTCAGCTTGCGTGGGCCGGACAGTTCATACGCGTCGCTGACGGGGTCGGTCGGCTCTGACGGATCGGCAGACTTGGACTTTGACGCCGAGCTAAACAAGGTCGAGCGTTTCGCCCCAGATTTTCCAGGTACAATCACCGCCAATGGGACCGCAAAGCGCGAGGCAGGCGTCTGGACCATCAACTCTTCGGCGCAGGGTCCGGCACAGATCACCGGCGAAATCTCGGGCACGTTCGATGAAACCACAGGAAACGCCGATCTGCAGGCGCAAGGCGGGGTTAATATCGGTATCGCAAACCTGTTCATCACCCCCAACCAAATCGACGGGACTGCGCGGTACGACCTTAGCTTGAATGGCCAACCCTCGCTTGAGGCGCTCAGCGGGTCGATCACGACCTCTGGAACCTCGTTGGCGATACCGGGTGCCGGTCAGACCATTACCGGCATCAGCGGCGCGGTCGAGTTGGCCAACAACCGCGCCAACATCTCCCTAAATGGTGGAACCCGCGCCGGGGGTAATTTCACCGTCGCGGGCCCGATTGACCTGACGCCTCCGTTCAATGCGCAAATTACGACCACGCTCAATCGTCTCGTGCTGACGGATCAGCTTTTGTACGAGACGATCCTGAACGGGCAAATCGCAATGACCGGAGCTTTGGCCGGCAACAGCACAATAGTCGGGCAAATTACATTCGAAGAAACCAATATTAACCTCGCCGCCGCCTCGGGTGCGGTTGGCGCTGCGCCCATACCAGAGATCGAACATATCAACGAAAACGCGGCCAGCTATAGGACTCGGGAACGTGCCCGTTTGGTAAAACAGGACGATGCCACCCAAAGCGATTCCCGTATTGCGCTGGACATCGCTCTGCTCGCCCCCAAGGCCGTGTTTGTCCGAGGTCGAGGCGTGAATGCCGAACTCGGCGGACAGCTGTACATAGGCGGAACAACAACCTCGATCATTCCTTCGGGCCAGATCGCTCTAATCCGAGGCAATTTCGACATTCTGGGCCGCAGGCTGGCCCTGACAAAAGGGATCGTGACCCTACAAGGCGACTTGACACCCTATATCGAATTTGAATCATCAAACAGCACCTCGGACGGGACCGCTACAATCGAAATCGCCGGGCCGCTGGACGCCCCCGAGGTCAACGTGTTCTCGGATCCGGAACGGCCAGCAGAAGAGGCGCTGGCCATGCTGTTGTTTGGCAACCGTTTCTCTGAGCTGTCGCCCTTTGTCATTGCCCAGATGGCGGCTTCGCTGGCGCAGCTCAGCGGTGCAGGAGGGGATGCGACCAAGGGTCTGAGGGAGTCGACCGGTGTCGACACAGTCGATATCGGAGCAACGTCAAGCGGCGGAATTTTGGGCGCCGGGGCGTATCTGGGTGACAATCTCTATACCGATTTCAACGTGAACACCGAAGGAAATACCGAAGTGAACCTCAATCTGGACGTCACCGATAATATCACAATGCGCGGAACCGTTGACGGGCGGGGGGAAACGGGATTGGGTGTCTTTTTCGAGCGCGACTACTAATCCTGCGCGAAACTCTGCATCTGTGACAACAGTTTCGGGCCAAATCACAGGAAGGCAGGGAATTTCATTAACCCCTTTACTATCAATTTCTTAACATGACAGCGAATGCACAAGTCGCTCTATTCATTTCGTGCGACACGAATTTTCATTGCCGTTCGTTTCGAATTTTTGACGTTTCGTACCAATTTCATTGCCAGGTCCGTGCCTATGCAGGAAAAGAAGGCAGCGCCTGGTTTTGCGGCGTCTTTATCGAGTGACTTGTTGACCAGTACGACCTGATTATAGAGGGGGAAAAACTCAAAATCGGGGAAAGCAAAAGATCAAAATTCAAATCTTTTCATTACTAAAAATATTGAACTGCCCACCTTCCCATCCACTGCGTATTCTGTACCCAGCAGCGATGGGAAGGTGGATTATCTAAACGAACCGATAAGCCGGATGTTTCCGCCGAACGATGTCAGGTTTGTTGTTGTGAAGCTTTAACTGTTGCCGGGCTTTCCGCTGACGCCATCTCGGACAGCCAATCACGCACGGCGCCGTGCCGGCTACGGGCGATCGCGATCTTTTTGCCGCAGCCCAGAACCAGATATCCGACTTCATTCAGGCTTTTAGCAATATCCACACACCGATTAGCAACCCAAAAGGACCGATGCACCTGTAGGCCATAGCATTCTGGCATTTGCGATAGGATGCCTTTGAACGTTGAACGCACCAGCACTTCTTTTTCATCTACACGCAGGGTGACATAGTGCTGCTGAGCCTGAACGAACAAGATATCCTTGGCCAAAAAATTTTGCCCATTGGCGGACACTAAACCATTGGCCACAGGAACACGGGATTCCACTCTGCTATCCGGCTCGTCCTCGGGTTGCGGATCGCCGGCGCGCAGGCGGGCCAGATAAGGTGGAAAAACCCAAACGATTACGATCACTTCAATTCCAACGACGAGAAAGTACTGAGGCAGCAAAAGCGGCGAGTTTTCAAAGCTGAAAGACAGAAACGTACTGAAAACCATTGTCGTTGCGAATTGGGCAAACTTCATCGCCCCATACGCAACGGGAAAACATGTCAGCGGGGTGAAAAACCGTTTGATGCCCAGATATCGGCTGCAGACTGCCTCAAAAAGCAACATCAGAACCACCGAACCCATATACCCCAGCAATCCGAACATCCAATAGATCGATCGCCCCAGCCCGTTTAGCGGTTCAGCAAACAATGACGGCGTCGCACCAAGGAGCAACAGCATCAAAGCGGGCAGAAACATCAGGAAGTTTCTGGACAGGAAAAAACTAAGGACTTCGCTCAGGATCGCATCAACCGACATACCCGGCAATACGACAAACGAAAGCTCAGCCTGTTTCAAATCGTTATACACGTCTTGCGGTTTCATTCAGCCCTTGTTGCTCTGATCGCACTACTACCATCTATTTCGGCTTCGGCGCCTAGGCCCGACTGCCCACAGGTTCGGGCCCTGCGCAATCGGTTCCCCAATTTCGTTTCCAAACCCAATCAAGACCTAACCTCACGACCGCAAAATGGGCGCTTGGTGGCGTTTTCTTAGGTTTAAAATTGCTGAAACCAGAGAAATATGGCGCAAATGGCGCAAAGCTGAGTGGGAAATGCCTATTTCCCCGTTGACGTTACGGAAACCTAAAAGGGCGGCCTCGCAAGGCCGCCCTCAAAAACTCTACTCCGACACTCTTACTCAGCCGCGATTACGCCTTCGATCTTTTCAACGCGAATGGCCGAGAATTTGAACTCAGGGATTTTACCATAAGGGTCGATGGCCGAGTTGGTCAGGATATTCGCTGCCGCCTCAACATAGGCAAAGGGGATGAACACCATGTCCTCTGCAATCGCCCGGTCGGCACGCACCATGATCTCGATCGAGCCGCGACGGGTGGTCAGGCGAATGGTCTCGCCCGGTTCGATTCCCATCAGCTTTAGCTGACGTGGGTTCATCGAACAGTTGGCCTCTGGTTCAACCGCATCCAGCACCGTGGCCCGGCGGGTCATTGACCCTGTGTGCCAATGTTCAAGCTGACGACCCGTGGTGGCGATCATCGGATACTCCTCATCCGGCGCTTCATCCGGCTGGATCACACTGGCAGGAGTGAACTTGGCCCGCCCATCGGCACGAGGGAAGCCATCACCAAACACAATCGCTTGGCCCGGATCGGTCTCAGACAGCGACGGGTAGGTGATTGTTTCGGTCTCCAGCCGCTCCCAGGTGATGTTGTCGAGCGACGCCATGGTCAGCTTCATCTCGGCAAACACTTCGGACACATCCGAATAAGACCAGTTCAGACCAATGCGCTGCGCAAGTTCGACGGTGATTTTCCAATCCTCGCGCGCCTCACCCGGAGGCGCCACAGCCGGACGCACTCGTTGTACCTGACGGTTGGTGTTCGACACGGTGCCGTTCTTTTCATACAGCGCCGAGGCAGGCAGGATGATGTCGGCGTAGTTCGCCGTTTCGGTCAGGAAGATGTCCTGCACGATCATCAACTCCAGCTTGGCCAGCGCGTCCCGCGCGTGGCCTACATCGGGGTCGGACATGGCTGGGTTTTCACCCTGAATATACATGCCCTTGATATTGCCCGCATATGCTTGATCGATGATTTCAGTGACGGTCAGGCCTTTTTCGTTCGAGAAATCCTCAGATCCCCAGACCGAGGTGAACTGTGCCCGGATGTTGTCATCGGTCACCGTTTTGTAATCGGGCAGGAACATCGGGATCAGGCCCGCGTCCGACGCGCCCTGCACATTGTTCTGACCGCGCAGCGGGTGCAGGCCCGCGCCGGGTTTACCAACGTTGCCGGTCATCAACGCCAGCGAGATCAGGCAGCGCGAATTGTCGGTGCCGTGGATATGCTGACTGACACCCATACCCCAGAAAATAAGCCCGGCCTTGGCCTGTGCAAAGATGCGCGCCACGCGGCGCAGCTGATCGGGTTCGATACCGCAGATCGGGGCCATCGCCTCAGGCGTGAAAGCGCGCAGGTGCTCTTTTTCGGCTTCCCAGTTTTCGGTCCAGCGGTGGATATACTGGCTGTCATACAACTCTTCATCGACGATCACGTTCATGATCGCGTTCAGCATCGAGACATCGGCACCGGGGCGGAATTGCAGCATCTCATCAGCAAATTTACGCATGCCGACACCACGTGGGTCCATCACGATCAGCTTGCCACCGCGCTTGGTGAACTGCTTGAAGTAGGTTGCCGCCACGGGGTGGTTTTCAATCGGGTTGGCGCCGATGATGATAACCACGTCCGAGTTTTCAACCTCGTTAAAGGTCGCGGTCACCGCGCCCGAGCCCACGTTCTCGATCAGCGCCGCCACGGACGAGGCATGGCACAGCCGGGTGCAGTGGTCGACGTTGTTGTGTTTGAAGCCCTGGCGAATGAACTTCTGGAACAGATAGGCTTCTTCGTTGGTGCATTTGGCCGAGCCGAAGCCAGCGACGTTGCGCGGATCTTCATCACGCAGCGCCTTCAGCTTGGTGGCCGCCAGATCCATTGCCTCTTCCCAAGTCGCCTCGCGAAAATGAGTGCCCAGATTGCCCGGATCGACATTCAACCCTTTTGCAGGCGCATCTTCTCGCCGGATCAGCGGTTTGGTCAGGCGGTGTGGGTGGTGGATATAGTCGAAACCAAAGCGGCCTTTGACGCACAAGCGGCCTTCGTTGGCCGGGCCGTTGATGCCCTCGACATACTTGACCTTGCCGTCCTTGACCTTCAGCGAGACCTTGCAGCCGACGCCACAGAACGGGCAGACGCTTTCAGTTTCGCTATCGTAATCCTTGCTGTCTCCCTGCTGCTGATCGTCCAGCACTGTGGCAGGCATCAGGGCACCGGTCGGACAGGCCTGAACGCATTCACCACAGGCCACACAAGTTGAATCGCCCATCGGGTCGTTCTGATCGAACACCACCTGCGCGGTGTGACCGCGCCCGGCCATCCCGATCACATCATTGACCTGCACATCCCGGCAGGCCCGGACGCAGAGGTTGCAGTTGATGCAAGCATCCAGATTAACCCGCATCGCGATATGGCTGTCATCCAGCAACGGGATTTTCTCGACCTCTTTGGCCGGGAACCGGCTGTCGCTGACATCGTTCAGTTCGGCCATGTCCCAGAAATGGCTGGATTTGTCGTGGGCCTCTTCGGGTTGATCGGCGACCAGCAATTCCATGACCATTGCGCGCGATTTCTCGGCACGGTCGCTGTCGGTTTTCACCACCATGCCGTCCGCCGCAGGGCGAATGCACGAAGCGACAAGAGTGCGCTCGCCTTCCACCTCGACCATGCAGGCGCGGCAATTGCCGTCGGGTTTGTAGCCCGGCTGCGGCTTATGACACAGGTGCGGAATGGTGAACCCCTGTCCCTTGGCGGCTTCCCAGATGGTCCAGCCTTCGGGCACGGTGACGTCATTTCCGTTCAGATTGAAGGTGACGGTCTTGGTTGGGCTTGCATCAAGCATGGCTCTGTCTCCCTCAGATTTCGTCAGCGAAATGTTTCATGACCAGGCGGATCGGGTTCGGGGCCGCCTGCCCCAGTCCGCAGATCGAGGCATCGCCCATGACCTGGCACAGATCTTCCAGCAGATCCTGATCCCACTTGTCAGCCTGCATCAGCTTGACCGCCTTTTCACAGCCCGCCCGGCAGGGCGTGCACTGGCCACAGCTTTCATCCTCGAAGAAGCGCAACATGTTCAGCGCAGCATCGCGGGCCGTATCCTGATCGGACAGAACCACCACAGCAGCGGAACCGATAAACGTCCCGTGTGGTTGCAAGGTGTCGAAGTCCAGAGGGATATCATACATCGACGCAGGCAGCAGACCCGAAGACGGCCCACCCGGCTGATACGCCTTGAAAGTCTGACCCTCGGCCATGCCGCCAGCGGCCTCAATCACATCCACAATGGTCGACCCTGCGGGCAGTAGATAGACGCCCGGCTGCGCCACCCGGCCCGAGACCGAATAGCTGCGCAGACCCGTGCGCCCATTCTTTTCCGTGCTGTTGAGGCATTCCGGCCCCTCGCGGCAAATTTTCGACACCCAATAGAGCGTCTCGACATTGTGCACCAAGGTCGGACGGTTAAAGACCCCAACCTGCGCCACAAACGGAGGCCGGTGACGCGGCAAGCCTTTCTTGCCTTCGATCGACTCGATCATCGCGGATTCTTCGCCGCATATATAGGCACCGGCGCCCCGGCGCAGATCGATATATCCCTTTTCAATCAGGCCAGCTTGTTCCAGCTCGGCAATCTCGCGGCGTAGAATTTCCAGCACCGCCGGATATTCATCGCGCATATAGATAAAGCAGGTCTCGGCCTCTACCGCCCAGGCAGCTATTAGCATGCCTTCAAGGAAGACATGCGGCGTGCGTTCAAGGTAGTAGCGATCTTTGAACGTGCCAGGCTCGCCTTCATCGCCATTCACGGCCAGATAACGGGTGCCTTCGTTCATGCGAACGAAGCCCCATTTCTTGCCGGACGGGAAGCCAGCTCCACCCAGACCGCGCAAGCCCGAGGACAGGATGTCTTCCTGTACTTTCTCCCAATCACCGCTCTCGCGCAGCTCTTTCAGCTTTGCATAGCCGCCGTTTGCTTCATATGCCGCAAAGGTTTCATAGGCGGGCAGATGGGCGTGGGTATCATCCGCAGCAATCGCCGCCTGCACCTTTTCAGGGGTGGCATGGTCGATATGGTTATGCCCGATCTCCAGCACAGGCGCAGTATCGCAACGACCCATGCAAGGCGCACGCAGGACACGGACGTTGGAAGGATCAAGACCGTCTTCCAACGCCTTTTGCAACTGCTGGGCACCGGCCATTTCGCAGGACAGGGAATCGCAGACGCGGATGGTCAGCGCGGGCGGCGGGGTTTCATCCTCTTTCACCACATCGAAATGGGCATAGAACGTGGCGGTCTCATAGATCTCAGCCTGACCAATCCGCATCTCTACGGCCAGCGCAGCAATGTGGTCAGCGCTGATATGGCTGTGTTCGTCCTGAATCAGATGCAGAAATTCGATCAAAAAGTCGCGACGGCGGGGGCGATCCCCCAGCAAGCGCGCAATCTCGGCCGCCGCCTCATCCGTGAACTGACGGCCTTTAGGCGTGTGCCGCCCCTTGCCTTTACCTGACTTCCAGACGCCCTTTGGCGCGCCTGATGGCTTGGTATCTAATGGTGCCATGATGCCCTCCGATTCAGGCCCCGTGTCTCATCAGACTAGCATATCGTCAAATCGCATATTTCAATCGCACGATAACGACACCTTATCACCGCAAAGACGTCACCACCGCGCGCAACGCTCCAACCGTTGGCAGTTCCGGATCGCGTGTCAGGGTCGCCAGACAGATAGGTTTGCTGACCACCGGATCGACCAAAGGCAGAACCTTTGTTCCCTTCAGATCCCCCAACGCCCGTACTAACACGCGTGGCACCACGGTGGCCGCCAATCCCTCACGCGCCATGACCATTGAGGCAGTGAACCCGCTGGTTTCCGCGACCACATGAGGATGCAGGCCCTGTTCTGCGAAAATCCGGTCTAATATGCGGCGGTTCTGCATCTGCGGTTCAAGCAGGCTGACCGGAAATTCGGCGACCCGCGCCCAGGGAATTGGCCCCGTTTCGTCTGTCATATGAGACGGGATCAACAGGACATAGGTTTCTTCATACAGCGACTGTACCTGCCGCAAATCGGTGCCGATACTGTCGCCATATGTGATGCCCGCATCCAGACTGCCTTCGTCCAGCCGATGTTGAATGGCCGTAGCCGACATCGTTTCGATCCGAGTGATGATGCGCGGATGCGCCTGCTGTAGACGCTTGATCAACCGGCCCGTAAAGGCGATTGCAGTCGGGATCACGCCCAGTATCAGAGTCCCCGTGATTTCCCCCTTTGCCGCCTGCACCTGCTGTTCCAAGGCCTTGGTGTCGTCCAGAATGCGCCGCGCCCGCTGGACGATCATCTCGCCCTCTTCGGTCAGGCCCTGAAACCGGTTGGCGCGGCGGACGATGGACACGCCCAACCGATCCTCTAGGTTGCGAATACGCATAGAAAACGCAGGCTGGGAAATCCCGCATTCCTCGGCTGCCTTTGCAAAATGCCGGTGCCGCGCCAAAGCGCTGAGCAGTTGCAGGTCGCGGATTTCGATCATGTGGCGGCATCACTCATATCAGGTCGGTGCCGACACTAGCGGAATTCCTTGGGATACGGAAAGCAGGAGTTAAACCCGGCCCCTCCTCGAACCGATCCTTATTACCATTGGTAATGCCAAGTTTGGGCCTTAGGGTCAGGACTCATAGCCAATAGATGACGAGAGCTGCGATGGCGATTGCTGAGAGGAAGACCTTCGGGCACCTGT
>NZ_JBXWOB010000019.1:0-60617 GCF_059610685.1 Ruegeria sp. CDSC052
GCGTCCGACCGTCTCTCCAGCCCGTCCCACCGTCTCTCCAGTGTGTCACAAGCGCCTCAGCAGCGCCGGTGAAGGGGTATTTACGGATTAGGTCTGGGACCTGCAACCCCCAATCTGAAAAAACTTTGCATTTCTTAACAGAAACTTCTCTATGTTAATAAAAACAAAATGTTAGCTTAATAATTCTCTCTTCCGAGTCGGTAACGGACCGCATGGAACAGCGGAAAGAACAGCCCCTGGGCGGAATCGTACCCATTGCTGGGTATGCGCCCGGAACCGGGGCAAGGAAACGCCGCCCGAGTCTCCTCGGACGGCGCAAATTCTGCGAAGGTCACAGGCTTACTTCAGATCGAACCTGTCTGCATTCATGACCTTGTTCCAGGCCGAGACGAAGTCGCAGACAAATTTGCCTTCTGCGCCTGCCTGACCGTAGACCTCGACCAGAGCCCGCAGTTGCGAGTTGGAGCCGAAGACCAGATCGACGCGGGTACCGGTCCACTTGACCTCACCGCTGGCGCGGTCCCGACCCTCATAGACGCCTTTGCCCGCGGGCTTCCATTCGGTGCCCATGTCCAGCAGGTTGATGAAGAAGTCGGTGCTGAGCGTGCCGACGCGGTCAGTCAACACACCATGCTTGGTGTCACCAAAATTGGCACCGATCACGCGCAAACCGCCAACCAATGCGGTCATTTCCGGCGCCGACAGAGTCAGCAGCTGGGCTTTGTCGACCAGAAGCTCTTCGGGTGAAACCGAATAATCCGTCTTCTGATAGTTGCGGAAGCCGTCGGCCTCGGGTTCGAGCACGGCAAAGCTGTCCACATCGGTCTGATCTTGCGTCGCATCGGTGCGACCAGGTGTGAACGGAACCTCAACCTCCTGACCGCCGGCCTTGGCAGCCTGTTCGACACCCACATTACCGGCCAGAACGATCACGTCGGCCAGAGACACTTTCTTGCCCCCGGATTGTGCGCCGTTGAACGCCGCCTGAACGCCCTCAAGCGCGGTCAGTGCCTTGGCCAGCTTCATCGGTTCGTTCGCGTCCCAGTCTTTCTGCGGAGCAAGACGGATACGTGCGCCATTGGCACCGCCGCGCTTGTCCGAGCCGCGGAAGGTCGAGGCCGAAGCCCATGCGGTCGAAACCAGCTCGGACACCGAGAGGCCAGTGGCCGCGATCTTAGCCTTCAGCTCGGCCACATCCGCGTCACCGATCAGCTCGTGATCCACGGCGGGGACATTGTCTTGCCACAGCAGTTCCTCGGCCGGAGATTCCTCGCCGATGTAATTCGAACGCGGGCCCATGTCGCGGTGGGTCAGTTTGAACCATGCACGGGCGAAAGCGTCAGCGAATTCTTCCGGGTTCTCGTGAAAACGCTTTGAGATCGGACCATAGATCGGGTCCATGCGCATCGCCATGTCGGCGGTGGTCATCATGGTTTTGACCTTCTTCGACGCGTCATGCGCCGCCGGGGCCATGTCTTCTTCTTTGACATTCACCGGTTCCCAAATCCACGCGCCCGAGGGGCTTTTGGTCAGGTTCCAGTCATATCCGAACAGCAGGTCGAAATAGCCGTTATCCCATTGGATCGGATTTGCGGTCCAGGCGCCTTCGATCCCTGATGTCGTGGTATCGTCACCCTTGCCGGACCCAAACTTGTTGATCCAACCAAAGCCCATCTCTTCGATCGGGGCGGCTTCGGGTTCGGGGCCGACCAGATCGGGATCGCCCGCGCCATGCGCCTTGCCGAAAGTGTGACCACCAGCAACCAGAGCAACGGTTTCCTCGTCATTCATTGCCATCCGGCCAAAGGTGTCGCGGATGTCACGACCCGAAGCCAGAACGTTGGGCTCTCCGTCCGGACCTTCAGGGTTTACATAGATCAGGCCCATCTGCACTGCGGCCAGAGGGTTTTCCAGATCGCGCTCACCGGAATACCGGCTCTGCGGATTGTCGGTCGGGGCCAGCCATTCTGTCTCGGTTCCCCAATAGATGTCTTCTTCGGGGGCCCAGATATCGGCACGGCCGCCGGCAAAACCAAAGGTTTTGCCACCCATGGATTCGATGGCGCAGTTACCTGCCAGGATCATCAGATCAGCCCAGGAAATCTGGTTTCCGTATTTTTGCTTGATCGGCCACAGCAGACGACGCGCCTTGTCGAGGTTACCGTTGTCCGGCCAACTGTTGAGCGGCGCAAAACGCTGGTTCCCGGTCGAGGCCCCGCCACGGCCATCTGCCGTCCGGTAGGTGCCTGCACTATGCCAGGCCATCCGAATGAACAGACCGCCGTAATGGCCATAATCCGCCGGCCACCACTCCTGTGAATCGGTCATCAGCGCATATAGGTCTTCTTTCAGCGCCTTCATATCCAGCTTTTTGAACTCTTCGGCATAGTCGAAATCCGAACCCAGAGGGTTCGAAGCCGCTCCGTGCTGGTGCAGGATCGACAGGTTTAGCTGGTTCGGCCACCAATCCCGGTTGGAACGGGTTCCAGCGCCGTGCATCACAGGGCATCCGCCTGCTTTGGGGTTATCACTTCCGTCCATATCGGTCTCCAATCCTAGCTAATATCCGGCGATCTTGCGCAGTGAAATTCGTGGTAATCAAGAACACAGATTCAAGACACGTCTTCCCCATCCAAATACGCTGAGCATCTGGCAAGGGTATCGGTATTCCTGAAGTCCTGACCTAGTCAGAAATAGCAAATTGCATTCATGCATAAAAGTTTTGTTTAATGATGAAAACCATAGGAAATAATTATGAAGAGAACATCCCCGGATCCCGTGCAATCGGAGCAATTTTCAATTCCCTGAATAACCTTGGGTCACATATAGACCACAACCCTTGTTTTTCATCCGTATGCGACCACTGTCTTTATGAACGACATGAGCGCGGGTTCTTTTGTTCGGATCCGCGCCTAATACAGATTGACCGGCGTATTTGACTGCCGGTTCCGAAAATTTTTGGAGTCTGAATGCAATTTGATTATGTAATTGTCGGCGCAGGATCCGCCGGTTCGGTTCTTGCCGGTCGCCTGAGCGAAGATCCTGGAATACGTGTCTGCCTTCTTGAAGCCGGAAACGGCGGCAACGGCATGCTTACCAGATTGCCCGCGGCAACAGTGGCCTCGCTGCCGGGGCGGCCGAAAATCAACAACTGGGCATTTGAAACCGTGGCCCAACCGGGGCTGAACGGCCGCAAAGGATATCAGCCGCGCGGCAAGACGGTGGGCGGGTCCAGCGCGATTAACGCAATGTTGTACGTCCGGGGTCAGCGTCAGGACTATGATGGCTGGGCTGAAATGGGCTGTGCCTGTTGGGACTGGGACAGCGTCCTTCCCTATTTCAAGATGTCCGAACATAACGAAGATGGCGCCGACGACCATCACGGCGACAGCGGCCCTCTGCACGTGTCAAACCAGAAAGAGCCGCGCCCGATCACGCGTGCCTTTATTGAAGCTGCCGAACAGATGCAGCACCGCCGAAGCCAGGACTTCAACCGGGGCGATAACGAGGGCGTTGGTCTGTATCAGGTCACACAGTTTCACGACCCGTCGAAGAATGGCGAGCGATGCTCGGCAGCGGCGGCCTATGTCTTTCCGGTCATGGACCGCCCGAACCTGACGGTCATTACCGACGCCCATGCCAAAGAGCTGACCTTTGAAGGAAAGCGGGCCACCGGTGTGGTGTACAGGAAAAAGGCCAAAGGTGCGGATATCACTGTCTCCGCCAGGCGCGAGGTTCTGGTTTGCGCCGGTGCACTTCAAACTCCGCAGTTGTTGCAGCTATCCGGGATTGGTGCCGCTGATGATCTGGTCAAACATGGGATCGAGGTGCGGCACGACCTGCCGGGCGTTGGCAAGAACCTGCAGGACCATCTGGATTTCACGCTGCTCTATAAAACCCGGGACACCAACACATTCGGCATCGGTGTCGCTGCCGCACTGAATTTCGCAGGACATATTTGGCGCTGGCGTAAGACCGGCAAGTCGATGGCGGCCACACCATTTGCCGAGGGCGCCGCGTTTCTGAAAACCTCCCCGGATTTGGATCGCCCCGACATCCAGCTGCACTTCGTCATTTCCTTGGCCGATGATCATGCAAGGAAGCTGCATTATGGCTATGGGTTCGGCTGCCATGTGTGCAAATTGCGCCCCGAAAGCCGTGGCACGGTCGGGCTGCACAGCGCCGATCCTTTTGCCGCTCCGGCCATTGATCCGGCTTACCTGTCCGATGACCGCGATCTGGACACGCTGATCAAGGGCGCGCGTATGACCAAAGACATTCTGCACGCGCCGGCCTTCAGTAAATTCCGGCACAAAGCGATGTACGGCATGGATGACGCTCAGACCGATGCGGATTGGGAGCACCATATTCGCGCTCGCGCCGATACGATCTATCACCCGGTCGGAACCTGCAAAATGGGTGTGGATGCGATGGCCGTGGTTGACCCCGAACTGCGCGTGCGCGGGATCGAGGGGCTGCGCGTGGTCGATGCATCGGTCATGCCTACTCTGGTTTCGGGAAACACCAACGCCCCAACCATCATGATCGCCGAGAAAGCCGCGGACCTGATCAAAGCCACCGCCCGATAAGGGCTCAGCCGTCCTTCATCAGGGCCTGCAGTCCAGCGCGGTAATCCGGATACAAAAGCCGGATACCCAGTTCATCCTTGATCCGGTCATTCCTGACCCGCTTGTTTTCATTATAGAAACTTCGGGCCATCGGGGACATATCGGCCTGGTCGAACGGAACCGCAGCGGGCAGAGGCAGGCCTTGCAGCTCAGCCGCATAGGCGATGACATCCTGTGGCGGCACCGGCTCATCGTCACAGACATTGTAAATCGCACCTGGGTTTGGCGATGCCATCGACGCCGCAAGCACCTGCGCGATGTCCGCCACATGGATGCGCGAGAACACCTGCCCCGGTTTGATTATGCGGCGCATTCCCACCCGTTTAAGTTTGGAAAATGGGCCGCGCCCGGGGCCATATATCCCGGCAAGGCGAAAGATGTGGACGGGCAGGCCCGGAATGTCTTGCCATTGTGTCTCGGCCCGGACGCGCCACCTGCCGCGCTCGGCCATTGGTGAAGGAAGGGTCGCCTCGTCCACCCAACCGCCTTTGTGGTCCCCATAGACTGCGGTTGTGGAAAGGTATCCGACCCAATCGAACTGACCTGCGCGGTCAGCGATTTTGTCGCCAAGCGCCGCCAGCACTGGATCTCCGCCCGCATTCGGCGCGGTCGAAATCAACAGATGTGTTACCCCGTCCAAATCAACCGTCTGACCGGGCCAGATCACCGGTTCGGCACCGGATGCGCGGACCGCACCCGATTGCGCCGGATCGCGCGTAGTTCCGAATACGCGCCAACCCGCCGGTTCAAGATGCCGCGACAGGGCCTGCGCCGAATATCCGTGACCGAATGAAAAGAGTGTCTTAACCATATCCTTCTTGATGATCGCCAATGGTCCAAGATGCAAGCACCCGCCACTGGATACTTGATTCGAATCCCCACATACGCCTTTCATGAGTCATGAGTACAAAATCGCCCGACCTGCATGCAGCTTATGCGCTAGACAGCCCCGAGGACCACAAACGGCTTTATGCCGAATGGGCCGGCGACTATGATGACGGTTTTGCGGCGCGCGAGGACTATCAGTTGCATATCCACACCGCCCGCGCCTTTGTCAGCGCCGGGGGACAGGGTCCGGTTTTGGATGTCGGTGCAGGCACCGGGCTTTGCGGTGCGGTACTGGCCGGGTTGGGCGTTGGTCCGATCGACGCCACCGATATCAGCGCCGAGATGCTGGATCAGGCCCTGCGCAAAGACATCTACCGCGACGCGATTGAGGCTGACCTGAACCAGGGCATCCCGGTGCCGCGCGACAGCTATTCGGGCATTGTGTCCTCGGGCACATTTACCCATGGCCATCTCGGCCCCGAGGCCCTGCCCGCGCTGTTGAACGTGGCCCGGACAGGCGCGCAATTCGCTCTGTCGATTAACGCGAAACACTACGAATCTCTGGGATTTGCTGACGCACTGCACCAGCTTGCCCATGGGCAGATACAAAACCTGTCCCTGCCCGAAGTTCGAATCTACGGCGACCTGGCTGCCGGGCCCAACCGGGACGATACCGCCCTTATCGCAATGTTCGAGAAGATCTGAACCCGCTCAGCGCCCTTTCCAGACCGGGTCGCGTTTCTCGGCAAAGGCGCGCGCGCCTTCGAGGTTGTCTTCAGAACCATATAGAATGTCCACCGTCGGCAACTGCCGCCCGGTGATCCGGTTCATGGCATCCTGAAACTTGGAATCTTCGGCGTCGCGCACGATCTCTTTGATCGCCGCGTAAACCAGCGGGGGGCCGCTGGCCAATAAACGGGCCAGTTCCCATGCCCGGTCTAAAAGCTGATCACCTGGGACGATCTCGTTGATCAGGCCCCACCCTTTTGCCTCAACCGGATCGAACCAGCGGCCAGTCAGCAGCAGTTCCATCGCGATATGGTAGGGGATGCGTTTTGGCAGCTTTACACTGGCCGCATCGGCCACGGTGCCCGACCGGATTTCGGGCAGGGCAAAGCTGGCATGCTCTGCAGCGATGATCATATCCGCACTCAGCGCCAGTTCCAGCCCGCCACCACAGGCAATCCCGTTCACCGCGGCGATGACAGGCTTGTTCATATCCCGCAATTCCTGCAGCCCGCCAAAACCGCCGACTCCATAATCTCCGTCCACGGCGTCTCCGTCCGCGGCGGCCTTCAGGTCCCACCCCGGGCAAAAGAACTTTTCGCCACCACCGGTCAGGATGGCCACGCGCAACTCTGGATCATCGCGGAATTCGCGGAACACTTCACCCATGATCCGGCTGGTGGCCAGATCAATGGCATTTGCCTTGGGTCGGTCCAGAGTGACCTGCAGAATCGCGCCATCGCGCTTGGTTTTAACCGGGTTCATATACGTGCCTTTCGGATCAGAGCATCCACGGCCACAGCGCCATCAGGATTGCAGATGAGTGGATTGATTTCAACTTCGCTGACATGGGCTGCATTGGCAATAACATAGGCTTGCACAGCCTCGGCTGCATTCAGGATCGCCTCGGTATCCGCCGCCGGTTTACCGCGATACCCCTCCAGCAACGGCGCACAGTTCAGCTTGCCCAGCGCCTGACGGACCACGTCCCGGGATGACGGGATCAGCACTGAAACACTGTCGCGCAGAATTTCGGTCAGCACGCCTCCAGCCCCTAGCGTCAGAACATAGCCATGGGCCGGATCACGGGTGACGCCGATCAATAACTCGGCAACACCGCCTTGGGCCATCTCTTCGATCAGAACTTCGTCGGTTCCAAGCTCGGTCGCAACCGCGCTCAGATCGTCCAAGCCGACGCCAAGGCGCACCGCACCGTGTTCGGATTTATGCGCAAGCCCGACGCCCTTGACCGCGAAAGGCGCGGTCAGATTCGATGCAGCATGCGCAGCCTTGTCCGGACGCGTCACTAAGGATTGAGGAATCCGCAGACCATGATCTGCCAGCGCCCGTTTGGCCTCTGCTTCGGTCAAGACATAGTCTGCCTCAGCCTGCGAGGGCAACAGTACCGGATCAGCCGGTGCCGCAACCGGCCGCGCGGCGGCCTCAACCGCAGCCAAGGCTTCATGCAGACCGGCAAAAGGCACCACACCGCCGTCCAGCAGGCGCTGCGCCACTTCCTCTGGCAAAAGTTCTGGTAGGGTCGCGGCAACGGCAAAAGGTCGCCCGGTTTGGGCTGCGCAGTTCAACGCCGCTTGGGTGGCACATTCCCAATCCGATGCGTCGGTATGAGGATAGTCGACAATCGCAATGGTAATGGCCTGTTCCGGCCCGGTCATCGCCGACCACGCGCGGGTCATCGCCTTGGTGTCCCGCCATATATAGGTGTGGTAGTCCAGCGGGTTCGCCAACGCCACCATGGGCCCCAAAGCTGCGCGCAGGTCAGCTTGCTGCACCTTGGTCAATGGCGGGAAATGCAGATCGCGCCCCTCGGACATATCTGCGGCTAGGCTGGCCTCGCCGCCCGAGCAGCTGATGGTACCCAACCCGCTGCCGCGCAATCGCCCCGTAACATGCAACAGCTTGAGACATTCCAAAAAGCTGGGAATGTCGTCCAACCGTGCGATTCCCAACCGGTCCAGAAACGCCTGCGCGCCCGCATCACCACCTGCCAAAGACGCGGTATGCGAAATCGTCGCTGCCTGCGCATGGGACGAGCGGCCCATTTTCAAAGCAACGACCGATACGCCCCGTCTGCGTGCCTTGTCGGCCAAAGCCTCCCATTTTCGCAGATCGCCAAACCCTTCGATATGAACACCGATAGCGGTGATCCGGTCGTCGTCCAGAAGTGTTGAGGCAACGTCAGCCTGATGTGTCTGCGCCTGATTCCCGCAGGTCAGCATGAACGCCAGCGGCAGGGCCCGGCGTTGCATGGTCATGTTGATTGCAATATTCGAACTTTGCGTCAGGATCGCTACGCCTCGTTCCACCGGTTGCATCCCATGCTGATCCGGCCAGACTGCGACCTGATCCAGCCCGTTGACGAAACCATAGCAATTGGGACCCAGAACAGGCATTTCCCCGGCGGCTGCAATCAACTGGTCCTGCAGATCGGCGCCCAGATCATCCTCGGCTCGCGCCTCGGTGAACCCCGACGCGAAACAAACCGCGCCCCCTGCCCCGATCGCTGCCAGCGCCTGAACCGCCTCGATTGTTGCATGACGATTGATGCCCACAAAGGCCACATCCGGGGCCGAGGGCAGATCTTCGAGCCGTGCAAACACCCTCTCTCCGGCGACCTCGGCGGCTTTGGGATGGACCGGCCAGATATCGCCCTGAAACCCGAACTTGCGCGCCTGTTGAATGACTGACGCGCACCAAGCCCCACCACCGATCACGGCAATGGAGCTGGGGTTCAACGCCCGTGCCAGCGCCGTTGTCATGCGCCAAGTGCCCGCAACAGCTCACGACTGATGATGTGACGCTGAATCTCGCTGGTACCGTCCCAGATGCGTTCGACACGCGCATCGCGCCAGAACCGTTCCAGCGGGTAATCGTCCATCAGCCCCATGCCGCCATGCACCTGAATCGCGGCATCGGTCACGCGCGACAGCATTTCGGACGCATAGAGCTTGGCCGAGGCAATCTCGCGGTTTGCAGGCAGCCCCTTGTCCAGCCGGTCGGCCGCTGCCAGCGTCAACAGATCAGCGGCATCGATTTCGGTGATCATATCGGCGATCTGGAATGACACGCCCTGGAACTTGCCGATTTTCTGACCGAATTGTTCACGCGTGGCTGCATAGTCCAGCGCATAGTCAAAGGCGCGACGTGCGCGTCCGACCGACATGGTCGCCACGGTGATGCGGGTGGCATATAGCCAGGTATTCATCACCTCGAACCCGCCATCGACCTCGCCCAACACCTGACTGTCGGGCAGGCGACAATCGTCAAAATCCAGGACCATGTTCTTATAGCCCCGGTGGCTGACCGATTTATACCCGTCCCGGATGGTGAATCCCGGCGTGCCGCGATCCACAAGAAAGGCTGTGATCCGTTTCTTTGGACCTTTTGGCGTCTGATCTTCACCCGTCGCGATGAAAACGATGATGAAATCGGCATGCTCCGCGCCCGAGATGAAATGTTTGGTCCCGTTGACGACCCAATCTCCGCCGTCTCGAACTGCGGCACATTTCATACCACGCACATCCGAACCTGCACCTGGTTCGGTCATCGCCAGTGCATCCATCCTTTCGCCCCGAACTGCGGGCATCAGATAGCGTTCGACTTGCTCGCCCTCGCAGGCCATCAGGATGTTTTGCGGACGGCCAAAGAAGTGGTTCAAGGCCATCGATCCCCGACCCAGTTCGCGCTCGACCAGTGCAAATTCCCGATGGTTCAGCCCGGCACATCCGACGCTTTCGGGAAAATTGCAGGCATAGAAACCCAATTCAATTGTCTTGCGCTTGATCTCATCCGCTATTTCCTGCGGAACTTCGCCGGTACGTTCAACCAGCTCTTCATGTGGATAGATCTCTTTCTCGACGAAACTGCGAACAGTCGCGGCGATCATCTCTTGCTCGTCGGTCAGGCCATATTGCATCTGCGGTCTCCACATCTGGGGCTTGCGATATCGTGGCCCGGGTTGCAAAGTTCATCGTGCAGAAATAGACGTTAACCATGCGAAGATGGACAAAATCGCCTGCCGCGATGCAGCAATTCGGGGTTCTGCTTTTTGATGGGTTTTCAAACCATTGCCTTGCCAACACCGTCGAACCCCTGCGCGCGGCCAATTCGCTGGCTGGACGAAAGCTGTATGACTGGGAATTCCTGTCGCTGACAGAAGGGCCGGTCACATCATCCTCGGGGTTGCAGGTTACGCCGCACGCAAGACTGCAATCTGCCCGCGGCGGTACATTGATGGTGATGCCATCATATGGGTTTCGCGCGCATGGCGGCTGGCCGACGCTGACCGGATTGCGATCCGCCGCAAATCGCTATGACGTTCTGGCTGGGCTGGACACCGGAAGCTGGCTGCTGGCGCTGGCCGGACTGCTGGACGGGTATCGCGCCACCATCCATTGGGAAGAGCTGACCGGCTTTACCGAGCGGTTCCCCGAGATCGACGCCCGGCGCGAGCGGTATGTCCTAGACCGGAATCGCATTACCTGTTCCGGCGCCATGGCAGCTTTTGATCTTGTGTTGCATCTGATCGGTCATGACCAGGGGCAGGCACTGGCACTGGAAGTCGCGCAGTTGTTCATGACCCGCGATTCCGCTCGGTCGCATTCCGGAGGGGTCGGGGCAACCAGTGGGTATGTGAACAAGGCCTTGGCATTGATGCAGGAAAATCTTGAAACCCCGCTGCCCATTACGGATATCGCCCGACAGGTCGGGCGCTCACACAAGGCATTGTCGACACGAATGCAGGCCGAACTGGGTGCGGGTCCGGCTCAGGTCTATCGCCGCTTGCGCCTGAATTTGGCGCGGAAGCTGGTGGCAGAAACCGACCTGACTGTCAGCGAGATCGCCCTGCGGGCCGGATACGACGATCCCAGCGCCTTGACCCGCGCCTTCCGGGCCGAATTCGGGATCACCCCCCGTGCCTTACGGGTCGGCTAGGTATACATCTGCTTTTTATAAGCCCGCGTGCGCGTTGTCGCCTCGGCCGAGCCGTCATGATAGGTGCCAAACCACTTGTCGAACGGGATCTCTGAGGTGCCATAGTTGCACTCGAAATACCGGTGATGCAGCTGGTGGAAAAAATCGCCTGCGCGGGCGGCCTCGGTCTCCCCGGCTTTCAGCTTTTCGAACCCGGAATGGGACAGAACCGGGCTGACCTGCTGGAAATAGGCGTGGAATAACAAATGTATCGGGTGCGACGGCACGATCAGGTGGATGAAATAGGTGGTGAAGTACAACAGGTTCTCAAACCAGTGATTTGATATCCCCGACCACGGCCCGATATTGACGTTGCGGTGATGCACGGCGTGGACATGTTTATAGAGCTTCGGGTGATGCTCCAGCCGATGCACCCAATAGAAATGCAGCCCCGACCACATGGGGATGAGCAACATCCAGACCACAAACCAGACCGGCGCGGTGGACCATGTGACCGTGGGCACATAGCCATTGGCCATCGCCCAATAGATCCCCCATTGGTAAATCGTGGCGACACTCATGGCGCTGCCCAGGGTCCACCAGATATTGTCCCAGACCTGATTGCGAAAAGTGAAGGTCCCGTTGTCCCGGGTCAGATCCCGGCGGTCGAACTTCTTGTACATGCCCTGCCCTTTGCGCATGTACAGCCACCAATGCAGCCCGCCCGCGACCAGAATCTGAGGCACCATGTTCAGCAACCAGATTCGGAACATCCAGCCGGGCTGAAAGGTCTTCATCGTCTCTAAACCCGGGAAAAACAGCACATAGACCGTTGCAGCAAGCCCCATGCACAGCGTCAGAGAAGTAATTTGCAGCCACGCGCCACCATACCACCTCAACACCGCTGATGGGCGGGGTGGCCAGTTGAACAACGGGTTCAAAGCCACCGGCCCCTGAGGGTGATAGTGCCAGCGGGCTGCTTCGGGATTTTGATCAGAATCCGTCATCCGGGTATCTCGTCAGCTTGCGTAATCCGAGCCTTCAGCATCCAACAGCGCTTTGATCTCACGCAGATGTGCCTCGGCCTGATCGGGATAATCTTCCAACTCTTGCGCGGTCTTTTCCGCAATCTCGTCTGACAAAACGCGCAGGGGTTGGCCGGTCTGTAAGGCACGGATATACGTTTCGGCAGCGCGCTCGAAATAATAGAGTCTATTAAAGGCATCTGCCGGGTTACTGCCCAAAATCAAAACCCCATGATTACCCATGATCATGACTTTCTTTTTTGGGTCTGCCAGCATGGTTGCGCAACGTTCCCCCTCGCTTTCGAAAGCAAGTCCACCAAATTCGTGATCGACCACATAACGGTTGTAAAACGTAGTGGTGTTCTGATCGATCGGCGGCAATGTGCTGTCGGCCAACGAGGCCAGAACCGTGGCAAAGATGGAATGCACATGCATTACACAGCGGGCATGAGGACAGTGCCGGTGAATCGAACCATGCAGGCCCCAGGCAGTTGGGTCCGGTGCGCCGGGTTGGGTCATGACATCAGCGTCTTTGGCATCCAGAAAAAGCAGGTTCGATGCTTTGACTCGTGCAAAATGCATCTGATTGGCGTTCATCAAGAATTGCGTGCCGTCCTGATTCACCGCCAAGCTAAAATGGTTTGCAACCCCTTCGTGCATATTCAGACGTTCAGCCCATCGAAATGTGGCCGCCAGATCCACACGCTCAGGCCAATGGTCAATATTGGGGCGCAAGCTGGCAACGCTCATTTCCGTCTCCTGTCAGCGGATTGCTTGATTGGAAAATCGTGCCCGCAGTAGAAAAAATTGACCAACGAAAAAATCGCGCCTATTTCATAAGCTGAACTAATGGCCAGGTTATGCCCATGCAAAAACAGCTGCCCCCGTTGGGTTGGCTTCGGACTTTCGAGGCCGCGGCCCGCCACCTGTCCTTTACCGCTGCAGCGCGCGACCTGAACATGACACAAAGTGCAGTCAGCCAGCAAATCAAGTCGCTTGAGGCCTATCTTGGCCAACCGCTTTTCCTGCGCCGTCCCCGCGCACTTGAACTGACCGGGGCCGGGATCAGCTATCTCCCTGTCGTGCGTGAGGCATTTCGCACATTACTGCGCGGAACGCGGGCCGTGACCGGGGCCCAGCAGAACGCGGTGCAGGTACAATGCAACATCACTTTTGCGGTCAACTGGCTGGCCCCCCGCCTTCCAATGTTTCAGGCCGAACACCCGTCTGTACAGCTGAACATATTCACCGAGTTGTGGGAGCCCCGGGAAATGGCGGAGGGGGCTGCGGTAGAAATTCGATTTTCGCTCAGACCTTCGGACACGGTGCGAACCGAACTGCTGCGATCCGATCATTATTATCCGGTTTGCGCGCCGGGCTATGAGGTGTCGCTGGATACACTACAGCGAACCCCTTTGTATGACTGCTCAAACCTGCTGTCGAATTGGCAGAATTGGATCGAAGATCAGGGTCTAATTTGGGAAAATCCTCCAATCACATATTCCACCACCTATCTGGTCAGCCTGTCGGTTGCGATGGCCGGGGGTGGCTTGTGCCTGACACATGACACAATCGCGCGCGACTTGATTGATGAAGGTCGATTGGTTGCACCATTCGAATATCGCGCAGTTGTGCCAGAGGCCTATTACCTGTTGCTGTCGCCTCAGGCAGAAGAGTCACCTGGAGCGATTGCCTTTGCCGAATGGGTCCGGCGCGAGATTGCGAAAACGTTCTCTGGCTAAGCTGTGGCTCTCCTGCCTAACATAGCGGCTCTTACGGGACCTTCACGGGGCTAGGCACAACAGCGCTGACGCGCTGCATGACGGAATCATGATAACTGCCGAGCAGGGGTTGCACCTTTCCGTGCGTTCGGGAAAGTTGGGTCATGGAATTCACACCTTTCCCAAGCTGGCCCGATACCGCCCCCCGTCTGATCGCTGTCGCCGCAGGGCGTCAAGCCGCTGACCTTGTTGTCCGTAGCGGGATCTGGGTTAACGTGCACAGCCGCGAAGCCCTGCCCGATCATGACATCGCGATTGTCGATGGACGTATCGCCTATGTTGGCCCTGATGCTTCGCACTGCGTCGGCCCGAACACCCGGATCATCGAGGCAGAGGGGCGGTATATGCTGCCCGGCCTGTGCGACGGGCATATGCATATCGAATCAGGAATGCTGACCCCGGCCGAATTTGCGGGGGCCGTTATCCCTCATGGCACGACAAGCATGTTCACTGACCCGCACGAAATAGCCAACGTGCTGGGGCTGGACGGCGTTCGTATGATGCATGACGAGGCGCTGATGCAGCCCGTTAACATTTTCACCCAGATGCCCTCTTGCGCGCCATCGGCGCCGGGGCTTGAGACCACCGGTTATGAGATCACCGCCGAGGACGTGGCCGAAGCAATGAGCTGGCCGGGCATCATCGGGCTGGGTGAGATGATGAATTTCCCTGGGGTGATCAATGGTGATCCCGTGATGCTGGCCGAGATTGCCGCGACCCAACGGGCAGGGAAAACCGTTGGCGGGCACTATGCTTCGCCTGATTTAGGGCCTGATTTCGCAGCTTATGTCGCAGGCGGCCCTGCCGACGACCACGAAGGCACCTGCGAGGCCGATGCCATCGCGCGGGTGCGTCAAGGGATGCGGTCGATGATGCGATTGGGATCGGCCTGGTATGACGTGGAAACTCAGATCACCGCCATCACCGAGAAAGGGCTGGATCCGCGCAACTTCATCCTGTGCACGGATGATTGCCATTCTGGTACCCTGGTCAATGAAGGGCATATGAACCGCGTGGTGCGCCATGCGATTGCCTGCGGCTGTGATCCGTTGATCGCGTTGCAGATGGCGACCATCAACACAGCCACGCATTTCGGGTTGGAGCGCGATATCGGCTCGATCACGCCCGGGCGCCGGGCGGATATCATCCTCAGCTCGGACCTGAAGGACCTGCCCATCGAGCTTGTCATAGCGCGCGGCCAAATCGTGGCTGAGGACGGCAAGATCACTGTGGACTGCCCGCATCTGAATTGGCCTGGAGCCGCTCGAAACACCGTGCATCTGGGCCATGCCCTGACCAGCGCGGATTTTCAGATCGGGGCCCCTAAGGGGGCGAACCGCGTTCAGGCCAATGTGATTGGTGTGGTCGAAAACCAGGCCCCGACCAAAGCGCTAAAGGCCGAACTGCCCATCATTGGCGGCCTGGTTGAAGCCGAGGGTGAGGTCTGCCAGATTGCGCTTGTCGAACGCCACCGCGCAACGGGCGGGGTCACAAACGCCTTTGTCTCGGGGTTTGGATATCAGGGGCGCATGGCAATGGCTTCGACCGTTGCCCATGACAGTCACCATATGATTGTTGTTGGGACCGACCGCGAACAGATGGCCCTTGCCGCAAATCGGCTGGCCGAGATCGGCGGTGGCATCACCATTTTCCGAGACGGTGAGGAACTGGCGCTGGTGGAACTGCCCATCGCTGGACTGATGTCTGATAGCCCGGCAGCCGAAGTAGCCGCCAAGGCCGAACAAATGGTTCGGGCCATGCAGGCCTGTGGCTGTAAACTGAACAACGCCTATATGCAGCACTCATTGCTGGCTCTGGTGGTGATCCCTGAATTGCGGATCTCGGATGTTGGGCTGGTGGATGTGCGCAAATTTGAAAAGATCGATCTTTTGGAACCCCTTGCATGACAATAATACGAGCACCTAAGGCCCCCGCGCCCGAGAACTTCACCGATCCCGCAGCCGCGGTCGCAAGGTTGGAAGAACTGTACGAGCAAGCCACCAGCTTCCTGTGCGAGAACTTTGCCAATGTGATCGAGCACGGAGCACCAACTGAACGCTTCAGAGCCTATTACCCGGAAATTCGCATCAAAACCTCCTCCTATGCGCGGGTCGACAGCCGGCTAAGTTTTGGTCACGTCTCGGAACCGGGCATCCACTCGACCACTGTAACGCGGCCAGATCTGTTCCGGTCCTATTTGACTCAACAGATTGCCCTGTTGATCAGAAACCATGACCAGCCGGTCACGATCGGGGCCTCGGACACACCCATTCCGGTTCATTTCGCCGTGGCCAACAATCCTGATCTGATCGTTCCGCATCAGGGCGCCGCCGGATTTACCCTGCGCGATGTATTCGACGTACCGGACCTGACAACCACCCATGACGACATCGTCAATGGCGTCCATGACCACGAGGAAGAAGACGGCCCGCTGTCTCTGTTTACTGCGCAAAGGGTCGACTATTCACTGGCCCGGCTGGCGCATTACACTGCGACTGATCCCAGTCATTTCCAGAACCATGTGCTGTTCACCAACTATCAGTTCTACGTCTCGGAATTTGAAAACTATGCACGCGCGCAGCTGGCCGAACCAGACAGTGGCTATACCAGCTTTGTCTCGACCGGAAATGTCGAGATCACCACCGAAGGCGAAGTGCTGGAACAACCCCTGAAGCTGCCGCAGATGCCGACCTATCACCTAAAGCGGGCGGATGGATCGGGTATCACGCTGGTCAATATCGGCGTCGGTCCGTCGAACGCCAAAACCGCGACCGATCATATCGCCGTGCTACGCCCGCATGCCTGGCTGATGGTTGGCCACTGCGCCGGGCTGCGCAACACACAGGCATTGGGCGATTTTGTTCTGGCCCATGCCTATCTGCGCGAAGACAAGGTTCTGGATGATGACCTGCCGGTCTGGGTGCCGATTCCGCCTTTGGCCGAGGTTCAGGTTGCGCTGGAACAGGCTGTAGCCGAGGTCACCGAGCTGGAAGGTTATGAGCTGAAACGGGTCATGCGCACAGGCACCGTTGCTTCGGTCGATAACCGCAACTGGGAACTGCGCGACCAGTCCGGCCCGGTACAGCGGCTCAGCCAATCACGGGCAATCGCGCTGGATATGGAAAGCGCGACCATTGCCGCCAACGGCTATCGGTTCCGTGTTCCCTATGGCACGTTGCTCTGTGTTTCAGACAAGCCGCTGCACGGCGAATTAAAGCTTCCTGGCATGGCCTCTGCCTTCTATACCACACAGGTTAGCCGCCATCTCGCGATCGGAATTCGTGCGATGGAGCACCTGAGGGGCATGCCGCTAGAGCGCCTGCACAGCCGGAAATTGCGTTCCTTTGATGAAACGGCCTTTCTCTGAAGCAAAAAAGCAACGAATTCCCCCTATTTTTAGGGTTTTCGACGCTACTATTCGTTGTGTTCACCTACAATATCCCGTTACAGTTACGCGGTGAGGCCCTATTTATCGGGCACGTTAAGGAGACCAAGAAATGGCAAAGCCTATGACAAAGACTCAGCTGGTTGCTGCTCTCGCTGAGGAAATGGGAACCGACAAGAAAGCTGCGAACACTGCGCTGGAGGCCATGACCGGCCTTATCACCCGCGAAGTGTCGGCGGGCGGCGCGGTGACCCTGCCTGGTGTCGGCAAAATCTACTGTCGCGAGCGCCCCGAGCGCATGGTGCGTAACCCTGCCACCGGCGAGCAGTTCAAGAAAGAAGCCGACAAAGTGGTCAAAATGACCATTGCGAAGGCGCTGAAGGACAGCGTGAACGGCTGATCCAGCTTTCACTGCAAAACGATCAAGGGCCGCCGCTTGGGGGCCCTTTTTCTTTTACCCCCCTATTGAAGCCAGTTTTTTGTAAGGCTTTGGGAGGCCGGCCGTGGTCAGCCTGGTGTTATGCAATCTGAGATCAGCGAAGAATAAATCTAGCGCCGCGCTCATTAGCTGGGTGCGCAACAGGACCGGTGGCCTAAGCTGGCGAATGCCACAAATTCGCGAGGCTGGCCCCGTCACAGAACAAGAACGGACAATATCCGGTCGACTTTCGGACCAGTAATTTGTTTTGCCGCACTCGCCCCAAAAAGAAATTCATTCTCGGCGATGGATATTTTGATTGGCTCATCCGAACCAATTTTTAGTCATGTGTCACCTTTCGAAGCGAGTGAATTGTCTAAAGTATGGAAAATAAATGATTTCATTAGATATCTTGGCGACCCCGGCAGGATTCGAACCTGCAACCTGCCCCTTAGGAGGGGGCTGCTCTATCCAGTTGAGCCACGGGGCCGCGCAAAACTCTCTGTAGCGTGGTTTTTTCGGGTTGTCATCGGCTTTGAAGGGCAGTTGTAAAATGCGTCCTGTTCACGCTACCATCGGACAAAACAACAACGCAGGTGCACCCCGTGACCACAGAAAACAAACGCCCACTCACCCTTCGTGATGTTTCTGAAGCGTCCGGAGTGTCTGAGATGACGGTCAGCCGGGTTCTGCGCAATCGGGGTGACGTGTCGGATGCGACCCGCACACGCGTTCTGGCCGCAGCAAAAGAGCTGGGATACGTGCCGAACAAAATCGCTGGTGCACTTGCCTCAAGCCGGGTGAACCTTGTGGCAGTGATCATCCCGTCGCTGTCGAACATGGTGTTCCCCGAGGTGCTGACCGGCATCAATCAGATTCTTGAGGATACCGAGCTACAGCCAGTGGTCGGCGTCACCGATTATTTGCCCGAAAAAGAGGAAAAAGTCCTGTACGAGATGCTCTCGTGGCGGCCTTCGGGCGTGATCATCGCCGGATTGGAACATACCGATGCCGCACGCGCCATGCTGGATTCGGCGGGGATTCCGGTGGTCGAGATCATGGACACCGATGGTAAGCCGGTGGACGCGATGGTCGGGATTTCCCATCGCCGCGCTGGACGTGAGATGGCACAGGCGATCCTGAAAGCGGGCTATGAACATATCGGCTTTATGGGCACCAAAATGCCCCTGGATCACCGCGCTCGGAAACGGTTCGAAGGCTTTACCGAAGTGCTGGGCAAGCATGGGATCGAGATCGAAGACCGCGAGTTTTATTCCGGGGGCTCGGCCTTGGCCAAAGGCCGCGAGATGACTCAAGCCATGTTGGAACGCTCACCGGATCTGGATTTCCTGTATTATTCCAACGACATGATTGGTGCTGGCGGGTTGCTGTATCTGTTGGACCAGGGGATAGACATTCCAGGCCAGATCGGTTTGGCAGGGTTCAACAATGTCGAACTGTTACAGGGTCTGCCGCGCAAGCTGGCCACAATGGATGCATGTCGACACGAGATTGGGCGCAAGGCAGCCGAGATAATCGCCGTTCAGCTTTCCGATCCCACTTCCGAGGTCGAAAACCGCATAACTCTGACCCCCAAGATCAGTTATGGCGATACGCTGAAACGCCGCTGACCCATGGCGATGCAAAGGCTGAACAATCGGGCGGCCCGCGCCCTGTTCATGGACCGGCACGCGATGGCAGAACAGCCGTCCGGGGCTGCGAAAGGGCCTGACCTGCTTGAATTGATCAGGCGTCTGGGATTTGTTCAGCTGGACAGTATCAACACGGTCGCCCGCGCCCATGACATGATCCTGTTTTCGCGCAGGCCCGCGTATCGCGCCAAAAACCTCAAGCATGTGTATGAACGTGACCGTGGGCTGTTCGAACACTGGACCCATGATGCCGCAGTCATTCCGATGGAGTTCTACCCCCATTGGCACTTGCGGTTTCAGCGCGACGCTGACCTGCTGAAATCGCGCTGGAAAAACTGGCGTCGCGATGGGTTCGAGCAGCAATTTGAAACCGTATTGCAGCATATACGCGATCATGGGCCAGTTTCCTCGTCGGATGTGGGAAAAGACGAAAAGAAAGGCTCCGGCGGATGGTGGGATTGGCACCCGTCGAAAACCGCGCTGGAGTTCCTGTGGCGCTCGGGCGCGCTGACCGTGATCGGCAGGCAAGGGTTCCAGAAACGCTATGACCTGACCGAGCGGGTGATCGAGACGCATCTTTGCCCCGGCAACATGCCGTGTGACGCCGAACATACCGTGGATTGGCTGTGCCATGCGGCACTTGACCGGCTGGGGTTTGCGACCTCGGGCGAATTGGCGGCGTTTTGGGATACGGTCAGCACCGCAGAAGCCCGAAGCTGGTGCAAAACCGCCTTGACCGAGGGCCATGTCGAAGAGATCGAGATCGAATGTGCCAATGGTCAGGTCAGGAAACTGTTTGCACGCCCGGATGTTGCTGAACAAGCCGCGCAGATCCCCCCAGCGCCGGGTCGGATCAGAGTGCTGAGCCCGTTTGACCCCATGCTGCGGGACCGTGATCGCGCGCAGCGGCTGTTTGGGTTTCACTACCGGATCGAGATTTTTGTTCCTGCCCCTAAACGCACCTATGGCTATTATGTTTTCCCGCTTCTCGAAGGCGACCGGCTGATTGGCCGGATCGACATGAAGGCCCATCGCGATCAGTCGGTGCTGCGGGTCAGCGCCCTGTGGCCAGAACGTACAGTACGGTGGTCAGATGCCCGCACGCGCCGCCTACAGGCCGAACTGGACCGGGTTCGTCGCTTTGCCGGGTTGGATGACATAGAATTTGCCGAGAATTGGCAAAAAGACCCTATTTAGGGTCTGATATAATCAATTTGACCGGCTGCAACCCGTCAATCTCACCCTCGAGTGAATCTCCGGGATGAACCGGCCCTACACCGGCCGGCGTTCCGGTCAGGATCAAATCCCCTGGTCGCAGATGATAATAGCCGGACATGTGACTTATGATCTCGTCAATCGACCAGATCAGCTCATCCAAGGTTGCGTCCTGCCGGGTTTCGCCATTAACGCGCAAAATGATGCGTTTTTGCGGGTCGGGTTGCCAATCGCTCACGCGGGTCAGAGGGGCAAATACGGCTGCATTCTCGAAATCTTTTCCAAGATCCCAAGGGCGCTGTTTGTTGCGCTCGCGAATTTGCAGATCACGTCGGGTCATGTCCAGGGCGCAGCCAAAGCCAAACACCGCTTCCTGCACCTGAGAAGTATCAGCCTGAAAAACCGGCTTTCCGATTGCAACAGCCAGCTCCATCTCATGGTGGAAATTTTCGGTCCCCGGAGGATAAGCCGTCGTCACCCCAGACAGGACCGCGTTTGCAGCGGCCTTGGTGAAATAGAAAGGGGCCTCACGGTCGACCTCATGTCCCATTTCAGCCGCATGTGCGGCATAGTTCCTGCCCACACAAAAGATTCGCCCAACCGGGTATGTGTCGTCCTCGCCGGTAACCGGCAAAGCGATCGGATCAGGAATAGAGAACAGGCTACCCATCATCATGCCGCCATAACACAGGTTAGTTAAAGTGGATATTAAAGGGCATAAACCAGAGCAAGTCGCAATCCTTGGAAACCCGCACGCCGGTTTTTGCCGACAATTCGGTGATGATTCGGCACAGGCTTGCCCAAATCGAACCGGTAAGCCTGCGCGTGTTTCAAAATTCGCAGACATGGCTACTTATGGCGCTGGGCTTACTTTCAACATGCGACTGAAAACACTGCGACAGCTCATTCAGATTTTAGCCGTCAAACCTTGGAAAACCGCTGTATCGCGCTAGCTTGTTGCTAATAGAAAGCGTTCAGCACTGAGACGTCACCACTCACAAAGGCGGCGGACCACCAATCCTCCGCCTTCTTGCGAAGACACCCGCGTGGACGGCAGAAATCGCTGAAATCCGGGTGCGAGTATTCAGAGGACCACGGCCAAACACCCATCCCCCTGGGTAAGTTTGCGCCTGAGAAACCCCGATTTTCGGGGTCTGATGTTCTCTGAAACGTTGCCGGATCGTTTGAACACCCCTCGTATCCGGCTGTAGGCCAGGCACATGGTCCACTCGGGCCTGGCCACTCCGCCAGAGAGGTCACAAAGGCCCTCTGGCGGGGCCCACACACTGTTAGTCCCGAGAATCTGATTGTAATTTCAACTGGTGCAGATCGTTGAGAAGATCCAGCAACGCCTCATGCCGCTCTGGTCCCAGCGTGTTGCGGATTTCTTCAGCCAAAAGCAACGTATAGTCGATGTTATCCCGGATAATCCCTGCCCCTTTGACCGTGATCTCAACTATCTGCCTGCGCTTGTCGACCGGATGGCTTTTCCGCACGACAAGGCCCTTGGCCTCAAGCTTTTGCAGAATGCGGGTCAGGCTGGGCAAAAGCAGACAGGCACGGTCAGCAATATGGGTGGGCTCTTGCGGGCCTTCCTCTTCCAGCACCCGCAGAACCCGCCATTGCTGCTCGGTTACGCCCGCCTCTACAAGCATTCTACGGATAGGCCCCATAACCCGTTCCCTCGCGCGCAGCAGCGCAATAGGCAAAGACCGGGACGTCAATGGAATTTCATGAGCCATGTTAAATTCTGGCCGAATTCGGTTCATTCTTCAACTGACCTTTCCGTGTTTGGAATTCCAGGCATTTATCGCTTATTAGAGCCTAAATTATTCCATTTCTCTCTGCGGAAACATGTTCAGAAAAATCTCAGACCACTGGATTCCTGCAAAGGGCGTTGACGTTTCAACCCGGATATTCATCACTGGCACAGGATCGAAAGCGGTGTTCAGAGAAGATTGGAAGATAAAATGAACTGGGATGAATTCTCGGATTGGGGCGCCAAGATTGCTGAGTGGGCACAGGATTACCATCTGACTGTCGGCGACAATCCGGTTCGGGCCAGAACGGAACCCGGTGATATTCTTAACGCCTTACCCGCGCGCCCTCCCGAGCGCTCCCAGGCGATGGAGGAAATCTTTCACGATTTCGAACAGATCGTGATGCCTGGGATTACCCATTGGCAACATCCTCGCTTTTTTGCCTATTTTAATGCAAACGCCTCGGCCCCGTCGGTTCTGGCCGAGTTTCTAACCAGCGCCATCGCTCCGCAATGCATGTTGTGGCAGACATCCCCCGCCGCGACCGAGATGGAGACGCGGATGATGGATTGGTTGCGGCAGGCCCTGGATCTGCCCACGGGCTTTGCAGGTGTCATTCAGGATTCCGCCTCGTCCGCGACCCTGGCCGCTGTGCTGACCATGCGGGAAAAGGCGCTGAATTGGCAGGGCAACCAACAAGGGTTGTTCGGACAGAAACCGCTGCGCGTATATTGCTCGGCCGAGGTCCATACCTCGGTTGATCGTGCCATATGGGTTGCGGGGATCGGGCAGGAAAATCTGGTGCGGGTGCCCATACAAGGCGACTGGCGCGGGATGGACCCACAGGCGCTGGAAACAGCAATCCAAGCCGATTTAGACTCTGGTTATCAACCAACCGGCGTGATCCTCTGCGTCGGCGGCACCGGAACCGGCGCGGCCGATCCGGTAGAGGAATGTCTGAAGATTGCGCAAAAATACGGGCTATATTCGCATGTCGATGCAGCTTGGGCTGGCTCGGCCATGATATGCCCCGAATACCGCCATTACTGGGAGGGAGTCGAGCAAGCCGACAGCATCGTGTTCAACCCGCATAAATGGCTGGGTGTTCAGTTCGATTGCTGCGCCCATTTTCTGAAGGACCCCGATGATCTGGTACGGACACTCGCGATCAGCCCGGAATTCCTGAAGACCCACGGCAAGGACGGGATCATAAATTATTCTGAATGGTCGGTACCGCTGGGCCGCAGGTTCCGAGCCCTGAAACTGTGGTTCGTCATCCGCGCCTATGGTCTGGAAGGGCTACGTGAAAGGTTGCGCAATCATATAACATGGTCAGTGGCTCTGCATGACCGGCTGAAAGCTGAATCCGATTTCGAAATCACCACTAACCCTATGTGGTCATTGTGGACATTCCGCTATGCCCCCCCTGGATCAACCGATCTGGACGATCTGAACCTACGGCTGGTCAATGCGATCAATGATGATGGCCGCATTTACTTGACTCAAACCCGCGTTGATGGCGACTTGGTGATCCGCTTTCAGGCCGGTCAGTTTGAAACCACGCATGCAGACGTCCAAATGGCATTTGACGTGATCACTGAAATCGCCCGCTCGCTAAACTAGAGGTTCCACATGTCCGCATCCGTCAACACGTTCAAACAAGCCCTGAAAAACGGCGACCATCTGATTGGGTGTTGGTCCAGCTTTGCTGAGGCGGTAACAGCCGAGATCATGGGCACTGCCGGATTCGACTGGCTGGTGATCGACGGTGAGCACGCGCCGAATGATATCCGGTCCATCCGGGATCAGCTGATCGCGCTGGCCGCCAGTCCGACACATCCCGTCGTGCGAATCCCGGTGGGCGACACCGCATTGATCAAGATGGTGCTGGACGCAGGTGCTCAGACAATCCTGGTACCGATTGTGGAAAGTGCTGAACAGGCGCGCGATCTGGTACGTGCCTGCCACTATCCGCCCCAAGGTGTGCGAGGCGTCGGCGCGATGGCCTCACGCGCAACGCAATATGGAACGGTTCAGGACTACATTCAGACCGCAGACGATCAGATATGTCTGCTGTTACAGGTGGAAAACCGCGCCGGTATCGCCGCATTGGATGCCATTGCACAGGTAGAAGGCGTGGATGGCGTGTTTATCGGTCCGTCTGACCTGTCCACTGACATGGGATTTCAGGGAAACAGCGCCGCGCCCGAGGTCCAGGCGGTGATCGCCGACGCGATGAAGCGCATCGTTGCAGCAGGCAAAGCCCCGGGCATTCTTGGTGTCACGGATGAGGCATCGCAGGCCTATAAGGACATGGGCGCCCAGTTCCAGGCGGTGGGGATCGACGTGATGCTGCTGACACAGGCGGCGCGTGCCCTGGCCGCAAGGTGGAAGGCCTAAGCCCGCATCGCCGAGGCCGCCTGAGCATACCCGCCCGAGGCACCATCGACGAAATGGACGTGATCGTCACGGGTGGCCGAGGGGACAAAGCAGGTCATCATCGCCTCATCCTGCGCGTGCAGCCCGTATCGGATCCTGCCCTGTTTCCGGGCCTGTTCAAGAACGGTCTGAATCTGGTTCAGGGTGGCCGGGTCACAATCCAGCGTCATTTTCAGCCCGTCATCGAATTTGCGGAAATCCGCATTGCGACTGACCGTGCGCTTATAGTGTTCCGGCTCAAAATTCCCCAATCGCTTGCCAGATTTGAACAGCAGCCCGATCATCAAATTCTGCGCCAACAGCTTGATTTTCTGCAGCAAAAGATTGCGACCCGCACGGGACACATGGGCGTCCAGCGCCAAACCAGGCGGCGGCCAGCGGATCGGAGGGCCGCTTTCCGGCATCGGGTGGCCGGACCGGTCCAATCCTTCAGCGGCCACTAGAACAGCCCGTGACAGGTCGGCGAAATCGGTCTCGGTAGCGCGGGCAGTTGGCTGCACCACCACCGAGACAATCTGACCATTCTGCGCCTTGCTGTTGGACCAGCGGCAGGACAGCCCGGTCAAATCCGGCAGCGCACCGGGGGCTGCGTACGGAACCTCAAACCGGCCTGCTTTCATCTCGGCCTCGGCCCAGGCCAGACCACCGCCCGAGAACATCGCATAATCCACCCCCTCGGATGGCGCGTAACGCGCAACCCGAAGATCCTTGCCCGCCTGCCGGATTTCGGCGACGGGCACGACGGCCCCGCGCAGTGCGATCTCGAACTCTTCTTCCGCCCAGCGCCGCAAATCGGCCAGAACGCTACGTGCTGCCTCTGCCGCGCTTGCCGGTACGGCGAACCCGGCACCATCACCCCCAAAGACATAGGGAAATTCTTGCCCGCGCAGCGCATTGATCATGGCCGAGATCACCGCGGCCCCAACCATGTTCACGGCCTTGTATCGTCCCCGCTCTATCTGACCAGTGGAATCCACGACATCTGCGACACCAAGAACCCATTCCGTCGGCACCGCGGTAAAGCGTTCAGGATCGGTCAGATTGTTAAAGTCCCGCAACAGCGGAAGGCTGTCATAAAATGCGGCCTGTGCATCTTTCATTGGTTCCTCGACAATATGAATAGACCTTCAGATAGCCCAAATTTGTTCGATGTCCGCTGAAAACATCATAGCACACGCGCTTGTACATATCACGGGGACATGCCAAGCATTTGCTGGCGGGTTGGGCGAAAGAGGCGTCTCATGAAAACCGGACTGGTGGTTCTGTGTCTGGGCTATGTGCTCAGCCAATTTTTTCGCGCCTTTCTTGCCGTTCTCAGCGTCGATCTGGGGCGTGACATCGGGGCAAGGCCCGAAGATCTGGCCTTTGCCTCGGGGCTTTGGTTTCTGGTCTTTGCCGCCATGCAACTGCCAGTGGGTTGGGCGCTGGACCGGATCGGGCCGCGTTTGACGGCTGCGGTTTTGTTGCTGGCAGGTGGCGCGGGCGGCGCTGCGTTGTTTGCAGTGGCCAGCACCCCGTTTCATATCGCAGTCGCGATGGGGCTGATCGGAGTCGGGTGCTCGCCCGTTCTGATGGCATCCTATTACATCTTTGCCCGCGAATACCCGCCCGCCCGCTTTGCCACGCTAGCAGCCATCATGCTGGGCGTTGGGTCGGTCGGCAATCTGGTGGCCTCCTACCCCACAGCACTTGCGGTCGAACTGATGGGCTGGCGCGCCACAATGGCTACACTGGCCGTCGTTTCGGCCATTATCGCAGCGGGCATCTGGATCAGCGTTCACGACCCCAAACCGGTTGAGACCGAGCATCGCGGGTCAGTGCTGGACCTGCTGAAAGAACCTGCCCTGTGGGCCATCCTGCCGCTGATGCTGGTGGCCTACGCCCCCGCGGCTGCGACACGAGGCTTGTGGGCAGGTCCATATCTGAACGACGTTTTCGCCCTCAGCACCACGCAGATCGGAACCGCGACGCTGGTCATGGGGGCGGCTATGATTGCCGGCACCTTTGCCTATGGGCCGCTCGACCGGCTTTTGGGCACACGGAAATGGGTGATCTTTGGCGGCAATGCCTTGGGCGCGGCGGCGCTGGGGCTGTTGTGCCTGTGGATCGACATGGCAGTCTGGGTGTCAGTAAGTCTGATGGCGGTGATCGGTTTCATGGGCGCCAGCTTTCCGGTCATCATGGCCCATGGCCGCGCCTTCGTGCCGCCGCATCTGGTCGGGCGTGGCATGACCCTGTTGAATCTGTTCGGCATCGGCGGAGTGGGTCTGGCGCAATTTGTCACCGGCCGCGTCCATGCCGCGACAGTGGACATCAGTCCAACCGCGCCCTACACAGCGATATTCGGCTTTTTTGCAGTCACGCTTGCCATTGGATGCGTGATTTACCTATTCAGCCGCGACAGCGTTGACTGACGCTGGAACCATCGGGAGAGCCCATGTCCGACCCTGTTGTCATCGCACCGAACCTCAAGCGCAGGCTTTCCGGCGTGACCGCGACGATCGCGCGGCTGGTGCCGTTGCAAGTGCAATGGATCGACATCGCCGCAACCGGACCGGGCCTACCGGCCGATCTGCCCCATATCCCGCTGGGCCGTCTGCCATTTCTGTCGCGCAAGACCACGCGCGTCTGGCACGCGCGGCGCAATACCGAGATGCTGCTGGGCTTGATCCTGCGCAATGTCTTTCGTCTGCGCCTGAAACTACTGTTCACCAGCGCCTCGCAGCGGTCGCATACGGGCTATAGCAAATGGCTGATCGACAAAATGGACGCGGTAGTCGCCACATCGCGCAAAACCGCCGGATATCTTGAGCGGGACGCGCAGGTCATCATGCATGGCATCAACCTGCAGGATTTCACCCCGCCCGAGGACAAAGACGCCCTGCGGGGCAAACTCGGCCTGCCCGGTGGTCTGCTGCTTGGGTGCTATGGCCGTATCCGGCACCAGAAAGGCACCGATGCTTTCGTCGATGCGATGATCGACCTTTGTGGCCGTTTCGAAGACGTCCATGGCATCGTCATGGGCCGCGCGACCGAAAAACACACGGGCTTTCTGGCCGAGCTGAAAGACAAGGTCGCCAAGGCGGGCCTGTCTGACCGCATCCTATTCAAACCCGAGGTCACGGTGGATCAGATCGCCGAGTGGTACCAGGTGCTGGACTTGTTCATCGCGCCGCAACGCTGGGAAGGCTTTGGCCTGACCCCGCTCGAGGCGATGGCCTGCGGCGTGCCTGTGGTGGCAACCGATGTCGGTGCCTTTGCAGAGATCGTGACCGACCCCTCATTGGGCCATGTGGTCGAAGCGGGGAACATTCCCGCCCTGGCTGATGCCGCCGCTGAAATGCTGTCGAACCCCGAGTCGCTGGCGCAATCCGGCAGCGCCGCCCGCGTCCATGTGGAACAGAATTTCGACATCGACGGCGAGGCAAAGACCTTGGTAGCGCTCTATGAACGGCTTCTGACCGACGCCTGAGGCGATGCACCGCGTCAAATCGGTGTCATTGGGGGAAATATCCCGCGAAACCTCTTTTTTCTTTGCTGCAACGCGGCTATGAACGCGCGTCCTTAACTTTGGAGACATGAAATGGGCTATCGCGTCGTAGTCGTCGGCGCCACAGGTAATGTGGGCCGCGAAATGCTGAACATTCTGGCAGAACGCCAGTTCCCCATCGATGAACTTGCCGTGCTGGCAAGCCGTCGGTCGCTGGGAACCGAAGTAAGCTTTGGCGACAAGACACTCACGACCAAAGATCTGGACACGTTTGATTTCACCGGCTGGGACATGGCGCTGTTTGCCGTGGGATCCGAGGCGACCAAGGTCTATGCCCCCAAGGCGGCGGCGGCTGGCTGCGTGGTGATCGACAACTCGTCCCTGTATCGCTATGACCCTGCAATTCCGCTGATCGTGCCGGAATGTAACCCCGAGGCGATCCACGACTATAAGAACAAGAACATCATCGCCAACCCCAACTGCTCGACCGCGCAGATGGTTGTCGCGCTGAAACCGCTGCATGACCGCGCCAAGATCAAGCGCGTCGTCGTGTCGACCTATCAGTCGGTTTCCGGCGCGGGCAAAGAAGGGATGGATGAGCTGTGGGATCAGACCAAAGCCATCTACAACCCCACCACCGAAGTTCCGCCGAACAAGTTCCAGAAGCAGATCGCCTTCAATGTCATTCCGCAGATCGACGTCTTCATGGAAGACGGCTCAACTAAAGAAGAGTGGAAGATGGTTGTCGAAACCAAGAAGATCGTCGATCCCTCGATCAAGGTTACAGCCACTTGCGTCCGCGTTCCGGTCTTTGTCGGCCATTCAGAGGCCGTGAATATCGAGTTCGAGGAATTCTTGGACGAAGACGAAGCCCGTGACATCCTGCGCGAAGCACCAGGTATCATGGTGATCGATAAGCGCGAACCGGGCGGCTACGTCTCGCCGATCGAATGCGCAGGTGATTTCGCCACCTTCATCAGCCGCATCCGTCAGGATTCAACCATCGAGAACGGCCTGAACCTGTGGTGCGTCAGTGACAACCTGCGCAAGGGCGCAGCGCTGAACGCGGTACAAATCGCCGAATTGCTGGGCCGTGAGGTCCTGAAGAAGGGGTGAGCGATACGCACAACCCTTAGCATTGATTAAGTAAACCCCGCTGCATGGTCAGCGGGGTTTTTTTTATTGAACGTCGGCTAGGCGGACAAAGCCGACCTTGGAGAAAAGCGAGGTAATGCTTGAAAAATCTTGCTTCCGCTGAGATGGTTTATCCGACAGAATTTTCTGAGGAATTTCGAATGCATTTTCCCAAACTTGCCGCAGTTTCGTCGATTGCTCTTGCAATAACCAGTTCGCAAGCGCTCTCCCAGGATGGGGGACCGATACTGTTCACAAACGTCAACGTGTTTGATGGTGTGAATGAGGAAATGATTGCAAATGCCAATGTCGTTGTAACCGACAATCTGATCACAGATGTGTCCTCAGAACCCCTCGCCGTCGCCAATGGTATCGTCATCGACGGCGGTGGACGCACGTTGATGCCTGGCCTGATCGACGTACACTGGCACACGCTTTACTGCTGCAATCCGCAGAGCGTGGTTGTGACCGGCGATATTCTTGAGGTCGCGGTGCGGGGTGCCATCGGGTCCGAAGGCACATTAATGCGCGGCTTCACTACGGTGCGCGACGTTGGCGGCAATTCATTTGCCATAAAACGGATGATTGACGCAGGCGAGATCGAAGGCCCTCGTATCCTGCCGTCCGGCCCGCCCGTGACACAAACCGGCGGCCACTTTGACTATCGCCCCTACCAAGCGGTTCCGACGAACGGCGCGGATTCGCAATGGTACTGGTACAGCGTTGGTTTGATGGCGCAGGCTGATGGTGTTCCGGAAGTGGTCAAACGCGCGCGTGAGATCATGCGCATGGGCGCGACCCAGCTTAAGATTTCCACCGGCGGCGGGGTGTCATCTACCTATGACCCTCTGGATGTACGCCAATACACCAAGGCCGAAATCGAGGCATTCGTAGAGGTGGCTGACACCTACAACACCTATGTTGCATCTCATGTCTTCACGGACGAGGCAGTGGAGATAGCCGTTGCCGCTGGCGTTAAGTCCATCGAGCATGGCTTCTTGATGAGCCGCGAAACGATGGAACTGATGCGCGACAACGACGTGTGGTTGTCAGTGCAGCCTCTTCTGGATGACGAGGATGGCTTTTCTTTCGACGACCCTGTTAGCCAGCAGAAATGGATCGACGTCACCAACGGTACAGATTTCACCTACAAAACGGCGAAAGAAGTTGGCGTGAAAGTCGCTTTCGGCACCGACATCCTGTTCGATCCCAAACTGGCCGAACGTCAAGGCGCGTTCCTTGCCAAGTTGCAGCGCTGGTACACGCCATACGAGGTGCTGAAAATGGCGACTTCAACCAATGCTGAACTGCTCAAACTCTCAGGCCCGCGCCACCCCTATCAACAAGGCGATTTGGGTGTAATCGCAAAGGGCGCTTATGCCGACTTAATCCTTGTGGACGGCAATCCGCTGCAAGATATCGACCTGATCGCAGACCCGCATGAGAATTTCGATCTGATCATGAAAGACGGCAAAGTCTACAAGAACACGCTGGACTGAGTTCCAGATGAAGTCCTTTGCTCAAAGCCAGCTTTGTAACGACTGCTCGGGGCTCAAAGCCGCTATCCGTATACACCTCGGGGTCCTCTAAATCACCCCTGCCCCTCGACCAGCGTTTTCAGATTATCCAACCCGCGCTGGTAATCTCCGCCAACCCATTTATCCATCATCAGCCCCATCCAGCGGGACATGGGATTCATACCCAATTCGGATTCAAACCCCCAGGTCACTTTGGTGCCGCTGCCCTCCGGCTGCAGTTCAAACATGGCAATGGCAGTGCCCATTGGACCAAAATCCAAGGCGGTTCTGACCATCTGGTTTTCAACGCTTTCGGTGATCTCTTGCGAACCGGTGCCGACCTGCGGGTGATCCGACGACCAGTTCAGCACATTCCCGACCCCGGAATCAGGCCCGCCATAGGTCAGCTTCGTCTCGGGATCACGAGATAACCATGGCGACCATTTCTCGGTCTCCTGCATGGAGTTGACATAAGGAAAGATGACCTCGGGCGAGGCATCAATCGTGATGCTACGCGAAACATCTGTTTTGCCTGGCAATATAAAGGACACCCCTACCAGAACCAGAATCAAGACTAGCAAGGTGACAAGAACACGTTTGATCAATCGCATGGAATGCTCCGAATCCCTAAAATGACATCCCAAACTTATCAAAAAAACAGCGCAGAATCAGTAGTCTGATCCGCGCTGCCTGAAATTGTCGAAAATCCGCCGGGTCAGACGACCACGAATTTCTTTTCGCCGGGATCATAACACTGAAGGCCACCTTCACCGATATCTGTCCACAGACCGTGCAGGCTGAGCGAGCCGCTCTCTACCGCCGCGGAGATGAAGGGGAAGGTCATCAGGTTTTCGAGCGAAGCAACAACCGCCTGCCGTTCGAACTGGCGCGCTTGGTCGGTGCTGTCTTCGATATCGGCAACCAGATCATATTTTGGTTTGAGGATATCCATCCAGCGACCAACAAAGCTTTCTTTGGCTTCCAGTAGTGGCGCCTGGCCCTTGCACATGTCGATACAGCCCTGCACACCACCGCATTGGGAATGGCCCAGCACGATCAGATGCGCCACTTTAAGCGCGGTCACCGCGTATTCGATGGCAGCACTGGTGCCGTGATGATCACCGTCGGGCGCATAAGGCGGAACCAGGTTTGCAATGTTGCGGTGAATAAAGAACTCACCCTGATCCGCCCCAAAGATCGAGGTGACATGAACCCGGCTGTCGCAACAGGAAATCACCATGGCCCGCGGACGCTGCCCTTCGGTGGCCAGACGGCGATACCAGACCTGGTTTTCCGAATATGTGGTGGCTTTCCAGCCATGATACCGATTGACCAGATAGTTTGGCAAAGGTTTGGCGAATTCCATTCTTGTGTCCCTGTTCGTGTCTCGGTGGACTGCTGTAACCTGAATTCGAAGAAAATTCGAGCCATTATCCTGCCCCATGGCAAGGTTTTGCAAAGGAATTGCGCACCACATTCGGGCTATGCCGTGGGGGCGTATGGAATTGGGGTGAATGTGGTGGATAAGATCGTCACACTTGAACACAAAGAAACAGTGCGGCTGGATTCGGATCGTCTGAATGGGCTGTATCGACAACTGGGTGAGAAAAACGCGTTGGACGTGCTGTGTCGCACGGTCGAGGAATTGGCGGTGCGCCTGTCGAATTGCGAGCGGTTCTGGAGACAGCGTGACTGGGCCGGGCTGCGCAAATGTGCGCGATCCATTGTGGCCATTGCCGAACAGATCGGAATGATGGCGCTGGCCTGTGTGGCCAATGATGTGGCGCAGAATGTGGACGCGGGCGACTCGGTCGCCGCCGGGGCCACGCTGTCGCGGCTGATCAGGGTGGGTGAGAAATCGCTGACCGTGATCTGGGATCAGCAAGATCTTTCGGTCTGACAGGGCTTGCGGACGGTCCATGGACGGCTAGGTTGGGCATAAGCCACAACAGTCGAGATTTCCATGACCCTGTCTTTCGCTCCATCGTCGGACGCATCTGTCCCCCTTCACGTCATTGCCCAGCCGGATCTGGACGACTGGCTGGCGGGCCAGCCCGAAGCCGTGACGACCTGGGCCAAGATCAGTGGATTTACTGGTGCACTGGGTCAGGTCTTACTGATTCCCGGCGCTGACGGTGCGGTACAGTCTGCTTTGGCGGGGTATGGCACAGCCACAGGTCGGGCCCGCAAGCGGTTTCCGCTGGCCGCCGCCGCCGAAGCCCTGCCCGAAGGCACATATCACATCGCATCGGGCATAGACCAAGCGGATCTCGAAACCGAATGCCTGGGGTGGTTGCTGACCGGCTATGCCTTTGACCGCTATGCCAGCCAATCCCCGGCCAAGGCCCGATTGGTTGCCCCCGACGGCATCGACGCCGCCCGGCTAGAGGTTCTGGCCGGGGCCGAGGCCTTGACCCGCGATCTGGTCAATACACCGGCCTCTGATATGGGGCCGGAACAGCTGCATAGCGCAGCCGAAGCCCTGGCGCAGGAATTCGGCGCCTCTCTCGAGGTGGTTCTGGGCGACGCCCTGCTGGAACAGAACTTTCCCATGATCCACACGGTTGGCCGCGCCGCCGCGCAAGCGCCCCGGCTGATCGAAATGAACTGGGGTCAAAGCGGCCCAAAGCTGACCCTTGTTGGCAAGGGTGTGTGCTTTGATACCGGCGGGCTGAACCTGAAACCCGGCGCCTCAATGGGTCTGATGAAGAAAGACATGGGCGGGGCTGCCAATGTGCTGGGGTTGGCCCGGATGATCATGGCGCTGGAGCTGCCCGTGCAACTGCGTGTGCTGATCCCCGCGGTTGAGAATTCGGTTGCGGGGAACGCCTTTCGGCCCGGCGACATCCTGACCTCGCGCAAGGGGCTGACGGTTGAGATCAACAATACCGATGCCGAAGGGCGCTTGGTTCTGGCCGATGCATTGGCGCTGGCGGATGAAGGAAATCCGGACCTTGTGATCTCAATGGCGACGCTGACCGGCGCGGCACGTGTGGCGGTGGGTACCGATCTGGCGCCCTTCTATACCGCCAGCGATACCGCGGCGAACGCCTTGACCCGCGCCGCTGGCAAAGCGGCCGATCCTGTCTGGCGCATGCCTTTCCATGACCCCTATGAGGGCCTGATCGAACCCGGCATTGCCGATCTGGATAACGCTCCGGCAGGTGGTTTTGCTGGTTCGATCACCGCCGCGCTGTTCCTGCGCAGGTTTGTCGGTGACAGCCCCTATATGCATTTCGACATCTTCTCGTGGCAGCGCAGCAAGGAGCCCGGACGCAGCAAGGGCGGGTTCGGCCAAGGCCCCCGCGCCCTTTTGACGGCCCTGCCCGAGATTTTGGGCCTGTGACCCGGCAGCGCATCATACAGCCGGTCGTTGACCTGATGCGTGACCCCGACGGTCCCCGCGATCGCCAGCTGTTGTATGGGGATAACCTTCGCACGGACGAAGAGCGTGACGGCTGGAGCCGGATCACTGCGGACAAGGACGGCTATGCGGGCTGGGTCCGGTCAGACTGTCTGGCCCCCGACTTGCCTGCCACCCATTGGATCACCGCGCCCTCAACCCATGCCTATGAGCAGCCCGCGATGAAATCCCGGGACCGAACCTCGCTAAGCTTTGGCAGCAAGGTTCAGGCGCTGTCTGAACAGAATGGATTTCTTGAGACGGAACTGGGCTTTATCCCGGCCATACACGCCAAACAGATCAACGTCACCCTGACCGATCCGGTCGCCGTGGCCGAGCTGTTTCTGGGAACGCCCTATCTTTGGGGCGGCAACAGCCGGTTCGGACTTGATTGTTCAGGTCTGGTTCAGGCCGGAATGCTGGCTTGTGGGCTGCCCTGCCCCGGTGATAGTGGCGACCAGGAGCGTGATCTGGGTCAGGCGCTGACCCCTGGCACACCCGCTCAGCGCGGTGATCTGCTGTTCTGGAAAGGGCATGTGGCCTGGGTCTACGGCGACAATATGCTGCTGCACGCAAATGCGTTCCACATGGACGTGACCTTTGAGCCGATGGATGTTGCAATCACGCGCATTCTGGACCAGGGCGATGGGCCCGTGACCGCCCATAAAAGGCTCTAATCCAAGTCGACCGACCGTATCAGCTTGCGTTCCAATACCCGCAGAACCGTGCGCAGATCATGACCGCGTTTCAGGATGCGACCATCCATACCGACCACCGAATACATCCCTTGTCGTGCCCGCAGACGCGGGTCCTTTTCAACCCGATAGATCGGATGTTCTGCCGTGCGGCGGAAGATGGAAAACACCGCCATATCACACAGGTTCGAAATCCCGTAGTCGCGCCATTCTCCGGCGGCGACCATCCGGCCATAGACAGAAAGGATTTGGGACATCTCGTGCCGATCGAACGCGACGGGCATCTGGGTCGAGTTTGCAGAATACCGGCTGGGAGGCTGCATGTTCATGGCTCAAGCCTTGCCGGAAAACGCGTTCGAATCAAGCCCATCCGCAAATAGGTGTGGTTTTTTGGTCAAGTCTAACGCTGTCGCCCGACTTGCCGACAGATCAGGATCACCGGCAGCAACCCCACTGCCAATATGACCAGCGAGGGCACAGCAGCGCCCTCTAACCGCTCGTCTGATGCCAGCCTATAGGCCTGCACCGCCAGCGTATCGAAATTGAAAGGTCGCATGATCAGGGTCGCGGGCAGTTCTTTCATCACGTCCACAAAGACGATCAGCAGCGCTGTCAGCAGCGATGGCGTCAGAATAGGCAGATGCACCCGGCGCAACGTCCCTAGCGGCGTCTGCCCCAAAGACCGCGAGGCCGCATCCATATTGGCATGCACCGTGCTCTGCCCTCCCTCATATGCGCTGAGCGCGGCGGCCAGAAACCGCACCATATAAGCGGCTACCAACAGCCAGATCGAACCGGTAACAAGCAACCCGGTCGACAGGTCGAAATTCTGCCGCATCCATGCATCCAGTGCGTTATCGAAACTGGCAAAAGGCACCATCAGCCCGACGGCGATCACACCGCCTGGAACCGCATAGCCCAGCCGCGCCATGTACCCGGCACCAGAGGACACCCTCCCCGGCCGCAATCGCTGAAAGAACCCAACGCTGATGGCCGCAAAGACCGTAACAAACGCCGCCACACCGGCCAGCGTCAGCGAATTCTGAATGAACCCGAGATAGCGCCGTGACAGAAGGTTCTGTTCGGACTCCATCCCCATCTGAACCAGAATGAACACCGGCAACAGAAATCCGAACAGCACCGGTATGGCACACAGGGCAAAAGCCGCGCCCGCTTGCCAGCCCTTCAGCCGGGCGGATGGTAGCGAGGCGTGGCTTTTGCCTGCCTGATAGTATTTGGCCTTCCCGCGCTGCATCCGTTCTGCCACGGCCATGACCAGCGCAAAGCCCAGAAGGCAGAGCGCCAGCTGCGCCGCACCCACCCGATCACCGATCGAAAACCAACTGGTATAGATACCCGTGGCAAATGTCTGCACCCCGAAATAGGCCACGGTGCCGAAATCGGCGATGGTTTCCATGATGGCAAGCAGCACGCCACCCGCAATCGCGGGACGCGCCATTGGCAGCGACACGTGCCAAAAGGCCAGCCACGGACTTTTGCCCAACGCGCGCGCTGCCAGAAAGGCCGTTGCACTCTGCTGCAGAAAAGCGGCCCGGGCCAACAGGTAGACGTAAGGATACAAGACCAAGATCAACATCACCGCCGCACCCTCGGTCGACCGAATCTCGGGGAACCAATAGTCGCGCGGGCCCCAGCCCGTTACCTGACGCAGGGTGGTCTGGACAATGCCCGGGTGATCAAGAATGAATGTATAGGCATAGGCCAGCACATAGGCCGGAAAGGCCAGCGGCAGCACCAACGCAATTTCCAGAATGCGCACGCCAGGGAACCGCGTCATCGTCACGAGCCAAGCTGCGCCCACGCCGATGGAAAACGTGCCCGTGGCCACCAGCACGACCAGTATCAGCGTCGTCATAGCATAGCCGGGCAGAACAGTTTCCAGGAGATGCGAAACCGTATCCGTGCCGCCCGTCGTTGCGGCCAGAACAACCGCAAGCATCGGCAACAGACAGGCTGCCGCCACAAGGCAGGCCACCACGCCGACGAGGCGTGTACCTACAGCGCCGCGGTTGCGCCTTCCGTGCTCAGAGATTTCGATATCGGCCATGATCCCGGCTTTAACTGGCTAAGGCGCAGAGTCCGTCTTTAATCGACCAAAACGCTCGGAAACACCAGTGGGCAGCGAAACAAATCTGCGACACATACTGCCGCAGAGTTGCACAGCCTTCATTCGTAGACGCGCTGATCCTCGATCACCAAACCATCTTTCGGCAGCGATCCCGGCGCCACGACTTCGATCGCGCCTTTCAGCTTCAGTACCTCGACGACGGATTTCGCATAAGCCAAGTCATTTCCGCCGGCGCTTTCGATCTGAACCGTCATCGTGTCCATCTCACCCTGGCGGGCGGCAATGACGCGCGCCTTGACGATTTCATCATGCTTGTCGACCAGCGCCGCGACCTGTTCAGGGCGCACGAACATACCCTTGATCTTGGTTGTCTGATCCGCGCGTCCCATCCAGCCCTTGATGCGCATGTTGGTACGACCGCAAGGTGACTGACCAGATTGAACCGCCGACAGATCACCGGTGGCAAACCGGATCAGCGGATAATCGGGGTTCAGTGAGGTCACGACAACCTCACCCACTTCACCCGGCGCGACCGGGTTTCCGGTTCCGGGGGTGACGATCTCGACGATGACATGCTCATCAATGATCATCCCGTCCATCGCGGGGCTTTCATAAGCGATGCTGCCCAGATCGGCGGTGGCATAGCATTGCAGACAGGCGATACCGCGATTGGCGTACTCCTGACGCAAAGACGGGAACAAAGCACCGCCGCCAACAACGGCAGTCACGAAATCCAGTGCCACGCCCATCTCATCGGCCTTGTCCAAAATGACCTTGAGGTAATCCGGTGTGCCCGCATAAGCGGTGCAGCCGACATCGCGCGCGGCGGTTACCTGCAGTTCGGTTTGGCCTGTGCCGGCAGGCAGCACCGCAGCCCCCACCGCCCGCGCGCCACTTTCAAAGATCATGCCCGCCGGGGTCAGGTGATAGCCAAAGCAATTCTGAACGATGTCTCCGGGCCCGACACCTGCTGCGTGCAGGAACCGCCCCATCCGCCACCAGTCGTGATCGGTGCTGCCGGGCTCATAGATCGGGCCGGGCGACTGGAAAACATGATGGAAATGCCGGGCCGGTTTGACGGTAAACCCGCCAAAGGGCGGGCGCGACGCCTGCGCCTTAGCCATATCGGACTTGCGCAGAACTGGCAGCTTCACAAGGTCGTCCAGCGACTTTACAGCTGCCGTATCAACATCCGCCATATGCGCCGCAAACCCCGGAGCCGAGTTCGCGCGCGTGATCTGTACCTGCAACGCCTCAGACTGTTCAGAGGCGCGCTGGTCGGCCGAGCGGGTTTCTAGCGCATCGTAGAATTTCGTCATCGCCAAATCCTCCATCCGCCTACAGCCACCTCTTGCGGCGGCGGTATGAGCGCACATCGCGGAAGCTTTTGCGGCCGTCATCCGACATGCCCAGATAGAATTCCTTAACATCGGGGTTTTCGCGCAGCTCGGCAGCTGGGCCATCCATCACCACGCGGCCGGATTCAAGAATATAGCCGTAATGTGCGAACCTGAGCGCCACATTGGTGTTCTGCTCGGCCAGCAGAAACGAGACGCCCTCTTTTTCGTTCAGATCTTGGACGATGCCGAAAATCTCTTCGACAAGCTGCGGGGCCAGCCCCATGGACGGCTCATCCAGCAGGATCGTCTCGGGCCGCGACATCAGCGCCCGACCCATCGCAACCATCTGTTGCTCTCCGCCCGACGTGTAACCCGCCTGGCTGCGGCGGCGTTCCTTCAGACGTGGGAAATAGGTGTAAACAAGGTCCAGATCCTGTTGGATCGCGGCCTTACCATCTTTGCGGGTATAGGCGCCGGTCAGCAGGTTTTCCTCGACCGTCAAATGTTCGAAACAATGGCGACCCTCCATCACCTGGATGACGCCTTTTTGCACCAGATCGGCAGGCTCACTTTCATGCACGCTGGTCCCGCGATACTTGATTGATCCCTTGGTGACTTCGCCCCGTTCCGAATGCAGCAGGTTCGACACCGCCTTGAGTGTGGTGGTCTTGCCTGCCCCGTTGCCGCCCAGCAGGGCCGTAATGCCCCCTTTGGGCACCGTTAGGCTGACGCCTTTCAGCACAAGGATCACATGATTGTAGATCACCTCGATATTGTTGACCTCAAGCAGGGTTTCCGCCTGCACGTCAGTGGTTTGTGCCGCATCCAGCATCAGCGCGTGTCCTCATGCCTGTCCCGAGAGGGACCGTTGGGATAGAGCGGCGGCTACCCGCCGCTCTGGTCAGTTTCGCGGCCCCGGATCAAGACCGGGGCCAGCCACTTATTCACACCCAGGTGTGATGTTGTTTTCCGCTGCATAGGCTGCAGAATCTTCTTCGATCAACGTGTTGATCACATCTGCATCGGTCGGCTGGAAGTCCTGAACCGGGTTCCAGGTTCCGGCCGCAGCATCCCACTGCACAACGCCGACAAGGCCGGGTCCGCCGTGATTTTCGCACGAGACCGAGAATTCAGGCCCGAAACCGGTCATGCCCAGCGCTTCCATCTTGGCGTTGGTCATTTCCAGCGCCTCCATACCATCGCGCATCATGGATGCGTCGATATCAGCGGTATTGTGGATTCCCTGCGCAGTCTTCACAGCTTCAGCGGCCAGCATGGCGGCATAGAGACCGCGGTTATACTGAACCGAGCCAAGCTGATCGCCCGCACCCGCCGCTTTGCCTGCATCCACCACGTATTTCTGCAGATCGTCATAGACCGGATAGTCCATGCCCAGCCCGGTAAAGGTCAGTGCCTTATAGCCGTTTGCCTTGTCGCCCGCGGGCTGCACGTCAAATTCAGCGCCAGACCACCAGACACCGATGAAGTTTTCCATCGGGAAGCGGATGTTCGCAGCTTCCTGCACCGCGACCTGGTTCATCACGCCCCAGCCCCACATGATTACATAATCAGGCTTTTCGCGGCGAATTTGCAGCCACTGCGATTTCTGTTCCTGACCGGGGTGGTCAACAGGCAGCAGCGTCAGGTCGTACCCGTGCTTTTCAGCCAGGGTCTCCAGCGTGCGGATCGGTTCCTTGCCATAGGCCGAGTTGTGATAGACCAGTGCGATTTTCTTACCGTTCAGGTCACCATCGTTTTCGCTCAGCAGATAGTTGATCGCGCCCGACGCTCCGTTCCAGTAGTTGGCCGGATAGTTGAACACGTGGCTGAATACCTTGCCGTTCGCAGCAGAGGTCCGGCCATAGCCCATCGTGTGCAGCGGAATTCCATCTGCGGTCACTTTTGGGATCAACTGGTAGGTAATGCCGGTCGACAATGGCTGATATACCAAGGCGCCTTCGCCCTTTGTGGATTCATAGCATTCCACGCCTTTTTCGGTGTTATAGCCGGTTTCGCATTCGATCACATTGGCCGAAACACCTCCGATGCCGCCATCACGCTCGTTGAGCAGTGTGAAATAATCGGCATAGCCGTCAGCAAACGGGATACCGCCTGCCGCATATGGTCCCGTCCGATAGCTGAGCGACGGGAACACAAGGTCGGCCATGGCCGGACCTGCGGCCATCATGGCGCCCAGCGCCAGGGTTGCCAGTTTCGTCTTCATCGGGTGTCTCCTCCCTTGATTGGTCCGATGTTGAATTCGGGCTTTGCACCCGTCTTGTCTTTGGGCCTGCCCGTCAGTGCGGAAACGGCCAGAGTCTGAGTTTCTCTTTCGCCACACGCCAAAGCTGCGCCAGTCCATGCGGTTCCAGAATCAAGAACATGATGATGAGTGCGCCGACGATCACCAGATTGAGATGCGCAACGATATCAGTGGGCCAGCCCAGTAGATCGACACCGACCACCTTCAAAACAACCGGCAGCAATACCAAGAAAGCTGCCCCGGCGAAGGAGCCGAAGATAGACCCTAATCCGCCGATAATGACCATGAATAGGACCAGGAACGATTTCTGGATGCCAAAGACTTCGCCAACCTCAACCGCGCCCAGATAGACCGCAAAGAATAGCGCCCCCGCGATACCCACAAAAAATGAGCTGACAGCAAAGGCGGTCAGTTTTGCCTTGAGCGGGTTTACCCCGATGATCTCGGCCGCGATATCCATGTCGCGGATCGCCATCCATGTCCTGCCGGTCGTTCCCCGAGTCAGGTTCCGTGCAATGATGGCGCAGAAGGTCAGGAAGATCAGGCAGAACAGATAGGTTGCCCAGGCCGGAGCATTCGGGCCTGTGATGATGATGCCGAACACATCCCGCTCGGGCGCGTTGATCTGCCCAGATGCCGAGTAGTTGTAGAACCACGGCACACGGTTGAACAGCCACACCAGAAAGAACTGCGCCGCAAGCGTGGCCACGGCCAAATAGAACCCTTTGATCCGAAGCGAAGGCAATCCGAACAGAACACCGACAATGGCGGTGATCCCGCCCGCAAGGATGACATGGATGAACATGCTGACTTCGGGAAAGGCCGTCATCAGCTTGTAGCAGGCATAGGCCCCCACAGCCATGAACCCACCGGTACCCAGCGACACCTGCCCGCAATAGCCAACCAATACATTCAAACCGATGGCGGCGATCGCATAGATCAGAAACGGAAGCAGCAGCGCGTTCGCCCAGTAGTCATTGATGATGAATGGAATGATCCCAAATGCCACTGCCAGCACCACATAGTACCGATACCGGTCAAATTTGATCGGAAAGGTCTGGCTGTCTTCCACGTAAGAGGTTTTGAAATCTCCGGCCTCGCGATAAAACATGTCTTACTTTCCCCATTCTTCCTGCGCCCGGTCGCGGGCAGCAGTGTTCAGTTGGCTGGAGCCTTTGGCATATCCGCTCGCCTCTGAGGCGCGCACAAGTTTCATGTAGGCCATGACACCCGTGACCAACCCAGCAAAAGCCAGGATCGCGGCAATCGTCAGTTGGCTGTCGGTCAGATCGTCCGAGGTCAGGGCGATATACCCAAACGCCCAGAACCCGGCCCATGCGATCACGTTGAGAATGGCGATGAGCTTGGTCATGACTACACCCTTTCGATGATCTTCTCGCCGAACAGGCCCTGCGGCCGGAACACAAGGAAGATCAGCGCAAGCACGTAGGCAAACCAGTTCTCGGTCGCACCGCCAACCATCGGGCCAATGGCGAACTCGAACAGTTTCTCACCCACACCGATGATCAACCCTCCGACGATGGCTCCGGGGATCGAGGTAAACCCGCCCAGCATCAGCACCGGCAACGCTTTGAGCGCGATCAGCGACAGTGAGAACTGCACGCCAGACTTGGTGCCCCACATGATGCCCGCGACCAGCGCTACAAACCCGGCCACAGACCAGACCATGATCCAGATGAAATTCAACGAAATCCCCACCGACAGCGCCGCCTGATGGTCATCCGCCACAGCGCGCATCGCCCGGCCCTGCTTGGTATATTGGCTGAACACAACCAGCGCTGCCACCAGCAGCGCCGCAATTACCGTTGCCACAATGTCCAGATTGTCGATGAAGAACCCATAGCCGAAGACGTTAAAGGTCGCCTCATCGAGCCAGAGGTTGATGCCCTGCGGCAGGCCTACATCCAGCGTCTTGATCTCGGACCCCCACATCAGGTCGGCCACGCCCTCAAGGAAATAGGCCAGCCCGATGGTGGCCATGAACAGGATGATCGGCTCTTGGCCAACCAGATGGCGCATCACGAACCGCTGCACCGCCCAAGCCAGCAGAACCATCACCGCCATAGTCAGAATAATCGCCAGCAGCGCAGGGACACTCCAGCCAAAGTAATGGATATGCGTCCCGAAAGTCGCATTGATCAGATGTGCAAACGGCACCTGCCCGTTCATGATTCCGACCAGAGTCATCGCGGCAAACAGGGCCATAACCCCTTGCGCATAATTGAAAATCCCTGACGCCTTGTAGATCAGCACAAAGCCCAGCGCGACCAGCGCATAGAGCACCCCGGCCATAAGACCGTTGAGGATGACTTCCATCGCAAATACGAGTTGTTCAGGCATCCTATGTCCTCCGAACAGATTTCATCTGGCGCGTCATCCCGGAAAATTCGTCGAATTTTCTCAGCCCGTTCCGTAGATCAGTCATGGCTCACCCCCAGATAGGCATCGATGACTTCCTGATTGTTGCGCACCTCATCAGGCGTGCCGTCGCCGATCTTCTTGCCGTAATCCATCACGACCACCCGATCGCTCAGATCCATCACCACGCCCATGTCATGTTCGATCAGGGCGATCGTGGTGCCGAATTCATCATTCACGTCGAGGATAAAGCGGCTCATGTCCTCTTTCTCTTCAACATTCATCCCGGCCATCGGCTCATCCAGCAGCAACAGCTTGGGTTCAGCGGCCAGCGCCCGGGCCAGTTCGACACGCTTTTTCAAGCCGTAGGGCAGGCGTGAAACGGGCGTCTTGCGGATATGCTGGATTTCGAGAAAGTCGATGATCCGTTCGACCGCCTCGCGGTTTTCGGTCTCTTCGACCTCGGCCTTACCCTTCCACCAAGCCTGCTGCAGGATATTGGTCTTCATATAGTTCAGGCGCCCGGTCATGACGTTGTCCAAAACGCTCATCCCTTCGAACAGGGCGATGTTCTGGAATGTTCGTGCAATCCCCTGCCGCGCGACCTCATAGGGCCGCATTGGAGGGCGCTTGGCCCCGTGAAACCAGACCTCGCCCTCTTGTGGGACATAGAACCCCGAGATTACGTTCAACATCGAGGACTTACCCGCCCCGTTTGGACCGATAATGGCGCGGATCTCACCCTCACGGATGTCGAACGAGATATCCTTGATCGCCACCACACCGCCAAAGCGCAGAGTGATGTTCTTCATCTCCATCACGATGCCGCCGATCTTGCGGCCGTCTTCGGTGACATATCCTTCGGAACTATCCAACATCAGCCCCTCCTTGACTTACGCAATACACGGAATGGCGGGCGGGCGATGACCATAGGTCGAGCGGCGCAGGACCGGACTTCATTCCGCCGCTACCTTGTGTTGCGCGACCGTTACAACCGGCGCATCCACGATCTCAAGTGTGGCACTGATCGAACCCTTGCGGCCGTCCTCATAGGTCACCTCGGTCGTGGTCGAAACGCTTGAAGACCCGTCATAAAGCGCGGTGATGATGTCGTGGAATTTCTCTTCGACAAAGCCCCGGCGCACCTTGCGGGTTCGGGTCATCTCACCGTCATCCGCATCCAGTTCCTTGTGCAGCACCACAAAGCGATGCACCTGACAGCCCGACAGCATTTCATCGGCGGCGACCGATTTGTTGACCGCTTCCACATGGGACTTGATTGTCTCTAACACTTGCGGATGTGCCGTCAGTTCCTGATAGGACCCATAGGCGACGTTGTTGCGCTCGGCCCAGTTCCCCACGGCGGTAAGGTCGATATTGATGAACGCCACGCAGCGATCCTTGCCATTGCCGAACAGCACGACCTCAAGAATATCGGGATAGAACTTCAGCTTGTTCTCAACATATTTCGGCGCAAACATCGAGCCGTCGACCATTTTTCCGACGTCCTTGGCCCGATCAATGATCCGCAGATGACCGCTGCTTTCCTCAATGAACCCGGCATCACCCGTGGCCACCCAACCCTCGGCATCCTTGGTCGAGGCGGTCGAGTCCGGGTTGTTGTAATATTCGACAAACACACCTGGCGAGCGATAGTAGATCTCGCCCGTTTCGGCGATCTTCAGCTCGACATCTGGCGCGGGCACACCAACCGTATCGGCGCGCACCTCGCCATCGGGCTGCACGGTGATGAAGACCGTCGCCTCGGTCTGCCCATAAAGCTGCTTCAGGTTAATCCCCAGCGAGCGGTAGAAATCGAAAATCTCAGGCCCGATCGCCTCGCCTGCCGTATAACCGACCCGGAACCGGCCATACCCCAGCGTATCCTTCAGCGGCCCATAGACCAGCAGATTGCCCAGCGCGTATTTGATCCGATCACCAAACCCGACCGCTTTGCCATCCAGCAGTAACCCACCCACCTTTTTGGCATGGGCCATAAAATGGTGGAACATACGCTGCTTCAGCTTGCCCGCATCTTCCATCCGGATCATGACGTTGGTCAGCTGCGTTTCAAATACCCGCGGCGGGGCAAAGAAATAGGTCGGACCGATCTCGCGCAGGTCGGTTATCATCGTGTCAGCGCTTTCGGGACAATTCACACAGAATCCGCACCAATAGGCCTGACCGATGGAAAAGATGAAATCACCCACCCAAGCCATCGGCAGATAGGACAGGATGTCCTCATTCCGGGTCAGGTGGTCAAACTCTGCAGAATTCTTGGCGCTTTCGATCACATTGCGGTTCGACAGCACCACGCCTTTCGGCTTGCCTGTGGTGCCCGAGGTATACAGCATCACACAAGTGTCGTCATAGGTGATCGCAGCGATACGCGCGTCCAGCTCGGCATCAAAGCGAGCATGACCTGCGCTGCCTTCGGCCTTGATGTCGTCAAGCGCGTTCATCTGGGAATGATCATATTTCCGCATCCCACGCTTGTCAGTGTAGAGGATGTGTTTGATCTGGTGAACTTTTTCCTGAATCTCGATGACCTTATCGACCTGTTCCTGGTCACCGCAGACGACATATTTCGCCCCGCAATGTTCCATCACATATGTCATCTCTTCGGCGACCGCGTCCTGATAGAGCGGCACCGGAATCGCACCCACCATTTGGGCCGCAACCATCGACCAGTAATGCGCCGGGCGGTTCCGGCCTATGACGGCGATATGGTCGCCCTTCTCAACGCCAATCTCAAGAAACCCCAGCGCAATGGCGCGGATTTCCTTGGCCGCCTCGGCCCAGGTCCAGCATTGCCAGATCCCGAATTCCTTTTCGCGATAGGCCGGGGCATCCCCGAACTGAATCACATTGCGGTGTAGCAGCGCCGGAAGAGACTGCATCCCTTCAGCGCCTGACTGCGTCTGAGTCAATCTTTTTCTCCTCCCCACCCGGCCCCTCCCCGGGCCGGAAATGGCGGGTCCGGGTCTGGCCCGGACGCCAACGCCCCGATTAAGGGACGTCGACACGATCAGCGTCAAGTTTTGCCTGATGTTTTCTCAATTCTTACGAAATGTAACAAGTTGGGCCGTGCCGCCCGGGCCATACACCTCGTCAGAGACCCGGCCCGAGATGACCACAAGCTGTTCCGCGAACCGCAAATTTGCAGCAGGTAAGCGCGTTCATCCACGCATACCGGTATTGGCTAGGGGTTTTGTATGTTTACCGCGCCTGGAATTCACCGTATGCATCCCGCAACTGAGTAGGACATTCAGAGCGGTTTTTCATGCCGATTTGCTATGCATGTGTATCGACCGAAGGCATCGGTTATGCGGAATGATCCAGATCGCATGACCAAAACCGCTCGAATTGTGCGATCAGAGGCGTGCGCCTTTGAAATCAACCGTTTTCTTGGACGGTCGGGCAGCACGAATTCCGACCCCCTTCCCACCCCAATACGCAAGGCAGGACTGCCGAGATGAATGTCACTCACCAGAGCATCACCAATGTGCTTTCTCAGCATTATGACCTGACACCTTCGACCGGATTGGTCGCGGATATGCAGGATATCTATGCACGGATGGACCGGGTGGTGGCGCCACCGGATTTCGCAATCTATGCGCCCTATATCAAGGCGATCAATGCGCTCAAGAAAGAGCGGGACGCAGTCATTCTGGGCCACAATTACATGACGCCTGAAATCTTTCATGGCGTGTCGGATTTCGTGGGTGACAGCTTGCAGCTGGCAATGAAGGCCAGCGACGTCGAAGCCGATGTGATCGTGCAGGCGGGCGTGCATTTCATGGCCGAAACCTCGAAAATCCTGAGCCCCCAGAAAACCGTGCTGATGCCAGACATGGCCGCGGGTTGTTCGCTGGCCGAAAGCATCACCGCCGAGGGGATTGACGAGATGCGCGCCAAATATCCCGGCGCGCCGGTCGTCTCTTATGTGAACACCACCGCCGAGGTGAAGGCGGCATCCGATATCTGCTGCACATCGTCCAATGCCGTTCAGATCGTCGATGCGATGGAATCCGACACCGTCATCATGACGCCGGACCAGTATCTGGCGCAGAACGTGGCAAATGAAAGCCGCAAGAACATCGTGTACTGGCCGGGCTCGTGCATCGTGCATGAACAATACACAGCGCAGGACCTGCGCGATTTTCGCAAATGGAATCCGGGCACGCGGTTGATTGCCCACCCGGAATGCCCGCCCGAAGTGGTGGCCGAGGCCGATTTCTCTGGCTCGACCAGCGGGATCATCAAATATGTCAGCACCGAAAAGCCCGAAAAGGCGATGCTGATCACCGAATGCTCGATGGCCTCGAACATCGCCGATGAACTGCCCGAGGTCGACTTTGTCGGCCCCTGCAACATGTGCCCCTACATGAAGAAGATCACGCTGCAAAAAATCCTCTATGTGCTGCACACGATGGAAGGTCAGGTCGAGGTTGACGCCGAGATCGCGGAAAAAGCGCGCCATTCGGTGCAGGCGATGATCGACCTGTCGCGAAAGCTGGGTCTCTGATCCGAGATGGAAACCCTCACCACCGACCGCGTTATCATCGTGGGCGCCGGGCTGGGCGCGCTCTATGCTGCGCTAAAACTGGCCCCGCATCCGGTGGTGATGATCTCTCCTGAAGCGTTGGGCGAGGGTGCTAGTTCTGCCTGGGCGCAGGGGGGAGTGGCTGCGGCGATGGACGCTGATGACAGCCCGGAAAGCCACGCGGACGACACCGTGAATGCCGGTGCGGGCACCGTTGATCCGCAGGTGGCTGAATTGGTGACGCGTCAGGCGCGCGACTATATTCTGGACCTGACCACGCTGGGCACGCCTTTCGACCGGACCGCGGGCGGCGATTACGTGCTGTCGCGCGAGGCCGCGCACAGCTTTGCCCGTGTCGTCCGGGTCAAGGGCGATCAGGCAGGCGCGCAGATCATGGCCGCCCTGATCGAACAGGTGCACGAAACCCCGTCGATCCAGGTTCTGGAGGGCACCATGGCCCTTGGGCTGGACTTCGAAGACGGGCGCGTTACCGGCGTCAGCATTCAGCGTGCGGATAATGGCGGGTCAGCCCCGGTGATGCTGCGCGGGGCTGCGGTTTTGCTGGCCGGGGGCGGGTCAGGCGGGCTCTATGCGCTGACAACCAACCCGCCGCGTATTCGCGGGCAGGTGATTGGCATGGCGGCACGCGCGGGGGCGCTGATTGCGGATGCCGAATTTGTCCAGTTCCACCCCACCGCGATGGATGTAGGTGAAGACCCCGCGCCGCTGGCGACCGAAGCGCTGCGCGGTGAAGGGGCCATTTTGATCAACCGTCATGGCGCGCGGTTCATGCAGGCCATCCACCCGGATGCCGAGCTTGCCCCGCGCGACGTCGTCGCCCGCGCCATCTATGCGCAGGTTCAGGCGGGCAACCGTCCCATGCTGGACACGCGCGAGGTTCTGGGCGAGGCGATCAAGGCACAGTTCCCCTCGGTCGCCGAATATTGCGCCCGCAATGGCATCGACCCGGCGCAGGAACCCATCCCCGTTGCCCCCGCTGCGCATTACCACATGGGTGGCATCGCGACCGAAACCAGCGGATGCGCCAGTATCGACGGCTTATGGGTCTGCGGTGAGGCATCCTCGACCGGGTTGCACGGTGCCAACCGTCTGGCCTCGAACGGTCTGCTTGAGGCACTGGTCTACGCCCGCATCTGCGCGGAAGGCATCGCCCGGACCCTGCCAACACCTAGCGCGACGCCGCCGCTGGAAATCACCTTTCAGGACGGCGGCACCCCATCTGACCCTGCCGCCGTGACAGAGCTGCGCCAGACCATGACCCGCTATGTTGGCGTTATCCGTGATCGCAAGGGCCTGATCAAAGCGCTTGGTATCATCGCGCGGCTAGAGGCAGCAAACAGCGACAACCCGTCTTTCCTGAACATGTGCGCCACCGCCACTTTAATCGCGGCGGGCGCTTTGGCGCGCGAAGAAAGCCGCGGCGCGCATGAACGATCCGATTTCCCCGACCCCTCGGCCGGACCCGGCAAACGATCCGAGATGTACCTTTCCCAAGCACTCGCCATCCGCGCGCAGGCCTGCAAGGAGCAATCATGAGCTTCTCTACCGTTCCCGATCTTGTCCTTGAACCGATGATCCGCATTGCCCTGATGGAAGATCTTGGCAGCTATGGCGACGTCACCACCCGCGCGGTGATCCCGGCGGATACCACCTATGATGCTTGCCTGAACGCGCGCGAGGATGCGGTCGTGTCCGGCATGCAAGTCGCGGCGCTGGCGTTTCGCCTGATCGACCCTTCATTGGACATCACCACGCATATTGCCGATGGCCAACCCTGTAAGGCAGGCGATACGCTGATGACCATCAAGGGATCGGCCGCCTCAATCCTGTCGGGCGAACGGGTGGCCCTGAACTTTGCCGGTCGCCTGACCGGGATCGCCACAAAGACCGCCGGCTTCGTGGCTAAAACTAAAGGCACAAATGCCCGCGTCACCTGCACCCGCAAAACAACCCCCGGCCTGCGTCTGGTTGAAAAACTGGCCGTGCTGCATGGCGGCGGGTTCAACCACCGATACTCTCTGTCAGATGCGATCCTGATCAAGGACAACCACATCGCAGCCGCTGGCGGGGTGCGTCAGGTGCTGGAGGCCACCAAGGCCCATGCCAGCCACATGATGGCCGTCGAGATCGAGGTCGACCGTCTGGACCAACTGGCCCAAGTGCTTGAGGTCGGAGGCGCCTCGGTCGTCCTGTTAGACAATATGGACAATGACATGCTGCGCGAGGCGGTGGCGATGGTGGATGGCAGGCTCAAGACCGAAGCCTCGGGCAATGTGAAGCTGGATCGCATCGCCTCAATCGCGGCAACGGGTGTTGACTATATCTCTTCAGGTGCATTGACCCATTCGGCGCGCACCGTGGATTTGGGATTGGACTTTCCGGTCTAGACCACGGTCGCGCGTCAGCACTGGCACATGGGCTACAGCTGCTAACCCTGTGCAGAAAGCTCCACCATTTCCCTGTGCCGGTCCCGCGCCTGCCCCTGTACACGCTTGACGAAGGGCTGAGGCAGCTCCGGGCCAAGGTGCGTCCCATATTTTTCGCAGGATTTATCACCGATCAGCTCAGCGAACCTGACCCATGTCCGAAAGGCAAAAACGTCCCGCAAGCTGAGGATCGGTTTGGAATTGCTTGGTCTTTCCGGGGCAGGCATCGGAATGTCCGTGAAATACGCCTCTTCGATCCCGCTCCAATCGGATGGTGTTTCAAAGTCGTCCCCCGCACCATCGGAATACTTAAACGCGGGGTATTCCATACTGTATTCAGAACATCCGTGGGATATTTTTGAGTGAACCCCAGTGATCTCAAATTCCGCCTGTGCGGCACGGAAAATCGCAAGACACTCTTTCGCCTCTGCGATCGACTCACAATAGATATACGCCTTATAGGGAAACTTGACCGCTTCGCGCAGCTCGATCATGCTTTTTCTGGCATTGTCCCTGGGCAGCTGCAGGTTGAGCAGCAAGAAATAGACCTGAAACATCCCCTCAAGGTTCTCAGGCAGGATCTGCACCTTGTAGCACTCGTGGCACAGTCCACAAATCACCTTGGTTTCTTCAAAGAAATTCAGGCGTTGGCCGCAATTCCCATGCTCGCCATTGATGGTGATGGTTTGACCCACATAGATCTGGGCGATGGGCACGGCCAACTGGATTTTCTGTGTGTCCAGGGCTTTCATCCAACCAGAATAGGCGGCGGTCTGCCGTCCGGTGTCGACCAGGGCTGCCTGCCAGCCCTTTTTCAACCCGCCCGTCACCTCAAGCTGCGCTTTGCTGTAGGCGCCCAGATGCTGTTTCGGTAGGTTGGAGTATTCCAGCATCGTCACAAGCTGCCGGATGGCCTGTCGGTCATTGGGCTTGAGTGAAACCCGCTTCTCAAGACGTTCCAGCTGCGCGTAATCCATCACTCTGGCCTCCTGCTTCGGGTTTGGCCCGCCAGTTTTTCTTGTGATTGCGCCGAATGAGGTCGCCGTCAACTGAAATGCGCGAAACTGGCTAGCTGCCGGATTGTTCTGAGACGATCTCTCCGAGCCGGGTAAAGAATTTCCCCGACAGTTTCTTGGCAGTCCCGGCAATCAAACGGCTGCCAAGCTGGGCGATCTTGCCGCCGACATCCACCTTAGCAGTATAGGCAAGAACCGTCTCGGACCCGTCTTCGGTCAGGGTCACATCGGCACCGCCCTTGGCAAACCCCGCAGCCCCGCCCTTGCCCTCGCCCTGCAGCGAAAATCCGTCCGGTGCCTTGGATTTATCCAGCGTGACCTGACCCGCGAACCGCGCTTTCACCGGACCGATTTTCAGAACCACCTTTGCCTCAAGGTCTTGCGGCGAAGATTGGGTCAGCTCTTCGCAGCCGGGGATACATTCCTGCAGGATATCGGGGTTGTTCAGCGCCTCATACACCACGTCCCGCGGGGCAGCGATGCGGATTTCGTCACTGAGTTCCATTCTGGCATCCTTCGCACAACAGCTTTGTGCCTATCAATAACGCGGTTTTTGCCAAATGTTTCAATTTTTTGTTTCAGATCAGGATACGCGACCCCAAATCTTACCTAATCGGGCGCCACCGGTTTGCGGTGACGCCCAATGCGGTCAGTCGCTGATCGCGCCCTCTTCGTCGCGGCGCTGATGCATCTTGGCTTTGACACGCGCGCCTACAATCAGAGGCAGAACAAATCCGATCAGGGCAATGGACCACAAGCCGATGGCCAGCGGGCTGTCAACCAGCGTCCACCAGTTGCCATTGTCGATGGTGACCGCACGGCGCAGGTTATTCTCCATCGAGTTGCCCAGCAGCGTGCCCAGAATGATCGGCACCAGCGGCACGTCCAGCTTGCGCAGAACCCAGCCCATGACACCGAACCCGATCATCACCAGCAGATCAAAGCTGGACCCCGAGATGCCGTAAATACCCACAAAGCTGACCATCGCCACGACGGGCATCAGGATACGCGAGGGCACCATCAGGACGCGGGTGAACAGGCCCACCATCGGGATATTCATCGCGAGCAACATAAAGTTGGCAATGAACAGTGCCGCAATCAGGCCCCAGACCACATCCGGGTTCTGGGTGAACAGCAGCGGTCCGGGCGTGATATTCAGCGCCAACAGAACCGCCAGCAGCACGGCGGTGGTCCCTGACCCCGGCACGCCCAGCGCCAGCATCGGCACCAAGGCCCCCCCGGCGGCGGCGTTGTTGCCGGCCTCGGGCGCGGCGACGCCACGCGGATCACCGGTGCCAAATGTGTTGTCCTTGTCGACCAACCGTTTCTCCATCGAATAGGAAATAAACGAGCCCAAAGACGCCCCGGCCCCCGGCAGAACCCCCGCCAGAAAGCCCAGGAATGAGGTGCGCAGCATGGTCGGCATGCATTGCTTGATCATCGACATCGGCGGGTAAAGCCGCCCGATATTCAACTTGCGCCCAGCGGCATCCGATCCGCCATGACGGTTTTCCAGAAAGATGAACACTTCGGACAGTGCAAACAGGCCGACAATGGCGACAAGGAAATCCAGCCCATCATACAGGTGCACCTCACCAAAGGTGAACCGAGGCACGCCGGTCTGGGTATCGACACCAATGGTCGCCAACCCAAGGCCCAGCGCAGCGGCAAAAGCCGATTTCGCCTGATTGGTCGAGGACACGCCGCCCAGCGTCATGAAGGCCAGCGCGAACAGGGCGAAATACTCAGCCGGTCCAAACAGCAACGCGATCTTGACCAGCTGCGGCGCCAGAAAGATCAGGCCCCATGTGGCCAGAAACGCACCAATGAATGAGGCGATACCGGACAGCGAGAGCGCCTCGCCCGCAAGGCCTTTTTTGGCCATCGGATGCCCGTCCAAGCAGGTCATCATCGCAGGCTCGTCCCCAGGGATGTTCAGCAGGATCGATGAGATTCTCCCGCCATACATTGCCCCATAATAAACACTGGTCAGCAGGATCAGAGACGGCGTCGCGCCCAGCCCCAGCGTGAACGCAAGAGGGATCAAAATGGCCACGCCGTTCGACGGTCCCAGACCGGGCAACGCGCCCATGATCGTGCCCAGAAAACAACCCAACAGGGCCAGCAACAGGTTTTGCCATGTCAGCGCGATAGCGAATCCATCGCCAAGGGATGCAAGAGTTTCCATGACGTTCCCCTTAGAAACCCAATGGTCCGCGAGCCAGTGACAGGCCCAGAACCAGATGGAAGATGACGTAGATACCGACAGAAGTACCGATTCCGACCACTACGCTTTCGATCGGACCAGATCCCAGCCGCCAAGCCAGGTAAGCCGCAGCAAAGGCGGTAGAGATTACAAATCCCAGAACCGGCAACAGCTCGGCATAGAAGATCATCACGACTACAGCGGCGCCGACTTCGACCAGCCGGCCCAGCGCGGGCCACTCGGGCTCGGCATCCGGGCGCAACGCGATGACCGCGCTGGAAAGGCCAAGGATGGCGGCGACAATCAGTGGAAAGGCCTTGGGGCCAACCGCGTCTGACAGAAAGCTCTCTTCAATCGCCAGCGCTGACAGGGCAAAGCCGATGGCAAGAAGAATGCCGAAGACCCCGAATATGCGATCACTCATGGGTATCTCCTATGTAAGGGAAGTATGGGTCTGGTCGGGGTGCCGCGCGCCCGGCGCGACACCCCGCTCTCAGGTGAGTGCTGGTCTTATTTGATGATCCCGATCTCTTTCGAGATGGTCTGGATCTGACCCACGGATTGCGCAACAAAATCCTGGAAAGCTGCGCCTTGCAGGTCCAGCGGGGCCAGACCATTGGCGGCCATGACCTCTTTCCATTCATCCGAGGCGTAAAGATCACCGATCTTACCAACCCAATCGCCATAGGCCTCATCGCTCATTCCGCCAGGGGCGTAGAACCCGCGCCAGTTTGCGCCGATGGCATCAATGCCCTGTTCCTTGGCCGTCGGGAAATCAGCGAATTCGCCGGGCAGACGTTCAGGCGCCAATACGGCGATGACTTTGATATCGCCCGAGTCGACAAAACCCTTGGCTTCCGAGATGTCACCGGTAAAGGCTTGAACCGAACCGGCCAACAGCTGGGTCACAGCTTCGCCGCCGCCATCAAAGGCGATGTATTTGACCGACCGTACGTCCTCGATGCCATAGGCATTGGCCGCGATCAGAACCTTCAGGTGATCCCAACCGCCCACGGCGGAACCGCCCGCCACGGACACAGACGTCGGATCGGATTTGATCTGATCCAACAGGTCGGGCAGCGTGTTAACCGCGCTATCGGCTGCAACGGCGATCACGCCATAATCCGCACCGATGGCCGCTAGCCAACGCACCTGATCCATGGTGTTGCCTGGATAGGCGCCCTGCGCCAGGCGGGTCGCCGTGGCTGCGCTGGCCGCTACGATCAGCTCATTATCCTCGCCGCGCTTGTTGACGACCTCGGCAAAGGCAACACCGCCACCGCCGCCGGCCAGGTTCACAACCTGCATGGTCTGGTCGATCAGACCCAGATCCTGCAGAGATTTACCGACCTGACGGCAGGTGAAATCCCAACCGCCGCCGGGGTTGGCCGGGGCAATACATTCCTGTGCGCTGGCGCTCACGCCGGACAGGGCAAAAACAGCAGCCGCAATCGCGCCGCTTGTTCCAAACAGTTTCATTCGTGTCTCCTCCTCTGGTCTTTTTGGGCTGCGTCCTGCAACCGAAACCTGTTCCCGCAAGGGACTGTCCTTGCGGGCTGGTACTGTTTACAGAATAATGCTGTCACGAACCTGTCACAGAAATTCAGGGCAGGGCGCGGGGGGACAATGCGCGTATTGATGATCGAGGATGCCGTAGATCTGGCCGAAGGCGTAATAGCTCATCTGGCGCGGTCGGGCGTTGTCTGCGATCTGGCGACCACTGTCGAATCCGCGCGTGATTTCCGCGCAGTTCAAACCTATGACGCGATGCTTTTGGATATAAACCTGCCTGACGGGTCCGGCCTGAACTTTCTGGGCAAAATCCGAGACAGCGGCGACCGCACCCCAGTGCTAATGCTGACGGCACTGACTTCGGTCGAAGATCGTGTCGCCGCTTTGGACAAAGGTGCCGACGATTATTTGGGCAAGCCTTTTGACCAGCGCGAGCTTGAGGCGCGGTTGCGCGCCCTTGTCCGGCGCGATGCCGATCGCAAAAGCGAACAGATCACGCTGGGTCCGCTGAGCTATGCCGCCAAGGATCGCAGCGCCACGCTGAACGGTAAACGCCTGAACCTAACCGCGCGCGAGGCGGCGGTCCTGGACGCCCTGATCCGGCACGAAGGTCAGTATCTGTCGAAATCACGGCTGTATAACTCGCTTTACGGGTTCGAAGACGCCGATGTGGGGGAAAACGCGATCGAGCTGTATATCGCACGGCTCCGCAAAAAATTCACCGGCAGCGCCATCAGCATTACCACCCAGCGTGGGGTGGGGTATCGGATCGGTCTGAATGACTAGGCTGCGCCTGCCCCACAGCCTGACGGCCCGCGTTCTAAGCGCGGTGGTTTTGATCCTGATTCTGGGCGGGTTTCTCGTTGGTCTGTCGATCTGGGCCAATGGTCGCCTTGCTGCGCGGCAGGCCTATGACCGGCTGCTGCTGGGCGCGGCCAGTGACATTGCCGAATCCGTTCGCATTCAAGATGGCCAACCCTTTGTCGATCTTCCAGTCTCGGCCTTTCAACTGTTGGCACAGGCGCCGGATGACCGGATTTTCTATGCGGTACAGGTGCCGGATGGCCCCTTCATCACCGGGCTGGACCGGGACACCGTGATTGAGGTGCCGCCACAAACCGGCACCACGCCGGTCTATTTCGCCTCTGATCTGAACGGGGAACCCGCCCGTTTCGTCCGCGTTACCCGCCTGTTTGCCGAGCGCGATTTCTCGGGCGAGGTGGAAATTCTGGTCGGCCAAACCCTGCGCGCGCGCCAATCCATGACCGTGGGCCTGATGCGCGATGCCTTGCTGCCCATGGCGGTGGCCGGAATGTTGCTGCTGATCATGTCGTGGTTTGTCACCCGCTCGGCCCTGCGCCCGCTTGAGGCGCTGTCCGATGACCTGACCCGTCGCGATCCTTATGACCTGACACCGATGGCCAGCGACGGGTTGCCACGCGAATTGCAGGTGATGCTAAGCGCAATGAACCGGTTCATGGGGCGGCTGGATCGGCAAGTGGACACGATGCGAAACCTGATTGCCGACACCGCCCATCAACTGCGCACACCCGTGGCCGCGATTCGGGTGCAGGCCGAGATTGCGCAGGATGATCCCGACCCTCCGGCCCGGACACGCGCGCTGGATCGGCTGCTGGGGCGCACCCGGTCACTGGGCACGCTGCTGGATCAGTTGCTGTCGCGCGCCATGGTGATCCACCGTATCGACAGCGCCCCGCGGCTGCCCGTCGACCTGCGCGAAGTGGCGCTGGACGTGCTGGAACACAGCGATCATGAATTGATGGCCCCCACTATCGAGGTGCGTCTGGAAATCGGCGATACGCCAGTTCTTGTGAATGGCGATGCCTTTTCGATCGGCGAAGCCGCCAAGAACCTGCTTGGCAACGCTCTGCGTCATGGTCTGCCACCCGTCCGTATTGGCGCCGCGCAAGAGGGCGCGCGCGCTGTTCTGTGGGTGCGCGATCAGGGGCCCGGGCCTGCGACCATAATCGCCGATCAGCTGGGGGACCGGTTCAATCGCAGCACAGGTTCGGGCGAGGATAGCACCGGCCTGGGCCTGTCCATCGTGAAATCCACCGCTGAGGCCTTTGACGGCCGAGTCGAGATGGGGCGGGATGAAACCGGGTTTCGCGCTGCGCTGAGTTTCCCGGCCAGAACAGATGAGAGCAGCACATGATCCGAGCCCTAGCCCTTGTAGCGCTGAGTTTGATTCCTTCGCTTTCGCGCGCCCAAGAAGCCATCGCAGAATTCGGCGCAGGTCAGGATCCGATGTTGATCCGGTCAACCACCGACATTGCGATCATCGCCCCCGTGCTCGAACGATTTACGGCGCTGAACCCCAATCTGCAGGTCACTTATGAACAATGGGGATCTAACGCTCTGTTCCAACACAGCCGCACGGTCTGTAAATCAGGTGAGAATCCTGCAGACATCGTGTTCTCATCCGCGATTCAACAGATGGTCTGGCTGGTGAATTCGGCCTGCGGACACCGGTTTCAATCCGACCTTACCAATGCCCTGCCCGCCGCGCGACGCTGGCGGGATGAGCTGTGGGGGATCACCACCGAACCCGCCGTCATCGTCTACAACAAGACCTTGTTACAGGATCAGAACGTCCCACGCAGCCGGTTCGCCCTGCTGGACATGATGCGAACCCAGCCGGATCTACTGCGTGGGCGCGTGGCAACCTATGACATCGCGGCCTCGGGTCTGGGTTATCTGTTTGCCTATGGAGACAGCCTTGAGGCCACGACTTTCGGCTCTTTGATCGAAGGTTTTGCACGTATCGACGCGGTGGCCACTTGCTGTTCTGCGGAAATCATCCGCGATGTGGCCAATGGGCGCTTTTTGATCGCCTATAACGTTTTGGGGTCTTATGTGGCCAATGCCAAGGCCCCGGGCATTGGGGTGATCCTGCCAGAAGACTATACTCTGGTCCTGTCACGTGCCCTGATGATCCCGCGCCAGGCGCGGAACAAACAAGCCGCCACGGAATTCTTGGATTTTCTCCTGTCGCCACAGGCGCAAACCCTGCTGGCAACTTCGGGTCTCGTCGCCCAGATGGACACAGCCGATACGGGGTTAACGCCCAGCGCCCGAAGGTTCATCGCCCTGTCGCCGGCTCTATTGGTGGCCAGAGATCAGAACCGACGGGCCGAGCTGTTCAAGCTGTGGAACGACGCCTTCGACGTGGAAAGTGCGCGCTAGGTCTTTTCGTCGATGGCCGGTTCGATATCAGGCCGAACCGGTTCGATCTCTGCCTCGATAACCTCAGGCTCATCGGCCTCGTCGACCTCATCCATATCGGTGTCGGCCTTGTCCTCAAGCGCGCCAACGATCAGCGGCAGCATGTGAACACCGGTGGCCGAGGCGATCTCTGGCGTTTGCGGCGTTTGCCAGCTGAGCGTGTCAAAGCTGTGGCAGTTCTGACAGACCGGACCCCATTCCGGCTGAATGTCATGGCAGTTGTCGCAGACCCATTGCGGCCCGCGCGGCGCGTTCAGCGCCTTTGCCAGCCAGCCCTGCACAACCACATCCGAGGCCCCTTCGCCACGTTCAATCGCTGCCATCAGCGTATAGGCGCGGGCATCAGCCTGTTTTTCGACCACATCCCCCAGCGCGCGGCGGGCTTCGGGGAAATCTTCGGCGACGATGTTCAACTCGGCCAGAATCAGGCAGGTTTCCGGATTCTGCGCGTGTATGCGGGTCAACGTCGCAAAGCGTTTGATGCGCTCGGCCGGTGATTCATCCGGTGCAATATCGGCAAAAGCATGGGCCAGATCGGGATGTGGCTGTGCCTCCCATGCTTTTTTCAGAATCTTCGTTGCGGCACGCGGCTTGCCTTTTTCGATATAGGCACGGGCGGCCATCGCAGCGGCCGGCACCAAATCAGGGGAAAGGCGGTTGGCCTCGATTGCCTGTTCCTGCTGTTCTACGGTCGAGCTTTCGTCCAGAATGCCCTTTGCCTCGGACAAGGCGAGCACCGCATCGCGGCGCTTGAACACATCGCGGGGCAAATGCCCGGATTTCAGCTTGGCGGTCAGCGTTGATCGCGCCCCAGCCCAATCCTGCGACTTGGTCTGCAGGCCCAGCAGGATATCTTGCGTTTCCTGATGGCGTGGCTTGATGGCCAATGCCTTTTCGGCCAGCTTCCGGGCGGTGTCATCATCGCCTTCGGCCAGCTTCTGCTTCATGATACCGCGCACCCCCACAAAACGCGTGGCATTATTCGTCACCAGTTTCTTATAGGTTTCAGATGCCTTTTGGGTATCGCCATTCATCTCGGCGGCCTGGGCCACCAGCAGGTTGGTCAGCTCGGGTTTGTTCAGCAGCTTTTCGGCCTTGGCGGCCTTGTTCATCGCGATCCGCCCCTCACCCGAGGCAAGCGCCATGATCCCATCGGTTAATGCCTGATATCCGCGCTGTTCCCGGCTGCGGTCGAAATAACGCGACAGGGCTGTTTCATCCCCATTGAGGAATTTCAGCGTGGCGATCAGCAGGTTCAGCAGCTTGAAGAACAGCCAGATCGCAATGATCATCACGCCCAGCGCAATGACCGATTGAAGCGGACCAAGCGTGTATTCCGTGCCACCCGCTGTGATCTGCACCCCGCCTTTGGTTTCCATAAGGAACCCGGCGCCAAGAGCCAGCAAGCCGACAATCGCAACAAAAACAAGGATCTTAAACAGTGACCACAGCATAGCAGGCCCCTCAGTTCGAGTTCGCGCTTGAGGCAAGCGCATTTGCAGAATCCACAGCAGAAACGCGCGTCTGGGCCGCCTGTTCCCACCCTTCAAATGCAGCTTTGGCTGCATCGGGCAGGGATTTCAGCTCATCCAGGGCAGCAGAGACATCTCCGCCCGACAAAGCGGCTTGAGCCCGCGACAGGACCGCATCGGGGCTGTCACCTTCTTGCGGGGTAACCGAACGTGCACCTGTCTGGCGCTGCAAAAACGCGACAATTCCGGTGCCCTTGTCCGCGTCCCGCGCATCGGCCAGCGCCGTGCGCGCAGCGGGCGCAAAGCTGTCCTGAAGTGCTGCAATCGTCGCGACACCTTCGGTTGCCGGTGCTGCCAGCGCCTCGGGAACGGTTACGCCTGCGGCCTTCAGTTCTGCAATCAGGTCGCCATAAGGTTGACCCGTATTCAACTGTTCATGCACCCGTGACAGAAGGGCTGCATTGGTCGCCGCCAGCGATTTTGCTGCAGCCTCGGCCTCGAGCGTCTGAGCGTCGGACACCATCTTTTCCACCTCGGCCCGTTGCGCGGCCAAAGAGTCTTGGAGTTTTTTCAGCTCGGCTTCGATGGCCGCGCCGGTTTCAGGTGAAGCGCCCTGCGTCAGCGCGCCACTTTCCAACTCGGCCAAACGGCTGGCAAGCGGATCAACCTTGTTGGTCAGATCGGATATGCTGGACTTCACCCCATCCAGATCAGCGGTGATTGGCGCGATTTGGCTGGTCAGCGCGTCAATCTTCTGGGACAGGTCCGACCCGTTGGTCAGAGACTTCGACAGTGTTGATATCTGATCGGATTGTGCGGTCAGCTTCGCCTCAAGCGCGGCGATTGCGTCGGACTCACCCGAGGAGAACGCGCCGCTTTGACCCAGAGCGAACCCGGCCGCCGCAGCAATCGCACCGCCAATCAGCGCCGGGATAAAGCCGCCGCGTTTTTCGACCGGCGGTTCTGCGACGGTCTGATCAGGCGACGTAAGAGCGGCTTCGGCTTCGGCTTCGGCTTCGGCTTCGGCTTCGGCTTCGGCTTCGGCTTCGGCTTCGGCTTCGGCTTCGGCT
>NZ_JBXWOB010000020.1:0-43960 GCF_059610685.1 Ruegeria sp. CDSC052
AAACCATCATCTCAATGGATCACAGGCCAATGATGCACTAACAATCAAATTGAACCAGTCAGATGAGGCTGCTCAACGGGATCACTCAAATTCTTTGCGGAGTTGCACTACCGTTTTTTGGGTTTGCCCAAGTTAGCAACTGATCATTTTGGTGAATCGAACTGTGACAATTATAAGTTTCGGCTTTGCACCCCGTACTGCGCCTTCAGTTGCTGAACCGATCCGCAATACACGTCCAAATCAACCTCTGGGGCAATACCGGACACTCGCTCGTTCGTAGAGTGCTGCCAAAACTCCCATTGCGGAGCATCCGGTGCGGGTCTGGCTGCGTATTCTGCCAGCCAGACCGGGTAGTTCCCGAAACCCGAAGTCAGCTCAGTCTCCCAGGTGTTCAGATTGGCATATACCATCGGCACCGTTCCGAAAGCCCTCTGAACGCTGGTAAGCCATTCCAGCGCGAGGCTTCGATAGGCGGCCCCCTGTGCCGTCGGGACGCCTTCAAGATCGAGTGTAAATGGCAGGTGCAGAAGGCCGGATTTTCCAACCGGGCCTTTCGAAAGAACAGCCTGCACTGCATCGACAAAATTCGTGACCTGTGGCTTGGCCGGGTGGCTGACGTGAAGCAGGTGATAGGCGCCGCACAGGATACCCACCTCATTCGCGCCCAGTACATTTGGCTGAAAATAGGCATCCTTGATGCTGACGCTTTCGGTCGCCTTTATCAGCGCAAAAGAAACACCCGAGGCTGCGACTTGCGGCCAGTTGATATCCCGCTGATGATCACTGACATCTATTCCTTTTGCCTGCGCCTTATCTGGCGCCGCCTTGAGAATCTGTCCTGATGGTTTGCGAAACGACCTTACAATTTTGCCCAGCCTACATGCCATCAGATCGGCCTTTTCTATCTGTCATAACACCGCATCCAACCGACATTTGATAAGCCAATAGACCGAGATGTTGATTGCGCGGGTCTCGGTCTCGCTGGTCAGGGCCGACCCTTTAACGACGTTGCCCGAATTGGATTGGGGTGTGGGGGCGATAACCGGTTCCGGGCCTAACACTCCGTTTGATACCGTGCTGTCGCTTTGTTCCAGCACATGTTGGTGTTGCTGGAGCGCAGACAGTTGCAGCGACCCTACCCTGTCATATTTCTGGTTCTTTTTGTCGGTTCGGTACCTCTGGTCCTGATCCTTATCGACTTTCCCGCCGGGGTCGACGCCGCGCAGAAAATAGCCCTGGTAATCAGGCAGTCGAAACTCTCCGTCCTTGCCTTTACCAAACAGATATCCGATGGCGGCAAACAATTCCGGATAAGCGGAAATCAACAGAGGTGAGCCGTCGCAAACCTTCCAGCCATAATGTTGCAGATCAGTGGTCCCGCCCGCCAGCTTTTTGGATTGTCCCAGAAGCTCCCCGGAAAAAGCGATCACCGCGCCAACCGGCATTCCCAATACCCGGCCCGGAGACGGACCCCAGCCTTGTTGTGGTTCAAGCGGTCCGCCGGGGGCGTTTGGTCGGGGCGGGGTCGGAAAGCCTGGCGGTCTCATTCTGAATCCGTCTGACCTGGCAGATCACTATCCGCACTCAGCATGCACATATGCGTGGGCACCTGAACCGTCCAGGATTGCGCATTGCCTTCATCGTCTTGTGTATGTTCCGATTTAATCCGGGCCACAATTTCGGCGTCTTCGGGCAGGCAAGGGGCAAGATGATCTGCATCCGGCCAGATCCGGCCGGTGCGCAGGAAATACAGGAAACTGCGCGCGTGCTTTCTGTCGACCGGCGCCAGAATGCGCACACGGTCAGCGCGCAGAAAATCCCGGAACCGCAGGTCGGGTACGGTCTCGCGCAGGGCAAGATCCGCGGGGTCGCCTGTCAGATCGCTGACTTCGTCCTCGATATCCATGAATGTGGCGATGTCGGACCACCCGACCGTTTGTTGCAAATAGTGCCTGATACGCGGCTTGACATAATCCGGGGCCACGGCATCCTTCTCGGACCCGCTGAGGGTCAAGATTTGCTCCTGGGCCGCGGACAGGATTTCCGTCGTCATCGCCTTGTTCAGGAACGCAGGGTTCTGAGCCTCAATCGCAGCCACCTGTTGTTCCAGTTTGCGACGGTAACCCTCTAGCTGCCGCGCATACGCTTCCTTGATCAGCCTATAGGTTTCGAATTGCCAATCGGAATAAGTCTGCGCCGACCGTTGGCACGTCACTTCAAGAGTTGCCGCAAAGAAACCGGTCAATTCGGTTTGCAAATGCATTGGTGCAGGATCGGGAACCGGCATATCCGGCGGAGAGTTGGGCTCGGACGATTGTGTGGCTGCGGTTTGCTTGAGGCTGCACAGAATGGTGAACCCAAGCGGATGGCCTTCATCCGCCGGAGAGGTTCCGGTTCCGAACCCTTTATCCAGCTGGGCGCTCAGCACCTGCGCGCCCGAGGCTTGGCTGACAGGCAGGCGCAGTGGCTGCGGTGACTTGTCCGCATGGCCGTTTGAACCGGGCGGGGCGGATTTGTCCCCCGCTTGCTGCGGTTGCAGGGCGACCGAGCCCACGATGACATGGGTTTCTGCGGGAGTTCCGACACTCATCACCGTTGCTGTTGCTTTGATGGGCTCAAAGCCTCTGGGGATCAGGACGGCGCCTTCGGCCACTGGCGTATGGCTTTGCACCGTTTGGCTGACCACAAGCTTGAATGGCGGGGCCATACGGGTCTCTTCCACGCCAAATTCCTGAAACGCATCGAGATAAAATATCTTGCCATCGTCTGTCTTGCCAGTCTCATCGGTCAAATCCTGAAATCCGCTTATCCCAAACTCGCCTGGAGATTTCGGTGGGCGCAGATCAAGCTGCCAGGACCGGCGAATATGCCGGACAAGATTCTCACCCGGGCTGGGGACCATGATCTCAAAAATCAAAACCTCGCCCAGACTTTTCGTGCGCAAGCGAAAGCTTCTGTTCACCCAACGATAGATGCCGCGGATATCCGTGCCGTTCCGCCGATTGTCAAAGCGCGTCACATCCGAGTATTCGGTTTCTTCAACTTCGGATAACTCGCGCGTATGGCGCATTTCGCGTGACAGGTTTCGCACCGTTTTCTCGACGATGTCGCGGGCAAATTTCAGGTCGTTTTTCGCGAAGCCTCCGGCTGGCTGCTCTTGCACCCACCAATTCCCAGTAACACTCATCTTATTGCCATCTGTCGGCATTCCGTACTGGGTGTCGTAAGAGTTGACATGCGTGGTCGAGACATGGTCGGCCAACGTCTTTTGCACCTGATTGATCAGGTCCGAAACCGAGGTATCCTCGTCCCGCCGGGCAATTTTGGTGGTCACATCGGAATGTGCCTCATGGCTTTCGCGGCGCTGCAATCTCCGGTTTCGCGTCTCGCGCATTTCACCGCGCAGGACATTTTCGATACGCTGCACGTCGCCCAATTCATACCCAAGCGGCTGATACCGGATCGAACGAGCAAGCCCGTATGAATAGGCGCGCACCCAGCCGGGCTTTGTCAATTTCAGAGGGATCTGATGATCTGTATCCTTTGCTGCAACCGGCGCAGGTTTTTTCGGCTCGAATATGGAGCCAGGCAAAACCAGCGTCGCATGCATCCAAGCTTTGATCTGTTGTCCGGTGACCGGATCGGTCATCAAGCTGGCATGCCCTCCTTCGGTTGCAGCCAGCGCACGGGTCAGAACGTGATGGGTAGTCAACACCTGAATCAGAACTGCAAGTTCGTCTTTTTGCCAGCCAGCCAAAAGGTTCAGCGCAACGATGCTTTCCCAGATGCGGGCCAGTTCCTTTTGCGCATCCGGTGCATTTGCCAGAACCTTGAATGCGGCCCATCCGCCCAGACGGGCCTTGATCAGATCTGTGATCTGGGCCAGCGAAAAATCAGGCAGCTCTCGCAGAGCCGGCCACAATTCAGGATATGAACTGAATGGCGGGCCAAGCGATTCAATCGAGGAGATGAACCCTTTGGGTTTGCCCGGTTCGGCCGCAGGCTGAGCCTTGCCGGATTGCCCCGCATCCGATGCCGGATGGGGCGAACTATTCCCACCTGGTGTATTGTCGGTGTTCGAGCTTGGATCCACGTAAGTAACCGCCAAAGCCTCCTGCCCTGACCTGTCCCCGGATTTTGAAACAAGGCTTTGCAGGAACACGCTGTTCGCCAGGATCTTTTGCGGAACCTCCATGAAACCCGCATCCAGCGCGCCCGGCGCTATCGACGGCCAATGTTTCATATAGATGAAGGGGAACAGCTCATCCCAGCGCAGGTTAGCGCCCTGAGTGACCGGGCTCAGCCCGTCAGAATCCGGGTCATCGCTAAATGGATTATCACCATCACCGCCGTGAGTGTGGCTTGGCTGATCTGGGTCATGCCCGTCATGTCCACCTGAACCGTTTTGCCCGGTGCCAGAGTTCCCACCATCATCGGCCCCGCCCCCTGCTCCGGAATCGGGCGATGGAATATGGCTTGGCTTGCCAAATTCAGACATAAAACCCTGAAAGCGCCAGACACGACCGGTCTCGGGTTCTTGCAGAGCCAAAGCCCCAAGGACCTGCTGAGACAACGGCGTACTCAATCCGCTTTGCCAGGTCAGGGTACCGGTCAACCGCTCACCGGTTTCGAACAGCACATTCAGCGGCGTTCTTTCCTTGTACCTCAGAACAGGGCCGCGCACTGCCTTGCCCGGTGTCTTGGTGAAAAAGAACTGGACGGTCACGAATTCCGGGGGATCGGCACCATGCGGATGGGTTTCGAAATTGGCCACCAACTGGTTACGCAGATCCTCGAACGGCGCATCCATCCAAATGAGTTTGGGGTCCTGGCTGGTCATGCCCGTTAAGCGTCTTCCACCGCCAACACGACCTCAAGCTCGCTGATCGCCTGCAGTGAACCCTTAGTCAGCTTGCTGGATTTCAGGCCACTGATTTCCAGACGCTCGATATCCAGTTGCCAGACATCAACACCGGTATGGATATTGTCAAAAGGCGCGTGCGGAAAGAATGCCTCGATCTCGGTGTATTCATACAGGTTGTCCTGAATCACGGCCAACATCGCCGCGCGAGCCTCGGCCAACACCTCAACCATATAGTCGCGAATGCGGTCCAGATCCGCGTCGGACACTTCGGCGAAATAAACTGCGGATCGCGTGCCATCTTCATCGAAACGGGTCACGACTTCGGTCGCCGGGGCGAGCAATATCTCATGCTCGCCCTCGATTGACACAGGCCCCTTGTCTGCCGCTTCTGGGGGAAGGAACTCGATCAGCGCACCGCAACAATCAATCAGAATTTGCTGGCCGGCTTCGGCAATGAAATTATCATCCTCCCAAAGCTCAATCGCGATTTCAGGATCAACCTGAGCGTATGGCAGAGCATAGCGCCCGCCGCCATGCAGTTTCTGACCTTCGGGGAAAATTTGCCCCCCATTTCCGCGCTGGAAAAAGGTCAGGATAGGTCGACGAAACATCAGAAACCGACCAGAGCGGGTATGTACGAGTGCATAAACCTGAAAGGCCATGTGTCTTCTCCTCCGATATGTTAATTCGGGCTGTTGGTGACTTAGTCCAAACCCAATACGCGACGGACGCGGCTCAGCTCGCGGTCATGAACAGTCAGGGCATCCAGAAACAGAGAGACCGCAACCCGGTTATCCGCAGAATAATGCCCGCCCAGAACATGCTCCAGCGCAGCCGGGCAGCGGTCATAGGCATCCGCGATATTGTCGACGCTCAGCGCGCGCATCCCAGTACGCAGAACCTTGTCGCAATAGGCAGCAAAGCTGGCGTTCAGGTCGTTGATCACGATCCGCTCGGTTTTAGGTGAGGTCGACGGCTTGTAGGGCTCGTAAAGTGGCACCCAGCTTTCGGCGCGCCCCAGATGGGTCGAGGTGGGCGGATAGCCATTGGCGGTCATGAACATCGTACAGCCAAAACACGAGGCCAGCTTGGTGGTACAGTCACCAACCGTAATTTCATAAGGCGTGCAATGCGGGCCCAGATGATAGGCCTTGTAGATCGCCTGGATCATGCCATGGGTATAACCCTTAACGCCTTCGTCCCCGCTTTCATCGACGAAATTCATACCCTGATCAAAGCGCATGATATTGGTGATCTGGTCCGACCGGTTTGTCGCCCCGTGGTCGGGTTCCCCTTCCTTCGGAGCATCCTGCGCCAGATCGCCGCCAATGATGCCCCAACCAACGCAGTCATGGTCATGGGTATCGCGACGAACGCGCGGGTTCCACAGGGCAGAATCCTCGGGCGGCAACCACCGAGGGTACCATCCCTCGAAAATATTGTCGTCATGATCGCCCGCATCCAGATCAGGGATATGGAACCGCGCGCTTGGCATCGGACCGACCGGATCGGTGTCGCCTTCGACATTTCCGTTATCGACAAACCCGGTATAGGCCCCCAGCCCGATATACTGATAAGCGGGGTCGCGATCCCTTTGCTTGATCTCATCATATAGCACCTGCCCCTTGTCACTGAGGTGGTGTTCGGGGTGGCGGATATCGCCCTCGGTCGGAGGCTCATGCCCGGCCAAACCATAAACCCCAACGATCACAGCGCCGGTTTTATGATCGACGGCCGTCCCTGCCCTGACCGAATGGCCCTGCATGTCGATTTCCAAAGCGGCCAGCTGTCCGATTTTCTGGGCGGCTTGCTGAAGCTGATCCCATTCGCGGGACCATTTGTCGGGCCTGGGCATCTCGTCAGAAGGTTCCATTGAAAACTGCACATCGACATTGGCGCGGATCTGTTCGATCGAATGACCTACGATGGCGGCGGCAACAATATAGTCCGCCTCAAGCTTGGGATCGGCACCGCCGTCGGTCAGAATTCCGGATGTACGTCTGTAAGCCATCAATTCACTCCTCCAAAGTTTCGCCCGCTTTGGGCGTCATGAATATTGAATGTCGTAACCAACAAAATTGATCGGATCGGAATTCGGACCCGGCGTGCCGCCATACATGGCGACGCGCATTGCCTGGACCTGGTGCAGATCAAAACTGGCCACACCCGGACCTATTTCCCGGCGGTCGATCCGAAAACCCTGCCGCGTTGTCATATCGGCCGCAAAGTTCAGCCGGTCCGGAGCCCGGAGCACGCATTCTCCCTGCAAAGGCAGGCGGGTTTCGGTCAGGGGAAAGCCGCAGCGCACGACCTGCACCTTGTGCAACCGATGCCCTTTTGGAACCGTGATGGTCAGGTCAATCCCGTCGCCTTTGCGCCGGGGTTCGATCGTTGCCTCGCCACAGACAACTTTGCGATCCACCAGAACATCGGGCGAGATATTGCCCTCGCAGGTGACGAACCTGACCGACAGGGTCAGGTCAATCTGAAAGCTTCGGTACCAGCGATACGGGCATTGCAGAACAACCTGCCAGGTTAACGGCCTAATGTGCTGGTCGTGATCCAAACAGTCCCAGAACAGGCCAACCCTGCGCACATTGGGGTTTAATGATCGGTTCTCAAATACGAGTTGGGTTGTCATCGCGCCACCCTGACGAATCTGTGTTATGAACTCGACGGCGGCGGCGACAGCCTCATGATAAAACCAAGCTGTTGAAACCCCGGCTCCAGGCCGGATTTCAGACGCAACCTCAAGAACTTTCCATCCGGCTCGCCACTGATTTTGACGTGGCCGACCACTGTGAAATCTGTTTTACCCTTATCGCCCTTGGACGGTGACGCCTTGGCGTCTTTGCTGGGCTTGGGTTTGGCGGGTTTGGGAACCTCAACCCAGCCATCACTGACCGCCAGAGCCTGAATTTCGGATGAGACCCCGTCCTTGGAATATGTAAAATCCGTGAAGGTGACGGCCACGTCCTCAAATTTCCCGGCATCGTCCACCTTGTACTGAACCGAAATCTGAAGCCCGTTATAGGGGGGCTTGTTGCGCCCGGTCTTATGGAAATCGCCAGATTGCCAAACCTGTTTGATGGGCTTCAAACTGTCTTTCTTGTCCGCGTCATCCTTGGGTTTCGAATCCGGCTTTTTGGGATTCGCGGGCTTTACCGGCGTCGGGGTATCAGCGGCAGCCTTCTGATCGCTGTCTTCGTCGCCCTCAGACCGTTTGCGTTTTAGGGCGATTGTTGTGTCGGCAGTTTTGGTCATGACACACCTCCTCTTTCCATAGCTCCGTCAAGCGGTGTGCATCCTGCGGCGCGTGACTCGCCGCAGGGCGCGTTTACGCATTGATGTTTGCCAGCTGGAAATCGAAGGGGGTAGAGTTTTTGCCAGGCCCGCCGCCCGACATCACGATATCAGCGCTTTGGATGCCGAACAGATTGATCTCGGTGTTGATCTGACTGATGATCGCCGAGTCCATGACCTGGCCCTCTTCGATCTGCGACACCACGCCGATATAGATGGTCGGGTGGAACTGAAAGACGCCCTTCTGCCCCGGCGCAAGGTTGGTCTTGGCGGCCAGAAGTTTGCCTTCGCGATAGATATTCGCGTTGATCGATCCCATGGTCAGATTGTTGCGCAGCTCGACCTCATTCGGCGACGTTGCCGGGGTTTTGGCCAGGCGCAAAATATCTCCGCTGGTGTCTTTGACCATTTCATAGGCCTGACCGTCATAGGCCGTCATCTGCGGCGTATAGTTCCCATAGCTGTCCGAGGCCGAAACCTGAAACTTCAGCGGGTATTTGAAGGGGTGATAATCCAGCCGCCCCAGGTTTTTGATGACTTTCCACGCGATAGCGAGTTCGCCGAAATCTTCGGCCACGTTTTGCTGGAAAATAACGATCGATGAATTATTGGCATCATCCGAGTGATTGACCAATCTGAGTTGAATATTTTCGGTAACCAATTTCAGATTCCTTCCATTAGCGGTTCTTGTCGAGAACGACGAAATCGTGAATCAATGCTAGCTGAGAACTCTGTAATTCGATCTTTGCAGGAATCATCATTTCCTTTGATCTTTGCACTGTTAGACCCCTGCCCGCGGTAACCGGTGCGCACTTTGGCCAGCCTCGCGCGCGCAGGAGCATGCTCATCCAGGACGTGTTTTGGGTGATGCTTAGTTCATCGAATTGCGATAGCGCCGATACTCTGACGGCGAGACGTCGAATTCCCGTTTGAACGCGGTCGAAAAGTTATTCGCATCCTCGTAGCCAACCTTGAAGGCGATGTCCTGAATGCTGTGCTGCCCCTCAAGAACCAGGGCCGCTGCATAGTTCAACCTGTAGCGCCGAAACCAAGCCATGGGGCCAACGCCGAACTCTTCCTTGAACCGCTTGGACAAGGTGTTCCGGTTTGACCCGACCACTTGCGCCAAGGCGTCAATGCCGCCTGTAAATTCGGGCTCGGTAGAAAGGAAATTACAAGCAGCATTGACCAACGTATCTTTTGAAAAGTACTCGGCAGAGACATTCTGTTTCATCAATGCTCGCGCCGCACTGAATCTGTGCTGGATTTCGCTGGTGACAAATGGATAGGCAATATAGTCGCTGTATCCTTGCGAATATACTTCGGCACGCGCCGTCGACAAACCCAGGTTGATCAGTGCAAAACTGTGCTGGCGCTTATGCGACCCGGCAGGTTTTGGGGCATTGGCCGGCACAAAACGCTTCAGGCACTGACGTACAACGATTGCTTTTTCATGGTAAGAAATGCCTGTGCTTTCTGCATCGTTCGACACGCGGTATCCCATAGACCTTTCAACTATGCTGCGAAATTCGGACAAAAGGCGCGGTGTAAACTCCAAGCAGATCACTCGGTCACGATCATAAGGACTATGCATAAAATTCCCCATCCAAAAAACTTCTGAAAATTTTGTAGGGCGCCACGCAGAGTGCGACCTCTGCTGATCTGAAAAATCAACTTGAGTCGCTGAGCCGCCACCACAACTTTTGATTGAGTACAAAAGGCCTGGGAACTTCTGTTAACTTATTCACATATTGCATTATTAGACCAATCCAATACGGCATTAACCATAAATGAATGGCAAATTGCCAAGGGTTCTCCTTGCCAGTCAGACCAAGCTATGCCTTCTTCTGCCAACGCAATGGGAGACATGGCAGATGAGCGAAGCGGTCAATCTGACACTGGATGAAATACGAAACCTAAGCCTGAACATCCTGTCCGGATCCGGATACGGGCCGGACCATGCAGCGGCCATCGCGGATATGCTGGTCACCTGTCAGATTGATGATTGCCAGTCGCACGGCCTGTTCCGACTGTTCATGTGCAATGACACCATGAAGGCAGGCAAGATTGACGGAAATGTCTCGCCAGCCATTACCCAATCGGATAACGCCATCGTTCGGGTCGATGCTCGCGGAGGTATGTCCCTGCTGGCATTTCATGAGGCACTTCCAATTCTGATCGAGAAAACCCGAACCCATGGTATTGCAGCCATGGCCATCAATCGCTGTTTTCATTTCTCTGCCCTCTGGCCCGAAGTGGAGCGGCTATCTGCTGCCGGCCTTGCGGCGATGGCGATGGTACCAAGCCATTCCTGGGTTGCCCCTGCCGGCGGCACCCGCGGTTCATTGGGCACCAACCCGCTGGCCTTCAGCTGGCCGCGACAGGGCAAGGATCCCTTCACCTTTGACTTCGCAACAAGCGCCTTTGCCCGTGGCGAAATCGAACTCTATCGCCGCGCAGGCAAGCCCCTGCCCGATGGCGTAGCAATCGATAAGGACGGCAACCCAACCAACGATCCGCAGGCTGCGATGGAGGGTGCGATGTTGACCTTCGGCAGCTACAAGGGTTCGGCCCTGTCCATCATGATCGAACTCTTGGCCGGTCCGTTGATCGACGACCTGACCAGTCTGGAGAGCATGGAGTTTGCCGGCAACTCAGGCGGCGCCCCCTATCATGGTGAAATCCTTCTGGCCTTCGATCCGAGGCATTTCAGCGGTGGCCGCATAGACCCGAATGATGCAGGGGCAGAACGCCTGTTCGCTGACATCACCGATCAGGGCGCGCGCCTGCCATCGCAACGCCGGTTTGCCGCCCGGGCCCGCAACATCGAACGCGGATATGTTGAGATTGCCAAAACCCTCTATGACGATCTGCAAGAGTTGGCCCAACAGATTTAGCCCCCTTCCCCTCAGCAAAGCAGCTGGCTAAGAAGTCTCTCCGAACGACTGTCAGGAGGCCCCATTGGACCGCATCGCCCGCACCATCGCCACCGAGATCAACGCCCGACCCGATCAGGTAGGGGCCGCAGTAAAATTGTTGGACGAAGGCGCGACTGTGCCCTTTGTTGCGCGCTACCGCAAAGAAGCGACAGGTGGTTTGGACGATACCCAACTGCGCACCCTGTCAGATCGCCTGACCTATCTGCGCGAATTGGACGCCCGGCGCGCAACCATCCTGAATTCGATCAAGGATCAAGGCAAGCTGACAGACGATCTTGCAAAATCCATTGCGCTGGCTGACACTAAAGCACAGCTGGAAGACATCTACCTGCCCTACAAACCCAAGCGGCGCACCAAGGCAATGATCGCACGCGAGAACGGGTTGGAACCTCTGGCTAACGCAATTCTTGCAGACCGGTCTGTCGATCCCGATACCCTTGCCCAATCCTACCTGTCCGAGGCTGTTCCGACCAGCAAGGATGCCCTGAACGGTGCCCGCGACATTGTCACCGAACGACTAACCGAGAACGCTACCCTGTTAGGCGAACTGCGCAGCTTCATGCAGCGCGAGGCGCTGCTGACATCGAAGGTGATTGATGGCAAACAACAGGATGGCGCGAAATTCAGTGACTATTTCGACCACTCCGAGCTGTGGGCCAAAACGCCGTCTCATCGGGCTTTGGCGATGCTTCGCGCGTCAAAAGAGGGCATCGTGACATTGGACATCGCGCCGGACCCCGAGACCGGCGCGGCTCGGGCGGAAGCGATCGTCGCATCACATCTGCTAACCCGCACGGATTCAACTGCCGATACTTGGTTACGCAAGGTGGCCGGTTGGACCTGGAGGGTAAAGCTCTCGCTGACGATGATGGTTGACCTGATGGCCGACCTCCGCAGCCGTGCCCAGGACGAGGCGATTTCTGTTTTCTCTCGCAATCTCAAAGACTTACTTTTCTCTGCGCCAGCTGGCGCCCGCCCAACCTTGGGGCTGGACCCTGGAATACGAACAGGTGTCAAAGCAGCGGTTGTCGATGCTACTGGCAAAGTGGTTGCAACTGAAACAATTTACCCGTTCCAACCCAAGAATGACCTTCGAGGCGCACAGGCCACAATCCTGCGCCTGATCGCCCAGCACGGCATTGAGCTTGTTGCAATCGGCAACGGAACAGCCAGCCGCGAAACCGAAAAGCTGGTCGGCGACACGCTCAGAGATTTGCCCAAAACCGTCACTCCTCCCACCAAAGTCGTGGTCTCGGAAGCCGGAGCGTCAGTCTATTCCGCATCCGAACTGGCCGCCCGAGAGTTCCCGGATCTGGACGTTTCCCTTCGCGGAGCGGTTTCAATCGCCCGTCGTTTACAGGACCCCTTGGCGGAACTGGTCAAGATCGAACCCAAATCCATCGGGGTCGGGCAATATCAGCACGATGTGGATCAATATAAGCTTTCGCAATCATTGGCATCTGTCATTGAAGACGTTGTGAACGCTGTCGGGGTTGATCTGAATACTGCTTCTGCCCCATTGCTGTCGCATGTGTCCGGGTTGGGCCCGGGACTGGCAGAATCCATCGTGTTGCACCGCGACATGAATGGTGCCTTTCAATCTCGTTCAGAGTTGCTGAAGGTGGCGCGCCTAGGTCCCCGCGCGTTCGAACAATGCGCAGGCTTTTTGAGAATACGCGATGGGGCCGAGCCCCTTGATGCGTCTTCCGTGCACCCCGAGGCTTATTCCGTGGCCCGACGCGTTGTCGCCGCATGTGGGCGGGATATTCGGCAAATCCTGGGGAATGAAGGCGCCCTGAAAGGCCTGCGCGCCGAACAGTTTGTTAACGACAGTTTTGGCCTGCCCACGGTTCAGGACATATTCTCCGAGCTTGAAAAACCCGGTCGTGATCCCCGGCCACATTTCAAAACTGCCTCGTTCGCTGATGGCGTGGAAGAGATCAGCGATTTGAAACCTGGAATGACCCTGGAGGGCACAGTTACCAATGTCGCGGCATTCGGCGCTTTTGTTGATATCGGTGTTCATCAGGACGGGTTGGTGCATATCAGCCAACTGGCAGATCGGTTTGTCAAAGATCCCCATGATGTCGTCAAAACCGGCCAGGTAGTTAAGGTACGGGTCGTCGAGGTGGATGCGCCGCGAAAACGCATCGGTCTGACGATGCGCAAGGATGGTGGCATTGAAACCCGGCAAAAGCGCGTTCAAAGCAGCGACCAATCGCGGCAAAGCCATACAAAACAAAAAGAAACACAACGCGCAAAAAACGGCAATAATGCGCAGCAGGGGGCACTTGCAGATGCACTGAAATCTGCGTTCAAAAAACAATAATCTGCTAAAGGGTATGCACTCCCCTGCCCTTACCGCGATCAGTCGAAAGCGTCTGGCTCTAGCTCTTGCCAGAATTCGAAGATTGCGGTTGCGTTCAGCCCCGAGCGCCACGCATGCGCTCGGAAATGCTCGCGGTCCAGGTCGTTGTCTAGACCGGCAAGAAACAGTCTTTTATCTGCGTCCCTCTGTGTCGGGTTTCGCCGCGAAACCAGCTCTTCTACGATCGAGAGTTTCCGCGCCCGCTCCTCCCGCTCGGCTACCCGTTCGGCATAGGCTTTGTCTTCAACCGCCACTTGGGCCTGCCTCGCCTGCGCTTCTTCCAGTGCTTCGGGGCTGGGCTTCGCTGGCTGTTCCGGTTCAGGTGGCTGATAGTCATCGCGCAATGCAGCCGACAGATAGCCCAATGTGGATTTCACTCCGCCCTTTTGCCTTACGTAATCAAGTTTCTGCGCAACGTAGTCTTCACCATGTTCGGAAATCCACTGTCGGGCCAAACGATCCGAGACCCCTTGATCACGTAGCTTCGTGTACACCTGCATATTCCGAGCACCGTCGCTGTCATCAATTTCGAACATCGCCTTTTGCGGGTTTCCCTTAATCCGAAAGCGAATATTGGTGACCGCCCGGCCTTTCTTTTGGAACTCGGGTTCGATCAGAATGTCCGAGCTTTTGTTCACCTCGGCAACCGCCGGCTTGATGATCTTGGCGTTGAGATGTTTGAAGCTGGTATAATAGTCGCTGCCATCTACACCCATGAGCTTTCGAAACACGTCCAAGGCCCACCAACCGGTCGAGCCGATGCGCACAAAGCGATAGCAGTTTTCATACAGTGCCAATCCGTGCCCCGAACTAAAGTTGCGCTGAATCTGAACGTTGATCAGCGCATAGATTTTGGGATCATACAGCTTCTGCGCCAGCGCCGGTGAGTAGGCATATTCACAAACACCATTCTTGAGCTTGGCAAAACTCAGCAGAGAGGAAACACCCCATTCCTGACGCCCCTGCTCATCCAACATGTCCCATTCAGCGACAGTCTCGGCCAGGGCGCGCAGGCTTGCACGCAAGGTATCAAAATCGTTCGAGTTATAGCCGACCATCATCGCCAGAGTTCGTGCATCGATGGTATGGGTCTGTGCAGATGTCAGCGCATCATAGGCATTGAGAAGCAGGACATTCGACAGCTTTCGCTGAAGCAATGTCAACTTACCGCTGATGTGAATCGCGGCGACGTTCTTTTTCACCGTTTCCCTTCGCAAGGCTCCGGATAGGTGATCCATGTCTATTTGTGTTTCCGGCATGATTCTGCCTGACTGCTCTTTTTTGTATTTCTGCCATGAAAGGTACCTATCAATCAACTTCTATTAGGTGCCCAAATACAGGTTCAGGCTCATCCCGAAAACGGGTACCCTAAACAGATATACCTAAACTTATCCCCAGACCTATCATCGCGAGCCCGTCATAAGAACGACTCAGACAGGATCGAACGTACTGGAAACGGCTTTGTAAGTGTCTAATAGCGTCGAAGATCCACGTCCCTGCGAATCGGTGCCCTTGTTCCTGTCGAATGGTTCCCTTGGTCCCGTATCTGGGCACCTTTGATCCCGGAATCGGATACCCCAGGAACTGTAAATGGGTCCCTAATGTGATCTAACTTGTTGTTATAATTATCATATTCTTAATCTAAATCTCTTAAAGACTCTATAAATAGTAAACTCTTTGTTGGCGTGCTCTCTCATTTTTCTAGAGTTTCGTGGCGAAACCCAGCCTCGCGCGCAAAAACTGTGGAAAACTTCCGATAGCAGGATAGCTTTAGAAGATAATGTTCGCTACATTCCTAAATATACGCCGCTAAGGCGAACATCTTCTGAGGCAACGACAGTGAACAAATCAAACCAACCTCCGTTACCGCCATATCTGAATCTTGATCCCGCAACAGCGGCCGGGAAGTTACCTGATCCTATAGGCACCTCTCGATTCGCAAAAGCAGCGGCATTCTGCGCCAAAGGCCGTGAGGATCTTGCTCGCCGAGGTTATGCCCCTGATGGTGAAAAGCGGCTGCGTAGGTTTTCAATCTGGGAAATAACTAAGTATCTAATTCCGGTTGCACCTGCGCATCTCCGCCGTGTCCTCAAAGCAAATCCTGATCTTCCTCAAGGCGAAGGAGAAGCTGGTTCAAAATGGTTCACTTTGGAAGAGGTCCTGACCTTGCGCCAGCATTTTGCGGCTGAAGGCGTCAGCACGAAGGAGTATCTTCCCTACCGGCCTGAAGGGCTTCCGGCAAAGGTTGTTTCCGTTGCAAATTTCAAAGGCGGTGTTGGAAAAACCTCGACCGCCGCCCATCTGGCCATGTCCGCCGCCTTGGACGGGTACAAAGTTCTGGTAATCGACCTCGACAGCCAAGGATCCATGACGTCGATCCTTGGCGGGTCCGTCGCAGATGAATGGCAAACTGTGTTCCCCTTGATCGCAAAGGACTATGCTCGGGCGGTGCAGGAGGAAAACCGCGTGCGCAATGCGGCAGGTCAACCTGAAATTCCTTTGGATGAGACCTTGCAAGAGGCGCTTACAACGACTCCTGGCGATGTAATTCAGAACACCCATTGGCCAAATATTGATCTGATAGGTGCGCAGTTGAACCTTTACTGGGCCGAGTTCCAGATCCCAGTGTGGAGGATGGGGCTGAGAAGTTGGCCTTTGTGGGACGGCCTGACCAATTTCCTCGAGGATGAAGGTATCCTCAACGATTATGACATCGTCTTTCTCGATACGCCTCCTGCACTTGGGTACCTTACGATCAATGCACTGGCTGCTGCAGATATCCTTTTGGTTCCGCTTGGAGCTTCGTTTCTGGAGTTTGATTCAACGGGTCGGTTCTTTGACATGCTCTATACGACCTTCGCCAGTATCGAGGATGGTGAAAACACGGCACAACGCGCAGCTGGCTTGCCTGAGCTCAAGTTCGAATGGGATGTTGTACGCGCAATCATCACCCGGTTTGATGCCAGTCAGCAAACAGACATGGCGAACGTAATTCAGGCCTATTTCGGGGATTTCATGAATGCCTACCGGCAGGACTATACTGCTTTGGTCGGGCAGGCTGGTGAGCAGGTGAATGGGATCTACGAAGCCGACTACCGTGATTTTAACCGCGACACATATGTTCGGGGTCGGGAAACATTTGACCGGACTTACGCAGAATTCAAAGAGGTTCTGATCGGTTGCTGGTGGCGCGACGCTCAGATGGGAGGAGAAGCAGATGGCTAAACGCAGAAGACTGACCGCACCGGATACAACAGAGCTCGAACAGCTTGAAGCGGGTTTCGCCGCGAAACCGTCGATCAGCCCGTTTGAAGCAAGCTCGTCAGCACCTCCAATAGCTCAGGTTGCGGCGGAGGCCGCCACTTTGGGTGGCATGGCGTCCGTGACAGACAGGGTCGCTTTGGCCCAGGACCAAGGTGATGCAGCTCGATGGCGCGATGCACAGACCGCCGGTTTGATTGCGGAAAAAATACCGCTGGATCAGATTGATCCTGATTTTATCCGCCGTGACCGGATGGTTGAAGACGAAGAAGCCATGGCGGAACTGTTGGAATCGTTGCGCGTTCACGGCTTGAGAACGCCAATCGAGGTGAGCCGGGTCGGTGACAGTTTTGGCCTGATCTCGGGCTATCGGCGCCTGGAAGCCTTCAAGCGGCTGTCCCAAAGTGATGCTCGGTTCACCGAGATTCCTGCATTTGTCCGTGAGGCTGGAACAGGGCAGGGCGCTTACGTCTCGATGGTGGAAGAGAATGAGCTGCGCTCGAACCTCAGCCCTTATGAACGCGGGCGCGTCGCGGTTCTGGCGGCAGGGCAGGGGGTTTTTGCTTCAACCGAGGCCGCTGTCGATGTGCTTTTTGCCGCAGCGTCCAAAGCCAAACGGTCCAAGGTCCGTAGCTTTGCTATGGTCCATGAAGCGTTGGGGGATTTGCTGCAGCATCCCGTGTCGTTGTCAGAAAAGGCCGGACTCAAGCTTGCTTCGGCATTGCGGGACGGGGCACAAACCAGATTGCGTCAGGCATTGGCTGGCGCCGGCCCGTTGGATTCCAAATCCGAATGGGGTCTGCTTGAAGCTGCGATCAAGGGCGTGCCGGACGTGGAAAAAGCTAAATCGCGCGGCGGGCGCCCGCAGCAGGTGCAACGATTGACACCGGTTGTCCTTCCCACAGGCGGCACAATTCAGGCCGAGGTGACATCTGGGGAACTCCGCCTCAGGATACGCGGGCGGGAAATTTCAGTTGATGAGGCTCAAAAACTGATCGACCAGATTGGCAACCATCTGGGCTAGCCCTTTGACGAGACCGGGATAGATCGATCTCGTCGCCAAACAAATCAAAGAGCTGACTGGATTGGTTCGCAGAGGCGAGTTCTACTACTGTCATGGTAATGATCAAAATGTGGAATAAATGATCATTGTGAATTCAAGATCCTTTGGAGGTGCTCGCTAGGGATGTGTCGCAAACGGTTCTGTCGCAAACTTTTTGGATGGCTAAGCATCTTTGAAATTGGTGGGCAGATTAGCGTGCCAGCTCGGCGAACTGCTGAAACGGGCGGAGTCCGGGCGTGAATTGATCTTTGCGGATCATGTTGACCAATTCTATGCCTGCCAGGATAGATGCGGCTGATGCGAAGGATTTGAAACCGAGCATGGGCCTGATCCGTCGTTTGATGAATCTATGGTCTTGTTCGATGATATTATTGAGGTACTTCCGCCTAACCATCTCAATCGGTATTGGGCAGCCAAAGCCTTTCAGCATCTTGTTTATGGCTTTGATGCCGGCAGTGTTGGCCCCGCTTTTGTCGATAACAATCTTATGCGGCAGACCGTTGACTTCGAGCGCGCGGGCAAAAAACTTCGTTGCCGCAACTTTGTTTCTGCGCTTGGAAAGCATGAAATCAAGCGTATTGCCGAACTTGTCGATCGCGCGATAGAGATACACCCACTCACCCTTCACTTTCACATACGTCTCATCCATGCGCCAAGAACGATCCACAGCATGCTTTCGATATCGCGCGGCTTCAGCCACGAGCCCGGCATATTTGCCCACCCATCGGTTCAGCGTCGCATGATCCAAGTCGACGCCCCGTTCGGCCATGATTTCTTCCAGGTCTCGATAGGAAACACCGTAACGCAGGTAAAAGAAGACCGCGTGTAGGATCACGTCCTTTGGGAAATGCGCGCCTTTGAATGAGATCGTCACCGTTTGCTCATGTCTTATCCGAGCGCGCACTATCAGAACCGCAGTCGGAATGACAGTTGGGAGCAAAGTTTGCGACAGAACCCTTGAGGTGAACGGATTGCCACGCAAGATCGTCATCGACTAAAGTGGTGCCAATACAGCTGGCATCAAAGCGATCAACAAGATGCTCAAGAGCTTTGGTTGTCCGATCCCATTCGATATGGTCAGGCGGAAATACCTCAACAACATCATTGAACAGGATCACCGATTTATCAAACGAAGGATCAGACCCATGCTGGGATTCAAATCCTTCGCTTCAGCCGCATCTGTCCTGGCAGGCATAGAACTGGTCAACATGATCCGCAAAGGTCAATTCACGCCCGGACTCCGTCCGTTTCAGCAGTTCATCCAACTGGCGGGATAAACTGCTCGCCAAATCCACTGATGCTTTGCCATCTAAAAAGTTTGCGACAGAACCTCGATCAGTGTCAAACCGGACGGGCAGATTGCAGGCAACGTGCTGTTTACGCCGTTCGTCTTCCAGGACCATCCGGACACAAAATGCTACCTGCTCGCACCTTGCGGCGTGTCGCCGGTGTATCAAGGCCATGGAGTCGGCAAGGAGCTGATGGAAACCAGTATCGAACACCTGAAGTCCATTGGAACGGATGCTGTGTTCGTGCTGGGCGTCCCCGACTTCTACCCCCGGTATGGTTTTGCCCCAACTGACAAACAGACGCCTTATCCTGATCTGTTGACGGCGCATGAAGCATGGATGGCCCTTGAGCTGACAGCCGGAACGGTCGAGTGCTTGAACGGCACGACGATGGCGATCCCTCAGTTCGTGCAAGCGCATTGGTGGGACACCTCAGGGCGCGAGTGACGCAAATACCGAGAACCAGACATTGGGCATTGATTGTTTAATGTCTGGTTTGTCCCGTATAGCAGACATCGGCGCTCCTCATTGTGAACTCTCGAATGTCTGCTGAGAGCCCATAGCGTGAATACGATTTTCATGCTGCGCGTGCTCACAGCGCCAATTTCACTCCGTCGTCTTTGTGTCCCATGCTGGGCATCCGGCATTTGACTTGGACACCTGCCTAAAAACGACTCAGCGGATCACGTGGACAGAACAATTGGCGTGGTGAACGACCCGGTTCGCAGTCGACCCAATAAAAATGTTCTCGATCCCCGGCTTGTGTGAGGCCAGCACGATGCAATCGATGCCATTTTCATTTGCGAAATCAACGATCGCTCGGCCAGCGCTCCCCGAGATAAGCCGCGGTTTCGCCCCCGGTAGCTCTGCAGCGTTCCGATGTAAGCCCTCCTGAAGCTCTTTTCGCGTGTTTGCCAGAACTTCCTCAGGTATCTGGGATGCCACATATGCAGGGATCGGCTCCTGCACATGGAGCACTGTGAATTCCGCATCGGCACTCGCCAGCAAACGAGCAGCTTCAAATGAGGCCTGTGTATCGTGATCGTTGTCCAGCGCGACTGGAATCAGAATGTTCTTATACATGTTAGTCACCTTCGATTGCTCCAGCTACGATCATTCCGGCCTCCGCGGTGATACGGCACTCTAAACCGGTTCGGATTTCGAAGACTTACCCGCTTTCTTTGCTGTGCTTGCAACATCATCTATTGTTTTTTCCACAGCTTCGGCTTCGGTTTCCGCTGCAAATGCTGCACATCGGGCAACTGTTTCGAACCATTCCTGAGCGTCAGCCACGAGGCGTTCGGCTGAATGCTTCTGCCACTCTGCTATGGATTGCAGTGCTTTCGCCGGATCAGTCGGGTCTGCAGCAGACGCCGAGCGCGCAGCTTCTAGCGCGGTTCGAACAGCCTCGTGGCGCCTCTCAAACCAATGTTGTGCAAAGGCCTCTGCCTCTTTCAGTGATTTCTCCTGCGTGTCCCAGAATTGCTCAAGCTGAGCGCCTAAAAACGGATTGGCCGTAGTAGTCGGCTGCATCTGCTTGAAAACATCAACAAGTGGGTTGGAGTAACTTGATTTTGGCTTCTCTTCAGGCATCGGAGATTCCTCCTCATCTTCCCAATGTTGAATGTTACCAAATCCCGTAGAAAATAACCTTAATGTAGATCAACCGGCGTCAACAAACGTGGGCAGTGGTCCTCTACAATCTAATGGCAGCATTTGTACCAACCTACTCGATTTGTATGGACTCAAGATAATAAATCACATTTGCCAACGGCACACCTGCGAACATTGGCTGGCCGTCAGGCATGGTCAGCGCAACTTTTTGGTCCGAATCCAAAGCTGGTCCAAAAATGGGCATTTCTCCGCCATGCGCGAGCAATGGTGCGCGACCATCAATTTGACGCGCCACCTCCTCAATCGGAAAAACACCGTCGTTTTGGGCCGCAAGCCTGGTCAGATCAGGCGTCCTTATTGCCAGCATCTCCGCCATTGGACCATCTCCAGTGGCCTCGAAACCATGGCATTGCCAGCAATAGGTTCTGTAGAGATTGTGCCCGTTTTGAAGGTCAATATCCTGCGCCAGTGCAGCACTTGCAGCAAATATTGACAAAAGAAGTCCGCGATAAACTGGCATTTGTTCCTCCTCGAACGTCAGCATTTCGCGTTTAGACTACGCGGTATTGAGCGAACGCTTCATTGATCTCGCTCATATTCAGCCTTTGAGTACCAGCTGGGAAAAACTGCGACGAAAGTAAGTACACTGCAGTCGGTTCCGCTTGGCTGGTCGGTTCTTGGCGACCAATGACATAGATCAATTCAAAAAGGTACATTACATAGTAAAGCATGAATGTTTCAGCGGGATTGCCGTTCATCGCCTGCATCCAAATCAAACATGGTGATAAGCGGAATTGCAAAAGCGTGGAAATTCCACCGCAGGGGCTCGGAATGAATGGTGGCGAGCCCCTCGTTAGTGACTGGTGTACTCAACCGCGCTGTAGCTCGGTACACAGGCGTTTGTTCATTGAGGAGTGAAGCCAATGCATACGGCCGATCCACCGACACCTAAACTCCGACGCGCGCTTACTGCCCCGTTGCTTACGCTTTACGGACTAGGTGTCACCGTTGGTGCGGGAATCTATGTGCTTGTCGGTGCCACCGCCGAGGTCGCTGGTCCTTACGCCGCTGTTTCGTTTCTCATTGCAGCGCTCGTCGTTTCGCTGACGGCTTTGTCGTACGCCGAACTCGCAACCCGTTATCCCGTAAGCGCGGGAGAAGCGGCATACGTCGAAGCTGGGTTTCAAAGAAACTGGATTGCCGTGTTGGTGGGTCTCGCCGTCGCTGCTTCGGGAGTGATATCGGCTTCGGCCGTTGCGATTGGAGCGGCCTCCTATCTTCACACCCTGACCAACCTTGGCACCACGTTGCTTACGATCGGCATCGTGTCGGTTATGGGACTGATTGCACTCTGGGGCATCGCGCAATCAGTATTTGTGGCGGCAGTGATCACGATCATCGAGATTTCGGGGCTTCTGTTTGTGATTGGCTGGGGCATGTCCGTGCAGGATCCGCAAGGCTATGCGTTCAGCGAGACGTTTCCAGGTTTTGAGATCAACGCTTGGCGGGGCATTTTTGCGGCGTCGCTTCTGGCTTTCTTTGCCTTTGTTGGATTCGAGGACATGGCAAACGTCGCCGAAGAAGTAAAAGACCCAGTTCGCACAATTCCTAAGGCAATTCTGCTGACGCTCGTTCTGGCGACGGGTCTGTATCTGGCGACCTCAATTACGGTCCTGCTTGTTGTTCCTATCGACACCTTGTCGACGTCGACTGCCCCGCTTGCTTTGGTTTTTTCAAATGCACCCGAAGTAATCAAACAGGGGTTTGCCGCAGTCGCAGTCGTTGCAACAGTCAATGGCGTCCTGATCCAGATGATAATGGCGTCGCGGGTAATCTACGGTCTTGCCGACCGGGATCATCTGCCGAAAATACTGGCGAGTGTCCCGCAGGTAACCCAGACACCAGTCGTCGCAACCCTGCTGGTTGTGGCGCTAATCCTTCTACTGACCCAAACACTGCCGATCGGCACCCTAGCAGAACGCACATCTCAGATCGTCTTGGGGGTGTTTGTGCTAGTCAATTTCTCGCTGATCTTTTTGAAGTTGAAACCGGATTCAACCCGACAACATTTCCACGTACCTCTTGTCGTGCCAATCCTTGGTGTGCTGACCAGCACCCTGCTTTTTGGCGCCGGGTTTCTTTGAGAGAAAATCCGACGGCGTTAGGTTGCCAGAACGGGATCCGAATGACGTATGAACACTGATCGACCTACACTTGGAAGGCGGCTCTCTGACTGGTGGCACCGGACATTCGTTGATCTGGTCGCGCAATTACAATGGTCCTACATGCCACCGTTAATGGTGTACTTCGCGGCCGGAGTTTCGGGACTGACATCCGTCGTTGGCGCGTTTTTCCTCAAGGACTATCTGAATCTATCTGCTGCTTTCGTGGCGGGCTTGGCATTTTGGGCCGGATTGCCCTGGATTTTGAAAATGCCGCTTGGGCATCTGGTGGATCTGTTCTGGCGTTGGAAATCGCTGCTGATATTGGTTGGCGCGTCTCTTATCACGGCCTCGTTGCTTATCATGTATGGACTTGTGACCGCGCCTGCCCAGATGGCCGGGGTCATGCTGCTTGAGCATTGGTATGTCGTTGCCTTGATCCTGGCACCTTCTGGTTATGCCATTCAGGACGTCGTGGCAGATGCCATGACGGTCGAAGCGGTACCACAAACCAACCAAGATGGGTTCGCGTTTACGCATGAAGAAGTTCGTGCCCGCCACACTACCATGCAGACCCTGGGCAGGATTGCGATCATATCCGGGTTTGCGGGAGTCGCAGCGGTTAACATTTGGATTTTTTCGGGCGCGGAGGATCTGGATAAAAGCGATCGTTTGGTTCTCTACGGTCAGGTCTATCTCGTCGCTCTGGTTGTCCCCTTACTGTCGATCAGCGGAGTGGTTCTTCATGCTCTGATACAGCGTCGCCTCGTTAGTCTTGGGCACCTTCCACACAAACCGGATCAAGCCACCGAAGTAAGGTGGCCAATACTGCTGGGAGGTCTCGCGTTTGTTGTACTCAGCGTTGTGTTGGGAACCGCAAATTTCGCCTTTGCGCAAGAGACTGTTTTTGCGGTTTCGCTCACGGTCATTCTCTATCTCATGTCACGGCTGCTAAGGGAACTGGAGTCGAAACAGGCCAAGGTTCTGATCGGGACGGCGACAATCATTTTCGTTTTTCGCGCGGTCCCGTTGCCTGGTCCGGGATTGACCTGGTTCGAAATCGACGAGCTTGGGTTCGACGAACAGTTTCTGGCAATTCTGGCGCTCCTGACCTCACTACTAGCGCTGCTTGGCCTGATCATCCTCAGACCGTTTATGGCCAGTCGTTCCATCGCGCAGGTGGTGGTACTGCTCACCATTGCCGCCGGAGTGCTGGCCCTGCCTAACCTTGCTTTGTACTACGGAGTGCATGAATGGACGGCCGCGCACACAGGCGGGGTTGTGGATGCAAGATTCATCGCCATACTCGACACAGCCGTCGAGTCACCGCTGGGTCAGATCGCGATGGTCCCGATGCTGGCCTGGATCGCACGTAACGCCCCGACACATCTCAAGGCGACCTTTTTTGCTGTCATGGCGTCTTTCACCAACATGGCATTGTCGGCAAGCAGCTTGGGCACAAAATACCTAAACCAGGTATTTGTCGTGACTCGTGTCGTGACCGAACCCAGAACGGGTACAGTTGCATCCATCGCTGACTATAGCCACTTGGGGAATTTGCTGATTACCGTGGGCCTGATCTCTGTCATAGTCCCACTGATTATGGTTTTTCTTGTGCAAAATTCACCATATCGGACAGGCGAATGAATACGCGGATCAATCGCTTTCATTGAGAAGTGTCTTGAGGTGCGACACCGGAACGCCAATATTCGAACCACCAAACTCGGGTAAGATCGCGGCGTTGATCGCAACCACCTTACCGTTTCGGTTCAACGCAGGTCCCCCGCTTCCTCCAGTTGTGGTCTCTGCATCATAAACAAGGGCGCCGGGACTGGTCTGGGCTACGATTCCCCGGCTGGCCAGGGGTCGGATTTTATTTTGTTCCGAAAGATGGGTCGCAATTGTCCAGAAATCCACGGCGCCTTTATTCTCTAGCGTTTTCAGAAAGCCCGGACCGGCCTGCGCGATAAGAGCCTTCAGGCCGGTTGGATATCCAAGCAGGAAAACTTCCTCTCCCGCTCGCGGTGGCTCATCTGCAAGTAACAGCCCAAGACCCCGAACGCGTGTGGCGTCGATAGAGAGAAGCGCCAGATCTGCGGTTTCGCTTGCTTTATGCAAGACAGCCTTAATTGGCACAGTTTGATCAGGCAAATAGACCAGCAAACTCAGCATCTCGGCCTCCAGCGCTGCGGCCTGAAGGGCTTGTGCACGGTCGCCAGTCGTCCAGGGCAAGGCAACATGACGGTTGGTCACCAACAGAGGCGGGTCCTGTAGAAGAAACCCGGTTCCAGTAAACTGAAACTCAGCAGGTTCGCCCATCGCATCTGGTTCGAGCCACGGTTGTCCAAATGGCGTTTGCAGATTCTTTCCATCGGGGCCAACCACATGCCGCAGCAATTTCCCGCTTTTGATCTGCCGCAATCCATAGGCGCCCTGGACGAACGCGACGGAACGCGTAGAGGCTGTGATAATCCGCGTTGATGCGCCTGCGCGTTCCTCCAGCGTGCCAAGACGCTGCTCAGTGGACAGCACCTGACTCTCGAATGCGTCTTTGAGTGCACCCAAATCCTCTGGCGTCAATGAGTCTTCCCGGGTCTGTGCCAGCATAACGGCAACTGCTTCGATCTTTCGGGATTCTCGTTCCAGGCTGTCCGCCAGCTTCCTGTCGTTCTGAAACAGTAAATACCCAAATACGGCGATCAGAAGGATTGCGCCAATAACGGTGATCCTGAAGAGAATTGTGGTTTGTGATGTTAGCCGACGCCCACTGTCGCGCAGTGCACCGGAAATTTTCCTTGGAAAGGGTCGACGGCTTGTTCTCGCATATGCGTACGCGTCGCTTAGGATATCCTCGACCGTGCGATGTGCAGGGAATGAGTGTTCGCATACCCTGTAGCGGGACATCGGGCCTTTTTCGCCGAATTCGATCATGTCACCGTGCCTGAGGTCAGCCGAAGCGACCTTGTGACCGTTGACCCAGATATTCCGATCAGACAACGCGTTTAACGTGTAACCGTCATCTGACCACTGAAGAGTCGCAATGTCTTCGTCATAAGCTGGCACATCTTCTTTCGGTCTCAGCCTCAAGGTACGGTCCGGACCGACCGAGGCCGACACAGCGTTGTCGGCAAGCCAGACTACGGCCCCGCGGGACGGGCCGGTCAAGCTCTCCAGGAATGCACGGACATTACCTGTATCAACTCCTGTGTCGCCTTGGTCCGGTGTCCGCATGGCCCATCTCTGTTTAATAGCGCTATACCCACTCTATCATGGGCAACCTCGAAACTTCCACGTTTGGCAATAAAGCACACATTCAGAGTATGCCCGGGAGCGGTTCTCCGGCGGTTAATTGTTACCGTCGAGTTAATTGCAAGTAGGTGATGCCATCAGGAGAAGTCCAATCACCGACCGACCAGCCTTCTGTACATGTTGACCCGATCTTGGTGAACGTGCGTGCGCTTCAAATTTGCTTACTTGGATGAGACCTTGATCTTACGCAAGCGGGTGTTCTGTCAGCCGCCTAGTTTGGCTCAGGTGCAAAAACTTATTTAGGTCTCTTGTGCAACCGAGCGTCTAAAAAGCAGCAGACTTGTTGCCAGAAGGATCGCGCCCAAGCACGCCATCCATACAAACTCTGCCCAGACCGTCTCGATCCCTGCACCTTTGAAAATAATGGACTGACTGGCTGACATGTAGTGGCGGGATGGGAGGATAGATGTTCCGATCTGAAGCCAGCCGGGCTGCCCTTCGATTGGCGTCTCTCCTCCTGACAGCATCAACATTGGAAGCACCGTCAGCATAACCAAAAGTGCGAATTGAGCCATTGAGCGCGCAATCGTCGCAAGAAACACCCCAAGCGCCGTCGCCGTGAAGAGAAAGAGAGCTGTGCCAATTAAAAACAACACCTTCGATCCCGCGATGCTGATCCCCAGGAAGTCTTGCATAACAAAGGTCAGCGAGAGAGCGGTCGCTACCAGAACCACCGCCGCGTTTGCCCAGATCTTGGCGACCGCAATGTCAAATGGAGTAAGCGGCATCGCCAGCAGGTGTTCGATTGTTCCATGCTCGCGCTCACGGATCATGGCAGCACCGGTAAGGATTGTGGTCAGCCACATGATCTGGCCGATCAGCGCGACGATACCGGCGAAACGAACAGTGTCGCGGTTTGGATTAAATGCGCTGCGCACAATGATATCAATGGGCGGCGGGTCTAACAATTCTGCACCTATGGCAAAGCGCCGGATCTCGGCGCTCAAGATATTGATGATGTAGTTCGCTCCAATTCCGGCCTGCTCCATCGCTGTCGCATCGATCAAAACCTGAATTTCTGGCGCGCGCCTGGCTCGAACATCTTTCTCGAACCCTGGTGGCACTGCGACTACGAACAGGAAATGCCCTGCATCCATCTTTTCGGCTCCGGTGCCCGGTGCGATCTGGACAACGGGCTGGAATTCAGGCGGAAAAAACGCTGAGGCAAGCGAGCGTGAAAGAGGCGAGCCATCCTCGTCGGCAAATGCAATGGATGCATTGTTCACCGAGTTTGAAACGCCCGTAGCCTCCATTACGGGCGCCAGCGTGAATGACCAGACGAGCAGCGCCATCATCACCCAGTCGCGCCGAAGGCTCATCATTTCTTTCAAACCAAGCCAGAATATGCGGGACAATCGTTGCATTCACTTCTCCTGCGCTCGGAGTAACAGTGCAGCGATCAAGGTTAGCGCGGGACCGAAACAGGCTAGGGCCAGAAGGTCGGGGGCAAGTGCATCCCAGCTAAGACCTTTGGTGAACGCGCCGACGTTTAGATGCAGGAAATAGGAAGAAGGCCAAAGCGATCCAATCGTCTGAGCGCCGCCTTCCAACGTCGAGATCGGTTGTAGCAGCCCGGAGAATTGAATGGTCGGCACCACCGACGCGATAGCGGTGGCAAAAGTTGCGGCCACCTGGCTCGACGTTATGGTCGCAATAAGCAATCCATAAGATGTGGTTGCCCAAACATATAGGAAAGCACCAATTGCAAGGGGCACCGGATTTCCTTTTAGGGGCACGCCAAAAATGAAGATCGTCATCGCCGCCAAAAGTAGGAAATTGACGAACGCTATCGCAATGTAAGGGATCTGTTTGCCAACCAGAAATTCGAGCCGCGTCGTTGGCGTTGCGTAGAAATTGGTGATCGTGCCCAACTCTTTCTCCCGCGCGACACTAACAGCCATCAAAACGGCCGGCAGCATTATCAACAGGATCGCAGGCATGGCAGGGGCCATTGCAGCGATACTTTCAAAGCTTTGATTGTATCGGAAGCGCGGTTCGATGCGGGCGATTTCGACCGACTGCTCGCCACTTTGGCGGGCCATTACTTCCAGAAACGTACTGTGAAGCCCGGCCACATAGCCCTCTATTGTCTCACCCTTGAACGGTATCGCACCGTCCACAATTGCCAAGACTTCAGTTGGCTCGCCGGCGCGCAGCTTGCGACCAAAATCGGGTGGAAGTTCGACAACCAGCGAGATGTCTCCTTTGGCCAACCGCTCGCGGCCGTCTTCAAAACTGGCCAGTGGCGCCGTGGGGTTGAAATAGCGCGAACCAGAAATCTCGGCGATATAGGTACGACTCTCAGGCGATTGAGACAGGTCGAGTACCGCGAAATCCAGGTCTTCTATGTCCAGAGTGATCCCATAGCAAAAGACCAACATCAGGATCACCGAGCCAAGGAAAGCAAAAGCCAAACGGACGCGATCGCGCAGAACCTCGGTTGTCTCGCGCCGTGCATAGGCTAGTATGCGCCCGATACTTCCGGCAGCGCCCGGGTTGACAGCATCACCCGAAACATTGGGTGCTGCTACCGGCGCAGGGGGCTCGACGGCCTCCAAGACAGCGATGAACGCACCTTCCAGACTGTCCGACTGCGCCGTTGCGATCAACTCATCTGGTGTACCTTCAGCTAATACCCTGCCTGCATGCATGAAAGAAACGCGATCACAGCGCTCCGCTTCGGTCATGAAATGTGTCGAGACGAAAATCGTTACATCATCGTCTCGCGACAGCTCGATTAACAGCGCCCAAAACGAGTCGCGCGCCTCGGGGTCCACGCCCGAGGTTGGCTCATCCAGGATCAACACCCGAGGCCTGTGGATCACGGCGACGGCAAGGGAAAGACGCTGCTTGATACCCAGCGGAAGCGCTGACGCCAGCGTGCCCATATGTGCCTTCAGGCCGAAACGTTCGGCCAATTCATCAATGAGTTCCACACGATCCTTGATCGCAAAGATGCGGGCGTGCAACTGGAGGTTTTGTTGAACGGTCAGCTCGCCATAAAGCGAGAATGCCTGGCTCATATACCCGATCTCGCGGCGCATCCTTAGATCGCGCGCATCCACCGGTCTGCCGAACAGCAGCGCCTCTCCCTCACTTGCTGGCAGAAGACCTGTCAGCATTTTCATGGTGGTTGACTTGCCGCAGCCGTTTGATCCGAGGAAGCCAAAGATTTCGCCTCGGTGGATCGAGAATTCGACGTTGTCGACGGCAGTAAAATCGCCAAAGCGCCGGGTCAACCCACGCGCCGTGATCACCGGGTCTGCACCTTGATGATGCATGGGTACCTTGTTCGACACAAACCGGGGTTCTCCTCGCGCCTGTAGCTGCCTGTAAGATGTTTCAAGATCCCGGGCTTTACCCTTCAGCTTGGCAGGGGGGCCGTGAAATATCACCCGACCGGCATCCATCGCTACGATAAAATCGAATTGTTCGGCTTCCTCCATATAGGCCGTTGAAACCAGTATGGAGAGACCGGGCGTTTCTTCTCGGACCGCGTCTATCAGCGCCCAAAATTGGCGCCGCGACAGGGGATCAATTCCGGTCGTCGGTTCGTCCAGTACCAGAAACTTAGGGTCGTGGATCAGCGCACAACACAGTCCAAGTTTCTGCTTCATTCCGCCCGAAAGTTTGCCCATAAGCCGGTCCGAAAAGGGCGCAAGTCCGGTCGCTGACAGCAAGGCCGCGATCCTGATTTCACGTTCCTGTTGCCCCTGTCCGAAAAGACGTGAAAAGAACTCGAGATTCTCACGCACAGACAGTTCCGCGTATAAGTTGCGGCCCAACCCCTGCGGCATAAATGCGATCGCCGGGCACACGCGGTGACGGTGCGCGCGGTCACCTATCGATCCCCCGAGAACATCAATTTCCCCGGACTGAAGTTGCTTTGCGCCGGTAATCAATCCCAGCAGCGTTGACTTGCCAACCCCGTCCGGCCCGATCAATCCGATAAGCTGGCCAGTTGGCAGAACCAGCGAAAGGTTATCCAACGCAACATGCTGTCGGTACGTGTGTGTGACACCGTTGATGCAGAAACCAGATGAGCCCCCCTCGGCGCTCATTCGAACAGCTCGGGTGGAATTCGTCTATCCAGATCGTCTGGCCACGCGCCATCGGAAGTAAGTCGGATCACTGCAATGCCGCGAAGGCCGGTCTTCACATGCTCAATCCGCGCCGTAACCAAATCCCTGGGAATGCGAACCCGAACGCGAAAAACCAGCTGCTCCCGTTCGCTTAAAGTTTCTACCTGCTTGGGAGTGAATTGAGCTTCGGGAGAGACGAAGGTTACGGTTGCTGGGATGGCAAATTCCGGCAACGCATCAAGCACGATGCGCGCCTCGGCACCGATGGGCAATAGTCCCGCTTCGCGTGCAGGCAGGAAGACCTCCATATAGACGTTTTCCAAACTGAGTAACGTCAAGATCGGTTCGCCCGCTCCAACGACCTCGCCGGGCTCGGCCAGTCGATACAGAATACGCCCCGGCATGGGAGCGATGAGAGAACCATCCTCTATTTGTGCCGCAATCCGGCGCACCTCGGCCTCTGCGGCGGCAATCTGGCTATCCGCCGTTGCAACCCGGGCCTTGGCCGCGCCCAGCACGGCATCCGCAACCTGAAACGCGGTTTCACGATCCTCAAAGACAGTCATCGAGATATTCTGACCGGCCAGCAACGCCTTTGCCCGGTCAAGCTCCTGCGAAGCGCGACGTTGCTGGCTTTCTCGCTGGACGACCACGGCTTCGGCTTCGGCCTTGGTTTGGCGCGCCAGCGCAACCTCGGCACTGGCACGGTCAAGGGCTGCAGATAATTCATCTGTATCCATTTCAACCAGCAGTTCACCCGAAGCAACCAGGCTGCCCTCTGCTGCCATGACCCGAGCAACTCGCCCGGCAAAGGTTGGAGCGATTTCTACTTGTTCAGCCTCGATCCGCCCATTGCCCTGTACAAACCCAGCCGGCAATTCATCACTGTCTTCTGCGACGAAAAAATAAACAGCTGCACCTGCAAGTAGGAGCGCTATGGCGATCAGAATTGCGCGTACGTTCTTTCTCATGGCCCCGCGCACATTAGTTAATTTTCTATTCTAATTTAGCTCGCTCTCGACGTGATGCCTTGAGTTGGATCAAACAGGTTCTACCTGATGATTGTCCAAGTGCTTATCGGGTACGAATTTGCGGCTCAGGTCTGGTTGTTGGCCCACATCCACGGCCCAATGAGGCTTTCGGGGTGTGACTCTCTATGACGGCTGCGCCGAATTGGTCGCAATGATGCGCAAGGGCAAGCATCCCGTAGTCGAAATAAATGCCCAGTTGCGCATCTGTCGTGTCAAAGCTCTTACGAGTCACGCTTCCAACGTGCAGATAAGACCAACACTGCGTCAGCGTTGCTGGCTGTCGTTCCTACTTCGGCAACATGAAGAACTCTTCAAGTACAATTTTCCCATCTGCTACCGAATAAACTGCGATCTCGCTCAAGGTCATGTGTTGCCCTGTAGCCTTCTGCGTTACGTTGACCTTATATCGTACACCGAAGCGGTTTGGGGGATGAACATAGGGGCCATCCACGTCGAATTCGACGATTTCATGAGCTGCCAGCCAGTCCTCTCTTTTTCCCTTTATAGCATCCCGGCCCTTGGTGACGCGAAACTGTCGAACCGGAGGTACAACCGCCTCAATAGATTGAGCGTTTTCGGCATACATTTCACCAACGTTTGCAAGACCTCTGCGATCACGCATTGCCTGAACGAATGTTCGTCCAATCTCGACTATTTCTTCCATGATAGCCCCCCAATTTCAGCCTCAACTGTATCACATCGTACCTTTGCCAATCTTGACAGGGATCAATAAAATTAGATGTTCGCGAAGGATTCAGATCAGGATCGAGAGGACGACTTGCACAGTGGAAATGAGCGGCCCAATTTCCGGCGTCGTCTTCAGCCAGTGCGTTATTAGACAACGCCTTCAGAACCAACTGTATCCGATCATTTCTCTCCGGCGGGTGCTGAAATCGAAGAAACAGATCTTACCGTTTGGGTCCGCCAAGATAAGCAAACCAATAGGCCAAGGCAACTCCTCCCGCCCCGCCGACAATGTTACCCAGAGTGACCCATAGCAGATTGGCCGCCGCTGCGAAAACCGGCACGGTTGCTCCCGCTGCCCAGCCCTGCGGGAAGAAATACATGTTCGCAATCGAATGCTCGAGCCCCAGCAACACAAATGCAGAGACGGGCCACAAGACCGCTAGAATTTTTCCAGCGACGCTGCGGGCGGCGAAGGACAGCCATACGGCAAGGCAGACCAGCCCGTTGCACAATGCGCCGCGGGCGAAAGCCTCCATTGGTTCCAACCCCGCTTTGGCATCGGCTACCCTTATGGCAGTGCTACCCATCGGCCCCTCAAGCAAGCCGGTCAGGGCGAAGGCCAATGCAAGCCCAACGGCACCCACGAAGTTACCAACGTAGACGATGCCCCAGCTTCGGAACAGCAGCCGCAACGGTATCTTGCGATCGACCGCTGCTATCACCATCAGAACATTGCCGGTGAATAATTCTGCACCACCTGCGATCACCAGGATAAGGCCCAGGGAAAACACTGCTCCTCCCAGAACGCGGATCGGCCCTGAAGCGCTGTCTGCCCCCGTGACCGCCATCGTATAGGCCGCTGCGCCAAACCCTATGAATGCTCCAGCCAGCATCGCAAGAATGAACATGGGTGCTAGTGGCAGCTTTGCCTTTGCGACCCCGGCAGTCTCAACTAACGTTGCAATTTCAGCGGGTTTATGAGCATCGAACAGGGCCGGGGGGTTCATGTGGCGCTCCAGAGTTGGCACGAGTTTACGTAGCAGGAAGTTTAATCCTGTCTTCTGACCTTGAACTAACGCGCAAATAAAACCGGAGGCCTATCTGTTCCCTCTGAGTTCGGATAGTTCCTCCTAACACAGTTTGGCGCGCGGTCATGGCCATAGGTACCCTTGAGATCTACTTCAGCTTCCGCTTTCGCGAGATCTTAACGCAGAACTTTTCGATCCTCATCGTTTAGCGCCGATTGGGGCCAAGTTTGAAATTCAGGCAACGGTTAAAACAGCACAAGTGGCATTCCGACTGATGCCTAGAGAGGTGCTCCCTTGAATTAGGCTACCAATGCTTCCCAATCCACGGCGACCCGTCACAATCAGGTCAGCTGTGCATTGCTCGGCACATGCGATGATCTGGTCGACGGGATCACCGCGTTGGGTATACGTTTGCGAAACCGTCTGATTGTACTCTTCGGCGATCTCTCTACCAGCAGAAATAATCTTGTTTGCTGCCTGCTGCACCTCTTCGTCTGATGGCATTGTCGTGACGGCGTGATAGCCAGCCAATGCGCCCATTGCGAACGCCACGGTTTGGGGCTGAGGTGTATGAACAAGGTGAATTTGGGAGCCATATTTGCTTGAAATATCACAGGCAACGCGCAGAGCTGCTTCTGACGCCTCAGATCCATCCAAGCCAACTACGATCTTTTTGAACATGTTGCACTCCCTCCTTAGTGAGGGGTTAGTATGGGCGAGCTTGAAGTAGTTAACTTTGACTCAAATCAACACTTTTCACTGCAGGTTCGAACGTAGTCGTCCGTCTATTTCTAGAAGATACACGGTAACTGAACCAATTTTAAAGAATGTTAGGAGTTGCAAACGGGTCGTCCCAAAGGGGCAACAGCGCATAATTATTGCGAAAAACCTCGCGCAGACGCTGCATTTTTTCAAAGGGTATCAAGTTAAGCCCAATGATAAAGATCAAGGGAAATGGCGAGAAGAATTGCTATTAGGGACGTGCGTTTCAGTTCGTTTGGCAAGGTTGGCAGATTGCCCACGACATGAGATTCAATCTTATTTCTGGGGAATACAACGATGCCTTCCTCTCCGCCTTGGGTTCGCCCAGTTACGATAGCCGCATTACTCTTTGGTCTCCTTACCATTTTCTCAGGAGGAACAGCCCTGTTTGGGGGGACTGCTGCCAGAGCTGCAGTCGGAGATGCAGTTCTATTCGTGCTTTGGTTCAATTTTCTGGCTGGATTTATCTATTTGCTAGGCGCTTTCGCGCTCTATAAATCCACAATCTGGGCACAACGAATTGCCTGGTTGCTTGGCTTATCTACACTATTGGTGTTCGTTGTTCTGATACTAGTGGCACTTAGTGGAACGCCGTTTGAATGGCGAACGGTCGGCGCAATGACCATACGCAGTGCATTCTGGTTAACTGTAGCTTTCGCGCTTTCCAAAACCGCATAAGCCAGCCAATGGGTGCCTCACCCGCGCCCAAATAACTTGGCAAGACAGGCACTTTTGATTGGGATCAAGGGCCGAAGCGAGCTGTTTCGACATAGTTGGTGCGTTTTTCGAACCGATTTGCAGGAGGATCGGAATAACTGTGCTGATTGCCTACGGTACCCTAGAAGGCCAAACGGCTAAGATTGCGCATTTTATCAACGATGTGGTCAGAGAAACTAGCTACGAAACGAAGCTGATCAACGCCAGCGGTCACCCCCGCTGTCTGTCTCAGTGGCAGCTTGAATAGCACCTTGGTCGACAGGTAGAATTGGATCGCCGCATTCGAAAAGACCGGCTGTGACAAGGCCGACCTTCGTGCGCCGCGAGCCAGGTCATGTCCTTGTCCAGCCAGACAAGAAGTGACCCGCGCTCCTTAGGCGCAGCATTGTAGTCGGACCAATTCGTGACGCGTTAACGGGCGGAAGATGGCTTACTCATCCACACCGTTTAACCTTATGGATTCGCGTTGTGAATCCCTCGCTGCGAGAGATATGCAACAACGCCCGTGTTCGTGAGAACATAGCGGTCTAACTATCAGAAGGTCATTTAAGATGAGATTGATACTCGCGATTTTGCTTCCGTTTGTGGTGTTCTTCACGATCCAACGCCCTTTTCAGGGCTTTTTCTGCCTGCTCTGCGTATTCCCAGTGAATTGCCGCGTGAATCCCAATAAAGCTGCCGCCCAATCTTGTTGACAACGTTCATCCAGAACGATGGCCTCCAATCGACGTGCCACAGGCTACTTGGCAGTAAGGCCACACGGCAGACCTTCGCCGCGCTTGCATCAACAAGCCCTACAAACGGCGGCAATAGCATCGGAAGCGGACTTTTAATCCAAGATGCAGTGGTGTGGAGCTTTGGACAGTGGCCATGCGAGACAAAGCCGCCATCGGGAAATAAAATCAAAATGGAAGCATTTCCTTATACGGCGGTCAATGCCCCCTCCCAATTTGTCCACTCATACGCAACAACATTAACCGAACGTGAACAATGTATTCTCAGAGTGTTCAACCGTTATCGTTCATACTTCCTTACTCAGGGCCGATCAATGCGTGCCCGGATGCACTGAAGGGGAACAGCATGATCAATACTGCCAATGAGGGTGCGCCTAGCATTCCTACAGCAATGCAATCCTCGCGCACCGTCTCAGGCGGTGAAATGTCAAACATCACGAATTCGAGCAACGGTCGCTTCCCTCCTATCGAAAATGCACTGTCTGAAATTATCAACAATAAGCGACTAGAAGAGGCAAAACGGGGCGTCTGATCTCTCAACAGAACGTCTGCGTATATCCCAAGTCACGTGGTGTTGTCTGGGATGTAGTGAAACCCGCTCCGGATCGGAGCGGGTTTTTTTATTTGTGATGTTGTTATGCCTGCTGGCTCGGGTCTATTTGACCTGATGATTGATTGGACAATCAGCAATCAGCTATCAGCTATCAAGACCAAGCAGAGTTTTTACGGCAGCTTCGACCTCATCCGTCACAGGCTTGTTGGCGGCAGCCTCCAACGCTTCACGCTCGGTCTGCGGTTGATTTTCTACAGCCTCAGTCAGCGCATCGACTTCTGCCACCGTATCGTTGTAGTCGACCGCAGCCTGCCGTTCGGCGCCTAGGTCTTCGGCCGTATCGAGGGCTCCCTGAAGTTCGTCATTGGCGTCCTTAAGCTCTGCTTCTATATCCGGATCTGTGCCCCCGGCATCGGCAAGAGCGTCCTCAAGCTCGTTCACGCGATCCTGCTTCTCCTGAACATCTGTCAGAGCCGCATCAAGGTCTTCTTCGATCTCAGAGACCGGGCGGTCCGGCGGGGTCATGCCATCCAGCTGTGCCTGTGTTTCCGCAAGCTCCTCACGCAATTCATCTCCGGCCAGAACCGCGTCACGAAATGCGGCGATGCGGCCCACACGGGAATTAGGAGAGGCGTTCTTGAGAGCATTCTCATTAGCGTTGGCGGCGTTCAGTGCGCCTAGTTCAGATGGGTGCACGCCCAGCAGATCCGCCATCTTGTACCCTTTCGGTTTCGGGGCGGGGCGAATTGCTTTGGTCACCTGATCCACTGGTTGACTTTTGCGTACGGTCTTTACGGCTGTGGATTTGGCTTTGGTCTTTTTGCCCCCAAACAGGTCTTTCAAGGAAAACTTGTTTTTTCCCGATGACTTTGACTTACCCGCGTTGGAAGATTTCCGGTTAGATTTTCCGGCCGCTTTATCACTATCGCTAATGGACGCACCAGATCCGCCATTACCGTTTCCACCACCATTGCCGTTTCCACCGCCGTTGCCATTGCCGCCGCCGTTTCCGTTACCGCCGCCGTTTCCCCCTTTGGCATAAGCAGCATCAGGAAACGCGACAGCTCCGACAATCGCGGTCGAGCCCAGCAGGGCGATGGCAATAGCAGAGGCTTTTAGCAGGTTGATCGGTTTGGTGTTCATAATGGTCCTCGTTCGTCAGGTGCGATTCTTGTCTGTCACGGTAATCAGCGGCGAGCAGACGCAAAAACTGGGTGTCGAAAACAGAGTCCGACACCCCTAATCTAAACCCATCATCGTTGAACCCACGCGTAACTGGCTGTTCACCGTAGGTTCACATAGAAATCGGTAGATTGAGCCGGCGTTTTCGCAGTAATGAGTGACAAGGATGAAAAAGCTTATTGCCATTGCCTGTCTACTTGCCTTTCTCCACCCCGGAGAGGGACAGGCTTCTGCACGTGAGTTGACGCAATCCGAGTTGCGCAAGGCGACAACCTCAGGCAGTGCCATTCGTTTGAAAAAAGTAATCAAAGGCGTTGAAAAGGCTTTTGGTGGAACGCCAGTTGACGCGCGCGCCTTTCAGGCTGACAGGCTATATTACCGTATTCTCGTCAAGAAACCGGATGGTAAAATCGTCAGTGTCATCGTCAACGCTCAGACGGGTGTTGTTGTCTCCAACCGATCCGTCGTTGGCCGCCAGATTTTTGAAGCTGCCCGCGCTGCGCCGGGTAAATCCGGCAAGGGCACTTCGCAGGGGAAATCTGCAAACAAAGGCAATAGCGGCGGTAACTCCGGTGGCAATGGTGGCGGTAATTCCGGTGGTAACGGAGGTGGTAATTCCGGTGGCAACGGCGGCGGTAACGGCGGTGGTAACTCCGGTGGTAATGGCGGAGGTAACGGCGGGGGCAAAAAGTAATGGTTATACTTCCATTCGCTCGCCTATAGTCCCTAAGTATGAGAGTATTGCTGGCAGAAGACGAACCGCACCTCTGCGAACAGATCAAAAAACTCCTGAACGCAGAAGGCCGCGTTGTGGATGTCGCCAATAGTGGGCTCGACGCCCTGCATCTGGGTGCGACCGAACCATATGACATGATCATCCTTGACCTCGGCCTTCCAGAGCGCGATGGCATTTCGATTCTGCGCGAATGGCGCAACGAGGGTGTCAAAACACCGGTGCTGATTCTGACTGCCCGCGATGGCTGGAGCGAAAGGGTCGACGGCCTGGATGCGGGCGCAGATGACTATATGACCAAACCGTTCCACATGCCCGAACTGGCCGCGCGTGTTCGCGCCATCCTGCGACGGCAAAGTGGACAGCTAAATCCCGTGATTGAAATGGGAAACGTCATTCTGGATACCCGTAACGGCCGGGTGACAGCCGATGGCGTGCCGGTTGACCTGACTGCTCAAGAAATCGCGGTGCTGACTTATCTGGCGCATAATTCTGGTCGGATGATTTCACGATCAGAACTTTCAGAGCATATCTATGAATACGATGGAGACCGGGATTCGAACACTATCGCCGTATTTGTTACCCGTCTGCGCAAGAAGCTTGGCACTGACCTGATCACAACGGTTCGGGGTCGTGGATATATGATCGATTCGGCCTGATGTTATCGCTGCGACAACGGGCATTGCTGGGGGGAATTGCATCTGGGGCAGTGTCTGTGGGCGTAGGCACACTGGCGGTTTTCTCATACATTGATGCACGGGTGTCCAACCGGTTCGACTCTGCGCTGCTGGATCGTCACACACAGCTGGTTGTCGGGCTGAATGTCACAACCGAAAACCCGGATGCCCTACGGGATCTGATATTTGACCCGGCTTATGGCACCCCCTATTCCGGACGGTACTGGCAGGTCAGCAGCGCCGACGGTGTGGTCTTCACCTCTCGCTCGCTGTTTGATGAGGTCATCGCGGAACCCCCCGGCATTCCCGATATCCCCACACTCTGGGACACAAGCGGCCCGGAGAATGAAGTGCTGCGCAGCGCTTTTCAGAAGATCACTTATGAAGATGGCACGGTATGGGGCGTCAGCGTCGCCGAAAGTCAGGCTCAACTCGTGGCCGAGCGGCGCGCGGCGCAGAAAAGCCTGCTGCCGGTGTTTGGCCTAGTTGGCCTGATCGGTTTAGCCGGCTCGTTGTTTCTGATTTCAGTTGTTCTGGGACCATTGCGAAAGCTGCGTACGGATGTGGCCCATCGCTGGGATCAAGACGAAGACCTTAGGCCAACAGATTACCCCGAAGAGGTCTCGCCATTGGTCGAGGACCTGAACCAGCTGTTGCGTCGGAACCGCGAGATTGTCTCGGGTTCGCGCCGCCAGGCCGCAGATCTGGCACACGCATTGAAAACTCCTACAGCCATATTGCGCAATGAACTTGTGACATTGTCCAACGCCGGAGCGGTGACAGATACCGCACAAGAGGCGCTGGACAGGATCGATGCTCAACTTGGTCGATCTCTGGCCAGGCTGCGGGCTTTGAACGCTGCTGACCTGACCCATTCGCGGACCGATCTGTCTAACTCCATCAAGCGCCTGGCGCGGCTGTTCTCGGCCATGGCGGACCGCGAAGGCAAATCGCTGCAGATTGATGGCGATCCGGGTCTTTGGGTGCGCATGGATACGCAGGACATAGAAGAGATTTTGGGCAACCTTCTGGACAATGCGGTCAAATGGTGTCGAAGCACGGTACGGCTGACCGCGAAACGTAAGCAGAAATGTATCGAAATCAGTATCGAGGATGACGGTCCGGGAATTCCAGAAGACGCCCACCGCGAAGCCTTGCGATCCGGCGGACGACTGGATACCTCGGTCGTTGGTAGCGGGCTTGGGCTGGCGATCGCGGTCGACTTACTGAAAGCCTACGATGCCAGACTAGATCTGGACCGCTCTGAATCGCTGGGTGGGTTGGTGTGTCGGATAGTGATCCCGACCTGAAGTCGCCCGGAATCTGATCTGCAAAGTGTCGTTTGAACAATTCGCAACTTTAACTACCAATGGGCCCGAACCTGTCGTCTGACGATCTCAGTAGGTCATCGGGTTGGTTCAGACCGCACAAAGTCGGCCTAATGGACGAAGCAGGCGTTCGACTGGGTTCACATTTTCAGAAAAATGAAGGCGCTTTTTTTCTGCGCATTGGATCGGGCGATCAAAAGTTACAGCCAAAATACTTCTGTGAAGGTAAACCGATAGGAAGAACTGCCGAAGACAATGTATTCAGTCAAAAAGCCAAATTGCTTAAGTGAGGGACTCTGTGACTTCTGAGAACGCCTTAATTTATCTGTCTGACGACGACCTCGGGGGTTTAGGCATCCAACCTTCGGAAGTTGCCGATGCCATCGAGGCTGCTTTAATAGCCAAGGCAGACGGAAAGCTTCACACTTCTCCCAAGACAGTCATTTTGCCCGGCGATGGGCGCTACGCAATGTCTACATTGGCAATGGGAGATGATGGATTCATCGTGACCAAGCAGGTTACAGTGTGTCCGGAAAATCCGGCGAGGGGTCTTCCCGCGATAAACGGTGCCATCATGGTTATGGATGCGCAAACCGGACTGCTTCGCGCGGTCTTGGGAGCGAATTGGATTACGGCAAACAGAACTGCGGCTCTGTCAGTGGTGGCAGCGCGTCGGCTTGCTGACCCTCATGCCGAGACAGTGGCTTTTGTGGGCGCGGGCGTGCAGGCTCACTCCCATCTAGCTGCGTTTTCAGAACTGTTTCCCTTGAAACGAATCCGCGTGTTCGGGCGAGGTAAAGAGAATGCCGACAAGCTTTGTCGTTATGCTAGGGGCATGGGTCTCGAAGCTGAAACATGCGCCGATGCCAAGGACGCTTTGAGTGATGCCGATCTGATAGTGACATCGATAACGTTGGACTACTCCATTGAACCCTTCTTGGATGCCCGATGGCTGAAGCCGACTGCCTTCGCCACCATAACTGATGCGTGCATCCCGTGGGTGCCGGCGCACATGATTGGTTTCAAAACGGTAATTGTCGACGACCGTTTGCAGGAGCTGGAAAGCGACAAGCCGATGTTGCCATACGAGCAAATTGCTGGCGACTTGACGGAATTGGTCGCTGGCAAAGTCGACGTCCGAGCACGCAATAAACCGGCGGCTTTTGCTTTCAGAGGGATTTCACTGGGGGATTATGCTGCTTCGGTCCTCGCAGTTCGCCGGTTCACCGAAAAACCCGTGAAGTGAGGCCAAAGACATGAACACCCACTTTGTAATTAGATACCGGAATGGTCGCTTTGGGCGCAGATACGCCATTCTCTGCGATCAGTTCAATTAGTTGGTCGCAGCCCGAAGCGGAACTTCCACTCCGAGCTTTGCAAAATCTAACAAGCGGACGGCAGCTACCATTAGTGTGAATGGCTTGAAGGTATCGAGCATTCGCCACGGCGACAATTTAAGAAAAAAATGACTGCGAGAAACAAGGTGGCTGAAACTGCTCTCTGACAGAAAACAGGCGCCACCGCACACTTTCGGGAAAAACAGGTTTAACCCAAGGTGTTGCCGGTGATGAAGGTGTACGAACTTTCGACCAGATCGATGACGACTTCCAACTCTTCTGGTGTGGTTGGAGTATAGATCATGACAAAGCCGCTCCATCCGGGGCGTTGATCGGCCCAAGGGTGAGCTACGGCCCAGCCAGCCTCAATTGCTTTTCGCGCCAATGCTGGGTCGAGCGAAGCGTGCAAACTGCCGTCAGGATGCAAATGCGCAAACTCAAACCCACCGACGATAGAGCTCGGTCGAGACAACAACATGTCGGGATCAAGCTGAAAGCCAGTCGCGCCAGGTAGTGATATGCGTGTGGGGCCAAGTGTGACCCCTGGGAATTGCGCAACTCGCTCCAGCAATAGCCGGGCCAAATCGGCATCAATTTCGACACCTATCTGAGTATGCGGTACGCCGCTTGTCGTTTCAGGGCGGGGCGAGGTGCGCTCTGGGAACGCGTACTCTTGCGCATATGCCAAAGGGCTCGTGACCGCCGCTACTGCGACAACAGCAAATATTTTCGGGAAAATATCCATATTGTTGGCGACCCCGTCAAAAGTTAAGAAAGAGCACTCCGTGCAGTATCAGCGCACTTGCACACATCATTCAGCCTTTAACGCTTCGATATTGATCAAGAGCTCTATTTCGTCGCTCACCGCAGGTGCAAACGCCCCAAGTCCGAATTCAGACCGCACGATAGTCGCCGTGGCTGCCAGCCCCAAGGTTGGCGTGCCCTCTTTTGGGCCAAACGGGTATGGCGCTGACTTGTTAAGCGTTGTTTCCAGGACAACAGGTTTGGTGATGCCATTCATGGTCAGGTCGCCAGAAATATTCGCGGTGTTGTCCCCGGTCACTTCAATGTTGGTTGAGGCGAATGTGACCACGTCACCGTCACTCGCGCTAAAAAAGTCATCGGACATGAAGTGTTGCAAACGGGCATCCCAGCCCGTGATCATGGATTTTACAGGCATAGACACTGTGACAGATGAGGCCGACGGATCATCTTCGTTGAACTCTATCTCACCGCTAAAACCTGAGAACATTCCAAACGTTTCTGAGAACCCGATGTGATCGTAGCTAAACAATACCTGGCTGTGTCCAGGATCCAGCTCGTAAGTGCCACTCTCGGACAATGCGGTTGTCGCGCCCATCGATAAGATTACCGCCAGCGGGGTTGCTGCCACTTTGAACATTGATACGCTCCCATTTTGACAAGACGTGTTTGCGAAATTGAATTTTGGGATTTAGTTTTAGCTTGCCATACTTTTAGGACAAAATGTTCTACTATGCAACAAAATGTTCTATAGGAGGGGTGATTGAAAGAAGATCCTAGGCTGATCGCCACACGACAGACCGCGCTTGATGCTGCGCAAAAGATACTAATGGATGAGGGCGTGCTGCACGTAACTCATGGCTCAGTATCGAAGGCAACGGGCATTTCGCGCAGCACACTTTACAGACACTGGCCAGATGCGCGTAGTCTGCGTGATGCAGCGTTCAGGCGCATCGCAACACCGCCGAACATACCGCCCAAAACCGATGGCCCGCTACGATCTGACCTGCGCTGGCTACTCGGTGTACTGATGGGAGCCTTGAATGACACACCATGGGGCCAAATTGCGCCTCAGGTGGTCGCTGCTGCGTCCAACGATGCAGAAGCGAGGTTGGTGATCACTGAATTTATGAAAGACAGGTTCGCAAGTGTTGAAGCAGTATTTGCAGCCGCAATAGGCCGCGGTGAGATCACCGCCGACGTCCCGGTTGACCAACTCATAGAACTAGCAGTCGCTGCACCTTATTTCCGCAAACTCATACGTCACGAGGCACTGGACGAAGATTGGTTGGATCAACATGTTGATCTGCTTTGCAGTATAGCGAAAACCAATTCGGGACATTGAACATCGCCTGAATTTGCAGACAAAGCGACCAAGAAGCCTAACGATCTCCAAGATCGCGGTGAGGCTATGTTCGCTGCGTGACATCAGCACGTCGCATGGTCAAAACGTACCGCTACTCACAACGTTGATGTCTGTACCCTGATTTGTCGCTGCCGCTCATTCCTATTGCAACATGAACACCTTGGGTTCAGTGTTGCCATTCTCCGCAGCAAACACCATAGGCCGCTAGCAGCCCAAAGCGGACCTTCAAGACAAGAATTTGCAGTTTCGTTGATGCGAGCCTACCCGCCGTTCGCTACTCTCGGATAAAGCGCATTCACAGTCTCGGTTAGCGGCCATTCAACAACGCTTGCCATGAATTGACTTTTGGTGCGAAGGAAGCTTTCGCTTGGATCTATGTTAGGCTCAGGATGCATTGATTTTCGCTGCGCTGCGTGATTCACAGCTCCAAATATGGAGCGATGACATGAGCGACCTTTATTGGCTGACAGACGAGCATATGGCCAAGCTTTCCCCTTTCTTCCCGAAGTAGCACGGCAGGCAACGGGTCGATGATAGAAGGGTGTTGAGCGGGATTATCTTCATTAATCGCAATGGGTTGCGTTGGCGAGATGTGCCCTGGGAATCCGGACCTCAAAAGGCGCTCTACAGCCGGTGGATGCGTTGGAGCGAGAAAGGCATCTTCGCACGGATGATGGCTGGTCTGGCTGCCGAGCACGGTGAAAAGAAGATGGTCATGATCGACGCCACATATCTAGGCTCCAGACTCATTGATTTACAGCCAGAATAGGACTGTAGCAGCGAGAGCGATGGCCGAGAGGAATACCTTT
>NZ_JBXWOB010000021.1:0-19189 GCF_059610685.1 Ruegeria sp. CDSC052
CAGGTGCCCGAAGGTCTTCCTCTCAGCAATCGCCATCGCAGCTCTCGTCATCTATTGGCTATGAGTCCTGACCCTAGTTGGAAAGAAGAAGATAGAATAAGAATATTGCCCGGTATTGTAAGTTTGCTCGAAACGGACCGCCCGTTTTTATTTGCCCTGTAGGAAGAGCACACGCAACGATGCCAGAAGCCGACGTTCAGTCTGTGACCATCAAGGTCAGCTTCGTCCGCGATGTGTGAATTCAGTCCCTGATCCTTGCTGCACTCTGCACGAATGGCGACATTTCCCGCTGCCCGACAGCACCATACTTTACGCTACCGCAGCATTTCCCACACCGCGAGCGCACGCAGCATGAAAATCGGACTCACAAAATGGGCTCTTACCACCAGTTGAAGCGCTCCGCAGAGAGTGGCGACAGGAGAGCCCATAGTTGCAGACGCAGCAACGTGATCCAATGTCTGCTGCTGCTATGCTATAGCCACAATCTGAGGGATTTTACGACCATGGGACAATTCGCCTACTGATTGGATCAACGCGTTAGCGTCAATGCGGAAATGACGGTACAAATCCGCAATAGACCCGGTTTGGCCGAAATGCTCCACACCGTGCGGAATCGTTTTGTGGCCATGAACGGCACCCAACCAGGACAACGTTGCCGGGTGTCCGTCGATCACTGTGATCAATGCGCAGTCGCGCGGCACATCTGCCAGCAGCGTTTCGATATGTGCCTCAGCGCCCCGAATGCCATTTGTGCGCGCCCGTTGCGCTGCAGTCCAGCCGGCGTTCAACCGGTCGGCAGAGGTCACTGCCAGAACGCCGACATCCCGCCGCCCCTGGGCGATATGGCCCGCTGCCCTGATGGCCTCCTGGGCAACCGCGCCCTGATAAGCAATGACAACTTCGCAGTTCGGTCCCGGTTTGCGTAGCCAATAGGCACCGTCGATGGCCCCCTGACGGAAATCGTCATCCACGCGTTTACCGGGCTGCTCAATCGGGTTGGTCGTCAGACGTAAATAGACCGAACCGCCGGTCTCGTCGCGCAACCAGGTGCGTTCATCGGGATCTCCCTCGCCATCTTTTTGCATATAGGCAAAGGCCCATTCCATGATGACCGCCAATTCATCCGCAAAGGCGGGCTCAAATGCGGCCAACCCGTCTTGCGACATGCCAATCAGCGGCGACGCGATTGATTGATGCGCCCCGCCTTCCGGCGCCAAAGTGACGCCAGAGGGCGTGCCCACGATCATGAAACGGGCATCCTGATAACAGGCGTAATTCAACGCATCCAAGCCACGGGACACAAAAGGATCATAGACCGTTCCAATGGGAATAAGCCTTTTGCCAAAAACCGAGTGCGAAAGCCCTGCCGCCGCCAGAAGCAAAAACAGGTTCATTTCAGCAATGCCAAGTTCGATATGCTGACCATCTGGTGTAAACTCCCACTTCGCGGTGGAGGGGATATTTTCAGCCTTGAAAGTGTCGGATTGATGGGTGCGCGCAAACAGTTTCCTGCGATTGACCCAAGGGCCAAGATTGGTTGTGCCGGTCACATCCGGAGAGGTCGTCACGATCCGCTCGGCCAGCGCGCTGTTGCCTTTGGACAGGTCATCCAGAATCTTGCCGAATGCCATTTGAGTCGAGATTTCACGACCCGGATCCAACTCAACTGAGGGGACGTCGATAACGTCATCTGAGTATCGGCGCGGCCCTCTGGCGAAGAAGGGCGTCTTTGCCAGCATTTTCTCAAACGCTGCCGGGTCTGCGATGGTGGCAAAGCGCTCCCATTCATCACCCTCAGTAACACCCATGAATTTCTTCCATTCGGCCATCTGAGTCTTGTTCATCAACCCACCATGGTTGTCCTTGTGGCCAGCAATCGGCGTCCCCCAGCCCTTGATCGTATAGGCAAGGAAACAGACCGGGCGGTCGTGATCTATTGCGGCGAAGGTATCTGCCATGGTGGTGACGCAGTTCCCACCCAGATTTTCCATCAGAGCGGCCAGTTCGTCATCGCTGCGCGCATCAAGCAACGCGCTTACGTCGCCTTGATCGCCGAGGGTTTCCATCAGTCGCTCGCGCCACACCGCGCCCCCCATGAAGGTCAGTGCCGAGTAGAGCTGGTTGGGGCACTGATCAATCCATTGACGCAGCTTCTCTCCGCCCGGCTCTTTAAACGCAGCGCGTTGCAAAGCGCCGTATTTAACCCGCACAACATCCCATCCGAAGGCGTCGAAGATTTGCTCAATCCGTTGGAACAGTCCTTCACGCACGACGCCGTCCAATGACTGGCGGTTATAATCAATGATCCACCAGCAATTACGCAGATCGTTCTTCCATCCCTCTTGCAGTGCCTCATAGATATTGCCTTCGTCCAGCTCAGCATCGCCAACCAATGCGATCATGCGTCCAAGCTTTTGCGTATCGCCCCAGGATTTGGCCTGTACATAATCCTGCACAAGTGACGCAAACGAGGTGATAGCAACGCCAAGGCCCACCGAACCGGTCGAAAAATCCACGTCATCGATATCTTTCGTGCGGGAAGGATAGCTTTGCGCGCCACCAAATCCGCGAAAGTTCTCCAACTTCTCACGGGTCTGGTTGCCCATCAGATACTGAATCGCGTGAAAGACCGGCGAGGCATGCGGTTTGACTGCTACGCGATCTTCCGGACGCAGGGTCTGAAAATATAACGCGGTCATGATCGATACCATCGACGCCGAAGACGCCTGATGCCCGCCAACCTTGATCCCGTCAGCTTTGGGCCGAATGTGGTTCGCATGGTGGATCATCCAGTGGGACAGCCACAGCAAACGTTGTTCAATTGTTTTGAGATCAATGGACATGGTCAATTTCCTTAAGCTGCGCTGCGGACAGGGGGTCTTGGCAAGGCTTGTTCGAGATCGTGGATCACGTCGTCGATCCCCTCCAGGCCAATGGACAATCGCACCAGCCCATCGCTGATGCCATGTGCGGCGCGTTCTTCAGGCGTATAGGTAGAGTGGGTCATGCTGGCCGGGTGCTGCACCAGTGTTTCAGCATCTCCCAATGATACGGCGCGGGTGATCATTTGCAGTCTGTTCATCATCGCGCGCCCTGCTTCCAGACCGCCATCCAGTTCAAATGCAATCATGCCGCCGAATTTGGACATCTGCCGCTGCGCGACATCATGCTGTTCGAAACTGCTCAGTCCCGGATACCAGACCTTTCGCACACCGGCGGATTGCTCCAGATATTCGGCGATGGTCGCAGCGCTGCTGCAATGCCGATCCATGCGCAATTCCAGTGTCTTGAGGCCGCGCAGTATGAGCATCGCGTTAAACGGGGCCATGACCGCGCCGGTCATATCCTTCATCCCATAGAGGCGGATTTCAGTCACCAGCTCGGTCGATCCGGCCAGCAACCCTGCAACAACATCTCCGTGACCGCCTAGATATTTCGTCGCCGAGTGCAGAACGATATCTGCGCCATGTTTGATTGGCTGGGTCAGATAGGGCGTGGCATAGGTATTATCCACCACCACGTAGGCGCCGTTGGCATGGGCAATGGCTGATACAGACTGGATATCTACAAGGCGCATATTCGGATTGGCGGGTGTTTCAAAATAGACCACCTTGGTTTTTCCGCTGATCGCCTCTATCAGGTTTTCCGGCTCCGTCAGATCCACATGGGTCACTGTCACACCGAATTTTGCCAGCCCGTGCCGCATGAAGGAAAATGTGCAGCCATAGAGCGTCTTGTCGAGAATGACCTCATCCCCCGGGGCAAGAAGAGTCCACATCGTTGCAGTGATCGCCCCCATCCCCGAGGCCAGGGCCAATCCTGCCTCTGCCCCCTCAAGCACCGCGATGCGTTGCTCCAGCAAATCGCAAGTCGGGTTCGAGATGCGCGAATAAACATGCCCTGCCTGCTCGCCCGCGAACATCGCACCGCCTGCTTCCGCGGTTTCGAAAGCGAATGTCGAGGTCAGATGCAGCGGAGGCGTCAACGCTCCTTCGTTTTCCATCGGGTTATAGCCATGGTGAATGGCAAGAGTGGAGAAGCTGTCGGGGCGGTTGCGCATTGGGTGACTCCTTGGTTTTCAAGAAGCAGAGTATGACGACACGAGTGGCAAAATATTCCAAAAATGTCTTATACTACCTCGTTTGTAGCAGTATATGCTAATCTATGAAAAAAATAGACCGTAAAGACCAACAGATCATTCGAGCGTTGCAGCGCAATGGTCGAATGACGAATCAAGACTTGGCAGCAGAGGTGAACTTGTCACCTTCGCCCTGTCTGAGGCGGCTGAAGCTGCTCGAGCAAAATGGAATCATCACCGGCTATAGCGCCAACATAGACGCCGAGGCCTACGGGTTGCCGGTAACGGTATTCGTTCACGTCAAACTGGAAAGCCATACTGAAGCGACAGTAAAGAAATTCGAAGCAGCCATTGCGCGGATTGACCAGGTACTGGAGTGTTTCGTTATGACCGGCTCATCGGATTACCTGCTTCGTGTGGTCGTGGCTGATCTTTCAGATTACGAAAAATTCGTTCGCAGAAAGTTGCATCCTCTTGGAGGTATTGCCTCCATGGACAGCAGCTTTGTCTACGGAGTTGTCAAGAAGACAAATGTATTTCCAGTGACAGAGTAACGTTGCTTGATGAACTGAGATGAAATGATTGCGGACATTAGCGCAGATGCAGCGAAAGCTCGCTTTATGCGTCATTCCAACAAATGCTGCACATCGAACGAATGAGTGGATTAGGTCATTCTATGGGGAGTACTTGAATTTATCCCTAACTAGGGATACATGCGCAACATGAGACATAAAAATCAAGCCCGAGAAAACCAAACCCTGGTGCTGGCCCTGCTACGCAGTCAGCAATTATTCATGCGCGCTATGGTGTCTGCGTTTCGTTCGGCGGGCCTTACAGCGCCACAATGGGACGCGCTGGAAACACTTAGCAACAAGGGTCCGCTGTCAATCAACGATCTGATGCGGCTGACACTGTCTACATCCGGCAACCTGGATGTGGTTGTCAAAAACCTGGTTCAAGCCGGATGGGTGGAAAAGAGTGTCGATGAAACCGACAGACGGGCGCGTGTTCTGTTATTGACCGCAGCCGGGCGCCAAAAAGTGGCCGAATTCCTGCCACTCCACAATCAAGCTCTGGAACAGATTTTTGGTGATCTCAGCGTGCAGGACAAACGCCAGACGATCAAGACACTCAACCAACTCCGAAAAAAACTGCCTCAACCTTAGAAAGTCGTAACATGCCTAACAAAACACTCCTGACCGTGCATGGCGTGATTTACATGTTGTTCGCGCTCGCGCTGTTCTTTGCCCCGGCCATCCTCTGGCCAAACTACGGCCTGCAATTAAACGACCAATACGCTGTGTTCCTGTCACAGCATAACTCGATATTTCTGGGCGGCATCGGGATCATCAGCTTCCTGTTTCGGGACGTAGAACATGGCAGTGAAGCTGCAATCGCCCTTCTCACAGGATTGATGTGGACCAATCTACTTGGCGTCATCATCACGCTTTACGCCTGCCTGACAGGAGTTTTCACCGGGTTTGGCTGGTCTGACCCCATCTTCTTCGCCTTGCTTGCGGTCCTATGCTTCTACCAACTCGGGAAAAACCGCTGAACTTTCCCAAACTCACAAAGGAAACTAAACATGAGTACACTGAAAGTCTGGGATCTGCATATGACCTATGAAGGTCCGATCACAGAAGAATTTCTCGCCGGCACCGAGCAACTTGCAAAGAGTATCGCGGAGGAGCCAGGAATAATCTGGAAGATTTGGACTGTCGAAGATGGAACCAATCACTATGGGTCCACATACCTGTTTCGGAACCGCGAATATCTGGAAAGCTATAAAATAATGCACCTGAAGCGCCTGGAAGCGATAGGGATCACAGTGACCGCCGACCATGTTTTCGACATTATGGAGGAGGTCAGTCGCGTCAACCGAGCCCCACTTGAAGGCTAGCGAGCAATGACCGGACATTGGCACGCTCAACGTTGATGTCCGGTTCGGTCCGCTATCCGGAATTGCAAAGTTTGGTCTTGATTGTCCGCTTTGGGCTGGGTCTGTCATTTGTCGCGTTTGGTATCACCGTTGCTTCACTAAGATACTCGTGATTTTGCTTGAGCTGGCGTCAACACGACCACCATGCTTTATGACAGATCAGACACATTGATAAGGTAGACGAAAACCATGGCAGAACGATTTGAGCGTCACCGTCAAGCTTGGACACAAGAGGAAATTCAAAAATTGCACCTACTGGTGTCAAAGGGGATGGGCTTGAAGGCCATTGCCAAAGCTCTCACGCGCTCTGAGGAATCGACCAAGAGCAGAGCGAAGCTTGACAAAATAAAGATCAAGAAAGCACGCTGATTTTGGTGCCTTTAGTGTACTCCTGTCGTTCTTTACTGCCACGACCAATGTCCGATTTGGGCTGATTGAGCTAAAAAACCCAGATTTTAGTGAAGATGGGCGAAAAACTTGCCCGCAGAAGGCCTTTCCGAATATTCGTCGGGGGTCGGCCCAATACTCTCGTCGGCAATGTCCGAAGCTTTCAGTGGCCCTACCAGGCACTGGGTTGCAATTAAGGCGCCACAACGGGTTCTGGCAGAATGGAATTCAGTTGCTCGGTTTGTTAGGGTTCTGCACCCAAACACCCAATTTAAAAAGCTGCCTTACTGATTAGCGTTGTAAAAAGAAGGAAAGCTATGCCTTGCAACGATCCTAACTTCTGCTGATACAGTGGCGAATTGACCTACAACTTGGCATTCAAAAATCCCGCCCGGTGCTTCGATTGTCACGGACCTGCCGGGAGATAGTGACCCGTTGCCCTCGCACGCCACCACAACGGACAATGCGCCTGTCCCCCCGGCCGAATTAGCCGGTTCTCCCTTATCAGAGACCCAGACAGTTTTAATATGGTTCTTCCCTGATTTCGAACTGAACATGACCAAGTATTTACCGTAGCTGCCGCCAATGCCAAAATTGGACATCGGAAATTGTTTACTAGCCGCCCCGCTTAACTCAATTGCAGCGTTGGTCAATTTTTGGCGCTCACTAAGCGAAATACCTAGATAGTCTGCATCGACAACCAAATACGGCAACCCGGCATCGACTAGAGAAACTGGAATGTTTCCACTTAGAGGAAGATTCAATATTTGATTATTAATCAATAGCTTGGGCTTGACAGTAAACCACTTGGCATGTGTCATAACGCTATCTGTTCGGGTTACTTGTACTTCCATGACACCATTTGCTGTTTCCAAAGCAACAACTTGTTGATCTTTGGCTAATGCTTGACGCTTCGCGCTCGCAATTATGGTGGCTGCAGCCATGAGTGCGGTTCCGGCATATGGTGCGTATGCAAACTGAGAGGCTAGAAAAAGTGCCCCATCGGTACATTGCTCAAAGGGTGGATAGAGTAGGCAAGAGTTGATGAGGTGGTTTCCATTTGGTGGGAGGTTCAAAAACCCCCGAAACTGTTCGTGATCCGAACGAAGCTCCAGCAAGGCGCTAGCCGCGTTCCTAGAAACTAGTTTAGGAAGACCAGAAACCGCCACTCGAAGAATATCTCCAGCGAGATCAACATCTATCGCAACCGTTTGTCCCTGGTGTTTTTTAGGCATTGTTCGGTGTCCTGGATATCGTGTGCTACCTTGTAGCTTCTGGCTGCAAACATCCATGCTTGCTTTCAGCTGATGGTGTATTGGACTGAGTCTGTGTGAAAACTCTGGATGATGTATGCTATTCGGCAAAGGCTGGAGGCATGTATGTCGAGATTTATCGCAGGCGCCGAGCGAAGTCAGTCGATGCTTTTCCCGACCAGCTTGAAGATTGGACCAACGGGTGCGTAGCCACACCACGACGTCAATAATGCTGCAAAACCTCACTTTGTTGCGCATCTCGGACTACAAAGTTTAATTGTGAAAGTCCGCTAATAGCGCACAGCGGACGTCGAGATTTTTCAATAGCTAGGTCGATGCTACGTGGACGCTAGAGGCCTCACCAATACCAGTAGTTGCTTTCCAGGAAGAGGCATTGTTTCCATCTCAAACCTGAGCGTCGCGAAGGCTCACAACTTGAATTTTCCTGGAAAAAGTCCGCCTAAAAATCTTCGAATAAGTTCAGCAGAGCGTCGTCGCGAAAAAACCTGCATATCGGTAAGGTAATTTACCCACATACCTTCCAGTAAGGCCAACGTTCCGCTAGTGGCATCATTCACCAAGTTCGGATCATGTCCGTTTTGTTGGGCTATCTCCGTGAACGCGCGCCGCAAAGTCTCGACAAGTTTGGGATCCTGAGTGCTGCTGTATCGGGCAATACCTGGGTGTGAGCTCGCGATGCCTCGGAATGCATGCCAGATTTTCGTACTTCGTGGATTGAGCAAAGCTTCGGATAGATCCGCCTCGATCACAGCCATCACTCGCTCTTCGGGCGATGCATCCGAGCCCAGTTCGGTCATTCTGTCCATCTCGGCATAATACTCGGTACTGAAATGCTGGGCCGCTGCGGTCAGCAAATTGTCCTTCCCCCCGAAATGCAAATGGATCATTCCGCGCGACAGACCTGAGCGCTCGCAAATGCGACTGACCGAGGTATCGGTGACCCCGATATCAGCAATAGTATCCAGTGTCGCCTTGATCAGAAGCTGCCTGTTGGCTTCTGGATCGCGCTTCGAGCTACGCTTTCTTCCTTTAGGCTCTGTCACTCTATTCAATGATTCCATTAGCTTAGGGTCTTCTCATATGGGTGGCTCACAGGAAGATTGACACGAAAGGCCTTTCTGGCGCAACATTAAATGGACGATCGTCCATTAGAGACTCGTAAGTACCGAGATGGGAGATAGGGTGATTTTTCGTAGCGAAGCGTCCCGGGGTTATACCCTCAGCGCACCAGCCACGGCATACGTGGGGTTTCTGGTGGCGGCGCCTTTGGTGATCCTGATCGCCTATTCGTTCTGGACCCAAACCTACGTAACGCTCGACAAGACACCGACGCTGAAAAACTATAGCGACGCGTTTGCCGATCCGCTGGTTCGACATTTAATGCTAAGGTCGATCTGGATTGCCGGAGCAGTTACGGTAGTCACTGTCGCACTGGCCTATCCCATCGCGTACTTCATCGCGATGAAGGCCCGGAAAAAGACCATCTGGCTTCTGCTCATCACCATTCCGTTCTGGTCCAGCTACCTCCTGCGCGTATTTGCCTGGAAACTCATCCTTGGGTTCAACGGGGTGATGAATTCTGCACTACTGATGCTTGGTCTGATCGACGAACCGCTCGACTTCTTGCTCTATAATGAATTCGCTGTCGTACTGACGCTTGCCCATGCCTGGGCACCTTTTGCGATCCTGCCGATCTATGTCTCGTTGCAGAAGATCGATCCAAGCCTGTTGGAGGCCGCCACCGACCTCGGCAACAGTCCTTTGCAACGCTTCATGCGGGTGACGCTGCCGTTGACCATCCCAGGGATCATTGCGGCTTGCCTGATCATCTTCATTCCGACTGTCGGTGACTACGTGACTCCAGCGCTGGTCGGCGGATCGGACGGGAAGATGATCGCCAATCTTATTCAGGTGCAATTCGGGGCCGCTAACAACTGGCCTCTCGGCGCCACACTTTCGCTGATCGCGATGCTGTCGGTCGGCTTCGTCGCCATCGTGTTTGTTATTACCGCCACCCAGTTTGGGAGGAGGATCAGATGAAGCGCCCCTCGACCCTGACAGCCTATGCTTTCCTGTATTTGGTTTTTCTGTACCTGCCGGTTCTTTTCCTACCTTTGTTCTCGTTCAACAGCGGTACAATCGTTGCCTTTCCGATAAAAGGCTGGACGCTGGACTGGTATCGGAAACTGGGCGAGCAGGATACGCTGATCCAGGCCCTTTGGAATTCGCTGGGTGTCGGCACGGTCGTCGCAATTCTATCTACCGCTATGGGGCTGTTCGCCGCGCGCGCCTTTGTTCGGTACCGTTTTCGGGGTCAGCGTGCAGCTGAAGGTCTGGTAATGCTGCCTTTGGTTATCCCGGGTATTATCGTGGCTTCGTCAATGCTGGTTCTGTTTCTGTTTCTCGGTCTCAAACCATCTCTGCTGACCGTAGTTCTGGGCCATACGTTTCTTGCGCTGCCATTTTCCGTTTCGATCTTGAAGTCCGCGTTCGATGACTTCGACGCGTCGCTGGAAGAGGCATCCTACGATCTGGGCGTCGGCGTGTTCGAAACCTTCCGTCGTGTGACGCTGCCGGTCGTTTCCCCGGGCATCGTAGCCAGCATGCTGGTCACTTTTACGGTTAGCTTCGATGAGTTCGTCCTGGCCTTTTTCCTGTCCGGCAACCAGCCAACACTGCCGGTCTATATCTGGAGCCAGATCCGTTTCCCCGCCAAGCTTCCAAACGTTTTGGCCTTGGGTTCTATCCTGCTGCTTACCTCGGTTCTGCTATTGGTGCTGGCCGAGTACTTCCGCCGCCGCTCATCCGCATCAGAGGTCCGATGACAGACAGAAACATCATAGAACTCAGGGGCGTCGAAAAGCGCTATGGCACATTCCTGGCGGCCAGCGGGATCGATCTCGATCTCAAAGAGGGCGAGTTTTTCTCACTCCTCGGCCCCTCGGGATGCGGCAAGACTACGGTATTGCGGATGATCGCGGGCTTCCAGGAACCGACCGCGGGTACCGTGCTGATCGACGGTCAGGATATGGAAGGTGTGCCTGCCAACAACCGTCCAACGAACATGGTCTTTCAGAGCTACGCCATCTTCCCGCACCTGAACGTCGGAAACAACGTGGCCTATGGATTACGGGGCAAGGCCCCCAAGGCAGAGATCGACCAGCGCGTAGCCGAAGCCCTGGAAATGGTCGAGCTTGGAGGTCTTCAGGATCGCGGCGCAAGTGAATTGTCCGGTGGGCAGCGGCAAAGGGTGGCGCTTGCCCGGGCGCTGATCATGCGACCCAAGGTGTTGTTGCTGGACGAGCCCTTGTCCGCTCTCGACAAGAAATTGCGCGAACAGATGCAGTTTGAAATGCGCAACCTGCAGCAATCGCTTGGCATCACTTTCGTGATGGTCACACACGACCAATATGAGGCGATGACCATGTCCGACCGCATCGGTGTGATGTTCGACGGACGGCTCAAGCAGGTGGATACACCAACCACGCTTTATGCCCGTCCCTGTGATCAGCAAGTGGCCAGTTTCATCGGTGAGATGAACATACTGCCTGCCCAGTTGTCGGGCGAAACCGGCAATATGTTGTCGATCGATGCAGCCGCCTTCGGGCGGATTGAGATTGAGAGAAATCCCAACGTTGCGACCAGCTCTAAAGACATGAACATCGGTATTCGCCCGGAACAATTGGAAATCGCTGCTGAAAAGCCAGAAGACTATCCATCAACGGTTCAAGGCACTGTCAGCAACGTCGCCTTCTATGGCGAGAACATTCACTATCACATTCAGGTTGCGGGAGCCGAAAAGCCAATCTCGGTCTCGGTTCCCAACTACTTTCACACGGTCGATTTCAAACGCGGCGACGCAGTTTGGCTGGGGCTTCAAGGTGCAAGCGTGATCGATCTTGGTACAGACCATAGTAAAATAGTGGGAGGATAAAATGAGAGTTCAGGGAATTGCGGCCTTCGCATGTGCGACGGCAATAAGCACGGGAAGTGCCATAGCAGGTGGCGCTGATCTAACGGTTTTTGACTGGTCGGGATATGAAGACCCCGGGTTCTTTGCCAGCTACATGGAAAAATACGGGGATGAGGCGCCAAGCTATTCCTATTTTGGAAGTCAGGAGGAAGCCTTCACGAAACTGAGTTCGGGTTTCACGGCTGATCTGGCGCATCCTTGTTCTGACGCGGTCCGGAAATGGGTCGCAGCCGACCTGATCCAGCCCCTGGATGAAAGCAAACTGACCAACTGGGCCGATGTTTTACCTGAGATTAAGGAAGTCGACGCCATCGTCCTGGACGGCCAGCTTTACATGTTGCCGTTCGAGTGGGGGAACACGGGTCTTATCTATCGTACCGACAAAATCTCGGGGGATGATATCTCGCTGCAATTGCTGGCTGACCCGGCCTATGCAGGTAAGATCGCGATCCCGGATGCGGCGTCGTCTGCATATGCCCTGGCTGCGCTGGCCACTGGAAACGCTGATGATTACACAAATCTGAGCGATGAGCAGTTCAAAGAAGCATCGGATTTCCTGCGCTCAATCCACCCAAACATGCGCTTTTACTGGTCCGATGCGGGTCAGTTTGATCAGGCCATGACCAGCGGTGAGATCGAAATGGGTTGGGCCTGGAACCAGTCCGAACTGAACCTGATCTGGAACGAAGTGCCTGCCGCGATGATGCGTGATGTCGATAAGGGCATCGCGACCTGGGCGTGCGGTTACGTGCATCTGAAGTCTTCCACGACTCCGGTCGATCAGGTCTATGATCTGTTGAACGCGCTCACTGACCCTGCCAGCGGTCAGTACATCATCGACAACTGGGGCTACCCACATTCCAACGCAAAAGCGTTCGAAGTTGCCGATCAGGCCAACATCGAAGCCTATGGTTTTGCTGACCCTAAAAGCTTCTTCGAAGGCAGTTTGTTCTTTGATGCGGTGAATCCCGAGCTTGAGGCGAAAATGCTGGCAGAATTTGAACGGATCAAAGCCGGCTTCTAACACAACCACTTTTCCGGGGCCTTACGGCTCCGGGTCCCAAATACAGGAAAACGCGTGAACATGTCGAACGCGAACGCATATGCTCTGCTTTTTGAACCGGTTCAGATTGGGCCAGTCACAGCCAGAAACCGCTTTTATCAGGTGCCACATTGCACCGGGCTGGGGCATGTCCGACCGCGGGCGGATGCCGCCGTACGTGGGATGAAAGCCGAAGGCGGGTGGGCGGTGGTTTCCAATCAGGAGACCGAAATCCACCCAACCTCAGACTTATCTCCTTATGCCGAGGGGCGGCTATGGGACGGGCGCGATGTGCCCGCGTTGCGGCTGATGACGGATGCGGTACATGCGCATGGTGCGCTGGCGGCCATTCAGCTGGTTCACAATGGCAACCATGCACAGAACCTGCTGACCCGCGCGCCGGTTCTTGCACCTTCTGAGATGTCCCTCGATACGACGCATCCCAAGCAGGCGCAGGCCATGGATAAGGCCGATATCCGGGAATTCCGCCGCTGGCATCGCGAGGCCGCCCTGCGCGCGAAAGATGCCGGATTTGACATCATTTACGTCTATGCCGGACATAACATGACTTTGGCGCAACATTTCATGCTGCCTCATATGAACCAGCGTAGTGATGAATATGGCGGGTCGCTTGAAAATCGCGTGCGCCTGACGCGCGAATTGCTGGAAGATACCCACGAAGCTGTAGGTGACAGCTGCGCTGTGGCGCTCCGCTTTGCCATTGATGAGATGGTGGGCGCCGACGGTATGCAGGCCGCAGAAGAAGGCCGTGCCGTGGTCGAGCTTTTGGCCGATCTTCCTGACCTATGGGATGTGAATGTGGCCGACTGGTCCAATGACAGTGCCACAACCAGATTCCAGCCGGAAGATGGTTATCAGAACGCGTTTCTGTCCCACGTCAAACAGATCACACGGAAACCCGTGGTAGGTGTCGGTCGCCTGACCTCCCCCGATATGATGCTGTCGATGGTCAAGAAAGGTATTGTCGACCTTATCGGAGCGGCGCGACCTTCTATTGCGGACCCGTTCATACCGAAGAAGATTGAAGAAGGCAGGATCGACGAAATTCGCGAATGCATCGGCTGCAACATCTGCGTGTCTTCGGACAATCTGGGTATTCCGATCCGCTGCACCCAAAACCCGACCATGGGCGAGGAATGGCGTCGCGGCTGGCACCCCGAGATCATTGCACCGAAAAAAAGCGAGGCGGAAGCACTGGTAATCGGTGGCGGACCCGCGGGTCTTGAGTGTGCCATGCAAATCGCACGGCGCGGCTATCAGGTGACCTTGGCCGAAGCCTCAGCTGAATTTGGTGGACGTGTTTCAAAGGAAAGCAAGCTTCCCGGCCTAGCGGCCTGGTCGCGCGTCGTCGATTATCGCCTGAGTGATCTGAAACAGCGCGGCAACGTTCAGTTGTTCACCGACAGCAGACTTGACGGCGATCAGGTGGCAGAGCTTGGCGTCGAACACGTCTTTGTCGCCACCGGCAGCCGTTGGCGTACGGATGGCATGGGGCGAAACACCCAGCGCCGTATGCCTCATATCGAGCAAAGCGCCAGAGTGCTGACACCTGATGATATCATGAACGGCATATTGCCTCCGAATGGCCCGGTGATGATCTATGATGATGACCATATCTATTTGGCAGGTGTGATTGCAGAAAAACTGGCAGCTGCCGGATATCCGGTGGTCTTTGTCACGCCGGAGAGTTTGGTCTCTGCTTACGCCGTACATACTTTGGAGCAGCCCCGTATTCAGGCTCGTCTGATCGAACTTGGCATCGACATTCGCTGTAATCAGGTGCTGACCGCGGTCGAAAGTGACATGGCCCGCATCGGATGTGCCTTTACCGGTCGCGAAGCGAGTATTCCCTGTGCCTCGACAGTTCTGGTTACCGAGCGCCAGCGAGAGACAGCGCTTTACGACAGCTTACGCAGGGTTGGGTTGAAGACCCTCGAACTTATAGGCGATGCCGCGTCTCCGGGACTGATCGTCGACGCTGTCTTCGCAGGCCACCGCGCGGCCCGCGATTTTGAACGCCCAAAGGCAGAAGCAGACAAGGATTGGTTTCGCCGCGAGATAGTCGATTTGGAGGAAACGTGATGAACAGCCGACCGTTTGAGTTAGATGCTTTGATAGCCTCGCACCAGCACGGCCACGCTCTGCCGCGCGGATTCTATACCTCGCAAGACATCTATGACTATGACATCGCCCGGGTCTGGAACCGTAACTGGCTTTGGGCAGGGCATGTCAGCCAAATCCCAAACCCCGGAGACTATTTCCTGTTCGACTATGGCCCGGAGAGCATCATTATTGTTCGCGACCGCGAAGGCGAAGTTCGCGCTCATTTGAACGTCTGTCGCCATCGTGGATCTCGCGTCTGCACTGAACAGTCTGGCAACTCCCGTGTTCTTGTTTGCCCGTATCACGCCTGGACATATGAACTTTCGGGGAAACTTCGTGCTGGCCATAACATGGGGGAACACTTTGACCCATCCAAATTCGGGCTCTTTCCCGTTCAGGTGAGTGTCTTTAAAGGCTTGATCTTTGTGTGTGCCGATGCAAACACGCCATCGCTAGATCCTGTCCTCAGCCAGCTTTCGCCACTCGTCGAACCCTATGGCTTTGACGATCTGAAAGTTGCGCATACGGCGTCATTTCCCGTTCCCGCGAATTGGAAACTGGCGGTTGAGAACTATCTTGAATGCTATCACTGCGGACCAGCACACAAAGAATACTCTCGCTCTCATAGCCTGAAATCGCCACAAGACATGGCTGGCTTGGTCGAGCCGCTAAATGCAAGGGCTGTAGAAGTCGGGCTGACACCTGATGAATTGGCGCTTGTTGGCGCGGCTGCACCCACCCCATTCACCAGCGGGTATTATCGGCGCTACCCACTTTACCAAGGTTACAAAACCGGCAGCAAATCGGGCGAGGCGCTTGCGCCATTGCTTGGAACGCTGAAAGGCTTCGACGGTGGCGCAACTGACTTTGATATTGGCCCATTGAATTGGTTCCTGATCTATTCGGATCACATGGTGGGCTACCGCTTTATTCCACGTGGTCCACAGGAAACCGACATTCAGGTGGTCTGGCTGGTTAGCGCTGATGCCGAAGAAGGCCAAGATTACAACAAGGAAGACCTGACCTGGCTTTGGCATGTCACATCTTTGGATGATGAACGCATCATTCGGCACAACCAGTCCGGCGTTAATTCTCAATACTTCCAACCGGGGCCCTTGGGCGAAATGGAAACTTCGATCCAGGATTTTTACGATTTCTATTTTGCCATGATCCGCTCGGAACCAGAACAAAGGATGGCCGGTAATGGCTGAGGTAAAATCACGCCGTCGCGGTGGTGGTGGGCGCGCCGCGCGCATAAAGGTTCAACAGGCGACCACGGGCAATGAGGCCGTGCGTGGGGGATTAAGTGGCGGCCGCTATAAGCCGCTTACCCCAACAGATATGGAGAACATCCATCAAGCGGCTCTGACCGTTCTGGAAAAAACCGGCATTACCGATCATTTCCCGGAATTACTTGATCTGGTGCTGCCCAAGGGCGCGGTGATGAATGATCTAAATCGGCTGTGCTTCCCCCGCGCACTGATGGAAGACATCCTGGCTGGTGCTGCCAAGGAGTTTTACGTCTATGCCCGCGGAGAGCGTGAAGGCAAAGACGACATGCATTGCTCGGCGGAGAGCGTCTATTTCGCCAACTCCGGCACCGCCGTGACCACCTTCGATTCCGAAACTAAATCTTATCGCCCGTCGATCCTGCGCGATGTCTATGATTTCACCCGTCTGGTGGACCGTTTGGACAACATCCATATGCTGGGCGACACAGTTTTGGCCACCGATGTGACTGATGATTTCGCTCACGACATGAACACCATTTATGCCATGCTCGCAGGCAGTCAAAAACCTGCCTGTCTGACTTTTCGCGACCGCAGCCATATTCCGCATGCCATCCGCATGTTTGATTTTGCTCAAGGTGGCGAAGGGGCTTTCATGAAAAAGCCAAGCGTCATATTTGGTGGCTGCCCCATGGTTTCCCCCTTGCGGGTCGGGAAGGAAAACATGGAAATCCTGATTGATACCGCCAAGTTGGGCCTGACGGTTGATTTGGCGGTGCCTCCTCAAGCCGGGGCCACAGCCCCCGCTACACTTGCGGGAACGCTGGTGCAAACCGTGGCCGAAACGCTGGCCTGCGTTGCCATCGTAAACCTCATCACACCAGGTTGTCCGGTCTGCTTTGCCGCCTGGCCCTTCATCACTGACCTGCGCAGCGGGTCATTCACCGGCGGCAGTGGCGAACAGGCTCTGATCGGGGCCGCAGCCATTCAGATGGGTAACTTTTATGGCCTTCCAACCTCTGTCGGCGCAGGCATGACCGATGCTAAGATACCCGACGCGCAATACGGGTTGGAAAAGGCACTAACCTTCACGCTTGCCGCTCATGCCGGTGCCAATCGTTTGTGCGAGTTCGGGGGTATGATCGGTAGCCTGATGGGATGCAGTTTTGAAAGCATGGTCATCGATGACGAAGCGGGCGGTATGATCCTGCGGTCGTTGCGCGGGATTGAAGTCACGGATGAAACCATGGCGGTGGATGTGATCCACCAGTGTGCCATCGACCCTGGTCATTTTCTCGGCAACCCGCACACACTGAGCTATATGAACAGCGAATTCGTCTACCCACGGCTCATGGATCGTGAGCGCACGGACACATGGGAAAACGAAGGCAAAACTGATCTTCTGGACCGTGCCCGTGACAAGGCCAATTCCATTCTCGATAGCCATTTCCCCAACTACTTCGGCGCCTCAGACGCTCAGGTTCGCGAAGAATTCCCAATTGTGATGAGCACAGAAAGCATGGCCCGCCGTGGATAACTCTAACGTCAAGCACTGGGACAACGACCACTTCCTGCACCCGTGGGAAGGGATGGCAACATTGGGCGAAAACGACCGCACTTTTATCGAAGGTGCCAGCGGCATCCATGTGGTGAACGAAAAAGGCGAACGCTTGATCGACGGACCGGGAGGCATGTGGTGCACTCAGATCGGTTATGGGCGCGCGGAGATGGCCGAGGCCATGGCTGAGCAAGCTCGGAACCTTGCCTATTTCTCGCCCTTTAACAATTCCAACTCGACTACTGCGTGGTTCGCGCGCGAAATCGCTAAACGTGCGCCGGGCGATTTGAACAATGTCTTTTTTACCACCGGCGGTTCCACCGCAGTTGATACGGCCATCCGGTTTGTTCATTTCCGCAACAACCTCTTGGGACGCCCCGAGAAAAAGAAAATCATTTCAAGGCAAAAAGCTTATCATGGAAGCACTTTTTTGGCGGCCAGCGTCAGTGGAAAAGAGCGTGACAGGCTTTGGCTCGACAAGGCGGATGACCTCGCACATTTCTTGCCAGACGTGAATCCGCTTTATCGTGCGCCTGGTCAAAGCGAAGAGAGCTTTCTGAAAGAGAAAGTTTCGGACCTGGAAAACGCCATTGTGGCGCTTGGCCCAGAAAATGTTGCCGCTTTTATCGCCGAACCGGTTCTTGCCTCTGGTGGCGTGATAGTGCCGCCGAAAGGGTATCACGAAAGTTGCCTAAACATCTGCAAGAAGTATGATGTTCTATACATCTCCGACGAAGTAGTGACGGCTTTCGGGCGTTTGGGCCATTGGTTCGCGTCTGAGGCAGTTTTTGGCATTCAGCCAGACATAATCACCTGTGCCAAAGGAATGACATCTGGGTATGCACCGATGGGCGCCGCGATTATCTCGGATAGATTGATCGCCGATGTTGCAGGGAAAGATGCTACCTTCTCAAATGGCTACACCTATTCTGGCCACCCGGTCAGCGCGGCCGCTGGTCTGAAAAGTATGGAAATTATTGAACGGGAAAAGCTTCTCGAACACGTTCGAAAGGTCGCTCCAGTTTTTCAGGATCAGCTACAGCAGTTGGGTCAGATTGACATCGTTACCGATGTGCGCGGCATGGGGTTGATGGGATGCGTTCAATGCTCAGTCGATGGTGATCCCCAGAGCGATCTGGGGTGCGACTACGAGATTGGTAACCAGATCGATATCGAATGCCAGAAACGTGGGTTATTGGTTCGACCTGTGATCAACATGTGTGTTCTTTCACCGCCCCTAATCATTAGCGAAAGTGAAATTGAGCAAATGTTTGCTGTCTTGCGAAAAGGGCTTGAAGCGACAAGTGCGTGGCTCAGCGGGATTGGAGGCCAATGAATTGCTTGCGCTATTGTTGCGAAAGCCCGGAGGCCGCCATTTCAGCGTATTGTCGTATGCTCCACGATCTCCGCCAAAACCGTTCGGCCTTGGCGGTTTTGAAGAAGGTTTTGACAGCGACGGTTTCCTACGGGTTGGCATTATCTATTACGGGTCCGTCACAGTGTTTTTCTCGCCCCGTTTGCTTCCACGGTGCTTTCAGTTGTGATGGCGCAACGCAAAAGCCCGCTCTGGCACGGTGTGTAATAT
>NZ_JBXWOB010000022.1:0-16646 GCF_059610685.1 Ruegeria sp. CDSC052
ACTGGATCATCGAAGTGGTCGACGGTCTGGCCGCAAATGGCGAGGACGGTAACGGTGAGGTCGAGGCCAAAGTCAAAACCGAAGTCGCAAACCTCTGCGCCAGATTCCCTATCTATCCAAACTTGTAAACTGAAGGACACCAACCCATGAGCTTTCATTCCATCGAACAGGCTCCTGCCCGCCTAAACCGTAGCGAACTCGCCGTGCCTGGCAGCCAACCCGGAATGTTCGAAAAGGCCGCACAATCGGACGTGGATGTCATCTTCCTTGATCTGGAGGACGCCGTCGCGCCGGACGAGAAAGAACAGGCCCGCAAAAACATCATTGAGGCTCTGAACGACATCGACTGGGGCAGCAAGACCATGTCGGTACGCATCAACGGGCTCGACACGCATTACATGTACCGCGATGTGGTGGATGTGGTTGAACAGGCTGGCGAACGACTTGATCTGATCATGATCCCCAAGGTCGGCACCGCGGCAGATGTCTATGCCGTCGACATGATGGTCACGCAAATCGAGGATGCAAAGGGGTACAAAAAGCGCATCGGATTCGAGCATATCATCGAAACTGCGTTGGGGATGCAGAACGTCAGTGAGATCGCGGCGGCGTCGAAACGTAACGAAAGCCTGCATTTCGGCGTAGCCGACTATGCCGCCTCGACCCGCGCGCGGACGACTATTATCGGCGGTGTTAACCCGGATTATTCCGTTCTGACTGACGCCGATACGGACGGAGGACGCCTGACCCATTGGGGAGATATGTGGCACTATGCGCTTGCCCGCATGGTTGTGGCTGCCCGCGCCAATGGTTTGCGCCCGATCGACGGCCCTTTTGGAGACTTCCAAGACCCGGACGGCTACAAAGCCGCCGCAAAGCGCGCGGCAGTATTAGGCTGCGAGGGCAAATGGGCCATCCATCCCAGCCAGATTTCACTGGCAAACGATGTTATGTCGCCGGGCGACGCCGAAGTCACCAAGGCACAACGCATTCTCGAAGCAATGGCCGAAGCCGAAGCAGCGGGAAAGGGAGCGGTTTCGTTGGATGGCCGCCTGATCGACTATGCTTCGATCCGTCAAGCTGAAGTTATGGTTGAAAAGGCCCGTCAAATCGCAGCAGCATGATCGCCTCATGACTTTACAATCGTCCATGTCTCAACGCGATTGTGCCGCCAACATATTTGCCGAAGCCATAGCTGCGGCAGATCCGGCGGTATCCCTGAGCAGACGGCTGCAATCAGCCCCATTGCCTGCGCCCAAACAGGGTGGGCGCAGCATCCTGATCGCGATTGGCAAAGCGGCCCCAGCCATGATGGCGGAAGCCTTGCAAAACGTTCAGGGTGATCATGTCGCTCTGGCCGTGACCCATTCCGAAAACCAAGCGGTCGTACCCGGTGCAACTGTGTTGAACAGTGCACACCCCGTTCCGGACGAACGGGGCCTCAAAGCCGGTCGCCAGATCATTGATCTGCTCAGCGCAGCACGCGAGCAAGATCAGATCATAGCGCTGATCTCTGGCGGGGGATCGGCCCTGGTTCCGGCACCTGTGGACGGATTGTCCCTATCGGATAAGATTGTGGTCAACGAGCTCTTGTTGTCTTCCGGATTGGACATCGTGCACATGAACCTGGTGCGCCAGCATCTGAGCCAGCTCAAGGGCGGAGGGTTTCTGCGACACGGTTCACCTGCACCGGTCACAGCCTATATTCTGTCGGATGTGATCGGAGATGACCTGCGTGCCGTTGCCAGCGGCCCCACTTCTCCACCCATCGGAACCCAAGCCGATGCCCGCAGGATCTGCATTGGGGCTGGCATCTGGAAGCGTCTGCCCCAATCCGTGCGGGACCATCTAGAACACAGCGTTCCTGAACAGACGATAGCAGTTGAAGCGACAAATCATCTGATCGGGTCGAACACGATAAGCCTTGAGGCTGCGCATCGCTGTGCGGCGCAGTTTTGTCGGGCTGAAATTGCCTCCAAAGCACTGACAGGAGACGTGTCCGACGCTGCACGTCAGATTCTGCAAGCGGCCCGTTCTGTGGCTTCCGACCGCCCGGTCGCTCTGCTTTTCGGAGGGGAGACAACCGTCCGGCTGCAGGGTGCGGGTCTTGGTGGGCGCAATCAGGAACTAGCGCTGCGCGTCGCCCAACTGGCGCAAGGGGAAGCTATTCCCGGCAACTGGATTTTCCTCAGCGGTGGAACAGATGGCCGTGATGGTCCGACCCCCGCAGCGGGTGCGATTGTGGATGTGGGAACATTCGACCGTATCCGCGATGCGGGGCAAAATCCGTCCACGCTGTTGGCAAACAACGACAGTCACCGGGCATTGGGACTATCGGGTGATCTTCTGATGACTGGTGCGACCGGAACCAATGTTGCAGATATCCAAGTATTGCTGCTTGGCCCTGATGCTTGAGCGCGCGCTAAACTTGGCGGGCATCAAAGTCGATATAGCGTCAGAGATGTTGAATTTGAGAGTATCCCCTTGAAGAGTAATGCCTGAATCCGTCGAGAAAGGTCCGATTCATGCGATAGCCTGATTTCAAAGCCATATAAGAGGCGTTTATTCCAATGTCACAGGCGATGTTTTAGGCTCTGACGGAGGGATATAGGCATTATTTTTTACGGAATGTTTGGCGTTGATCGGCGTGTAAGCATTTGTAATTTTCGTTCTAAAGCTGATTTTTGGAGTAGGGTTTGAACCTTTGGCCTTCAGGACATGGTCCTGACGAGGTGAGATCGTGCAGCAAACAGTCCGGTGGGCTGTTTGTAGATCCGACGGGCGGTTCTGTTGTATTTGGTTGCGGGAGGGCGCAAACGCCGTTGTCGAACGCAGTTAAAATGCGTGATGAAAGCGTTTTCTTTTTGAAAGAAGACGTTCCTCTCAATACACTTGTATGACCGCATTGAGCCCAAAGCAGTCGAATTGAAATCGCGACCTTCGCTCATTCAGCAAAACGAGCGCATTAGACACGCGCTGCATCGCAACCTAACATGCGGCCGTTGGTCGTGGCCGCAACGATGTCGGAAAGGCCTATGACCGAGTTGCGGACGAGGTCGACTGCCGAAATCGTTCTATAAAATGCTATTTGCCAGCAACTGATTGCAATAATTTTCCGGTCTCAAGACGAGTAAATCGCGAGGGAAGTTGTCCACTTCGCAATTCTGTCGAAATTAAATATCGAAAACAATGGTCAACCGCCCTGCTTTTCACTTCGACAACGCTGCGCGTGTTTCGGCAAGACCCTCATAAACGGCGTCGACCACAGTTGGGTGCATGTTGTGCCCTTGGAGCCAAGACCTCGGGTCGTTGGCAAGCAGCGGGTCGAGTTCAGCCATTGCATCAAAAGCTGCTTTAGAGGCCTCGGTGTTAGCAAGCTGGTTGTGTGCGATGGCAAGCATCGCCTGACCGAACGACCACCCATCGATGGCAGCCCTGTCTGCGTTTGCGAGCATTTCTGGCCAGTCCTTTTTGAGCAAACTGTCAGCGGTTAGCACGTGATAGTAAAATGGCGGCGGCGCGACCGACGCATCGATGGCCCGGCGCATGGTTGGTGCTGCCTCTGAAAAACGGCCGGCGATCGCGTATCGGATGGCAAGGTTGGCGACCGCTGCCGGATCGTTCGGGTTCACCTCTACCGCTTTTCGCGCATAGTCTATCGAACGCTCCATATCGCCAGCGTATTGCTCAACATGCGACATCGCCTGGAGTGCGTCGGTATCTTGCGGGTCCAGATCGAGCGCGCGAGTCGCAGCGTCGCGCGCCAGATCAAATGCCGCCTCTCTCGACAGGTCGGTCTCATGTCCGAAACGGGCTGCATCGTTGCGAACATATGCAAGCATGGCCCAGGCGCGGGCATAGTCAGGGTCTTCGAGAACAATCGCTTCCAGACATTCCCGTACTGCCGGATACTCATCGCGGTGGTAGGTGCGCCGGTAAATCTGCGCACTCGCCACACAGGAAAAGCCCCGCAAACTGTGATCGTTCGGATTATCGAGCCGCGTTCCGCGCACGTCGCGTAGCACATAGCCGTGCTGTTGCCCGATGCGAGATGCGAATTGTGACGCAATTTTTTCCTGAATGCCGGTGATGCTGAGGCCTTGGGTACCTTCTATGAAACGCTCACTCCACAAAACCTGTGCATCAGCGGCGCGGATCAGACTTGCGCGAACGTAAAGCAAACCGTCTTCCCGCCACACGCTGCCCTGCATTGTCTTTGCCCCCTAAAATTGGGCCACTACTTTGGCCGAGAAGGGGGAACAAGAGATGGCTCGGAAGCGATACTCGGACGAAGACATTCTGAAGCTGCTGCGTGAGATTGAACTGAAGCTGGCAGATGGCGACGATGTTCGGACAGCCTGTCGTGGTGTTGGTGTCAGCGATGCGACCTACTACAATTGGCGGCGTCGGTTCGGTGGCATGGGCAAGTCGCAACTGTCGGAGTTGCGCAGCCTGGAGAAAGAAAATGCCCGGCTGAAGAAGATCGTGGCCGAACTGGAACTGGACAAGCTGATCCTCAAAGAAAGTCTGAACTACCTAAAACCGAGGGCCTGACGACGAGCCAACTTCGTCAGGCCGTCATTCATGCTCGCCAGAAGCTTGGCACATCAGAGCGTCGCACCTGCAAGGTGGTCGGACTTGCACGCAGCTCCATGCAATACCAGGCCGTAGAGAAGAACGATGATGCTCTTCGACTGGCCATGATCCGTCTGGCCAAGAGCTATGGCCGGTATGGCTACCGTAAGGTGGCGCAGCTGCTTCGGGTTGAGGGCTGGCGTGTCAATCACAAGAAGGTAGAACGGCTGTGGCGGGAGGAAGGTCTGCAACTCCCGCAGCGGCACAAGAAGAAGCGTCGCCTGTACCACAAGGACAGTTCGATCATTCGGCTCCGACCGACGCATCCCAACCATGTCTGGAGCGTCGATTTCGTTCACGACAAGCTGAGCAATGGGCGGAGCTACAAGATGCTCACGGTTCTGGATGAATACACCCGCCAGGCGCTTGCAGTGGAAGTTCGGACCCGCATGGGTTCTGAAGATGTGCTGGAGGTTCTCTACGGGCTGTTCCTGCGCCACGGAAAGCCTGATTTCGTTCGAAGCGATAACGGCCCAGAGTTCTCTTCACGAGCAACCCAGAGTTGGCTCGAGAAGGTCGGTGTGAACCCGATCCGGATCTACCCGGGGCTCTCCCTGGGAGAACGGATACAACGAGAGGTTCAATGGAACGCTCCGCCGCGAGGTTCTCAATTCCGAATGGTTCACAACGACCAAGCAGACACAGATCGTGATCAATTGCTGGCTCAGGCAATACAACCACACCCGACCCCATCAGGCCCTCAACATGCGCCCACCAGTCCCCGAAACTCTAGTCCGAAATGGCCCAGAACATGGGGGCTAGACAACAAACGTTGGGCATACGACGAAGTGGGCTTTTGTGCGCAGGCGCATTCTGCGCGGTTGCACCTGAACCGACACCGAGGCAAAGCGCTTCAGAATCCACTTATGCGTTCTATGAGCCAGTACATCGATACCGACCCGATGCCATAGGCTGTAATCACAGTCGCCCTTTGGCTAACTGGACGTGCTATCAACCGCCAGATCGCGACAAGAAGTGCCAAGGCCCCGACAAAACTCAACTGGCCGGCCTCGACGCCCAGGTTGAAGGCAAGCAAGGCTGCAGGAATATCGTTTGAGGGTAGTCCGATATCGGCCAAAGCGCCTGCAAAACCAAGGCCATGCAAAAGCCCAAACCCGAAACAAACGACCCAGGGCTTCTGCTTTGAAAGTCGGAAACGCCCGTCGCCAACCTTAACAATTTCCATCGCCAGAAAAACAATAGAAAGCGCAATGATGGCCTCGACCGGCGGACCAGGGACATTCAGAAAACCAAGCGTTGCCAATGCCAGTGTTATTGAATGCGCCAGTGTGAATGCTGTGACTGCTCCCACCAGTCTCCACGGATCGCGGACCAGAACAAACAACGCGAAGACAAACAGCAGATGATCCCAACCTTCCAGTATGTGTTCAAAACCCAACTGGAAATACGCGGTGAAAACAGACCATGTGGTCTGTTCAGAAGGTATGTTCTGAACGGCTGTCTCTGGTGTGAACCGAAGCGTCGTGGGCTCAGCCTGCAGGGGCTGCACTCGGACCAATACGTCGTTCTTTTGAACCTCCAGACCTTCTATCTGGATGGGTTGGCCCGCAATATCCCCGCGGCACTCGATAACCCAGGAAGAAACCCATGCTCTGCCATCGGAAATTGGGGTAGGGCCGCGCGCCGGGGTGCAACCATCCGGCGCCATGACATCAATCGCCATGGGTTGACCATTCACATCGGGTTTTCGCCAATGAACGCTCCAGGTGTCCGATGTGATTTGGCGAATTTCCAAGTACCCCGGATCAAGCGCATGCGCCGAGGCATTTCCTGCAACCCACGCAATCAGCAAGGCAAACAGTAGGCCAAATACAGCTTTCATTTGGTTTGACCTGAGAGAGCGGGCACTATGATCTCATAGTTGGCAGCAAGAATCTCATATTGCGCTTGCGCCAGATCTTCGCTCATCACGCGACGCCAATCCCGCAGCACGGCATCGTGAATTTCTGACAATGGGGGTATTTGACTAGGTTCGATGTCTTGCACCTGAACCAGATGGACCCCGTAACCCGACTGGATCGGGCCAGCCCACTGACCTTTATCCAATGTTGTAAGACCCTTGGAAAAGCCAGATCCAAAGACCGAGTCTATCACTCTGGTCGCAGTCAAGGGCATAGATGCGGGCAGCAGTGTCGAGGCGCCCAGGTCGGAAACCTCATCTCCCGCGCGCAGGGCGGCCAAGACCCCCTCGATTTCAGCTTTGTTTGGCTCCTCACCAATAAAGACCTGAATGAAGGCCAGCTTGCTGGGCGTCGCATAGCGCTCCGAGTTGTTTTGCAAAAAGGCCTCTAAATCTTCGTCTTCCGGAACAACAGACGTGGCGATCGCTTCGGTCAGGAAATCCATTTTTTGACTGAGACGAGACCGGATCACAGAGTCTCCGCGATCAAGGCCAAGCTTTCTGGCTTCTCTGACCAGTACCTCTTCGCGAATTGTTGCATCAGTCAAAGCTTGCAGCTCGGCACCGCTTGGGCGCCGTTTCCACCGTGCTTCAAACTGATCAGACAAAAGCGCGATATCGTTTTCGTCGATTGTTATTGTCACAAAATCTTCGACAGTCTCGTTTTCCGGCGCAACTATTTGGAACCAAATGAAAATAGCTGCTCCAATCAGGAAGAAATGGAACAGGGGTTCTTTCAATATTCGCATGAAGGCTCCTGCATGAAACGCGCTCCGGTTTTACGTATCGATGCTGACATCAGTCGATTGAGCATTGCAAGAAAATCAACGCTACGCACAAATCAATCGTCTGGTGAATGGGCCGAGGTAAAGGCTTCTACCTCGGTTGCCAACGCCGTGATCGGCAGTGTTACTCTGCCGGTGTATACCAAATCGGGGAAGAGTAAGCGCGTTCCTGATGTGTGAGCACCGCGTCTTCGGGCAATTCGGCGCCAAATCTCAGCTCATCGTAAAGGATCCAACGCGGTGTTGGAATTTCGATCGCACGTACGTAATAAAATGCGCGTGCATTTGGATCGAATTCAGGATCAGACCAAACGGTTACAAGTTCGGCAGTTCCAATCGTGTTGGTCCAACTGGCGGTTTCAACATCAACTGTGTTTCCAACCGCAGGGATCTTGCCGTTTTGGTCAGCAACACGGTTGTCCGACCACGCCACATCGTAAACCTTTTCCTGCAAGGCCCCTTCAGAATCCAGCCAACCCTTTACCACCTGCACGCGATCCAGATTGGCACCAACCGGGTCGCGTAGTGCAGCGATCAGGAATGCGGGCGCACCTTCACCCTCGCGAGGTCGCAGATCCGAGCCCATCGGAACACCTTTGGTGTAGCCCACATCTGCAAGGAAGCGTGTTTCAACATCCGCGTCACTGAAACCCCAACCGCCAAAGAACCGCAGGCCGATCCGAGGTCCGGTGGTTGCATAGGTTTCGCGTCGCTTGAACGCATCGAAGATTGCAGCGCGAGTATTATCGGTCGCCCAAACTGCCGTGTATCCCGATGCGACAAGAAGGTCGCCAGGAATTTCGCCAAGGTCATTGGCGATGAAAGGATGCTTTATTCTCGTGGCCGATGGTTCAACGCTGACGGATTTTCCAAAGAAGTTGTCTTCTTCGGCAGTCGCCAGAGACGTATGGCTGTCCGTTGCTCCGCCCATGCCGAACTTATATGGGTTAACGCCGAACTTTTCTTCTAACAACAAACCGCGCTTCAAAGCTTCTCGGGCGTATTCGCCAGCCAGCATGTCATCGGTTTTCAACTCGGTTATGTCGAGGTTGCCGACGTCCCAGTTTTCGTAATCCGCGAATTCATCATCGGGGCTCAGGAAGGGGTGCGCTTCGCCGTCGCCCTTGATCTGCGTGACTTCATAGTGGGGTTCCCATTTCGCGCGGGCGGCCACATATTCCTCGTCTACCTTGCCACCGTGATAGGTGTCTTCGGTCGGGAACATCCATCCGTTCGAAAGGTTGCCGTTATGGGCGAAAGCTACCGCCCGACCGCCCGTTTTTTCTTGATAGTCTTCCAGCCATGCATATAGCGCCTTTGGGTCGGTATCACCAAAGGGTGGTTGCGTGACCGGCGGCACCATCTGAAGCGCCCTGATCGGCCCATCACGCAGCATGACGTTCCGATGCAGATTGAAACCCTTGGGTACAGAGGTCCATTCGAATCCGATGAAGGCTGTGAAATTGCCGGGGTCGTTATGTTCTTCCGCAGCCAGAACGATTTGTTCCCATGTAAAAGCAAATGCATCTGCACCTGGGCTGTAAGACTCTAGAAGAACTTCTGGCAGGGTCATTTGCGAGAAGTTGGTGATGATGTCGAACGCCGCTTTGCCGGCATCTTCGCCACCTGCCTTGTAACCTTCGTACCATTCCAATCCTTTTGGATCGGCAAGAACGCCCGGCTTACCAGCCTGAAGGTCCGGGGCAAATCCCATCAGGTCAGTGTGATCCGTGAGAACCATCCAGTCCAGAGGCCGGGCCAGTCTCACTGGTTGACCCGTGGAAGAAATGACCTGTTCGCCTTTTGCAAAGCGCCAAGCTTCATCGGGTAACAGTGTGTTCCCGAAAGCACCTGCATCCAGCGAAAGTCCGGTGTGAAGATGCGAGTCTCCCCACAGCGGGCGCTCAGGGAAAGTCCGGTTCGCATATGGTGAATACGGCTGCTTTGAGAACAAGCCTTCCGCCGCTTCTTCGCTAGGAACAGCGTCGGCAAAGACCGTCGATGATGCCAGCCCCAGTGAGATAGAATAAACAAAAGCTCGAAGCATATAGACCTCCCAACTCAAGATCGCCCGGTGGTGCCCGTGACTTACATCTCAAGAATTAATATTCCTATTTCTCTATATAACATCAATTTTCCATTTGTGGGAATACTCAGCTCTCGGCTTTGTCACGATGATGCAAGTAGGAGTGTGGCTGCCGAAGTTGGTCTGAAAATGACTCGATAAGTCATAGCCTCGATTGTTGGGCTCAACATTGAGAACGGAAGCTTTGGAGAAATTGCGGTTTGAATTGGCGAATGTCCATCGTGAGCCATGTATGCACTTTAGCAAAGTCGGCATAGCTGCGCTTAGATGACATTCTTGGCTATCGCGGTCTGGATCATTTTGGGCTCTCCTTAAACCTATGCCGCGACTTGCACCGAGGGCCGCTCTGGTACGAAACGACTTTTGCGGCACGCGTGTGAACAGACAAAACGCGGGACAATCCGGACACTTGGATGAATGGCGACGACGCCCATTTCAGCACATCGTTCCGATCGGCTAGGCAACGACCGCCGAGGTCACGACAGACGGAATTGGCACGTCCCATTCAGGACCCACACCGTGCTTTGCCAGAACTTTGGCCACAACCGCCACTCGGATTGCGGCCAAATTCGTTGTAGGTTGAGGGCGCAAAAGGGCGCCACCTCGGGCCGTTTCTTCAAGAAAGAAATCGAACGGTGCGCCCGGATCACTAACCTGCCATTTCGACGCGACGATGGTTTGATGGCAATCTGAAAAACCGGCCTTGGCGAGTACGGGAAAGGCGATAGTCGGATCGGCATAATCATTTGCCCCGGGACCCGGTGGCAAGGCAATCTCTGGCGACCCGTGTTCCTCAATGGCGCCAAAAACATACCCCAGCGCAGTGTCAAATTCGGGCCCGCACCACACCGAATACGCCAGCCGACCGCCGTCGCGCAAAACACGGCGAACTTCTGCCAACACTTTCGGGGGGTCCGGCATATTCGGCATTCCAAAGCCAATTGTTACAGCGTCAAACGTATTGTCTTCAAAGCTCAAGGCCACCGCATCGCCTTCAACGAACTGAGCCTGTGGCACCGCCAGCCGCGCCATCTCAAGCATGGCGGGTGAGAAATCAAGGCCCGTTACGCGAGCACCTGTGTTGAAAAGGCCTGCGGATACATTGCCATGTCCGCAGCACAAATCGAGCACACGAGTGTCCGGTCCAGCACAAACCGCAGCGACCAGGTGTGGGACAACCATGTCCGCCGCCTTGGCAAACACCTCGGCATAGGACTGTGCCACATCGCACTTGGCCCATTCGCGCCTTTCGAGGGCGGCAAATGTGTCCTGTTCCTGATTGTCAGGCATCCAACATCTCCTCAATCGCCACGTTTTGGAGGACCGCCGAAAGGGGCAAATTGTCAAGTTCGCCAAGTGAAATGGGCATTCGCCGTCATTTGCGAGTAGGTTGCTTTGGGTGCACGTGCTCGACGCGTTTGAGGATCGAAACCGGTGACAGGGCGGTGTGGTTCGCTGCATTACGGGCAAGTTCCGGGCCCTCGTAGATCATTCCCCGGTCCATTCAGGCATCGGTTCTTTGCGGGTGAAGGCCCCGATACCGGCCTCGGCCTCTTTGGCCATCATGTTTTCCGCCATCGTGCGACCGGCAAAGGCGTAGGCCTCTTCCAGCGGCATTTCGAGCTGTTCGTAATAGGCACGCTTGCCGATCTTGACGGCGGACGGCGATTTGTCGGCAATGATCCAAGCCATTTCTGTGGATGCCGCTTCCAGTTCCGCCAAGGGCACCACGCGGTTGACCAACCCCATTTCGGCGACGCGGGCTGCGGGCAAGAATTCCCCCAAAAGCAACATTTCCATCGCCAGCTTGCGCGGCACATTGCGCGAAAGCGCGACCATCGGGGTTGAGCAGAATAGCCCGATATTCACGCCCGATGTTGCGAAAGTTGCGTTGTCGGCGGCCAGCGCCAGATCACAGGACGCAACAAGCTGACACCCCGCCGCTGTGGCAATCCCTTTGACCTCGGCGATTACAGGTTGCGGCAAGCGCACCACCCGAAGCATCATCGCCGAACACGTCGCAAACAGGTCTTGGAAATACTGAAACCCACCGTCGGCATCCGCCCGGCGCGCCGACATTTCTTTGAGGTTATGACCCGCGCAAAAGTGATTGCCGCCGGTACGCAAGATCACTGCTTTGACACTGCGATCTTCTGCGATTTCGTCAAATGTGTCAGACAGAGCGCGTAGCATCGCCTCTGACAACGCATTAATCGACTTGGGCGCGTTCAGAGTCAGAACGGTAACGCCATCGATGTCAGCCCTCAGGATCAAATCATCGTTTTGCATTTCGCCCTCATAGGCCATTGAGTGGAACTTTCAGCATAGGTGCGCCGCTTTCGTCGCACGGGATTTCGCCGGCCCGCATATTCACTTGCAGGGACGGTATGATCAGTTTGGGCATCGCCAGCTGCGCGTCACGCTCCGTCCGGAACTTGATGAAATCTTCGCGCGATTTGCCAGCACCCACATGGATGTTGTCGGCACGTTGCTGGCCAATTGTGGTCTCCCACGCGATGGCGCGCCCACCGGGGCCATAGTCGTGGCAGATGAACAGGCGCATCTCGTCCGGCAGGCTCAGCACGGTTTGGATAGAATCGTAAAGCTGCCCTGCATCACCACCCGGAAAGTCTGCGCGGGCTGAGCCGCTGTCAGGCATAAAGAGCGTGTCACCGGCAAAGGCGGCGTCGCCAATCACATGCACCATGCAGGCTGGTGTGTGGCCCGGCGTGGCAATCACAAAGGCTGTCATTTCGCCAATGGTGTAGGTGTCACCATCCTCGAACAAAGCATCAAACTGCGACCCGTCGCGTTGAAATTCCGTGCCTTCGTTGAAGATTTTGCCGAAGGTGTCCTGAATTTCGATGATGCCTGCACCAACGCCCATTTTGCCACCCAGCCTATCCTGAATTTAGGGTGCAGCAGACAGGTGATCGGCATGGACATGGGTTTCAATGATCCATTCCACCGACAAGCCTTGTGACTGGATGGCGTCGATCAAAGCGATCGGCACTGTCGTAAGTGATCCGCCCGGCGGCGTAATCCATATCCAGAACGCTGTCGATTATTGCACAGGCGTTAGATGCGGGGTCTTTCACGACATAAGAAATCGTGTTGCAGGCAGGATCAAAGAACCCTTCGACACTAGGCTTTGCTGCCATATTGAGATTTGGGAAATTTGTTGAAGGTTCCATGATTTATTCCAGCGCGCCCCCGGCCTTTTTCCAGGCGCCAACGCCTCCGGTCAGGTTCACAACGGGCGACAGTCCCATATCCATGGCCACCACCGCCGCCATGGCAGAACGCCCACCCGATGCGCAATAGAACACGTAAGTCTTATCTTGGCTGAACTCCGGCTTGTGCGCAGGACTTTCCGGGTCGATGTGGAATTCCATCATGCCGCGCGACGATGCGACAGCACCCTCAATGACGCCGGTTTTGGCCTATTCCGTACCATCGCGCTGATCGACAAAAACGTGATCGAGCGAGCCTACCAAGGCCAATGCCTCTTCGGCACTGATCGCAGGCACCGCTTTCGTGGCCACCTTTACGATGTCTTTCGCGCTTTTGGTGATTGTCTGAGCCATGTTTGGTTTCCTTTTTCGATTGGTTTTTGAGCCAGTCCAATAGTGCGTCGAGCGGCCAATTTATGGCACCGCTACGGCCGTATGCGCAGGCAGATGTCACATGAGTTTCTGTGCCGCTCTCAGTCAAATTGCGAGATCAAGACGGGGCTTCCAGAACGGGCGGAACAGCTCGATCTTGGGGCAGCGGTTCATCACCACCTTCAGCCCCGCTTCTTCGGCAAGCGCGGCCGCGCGGTCATCATAAACGCCGATTTGGCCCCAAAGCACCTTGGCGCCGATTGCAATGGCTTTCTCGGTGATCGCGTAAAGTTCCTCTTTCGGGCGGAAGACCTCGACCATATCCACGGGCCGGTCGATCTCTTCCAGCGAATGAACGACAGGTATGCCGCGAATTTCGATCAGCTTTGGGTTTGGATTGACAGGGATCATGTCATAGCCCGTTTCGTGCAGCACACGCAGCACGCCATAGCTGAACTTGGTCTTGTCGCCACTGGCCCCCACCATCGCAATGGTTTTGACCGAACGCAGGATGTCCGCCAGATATTCGGGCGCGTAATCATACAGGTGATCGATGTCAGCTTTGGGCATTTAAGCCTCCTTAGGGGTCGCGATATCCGCCTTCAGCTCATGCGGCTCCAGCGGGTCAAGGAAGGGGTTGCGATAAAGTTTGTCGTGGCTTTCGACGCCGATTTCCAATATGCAATCGCTCACCGCGCGGGCCACACACAGCAGAACATAGCCATTGTTGATCTGGCGATTGTTCAACGCCACTTGCCTGCGCTGATCCACTTCGCCAGCTGTCAGTTTGGCCGCACAGGTGATGCAGCCGCCGTATTTGCAGCCATAGGGCAGATCGACTCCCTGTTCGCGTAAAGCGTCCAGCAACGGACGGCGGGCGTCGACCTGATAGGTCGCATCATCGCGGTTGGCGATTGTGATTGTGCGGGTTTCGCTCACAGCCAGATGTCGCTTGTACAATCGCCACCGGGATAGCGGGTTTCATGGCAGCGGCTTGGTCCGTTTGGCTCTTTGCCAAAATCAACAACGAAATCTTCGTTGATTTTCATACCGCCGTTTTCGACATCACAGTCGATCATCAGCATGACACCGCCCTGGGTTCGAATTTCCGGATAGAACTGGTTGTCCCAGGTCGAGAACAGCGAGGTCGTGACATAAAGCCGTTTGCCATCAAGCGAGAGCTGATACATTTGCGGCCCGCCTGCCACTTTGACGCCATTGACCTCGGGCGCTTTGCCCAAAAGCCCGCCCATCCAAACCTGCCCGGTCAAAACAGGATTATGCGGGTCAGAGATGTCGTACTGGCGCATATCGCCGTGCAACCAGTTATTGAGGTAAAGGTATTTGTCGTCCATCGATACAAGGATGGCCGACATCACACCGGGCACGGGAATAGGCCATTCGGGATGCGGTTCATTCTCCACATCAATGATCTTTTCCCATTCCCATTTCCCAGCTTCGGACTTCCAGAAATGGATGACATTGGCGCTAAGCGCGGCACCGCAGAACCCATGTGTACTGTCAGGATCATGCAGAAACTTTACCTCCAGCGGGATCAGGCCGTCTTCGCCGAGATACATCGTCTCGACCGGCACCTTTTTCTCAAAATCCCAGATGTGCAGGCGGCGACCGTATTTCAGGTGGCCCACTTCTTCCAAATCAAACCCTGGCATGAATGTGTTGGGTGCGGCCCATTCGGAACTGACCATCACGTTATGGCGCGGCTGGTACCAGAAGTCATAACCAAACGGGATATCGCCCATTGAGTTTTCCCAACGACCAACGATCTCGAATTCTTTGTTGAGGTGCAGATAACCACCGGGCGCTTCGCCCTGTGCGTCACCTAAGAAGGAAATGATGATCTCAGAGCCCAAACAATGCACGGTGTGTGGGCCGCTCAGATTGGTTTTTGACTTGATCTCGGCCCCGTCAATCACCTTATGAAGGCGCGGAGCAAACGGGTCCGTCGCCGTGTCGATCACATGGATATTGTTGGACCGCACGCCTGGCACCAGCAGGTATTTACGGCTCATGCCCGCGTCGTCGTGGCAGGAAGAACAGGCATTCCAGCCCATGTGATGCAATTCATCCCCGATGCCGGGCATCTCTAAGCGATGGATGACTTGTGAATAGGTCGGGCTTTCCGGGTCGGCGTCCACGGTGGCTAGGTAGTCCGGCTTTTGAATGCCGGTGCCGGTGTAGATGGCAATTGTGTACAAGAGTTTTTCACGCGGCGCTTTGATCGCCTCGGCAGGGCTTGCATACCCCGGGCCACAACATGCTCCGTCCATCTTCACATTCCTCCCTTGCGATCATTTGAAGATTCTCGTAAATCGATAAAAAGATTCTCGCAAGGTAAAAATATGCATCTGGAACGCCTGACATTCATCCTCGAAGTTGTTGGACAAAAGGGCGAGACTACAGTGGCCGAGATTTGCGCTCATTCTGACCTGCCTAAGCCGTCTGCCTACCGGTTGGTGCAGGACCTCGTCGGTGTGGGTCTACTGGAACCTGTTGCCCGTGGCTCATTCACAATCGGCTCCCGCCTGAAGCGGATCACGAAAAGTGACCACTCTGACCGTGCACTGCTAGAGGTGATTGCGCCTGCGCTAAAGCAAGCCGCTAAACAATATGGCACCGCATTTTTCCTGTCCCGTCTGCGCGGAAAATCCGTGGAAATTATTCACGTTGAAACACCTGACACTGGGGTCTCCTATCTCCATCCCGGTTTGGGGAAACGACCCTTGCATGCCTGTTCCTGCTCTAAGGCCGTTGCTGCATTCTCACCCGACTTGTTTTTGACCAGCGAAATGGAAGGCCGGCTGCGCGCCTACACCGAATTCACCCTGACAAACGTGCAGGACTTGGAAGCCGAGTTTGACACCATTCGCAATCGCGGCTTCGCAGAATGCGTGGAAGAGATTGAGCGCGGCATGTGTTCGGTGGCAGCTCCCCTTGCGCCAAGCGGGCCAGGTTCCACGATGTCCATCGGTGCAACCGGATCGGTACGGGTCTTTACGCCAGCGTTCCGCGAAAAACTTGGTCCCCAGATCTCCCTTATTGCGCGTGAAATGTCTGCAAATTTGGGTTGGGACGCGGCGCAGGATGCCAAAATATCAGGCTAACTTTTAGGTGGTCTTCGAATGTGGGCCTCTTCTAAATCTGATCTGAACTGACCTCCGCTCCACACAAACAAAAAATGCAACGCCGAACGTTCGAACGTCTCGCAGCATTCTGAAGAAAGGGCTCGGTGCAGTCATCTGACAAAAATCGTCGGATGTCCAAGGCGCGATCGTAGGCGGACATTCATTGATCGGAACTCGCTAAAAAACCATGCCGTTCAAAGACTAGTGTCAGACTTTTCTCCTGCGCCCGATTTGACGATATCCATCTCATCTGAGGCATAGGGTTTAAGCAGTTCAAAGGCCTCCGCAGCGCTGCCATCCAACCAGACCTCATAGTCACAAGGATGGAGTATGACCCGCATTCTCTGCGGATGTATCGGACGCACAATGTCATTCGCTGAGGTGGTTAACTTCGCCCCGTTTGCTTCCACGGTGCTTTCAGTTGTGATGGCGCAACGCAAAAGCCCGCTCTGGCACGGTGTGTAATAT
>NZ_JBXWOB010000023.1:0-16023 GCF_059610685.1 Ruegeria sp. CDSC052
CAGGTGCCCGAAGGTCTTCCTCTCAGCAATCGCCATCGCAGCTCTCGTCATCTATTGGCTATGAGTCCTGACCCTAGGCGCCAACAGTTCGACCAACCGGTTTCCTCGAACCGGACCTTCATGCAAAGCGCAGCATTTTCAACCGCTCAAGACCCAAAGCGCGCACACAGCGGACTTCTGCCGACAGGTTACTGTCGTCTTCTGTTCACATACTGATATCATCAAGCCCGGCAAAAGGTCTGATCTGTCCGGAGGAGCAGACGCTCGCTTAAATGCCTCGAATATTGGCATCGGACCCAGGTGAAATCAAAGTGCAACCGTGCATAACACCGCGCAGTTCGGCGAGGCCGCGCATTCTGCCTATGAGCGGGTAGCCGGGCTGGGAAGGACGAGTGAGATCGTTCAGCAAAGCGTGGCCATGGTCCGGGCGCATGGGAATCTCATAATCTGATCGCCCCTGATTGCGGCGCCGCGTTTCTTCGACCATCAAGGCGCGAATTGTTGCAACCATATCTGTGTCTCCTGCCAAATGTTCAGACTCGGAAAAACTATGGCGATTGCTGTCGCTTGAACCGTCCCGCACGGTATTGCGAAGATGTACAAAGTGGATCCGATGGCCGTGCTGAGCAATGAAGGATACTGGGTCGAAGTCTTCGGCAACACCCAATGACCCGGTGCATAGCGTTGCTCCGTTTGCCGGGCTGTCAACGGCATCCAACACGGTCGCGTAATCACTTTGCGACGACATGACCCGTGGAAGCCCAAGCAGCGGAAAAGGTGGGTCATCCGGATGGCAACAGAGCCGGACGCCGAGGCCTTCGGCCGTTGGAACAACCTCGGAAAGGAAATCAACCAGGTTGGAGCGGAGGGTTTCGGGCGTCACGCCAACATATGCCTCGAGGTTTCGTTTCACGTCCTCAAGAGACCAATTGTCGTTCGCCCCCGGCAAACCAGCGACGATATTGTTCGACAGTTTCAGGCGATCTCCATCACCCAGATCTGCAAACCGGGCCCGTGCGGCTTCTATGATCACCGCTGAATAATCTTGCTCCGCGCGTTGCCTGCATAGGATGAAACAATCGAACATGACAAAATCCAAGAGATCAAACCGCATTGCGTGCCCACCATGTGGCAGCGGATGGCTCAGGTCTGTGCGCGTCCAATCCAGCACTGGCATGAAGTTGTAGCAGACTGTGTGAATGCCACATTCGGCCAAATTACGTAGGCTTTCCTTGTACATTTCAAGGTGTTGCCTTACCGGGCCGGTTTGCGATTTGATCGCTTCGGACACCGGAACGCTTTCAACAACGTCCCAGGTCAATCCAGATGGAACGCCTCCGGGCTGCTCAATCTGTTGCTGCCGCTCTTTGATGTGCTCGACTGGCCAAACCTCTCCTGTTGGAACATGGTGCAAGGCTGAGACGATGCCGGTTGCACCGGTTTGCCTGATTTCACCAATGGAGATCGCATCAGAAGGGCCAAACCAGCGCCAAGTCTGTTTCATGATCTTGCTACTCCTTGATCAAGACGTATCACTAACCCGTCTCATCCTTACCAAGATCTAATTTAACCGGGACGAGTGCGCCTTTGTGACGGACGACATGGCCTGCCAGACGACACCCCTTGCGTATGCCTGTTGCCAAATCATCCTGCCTAACAACGCTTACCAAGACACCTGCATTGAAACTGTCCCCTGCCGCAGTGGTATCGACAATGCCCCTCACTGGATCAACGCCTACCTCACCACGTTGACCTGCTTTTTGAAAAACCACAGGCTGCGCGCTGTTCTTGACGACAATCTGATCGACACCAGCCTTTGCATACCGATCCAGCGTCGCAATTGAATCGCCGTCCCCGAACCATACGGCTTCGTCATCATAAGATGGCAGAACGATATCGGATTGCGCAGCAGCTTTCATAACTGTGTCTGTCATTTCCTGCGGTGTAGACCAAAGCCGTGGTCTTAGATTTGTATCAAAGGCAACAGTCGTTCCGGATGCACGTGCACGACGCAACGCATCGAACAGCATTTCGCGTGATTGTGGATCGAGAATAGCGAGGGTTATTCCAGAAAAGTAGATTAAGTCTGCGCCCTTAACTGCCCGCCCGAGTGCAATCTCGTCGACCGCAAGTTGCCTGGCGGCAGAGTCGCTGCGCCAGTATGAAAAACTGCGCTCACCATTGCTGAGATGGATGAGATATAGCCCAATCGTTTTGCCCGCAATGACTTGGACGTGCGTGTCGGATATCCTGCTGTCTTTCATGAACGCCCGCAGATCCTGCGAAATCGCATCATCTCCGACAGCCGTCAGATAGTTGACGTCGATATCTGCGGCGATTTGTGCAAGATACCATGCTGTATTGAAGGTATCGCCCGCAAAACCAAGCTTGAATTCACCAACCCGTTCAGATGGGGCAAGTTCTGCCATGCATTCGCCGATTGCCAGTACACGCATATCAGTTACAGAAAATCATCGCGGCGGGGCGTGAAACTGTCGACCAATGTCCCAGGTTCCAGGCATGTGCAGCCATGGGTTTGGCCGGGCGGGATGACAAAACTTTCACCGGGGCCAAACTCTTGTTCGTGCTCACCCAACATAAACCTAAATCGACCGCTTTCGACATAGGTCGCCTGCACATGCGGATGGCTGTGCAGGGCACCAATCGCCCCGGTCGCGTGAAACCGGAAGGCAACAACCATGAGGTCAGGATGATCAGATAGCAACTGCCGCGTAACATGTTCACCTGTAGAGACGATCGGGAAATTGGGCACAGATTCTCTCCTTGCTTGTTAGGAAAACAGCATGCCACCGTTGAGATCAATGTTTGCGCCCGTGATGAAGGCACTGTCCTCGCAGGCCAGAAATAAAACGAGATTTGCAGCGTCATCGACATGACCCTGACGCTTTAGCGGTGCGTTGGCTTCAAAGCCGCGTCGACCAACATCAGGTGTATGAACATTGTGAAAATCGGTATCGATCATGCCAGGACAAAGTGCATTCACACGAATGTCTGGGCCGACCTCTTTTGCCAAACCGCGTGTCATGGTCATGACCGCGCCCTTGGCTGTGGCATAGGCGACGGCACCCGGTCCACCACCATCGCGCCCGGCCTGACTGGCGAGATTGACGATAGTTCCAGACGTCATCCTGGACAGGCAAGCCTGCGTCATCAGGAATGTGCTGGTCAGATTCAGGCTCATCACGGCGTCCCAATGTTCAACAGACATTTCCGCAATGGTTTTGCGGGCGATCAGACCGCCTGCATTATTGACCAGAATATCGACGCCGCCAAAGGTTTCGACCGTGCGATACACAAGCGCGTCAACATCCGCCTTCTTGTTCAGGTCGCCCTGCACGGCAATCGCCTTACCGCCGTTGGCTTCGATTGCGGCAACAGCTTCATCCGCGCCGTTTGAGCTGGAAAAATAGTTGATCGCAACATTTGCGCCTTCAGAGGCGAGTTTGACCGCAACCGCGCGGCCAATATCACGGCCTCCTCCGGTTACAATGGCGGTTTTACCTGCAAGTTTCATGTCGGTCCTTCCTATTACAAAGCGCCAGCTTCGCTTGTGTCACGGGTTTCAGTTGGCGGCCCTCTCAGAGCGCTCACAGCGCAAGTTGAGACGCCATTATCGGAACGCCCCCGGCATAACTGCCTTTGGGAGCCACAGAATGATTTCGGGGAATGCCGCCAACAGAATGAGGATGACCAGCATTGGGGCAAGGATAAGCACGACCTCACGCAGGACTTGCACAACATTCAGGCCACCGATCGCTGCAGAGATGAGCAAACACAAGCCGTATGGCGGTGTCACCAGCCCGAAGGCAAGCGAGACAATGCCGATGATAGCGAAGGCGATCGGATCAACCCCACCCGCCTGCGCCACGGGCATCAGAACCGTGCCAAGAATGATGATTGTCGGGATTGCATCGATGAACAGGCCAAAGAGAAGAAACAGCAGGGCAATCAAGATAGCCGTTCCAAATGCCCCGAACTCCCAAGCAGTCAGAACACTGACAATCAGGCGCGGCGCATCGTAGAACGACAGTAGCCATCCGAATGCCGAGGCGGTGCCGATCGCAAACAGAGAGATGGCTGCAAATCGTGCGGTGTCATAGAGGATCGTACCCAAATCTCTGACAGTGACCGTCCGATAGACAAACATGCCCAAGATCAGCGCATAACCCGCCGCTATGATTGCACTTTCAGTTGGTGTGACAAGACCACCTACAATACCGCCAATCACAAAGACCGGTGTCAAAAGGGCCAGTGCGGCGCCTTTCCAAGCGGCCCAGAACTCACCCCAGTTCGGCGTCGCCGTCACCGGGTAATTGCGGGCTTTTGCGAAACCATAGACCGTAGCCATCAAGGCGAGGCCAATCATCAGGCCTGGAATCGCGCCGCCCAAAAACAATGCGCCGACAGAGACCTGCATGACACCGCCCCAAACGATCATCAAAATCGACGGCGGGATGATGACCCCCATCACCGAAGAGCAGGCCGTGATAGCAACGGCAAACCGCGTGTCGTACCCCTCTTTCTGCATGGCTGGGATCAGGATTTTTCCGATACCCGCAGCATCTGCTGTGGAAGATCCGGAGATACCAGCGAACAGCATCGACACAGCGACATTTACATGACCCAATCCGCCGGGCATCCAGCCGGTTAGCACACGGGCCAGTTCGATCAGCCGGTCGGTTACTTTGCCGGAATTCATCAGGTTGGCCGCCAGTAGAAAGAATGGAACGGCCAATAAGATGAAGGAGTTATAGGATTGGAACATCCGATCCAGCACGATGAACGGGGTCAGCCGCAGCTCAAGCAACACAACCGGGAGGGTCGCCAAACCCAATGCGAATGCCACTGGGATGCGGATGAAAATCAGCACCAGAAAGCCAGCAATAAGCATCGTGGCGGCAGTTGCTGTATCGAGGATCATGTCTGGCCGCTCTCTCGGTTTAGATATTTCGCGATGGTTTCGGACAACCGGTAGCCTGACAGGAGAAACCAAAACCCTCCGGCAATCGGGACCGAGATGTGCGTAATCGCAAGATTTGCACGCATCATTACCGACCGCTGTTTGCCCCCAAATTCGGTGTATTCGATGCCGTAAAACAGGAAGAACGCCCCAAAAATCATGATGGCAACGTGAACGATGCCGTCTTGGAACAAACGTGGCAGCGGTCTCATTGCGTTGCGGGTAATCCGAACGTCAAAATGGGTGCCGTCCCAAACAGCGACAATAGACCCAATCATCACAATCCAGACGAACAGGAACGTCGCCAGTTCTTCGGTCCAAAGATAAGTTGGGATCAAACCGGTGTAGCGAGAGACAACTTGCATCGCGACCGGTATCGCCAATGCCCCCATCATCACGCCAAGCAATATACGAAGCCCAGTGCAGAACCTATCCAGATATTTTCCAAGCATGTTCCACCCTACATCGCAATGTGACGCGCCAAGCGCATCGGGATTTATGCCAACGGGCGAGTTTGATTACTTACTCGCCCGTCAGCTGGGAGATCACATTCCGCGAACGTTGTTGAGCAGTTCTGTCGCCCCCAGCTCTTCGGCATAGGCGTCCTGCACTGGCTGAACCAGTTCCAGCATTTTCTCGCGACCCTCGAACTCATGCACTTCGATCTGACCTGCGTCGATCATTGCTTGAAGTTTTTCACCATCCTGACCGCTCTCTAGTGCGCGACCAAATGCACCGGCCTCGGCGCCAGCATCCATGATAGCGGCTTGCAACTCAGCAGGCAGTTCATCGAAGATTTTTGCTGACATCACAATTGGGCGCACGGTGATCGTGTGCTGGGTCAATGAGACATGCGGCGCAACTTCGTAGAACTTCAGGTTCTGGATCGAGGCCGCTTCATTCTCAAATCCGGCAATAACGCCTGTTTGGATTGCGTTATAGACTTCGTTGTAGGCAATGGCAGATGGTGCCGCGCCAACAGCTGAGAATGTCTGGGCCTGAATTGGGGCCCCCATGACGCGCATGCGGTGTCCGGCAAGTTCATCCATGTTTGTGATGGGCTCGGCTGAGGCCAGGTTCCGCACACCGCCGCCATGATACCCAACAATCACGATACCTGCAGCTTCGCGCAGATCGTCCTCAAGGGGTTTCAGCGCATCCGACGAAAGGACCGCATCCCAGTGTTCAAGATCACGGAACAGGAAAGGCATATCCATCAAAGGAATGGACTCTGAAAACACCGCCATGTTGGACGGGGCAAGGATCGTATAATCTACGGCGACACCTTGGTTGAGGTAGGTGACGTAATCGGATTCAACCCCAAGCTCACCATTCAGGCGCAGATCAAATTCGACCTCGCCATCATATTTCTCTGCGACCAGTCGTTCAAACTCGCGCAAGGTCTTAGTGAATGCATGTTCTTCATCAAACATGCTTGCCCCGCGCAGTGTGACATCAGCTTGCGCGGTCGAAACCCCGCCCAACAAAACAGCCGTCACAGCCAACGTCTTTAGTGAAAAATTGAACATTCTATCCTCCCAGATCAGGTTCAGGTCTTGTTTTCTTCCAGTCATCTTTGACCGGCGATCGTGTTCGAAACCTTACAAGTGGTCACGCCAGATCAGCCTTCACCCCAATTTGGATGATCTGATTTCCTCCCAGCTAGCACACTTGCTCCGCCCTCGTTGATGGGCACACCCAACACGATAACTGGGATACTAGTCAACATAATTCTTCTAGATGCTATTTAAATATGTGATATTTTCCTTTTAGAACAATGAATATAATGTAACCTAGTATCCTAATTTGCTCTATTAATTCTCTCTCTGATCTGCCACAATGTCGCCAAACAGAGGTTGGAAAACAAAAAATGGCAGCTTTGGGAACCCTTGAACGTACGACGAGTAGCGATGTCGTCTTTGACGAACTGTTTGGACAAATCACCCGCCTGGAGCTGCTTCCAGGGACAAAGATATCCGAAACGGATGTTGCGAAATCATTCGGGTTTTCACGCCAGCCTGTGCGCGAGGCTTTCACGCGACTTTCCAACCTCAATCTCCTTTTGGTGCGGCCACAACGCGCGACAGTTGTTCGACCGTTCTCACGCCAGCTCATCGCGAATGCCCGCTTTGTGCGTGCCGCAGTCGAATTGGAAGTCATCCGCACTGCCGTGTCAGATCGCGACAAGTCGGTAGACGCGGCATTAAAAGCTAACCTTCGTGAACAGGCGGATGCAATCTCAGCAGAAGATGTCAATTTGTTCCATGATCTGGACTACCAGTTTCACAAACTGCTTTGCGCCTCGGCCAAACAGGCGTTTGCGTTTGAAATCATCGCCGAAAACAAAGCGCAGGTTGACCGCCTTTGCATGCTGGCGTTAACCAGCAAAGAAGCAATGGATGATTTGTATCTGGATCATCAATCTCTTTTAAAGGCCCTGTTCAGCGGGGATGCGTGGGCGGCGGATCAAGTTCTTCGTACGCATCTTGACCGTTTGACGCCAACCATTCAGGCAATCTACACAACGCATAACGCATACTTTGATGAATAGGTAGCTAGATATCGGATGGCTTTTCGCCTCATCGCCCTAGTCTAAATTCATACATATTAGGTCGTGTTGACAAAAGGGATTCACAACGACCTCTGATCGTTATTCAAGCCGGTATCTGCGATGGAGGCCAGCTTGGCACGAAATCTAATGCCGGACGAGGAGTGGGCGTTCTTTGAACGGTTCATCCTTTCGGTCCGTGCCCCGAATGGGCGCAGACCTACCAATCACCGCCTTGTTCTTGATGGCGTTTTCTGGATTGCACGTACTGGTGCCCCATGGCGAGACTTGCCTGACGAGTTTGGGAAGTGGTCGAGTGTCTACCGACAGTTCCGACGCTGGACCCTCACGGGACTCTGGGAAAAGATTTTGGAAACCTTGACCGAGAGCAGGATCGTTCCTGACGCTCTTCAAATGGTCGACAGTACAGTGGTTCGTGCCCATCATCAAGCAGCGGGCGCAAAAGGGGGACTCCGCAACAAGGTTTTGGCCGCTCAAAAGGCGGCTTCACAACCAAGATCCACCTCCGGGTAAATGCCGCTGGGCTGCCGATGAGAATTGACATCACACCCGGCCAGACATCGGACTATCTTGGATTTGATCGGGTTATGGACGACAACCTGCCGGAGCCAGTCGTGCTGCTGGCCGACAAACGTTACGATGCCGACCGTATTCGCACCGAACTGCACAGCCGAAGCATTCGACCGGTGATCCCAATGCGAAAGTCCCGAAAGAGGCGCGTTGGGTTGGATTGGCCTCTCTACCGGCTAAGAAACCTGGTCGAGAGATGTTTCAACAAACTTATGAATGCTCGGCGGGTGGCTACCCGCTAAGATAAGACAGCCGAAAGCTTTCTCGGCTTCGTGGATATCACTTCAATCCGCCTCTGGATCCGCCATTTGTCAACATGACCTAGCAGTCGATAACAACTGCATTGTTGCGCATTGCGATGCCGGTGGAGCAGGAGCCATCCACCCAATCTCCTCCGACGGGCCTCACTGCAGCATCGCTAATCCTCGGGCAATGGTAGCAACGGGCCGTCCACAATCTGTGTAGGGCAGGCGGTCAACCGATGCCGTATCGCATCTGAGGTCCGTTCATGGCCCAAAACGACCAATGCTGCAGAGCGCAGCAATGTCTGTTTTTGAACGTGCTCAAGTCCTAACGGACAAAAGCCAGTGTCAGGACGAAGGGTTGCGCATTGGTTTATTGAACCAATCGCTTGGACAAAATCTGGACTGCCGCTTCAAACCTTTGCGGGTCCTGTGCCACTCGGGCTGCCAGTTGTGCGCCCTCGAGCAAAGGCAGTGTTGCGGCGGCTTCTGCTGCCGGATCGGCAACATGTAGGATCGTTCCATCGCCCTGACCCAGTGAAAATACCCTCGCAAGCCATTCGGTCATCATTGTGCGAAAACGGTTCATCTCCGCAATCGTGTCTGCTGACAGATTTTCTGTACTGGTCGAAAAAGACACGCACAGGCACAAGCTTTGACCACCTTCAAGTGCGCCACGATACCGCTTGATCAAAGCGGCCAAGCGCGTCGCCCCTGTTGCATGGTCTTGATCAATCTCGCCACAGGCGGTTTCCAAATCTGAATAATACCGCTGCATCAGCGCGACGGCCAAAGCTGCCTTGCTGGCGAAATGATGGTGAATGCTGGCCTTTGTGATTCCGACGTCGGCGGCCAGGTCGGCATAGCTGAACCCATCAAAGCCACGCCTGCGCGCGGCCCGTTCAGCCGAATTGAGCAGAGTTGTCTTGGTGTCGGTCGCCATGTGTTATCCAAGATTTTGGTCGTTTAGGCTGTGTAGGACATTCTCTGCCGCTTCCAAAGCACCTTCGATATAGCCGCCGAAAACCGGGGCGACCTCTGTTCCTGCGAAATGCAGCTTTCCGTTCCACAGATTGCTCATCGCCTTCGGTAGACCGTATGTCGGATGGGCATATAGCGGTGCCTTATCCGCCTCAGTTGCAGTGTAAGGATCAATGGCCCAGTCTTTCAAGTAGAGCTTTCGGGGCTCGGCGGCTTCAGGCCCGAACAACCGTGTTAATTGTGCGCGCAGGTGCTGACGCAGCAGTTGTTCGTCCGCGCGACCTTGGGGCGGTACACCGATGAAGCCAAAGAGCGCGTATGGTCCGCCCTCAGGGGGGGATGCATCATGGATTTCGACCATCGGTCCTTTCCGGCTCATTGCATCACCGGACAGTCCTTGTTTGCGCCAGAATGGTTTGTCGTACACCGCAACAGCCTTGGCCTGACCTGCCATCCATGTCGCGATGCCTTTCATGGTTTGGGCGGCTTCGGCAGACAATGCGGGCGAAAATGAGATTTCGGCCGCAACACGTGGGGGCACAGCGAGGACAGCTTGATCCGTGTGGATCTGTTCGCCCTTTGCCGTTGTTGCAATGCATTGATCGCCGGACATGTCAAGTTTAACAACCGGCGCGTTTAGCTGTTTGCGATGATCCGGCAGGCGGTTGGCCAATGCGTCTGTCAGAGCAGCCAACCCTCCCTTTAGCCGCCATGACCCTTCCATTAATGAAAAACCCTGCCCGCGTTGCACGTTGCCATGTTCATCCTCAAAGGTCTGAGCGCCATCGGCGAATTGGTCGAACTTTGTCAGACCAAACCGATCAATCAGAGCTGCAATACGTGGCTGGCCCGGCCAGAACCAGGCAGGCCCCATGTCAAAGTAGCCTGCCTCCAGATGCTGCGTCATGATTCGCCCGCCAAACCGCGGGCGGGCCTCAATCAGCATATAGTCGCGCCCTTGCGCCTCAAGACGTTCGGCTAAGACAAGTCCTGACAACCCGCCGCCGACAATCAGCGTTTGCATGCGCTAGAACCCTTCGGATGCCGGGCGCAGATCTAGCTCGTGCGTCCATGTGGATTTGGGTTGGCGGGCGAGGCTACAGTAGGCCTCTGCGATGTCCTCGGGCTTCATCATCTTGCCCGGATCAAGGTTGTGCAGGTCCCGAGATCGCGCTGTATCAATGATACCGTCCAGAATCGCGTGGCAGACATGAACACCTGCTGGTTGATACTCCCGTGCAAGCGATTGCGTCAGGCCGCGCAAGGCGAATTTTGCGCTGGCAAAGGCCGAGAATCTTGTACCACCCCGCAAGGACGCTGTGGCGCCAGATACAATGAACGTACCACCGCCAGCGCGGACCATCGGTTGCAGTGTCGATTGGGCAAGCAAAATGGCAGACTGCACCATCGATCCCCACGTGCGTTGATAATCAGCAAGCCGGGTTTCTGCGAAAGGCGCGATGATCAGTTCGCTCGTGTTGTGGATCACAACCTTGGGCGGGCCATGTTCTGCGATAACCTGTGCCAGGATGCTGGGAACGGCACTCTCGTCCGTCAGGTCCATCTCAAAGAACTGGCCAATCACCGTTTCAGGTTGCGTGCGTCCCAAGCCAACGGCAGCAAAGCCATCTTTTGTGAAACGGGACAACAGGGACTGACCAAGGCCAGCCCCCGCGCCGGCCACTAGGACCAAAGGTTTTTCAACACTCATCAGACGGCAGGCGGTTTGGCGTGGGGCAAATGACCCGTCTTGATCCACAGCTTTGCCCCATCAGGGCCAGCCGTTGCAGACAGTTGATCGCCTTCCGGCAGTCGCAGCCATGCTCCTTTTTCAAGCGTATCGCTGCCTTCGGTGACGGAACCGGCAATCACCAGCATTTCGATCCCACCCACATCGGTATTTTCCAGTGTCGCGCCTGCATCAAGGTGGCTGTAGGTAACTGTTTCACGCGCATCACGGTGTAGTTCAGCCGTTGCGACACCATCCACAGGATCGGTCAGTTCTTCGGCCATGGTTTTGCGAAACTGATTGCGGTCGGCCATGTCGAACTGCCACAGCTTTACAAAGATCGTGCAGCCCGGCTCTGACCCCGGCGTATGTGCAGTGGTGGGAGGATTGCGCACATATGTCCCTTCGGGGAAGTCGCCATGTTCGTCCTGAAATACACCATCAAGCACGATGAATTCTTCGCCACCTGTATGGGTGTGTTCCGAAAATTTGCTGCCCGGCGCATAGCGCACAATCGTCGTGGCACGGGCAACTTCGCCGCCGATGCGGTCCAACATACGCCGATCCACACCGGGCATAGGCGAAGCGTTCCACTCAAGCTGTTCAGAATGAACAACCACGCGTGTTTTAAAGTCTGCGTTCAGTTCCATGTTTTTCCTTTCGGCTTGAGTGGTATCGCGTCCTTAACCTGCGATGCTGGGCCGTGCCGAGACCTTTGCACGCCATGCCGTCAGATTGGAGAGTGTCTCTGGAATGTCGACCTTGGCAAAGTCCGCAAAGGCAAGACCGGCAAACGCTGTGATATCAGCAACCGAAAACTCAGAACCAGCCAGATATTCATTGTCAGCCAGAACTTCATCCAAGTAAGCCATTGTCTGACCAGCAACTTGCTTTTGCTTGTTGCCCCATTCAGCACATTGATAGGTCTCAAGGTCTGGCCCAAGACCTGGTGTGGCATGGTGAAAGTAGGTTCCCACAGCATTCAGCAGACCATTTTCTGCACGCAGGTTCATCATCGAAATTTGCGCACGTTGTTTTGGTGTCTCTCCGGTCAGCGACGGGCCTTCGAAATGGTTGTCGATATATTCTGTAATCGCATTGCACTGCGAAATATGTGTACCGTCCGCCAACTCAAGGCATGGCACAACGGCATCGGGGTTTTTGGCTTTAAAGGCCTCGGTGCGATGTTCGCCACCCAACACGTCAACCGGAACGAATTGGACCTGGTCTGTTGCGCCTTTTTCAGCAAGCGCAATGCGCACACGTGCGGGGTTTGGGAATCCCTCAGTATCATAGATTTTCATGTCGTCACTCCTTGTGAACTGACATCTATCTACTAGTAGGTAGGTATCTTGGGCAAGATGTATTTTGGTCGTTGCGATAACAAGGTTGTTACGATGATAAGTTTAGCAGCGTCTGGATTTGATGCCAGCTTCCTTCGAAGCGGTCATTTGTGTCGTCCTAATGAATAACAATAAAGTCCCGCAAAATGATGTTGTTGCATGGATCGCCGAGCCGCGATATCGCCGCCGCTCACTCTGACGCAAGCGGCGATACATCCCTACAAATTCAACAATGCCCGTCGCAACAAGTTTCCCAAGGCTACGTATCGTGTTACGAACTGCTCGGAATACGACGAAAGTCTCCGGCGTCGAGGTGATGTGACGATCTGGGTTTCTGATGATGTTGTGAAGAACTGGGCTTCGCCACGCCGCAAGACACGCGGCGGTCAATCGCTTTATTCAGATCTGGCAATCGAGATCAGTCTCACTCTGCGGGTCGTGTTTCGACTTCCGCTCAGACAAACTCAGAGTTTCATGCGGTCGATTGCCAGACTTATGGGCATTGACCTCGTAGTACCGGACTTCTCGACCTTGTCGCGACGCGGTAAGCGGATGAAGATTGTCCTAAACCGGCGAGACGCAAATAAGCCAATCACCCTCATTGTGGACAGCACAGGCCTGAAAGTGCGTGGCGACAAGGGCTGGCATGGAGAAAAACACGGCATCAGGAAGGCGCGCAAAACATGGCGCAAGCTCCACATCAGGCTTGGCCCGGAAACCGGTGATATCGCTGCAACGGAATTGACCACCGAACACGTGGGCAATGAAACGGCACTGCCAGATTTGCTAGCTGACATGGATGTTGATGTGAACCGCTTTCTGGCGGATGGAGCATATGACGGCCAATGTGTTGCAGACTGTCTGTTGGACAAGTTCGGATCCAGGATTGAGATCATTATACCCCCACCTAAAAACGCGGTTCGCGGCGAGAATGCACGGCGCAATCAACACATCGATACCGTCGCTGAACATGGCAGAATGAACTGGTAAAGTGAGACGGGAGACAACCAGCGATCACGGGTTGAAGCCTAGATCGGCAGATGGAAACAAGTTATCGGCGATCGCCTGCAAGGGTGTGATCTCGACCGGCAAATAGCTGAAGCGAAAATTGCATCAAAAGCGCTCAACCGCATGACATCTCTCAATCGTGCGGAGTACGAACGCGTCTTCTAACGTGATGGGGTAAGGGGCAAATTCGTCTCAAACCTGATCCATGCAACACGGTCGTGGAATGCCACAACGGAAATCTGGCGCCTAGTCCAACCGCCGATACCTGGGCATCAAAAAGCTGTCAGTAGAACCCATAAAATTGTAACACCCCGCCATCAATCTTTGCCCACCGCAATAGTCCCACTTGCCTTCCCTACCAATCCACTTATGAAGTTCAATCAGTTGACCTAGGGGAAAGATTGCGATGCGCATGCGCGATACGTTCATCAAACCGATGCACCCGGAAGGTATTCGGTTTGTCGCGATCTTTGCCGCCGTTACGGTCGGTCTGTTTCTCCTGTCTAACATTCTGGGCTGGATTGGTGTCGGCCTCACGATCTGGTGCTACTATTTCTTTCGCGACCCGGAACGCGTGCCACCCACTGGAGAAGGGTTGATCGTCAGCCCAGCGGACGGGGTGGTTTCGCTGATCGAAGCGGCGGTGCCGCCGAACGAGCTTGGGATGCCTAACACGCCTCTCACCCGTGTCAGTGTGTTCATGAGTGTCTTCAACTGTCATGTGAACCGCACGCCAATTGAAGGTGAGATTACCGCTGTTGCATATCGCCCCGGCAAGTTTTTCAACGCATCTCTGGACAAGGCCAGTGCTGATAATGAGCGCAACAGCCTGCGCATTCGTATGAAAAACGGTCAGGATCTGGCTGTTGTCCAGATTGCCGGCCTCGTGGCCAGACGGATCGTCTGCTTCGTGAAGCCAGGCGCAGCGATGCAAACTGGCGAACGATTTGGATTGATCCGCTTCGGGTCTCGGCTGGATGTTTATCTTCCTGATGGCGTGGTCCTACAAGTGCGTGTAGGGCAAACGATGATTGCGGGCGAAACCGTCCTTGCCAGTTTGCCCACCCTTGAAGAAAAGTAGGTAACTGGATCAGTGGCAAAACCATCCAAACAGGAAGAGACCGAGTTTGCGCTGATCCACTTGTTGCCCAATGCGTTGACCATAACGGCCATATGCGCGGGCCTGTCGGCAATCAGATTTGGCGTTCAGGGCAATTACGTGCTCGCTGTCCAGTTGATAATTGCCGCCTGTGTGCTGGATGGGCTGGATGGCCGTATTGCGCGCCTTCTCAGCAGTGACAGCAAACTGGGGGCCGAACTGGACTCACTTGCAGATTTCTTGAACTTCGGGGTCGCCCCACCGCTCGTTCTTTATTTCTGGGCCTTACAGGATATACGCAGTGCGGCTTGGATTGCGGTTCTGTTTTTTGCGGTGTGCTGCGTCATGCGACTTGCCCGGTTCAATGTGGGCGGCAAATCCGAAACCTGCGATCAAGATGGGGCCTATTTCGAGGGAGTCCCCGCCCCTGCAGGGGCGCTGCTTGTCATGTTGCCAATGTATCTGTCCTTCGCCTTCGCCGATGCCCCTTTGCTGCCCAGTATATTGATTTGCCTTTATATGGTGATCATAGGTCTTCTGCTTATCAGCCAAATACCGACCTGGTCATTCAAGACGACGCGAATCTCGCGCGAGAACGCAAAGTTTTATCTCATCGGTGTCGCTGTTGCGGGGGCCGCATTGCTGACTTTCGCCTGGGCTACGTTGATTGTGCTTTGTTTCGGATATGTGGGCACGGTCGCCTGGGCGTGGCTCGACAGGGGAATACCTTCTAACCGTTAAGGACTCGATATGGACATCAAAGCCGTTCAAACTTCCTATGCTCGCTGGGCCCCCATCTACGACAAGACGTTTGGGGCAGTTACCAATGTCGGGCGGCAGCATGCGGTTGATTTTATCAATAGACGTCCAGGCAAAGTTTTGGAGGTTGGCGTCGGCACCGGACTTTCGCTGGAACATTACGGGCCCGAAACGCAAGTGACCGGAATCGATTTCAGTGAGGACATGCTGCAAAAGGCGCGCGACAAAGCAAAAGATCTATCGCTGGACCATGTTGTCGAGCTGAGGCAAATGGATGCCCGCACGCTTGATTTTCCCGACAACCATTTCGATACGGTTTCGGCAATGCACGTGCTATCCGTCGTACCGGAACCGGAAAGGGTAATGGCGGAAATAGCGCGGGTCTGTAAACCGGGTGGAAAAGTAGTAATTACCAACCATTTCCAACGAAAGCGGGGGTTGCTCGCATCCTTGGAACGCGCGATTGCTCCGGTCGCAAATACGATTGGCTGGCATTCTGATTTCGATATTGAAACAGTACTGCAAGAGGATGCGCTTGCCGTAGAGGAGCAAAGAACCCTTCCACCTCTGGGGATGATGACATTTTTGGTACTGAAAAAATCAGTTGTCACGTAACTGTTCAGTGAAAGAACTTGGTACGACTGCAAACAGGAAACTGAGCAACACCAGCCGCTGAGCCTCCCCAACTGAACTGGTCCCCCGTTATGTTTAGGAAACGGAGGACCTAGAATGGCAAACAAGA
>NZ_JBXWOB010000024.1:0-10457 GCF_059610685.1 Ruegeria sp. CDSC052
GGGGATAGGCGTCAACTTGAAGCCTTTTCTCAAAACCTTGACCTGTCAGCGCAATAAATCCGAACCTCAAATTTCCAAATTGGTTCCACCTACAGCGTATCAGACACGCTCTACCTAGAGGGACCAAGAAATGAAAAAGACACTGATTACATCCGTCACCGCATTCGCCATTGTCCTGAGTGCCGGAACGTCCACCGCTGGTCCGTTGCGTGACCATAGCCAACGCGGGTTTGCGCACAAAGTTCACTCATCAGTTTCGCAAACAGTCAATCACGCTGATGGGATGGCCAATACCTACCAAACCACCAATTCTTCCGGCTTTGGCTTCGCTTTACCTTCAGAGCGCCATCTGGGTCAAAATAACCTGTCCGCCACTCAGCAGTATCCCGCAATAAACCCGAATTGGAGCTGGGATTTGTCGGATGTTAATGTGATCGGAACTGATACTGGTGGATACGCAATCGAAGACGGTATTCGCCTGAATTGGGGTCAATTCAAGAAAACCAAATGCCTGGTCAAGTTGAAGAAGATGGTCGATACCTCATTGGTTCCGTGATCATTGTCGCGGCAGGGTTTGGGGTTATCATCGAGGGTTTTGCGGAAATTATTTATGATATCGCTTGTCCACTTGGCAATCTTAGCCCAGCTGAATGCTACTTATTCTGGAATGCGGGAGAATTTAGGTCCGGCTGCGATGTAATGCCGGTAACTGCTGCGCTTCAAAACTGAAAGGCCACTCTGTATAATGGGCAGATCACCACGTTATGGACCGACCATGACTCAAAACCCCTGCGCCGGCTCACAAGAGACGGTTCAGGGACTACTGCGTCAGGGAGATCATGCTGGGGTGTTCTGGGTGGAAGCCGATATGTCGGCTGAAACCTAGAGCCCGGTAACGAGACGGCAGGCTCGGGATTTGCTACAAAAACAGATTGCAGCCCAAAGTCACTCACCGATCGGGACGTAGCCGGCTTTGTTGCAAAATTTTGAGCACGACGAGCTGTTTTAACGATCGGATTGGAGCTAGACGGTCAGCTCAGCGAATTGTTTGAATGAACAGAGTCCAGGCTTGAATTGGCCTTTGCGGATCATGTGCGCCACCTCGATACCTGCAAAAGTTGCCGTAGCCGACCACTTAATACAGCACTGCGTGCAGGTGAATGATAAGTTTGCGAGTGCAAACCAGTAACGATAATGGCTCCCATTATCGTTATCGATACGAACGGCCCAACCCGGTCATTGTGATTTTTCGCGGTGCGCGCTCGCTACGGAAGAAATGCTGCATGCGCTCGAAATCTGGCGCTGTGACGCGGCGATGAAACCGGCCATTGGTGCAGCGCAGCGAGGCTGGAACGGTCAATTCACACAGTGCGGACTAAGTCGCCGTTCGCTGCCCAGCAGAATTGCCATGTATTTGAACGACGAAGCTTGCCTTCGAGAGGCTAGATCAAGTGGCGCCGACACTCGCTTCTCGGAGCAGGAACCTTTGAATTTTGCCGCTGGGTGTCTTCGGCAGTTCTTTGACGAATTCGATAAGCCGAGGATAGGCGTGTGCAGAAAGGCGCTGTTTGACATAATCCCTCAGCTCTGCAGCCAACGCCTCACTACCTTCTGTGCCTTCCGCCAGTACGACTACCGCTTTCACTATTTCGGTCCGTTCCTTGTCCGGCACGCCTACGACTGCCGCCTCCGTCACAGAAGGGTGTTCGATCAGGGCGCTTTCAACGTCGAACGGTCCGATGCGATACCCCGAAGAGGTGATGACGTCGTCGTTCCGCCCTACGAAAGTGATACATCCGTGTTCGTCCCGCTCCACCGTGTCCCCGGTAAGATAGTATCCGTTCTCGATCGATTTGTTGCCCTTGTTCAGGTAGCCGCTAAAGAACAAGAGAGGTGAATCCGCGATGTTGACGACCAATTGACCAGGCTCACTGAAATCGGCGATGCTGCCATCCTCGGCCAGAACCTCGACCCTGTATCCCGGCATAACATAGCCGGCCGATCCCGGACGGACCGGATGTTCGAGCCCGTGATGATTATTCACCAGCATACCCGTTTCGGTCTGCCCATAGTGATCTTTAATCGGCGCATTCATTTCGGCCTCGAACCAGCGGATGACTTCGGGGTTTAGCGGCTCGCCTGCGCTGCTGATGCACCGGATCTGATCGCGCAGCTGTGACGCGCGCTCGGTTCCGGCGGCGATGATTAGTCGAAACGCAGTAGGCGCGCCTGCAAAGTTAGTCACATTCAATCTCGAAATCACGTCATATGTACTGTCCACTGTGAATGGTCCCTCGACCAGAGTGGTTGCATGACCCAATAGTAGCGGGCCGATCAACGCATAGTATAGACCATAGGCCCAGCCCGGATCGGCAATGTTCCAGAAAACATCCTCATGCCGCAGACCGATCCCTTCGATCATGTAAGATCTAAAGGCAGGCAGAGCTTTTAGGGGCACGGGAACTCCTTTTGCGGGACCTGTAGTTCCAGATGTCGCCATCATGAACATCAGGTCATCGCCGTTCCGCAATACCGGGACGAACTCAGGCGATTGCGAGGCCATTGCCCGGCGGAAATCAATGTCTCCCCCAACAACCTCTTGTCGCGTGTCAGCAATCATCGCGACAGGCGGGCAACCTTCCACTTCGTTGAGCTTTTTGCGGTTCGCGGCGTCAGTCACAACCATCTTCGCGCCGCTCATGGTCAAACGGTCCTGAATGGCCTTGGGCCCAAAGGCTGTAAACAAAGGTTGATAGGCCGCACCTGCCCGGAGGGCGCCGAGAACAACTGTCACAAGATCCGGGGTGCGCGGCAACAGACCCGCCACGATATCGCCGGGTCGGATGCCTTGTTTCTTCAGCAAATTGGCGAAGCACGCAGCTTCATCGCGCAACTCTACAAAGTTGCGGGTCTCATGGTGCCCGTCCAATGCAATCCAGTTCAATGCCAGGGGATTGCCCTGCAAATGGGCATCACAACATTCTACGCATGCATTGATTCCGTCGCTGAAATTGCCGAAAAAGACAGACTTTGCGAGGTCCAGGTCAAAGTCCTCCAGCGTTTTGGAGTATTCTGGGGAAGTCCCAGAGTCAGAACTCGATTCCATCAAAACGTATTCCTCCAAATGCAGCCCTTAATTACCTTGCACTCAAATAGGTCGAATTTCCACGTTGGAGATTACGCGAACAATAGCGCGCCACGAGTGGTCCATTCAGTCCCGAACCAAAGCTCGATTTGGCACGAGACGGTAGGGCAACGGTCCAATGCGTGGCAGATGAAATGGGAGTGAGCCGACGCTCGTTACAGAGATACCTAAACGCGTCAGGATTCACATTTTCAGGGATACGCGACCAGGCTGTAAATCATGCAGCATTGCTCGTGCAAATGGCCTAGGTCAGGGTAGGCTCGTTCGACCATCGGAACTTTGCCACTCAGCGAATTTCATCGAACCGGTCATTGAAGGCCGCGCTGGAATGCGAAAATTGAGCCGCGCATTTTCTGCAGTTGGTTTGAACAATAAAAAGGCGGTCAATCCTGGCGTCAATTTGAGAAAACGCGGGAGCATTCTCGCTACACGGAGCAATGACAAATCAACTACTTGCCTGCGATTTGGAATGTAAGAGCGCACCATGCAAATCGTGGCAGCTCACGAAGATTCTACCCTCGTAACGGTTTCTTCTGATATTGCTCAGACGGTACGTGTTGCGATTTTTAAATGATCATTTTAATATGCTCCGATGGGTAGACCAAGATCATATTCACGCGAAGCTGTAGTTGAAAAAGCCATGGGTGTTTTTTGGCAAAACGGCTACAAAGCTGCATCGATAAGTGACGTTGTCCGCGAAACCGGGCTGAACACGGCCAGCATGTACAAGGAGTTTGGAGACAAGGAAGGATTGTTCTCAGCAGCTTTGGATCATTACCGCGATCATGTTATCGGGCCGCGCTATCGTATTTTGATCGACAACCCTAACTTAGAGGGCGTCGAAATGTTTCTCCGAAACGTTTTTTTGGGGGCCGCCAAGTCGGAATACAAGGGTTGCCTGATGATGAACCACCTTGCACAAAAGCATGTGATAAGTCCTGAAGCCGCAAAGCAAGTGGGCGCGTTCTGCGCAGAAGTCGAGTCATTGGTTGAAACTGCTCTTCGCAATGCCCAGGCGGATGGAGATATCGGGGCGGAAAAGGACACAGCGCAGCTTGCAAGCTTTGTGGTTTTTTGCGTTCACGGGACCGTCTTGTATGGGCGGCACGACGAAAAAAAGCACGTGATACCAAACTTTTACGACTTGATCATGAGGGAAATTCGCGAGTGAAGTTCATCCCTCATTTATTTTAAAATTGATTTTTTAAAATAAATGTTCTAAAACTATCCCATCCAGACGGAATTGAAGGCAACGACGCGCTGGACGCTAGTGAAACAGGGATAGGAGAAGCACGATGAGTATTTCCGAAACGGCTATGGCCTTCTTTGATGCATGCGAAACAGGCAAAGGCTGGAACGTCTGCAAGACATACTGTCAGGACGGTGCCACTTTTACATGCGAAGCCGACGCATTGGCCGATATCTCGACAATCGAAGATTATACAGCCTGGACGGCGGGAATTTTGACCCCAATCCCAGATGGCAATTACGACATCACCTCATTCTCGACTGATCACGAACGCAACATCGTAACGGCCACAGCAGTATTCAGCGGCAAACAAACCGGTGAAGGTGGACCAGTTCCTGCCACCGGCAAAGAAATCGCAACCAACTATGCCTACGTTATGGAATTTGAAGGTGATAAGATCGCCCGAATGACCAAAATCTGGAATGATGGGCACTCTCTAAAACAACTCGGATGGGCGTAGTGACGTCGCTATAGCGGCGGCGCCATTTAGGGGCTGTATTGCGGGAACTTGGTAACCACTTCGGGCTCTCACCGGCAACTTTGCGTCTGAGCTCCAGCCTACACACCATGATGACCGTCTATGGCGCATTTGGACCCAAAGTGGTTTTGAACCCTTTGTAGGTCAAAATAACCGCGCCAAACACTCTTTTGGGGAGCGTGCCATGTCAACACAAACTGGATATCTGTTGATCGCCGACATTTCCGGCTACACACAATTTTTGACCACTTCGGAAATGGATCACGCTAATCCGATTTTGCATTCCTTGCTGGGCGTACTGGTCGAACAGGTGGGTGATCCGCTCCATTTCTGGAAAACCGAAGGCGATGCCGTTCTGGCATATTCAACCCGGCAGGATTTCCCCTCCGGCGAGACCTTCCTGACCATCTGCGAGAATCTCTACAACGCATTTGCTCTTCGTCGGCAGGACATAATTGCCAACACAACCTGTACCTGCAACGCGTGTGCCAATGTCGGAGGGCTGGATTTGAAGGTTATCACCCATCATGGCCAGTTCGAAGAAATGCAACTTGGCCCGGTAAAAGACTTTTCCGGCGCCGACGTTGTTCTGGTCCACCGAATGGCCAAGACGAACGTTGTTGAAGCCACCGGTGTACGCAGTTACGCGCTGTTTAGCGAGGCCGCTGCAAACGCCATGGATATCAAAGGCATAGTGGAACCGTTTTCACAGGACATCGAACATTTTGGCGAGGTTTCGATGAAAGTCTACGATTTGGCTAAATCTTGGGAACGTTTGCGTGCCAACCGCGAACGCCATTTCTTGACCAAGGAAGACGGAGTTTGGACGTTCCTCCATCATTTCGATGCCCCAATTGCAGTTGTCTGGGAGGCGTTGGTCGCGCCGGAACTAAAGCTGAAATGGATGAACCGTGTACAGGAAATCACCGTCGACAGCCCACAAGGGCGTCTCGGCAATGGGTCGGGCTATCATTGCTCTCACGAATTGGCGGACTTTTTCTATCGCATCACTGATTGGGAACCGTTCGACTATTTCTCGACCTGCATCCAGGATCCGGCGCGCACTGGAGTAAGCCTGCCCGAGACATATCAGCTGACGCAAACGAACACCGGCACCGACTTGCGATACACAATGGGTCAAGCGACGGATGCCGAGGGCAATAGGTCGGAAATCTCAGAACAGGAGGTTTCAGCGTTCCTGGCAGAATTCTGGGCCGCATCGTTCTCTGATCTGGACGAACAACTCAAGGCCTCGAAGTAAGAGCGCTTTGTTGGGACGGCTTACATTGCGTCGGCAACCGCGAAATGCTGCTCTCTGTGATGTGTATGATGTCTGACGCCATCACCTACCGAACATTGGAGCAACAGTAACGTTTTCCCATGCCCTGCTTCCCACGATCAATCCAACGGCCCTACCCGTCATAAACTCAGGGACAACATTTCACTCAGGGATTTCCACGGTTCCTACTATGTGGGTTCGCCTCAAAGGTAGTGCTTGGTACATCGACACAATGTCCGTCGTGGCTATGCCCTCGCCAGTCATCCCATCATAGCGCCCAGTTCCGACGATAATTTCCCAAGAGTTTGCCGCGCCTTTTTCACCTGCTTTCCAACGCATCGTGAAAGTGTCTTCGCCCTCACCAAAAATGCATATTCCGGAGATTGAGTTGGTCCCATCTTGGTAACCGAACCCCGATCCAAGGCATCGAGCAAGCCCGCCGTCAACAGGACCTTCGATAACTTCAAATCCTCCTTTGTTGTCGGCGATGTGAAAAATATGATCACCAAGGTCAAAGTCTTCCTGAGAAAGCGGATAGAAATTATTAAGCTCGATGCGTTGCTCCTCGGCACTGGTCGCAGTACTAGTAGCGGCCAAGACCGAGATCAAAATTAGGTTTTTCATTAAGGCCTCCTAAGGCTCCATTCACCTTAAGAGTATTAGTGACATTAGCAAACGACGGGCATGTTAATTTCCGCTATTCATGAGCGCCCGCTCGTCTCGACCCGCCAGTATTTGCGGATTGTCCGGGAATGGGTGAAGCCCATAGACCTTGAGGCGAGCACCAAGGGAACGCATTCTAAGAGGTGAACCAAGGTTACTCAGATCTGCAGAAACATTGACAATCTGCGCAATAAGCGACTTCTGCCTGGACATACAAAAATGGATAGGACGGTTCGGTATTCTGGCCTAGAGTTGGAGAACACATTGGCCATCGCGGAAGCTTTTGAAATTTAGAGCCACGGGGTCGTTTTCCTAGACGGCCCAATCCGGACATTGGCTACCGGGTGGTGATGCCGCGGTCGCAACCCACTTTCCGGACATTCACTGCGAGAGCGAAGTCCCCGGCGCTGAGCACACACAACGCGAGACTTGTCGGACTTTCCCGAAGCCCCTTAACTTTAACGGAAGTTTCCTACTGGTTCTTGTTGGTGCTAGTAACCGCACGCCAGCCTTCCTTTGGCGGCCTGTCTAACAGGTCTTGGGCGAGGGCCATCATGGCGACTGAGGCGGGGTCTCCGTTTCGCGCCTGGTCTGCGGCCGCAAATGCGGCAACGGCCTCTTCAAACCGCCCTGTCCGATAATGTGTAAGGCCCTGTTCATAAGCCTCTATCCAGGCAAATGATCCAACACGCCCATCCGCCATCGCGATCAGTTCGTAGACCACCAGCTCTTCAACACGTCCAAACACCGTAAGCGTGTCCAACTCACGGACCACGATTGCGTCAGCGGCCTGTCGCCTCGTTTCCGGCCCGACCAGGATCAGTGTTCCATAGTCTTTGTTGGCCCCTTCCAACCGACTGGCAACGTTCACGACATCACCAATCGCGGTGTAGTTCAACCGCTGCTCTGATCCGATATTTCCGACCAGAGCCTCGCCGCTGTTCACCCCGATCCTGACGCGTAGGGGGTTGCCGGCCTCATCTTCAATTCCGGACGCGCCCACGGCAGCGACAAGGTCCAGCGCTGCGCGGCAAGCATTTTCAGCGTGGTTGGCATCTTTACGCGGCGCCCCCCAAAACGCCATCACGGCATCGCCAATAAACTTGTCGATCGTCCCACCGTTTTGAGTAATGGCCGCAGAGGCTGCGCTGAAGAAGGGCTCCATCAGCTGGACAATATTTGGGCCAAGTTTTTCGGACAGCCCTGTGAAACCCGCTACATCGCAAAACAACACAGAGATCTGTTTCATTTCTCCGCCCGGCTGTATCTTGATGCCCTCAGCAACCAGCATACGCACGAGATCGGTGGGCACGTATTTTCGGAAAGCGGACAAACCAGCGGCCATGCTCGCGGTTGCCGCAGAAAGATTGGCAAGCTCAGACAGTCTGGAGGGTCTGCGCTCAATGCGTTCGACGTCAAAGCGTTCGATTTTGCCAAGATCTTCGGCGATGCGTGCCAACGGATTTGCGACAATGCTTCGGATCAGCCAGATCGCCAGCCCGGTTGCGACGACCACCACACCGATCAAAACGTATATCAAGTTTATCAGCGCTTCATCGATGCTCGACAGAAACGCCGCTTCGGGTATGACCGTGGCAACGCGCCAGCCGTAAAACCCCAGTGGCGTCAGCGCCACCGCATAAGGCACGCCGTCGATGACGACACGTTTCGTCAACGTGCCTTGGGCATTCGCTTGGGGATCTGCCAACAACCTTTCGCCTGAGATCATGGCAACTTCATAAAGCTTCCCTTCGCCCATTCGCGCCGGGGTAATCTCATCCGCTTCTGCATCAGGTACTGCAATAACTTTGCCGTCAGCGTTCAGAATAAATGCCGCGCCGAATTCGCCGGGGGCAAGCGTGGCGAGAAAACGTGACAAACGATCCGTTTCGATTGCAACGGCCAGAACACCTTGCCGCGTTCGGTTGACGTCTATCGGACCAGCAAAGGCGTAAACGGTTTTTTTACTATCCGGAAGGTCGCGCGTTTCGATCCACCCCGCAGAGCTGAGACCCATGAAGTTTTCAAACCAGGCATGTTCGCGCGGATCATAGGATGTTTCGGCAAAGGTCCTCTCCTCGAACTGAATGTCACCGGGGATAAAGATATAGCGATCCTTCCGCAGCATTCGGTCGCGGATCCCCTTGTCGATTTCAATCATCTCAAGCCCGCCGTCACCTAGACGGTGCGACGCGAAAAAATTGCCATCGGGCCAGCCAAAGAACATCCATGAGATATTCGGCTGCGCCTGCAGTTGCGACAGAAAAACAAACTCGCGCTTGTCGGCCTGTCGCGTCGCGATGACGTTCTGGACAAAGATCGTGCGAACGGCTGCCCAGGCGGCTTCGGCCGACCTAAGCGTCACCCCCACCTCGATGCGGACAGTGTTCGCGATCTGGCCGTTGATTTCAGCTGCAAGCATGCGGCTATTGTCGCGCGCAGTCGTCCACCATAGGGAATGGACAATAAAGGTCGACACTCCGATAGACACAGCCACCAGAATTGACACAGCGATGCCCACGCTAAGTCGCACTTAAATCTCCGCCAAATTACTCATATTCTTCAGTATTGAATTGAGATTGCTAGGAGGGCATAACTTTTTTAGACCTATCCCGAAATCTCACGCAACTGTTAGGTAGCAGCAAAGCATTGTGTTGAAGCGGGCGCTTGAACATTGACTACTGTAGCTGACCTTTGCGATTTTTCCAGACGCTGTGTGCAAATGAACGGGCGGCCCGAACCCGCCATTGGCAGATTTGTCCCACCACTGCGCTGCAGCTCATCAAAGGAGACATTCGCCGCAGCCACGAAATCGGCAGGTCTACGAACTAACAGCTCGCGAAAGGAATCTGCCGTTCATCTACTCTGCCCTTCCGACCGCATATTGCGGGAAGAGCCACCGTTGGTCCGAATTCGCAAGTTCGGTATGATCTTAGCGGCATTGTCGCAAAATTCTCTGAAGTGTGAGGGCTGGTTGGAATTTATTAAGTTCAAGCGGTTAGGTTCGCAAACTGCTTGAACGGGCAGATTCCGACTCCGAACTGACCCTTCCTGATCATCTGCGCAACTTCAATCCCATCGAGCGTTGCAGAGGCGGACGCAGTTTCGCTTCTGGCGACGTGCCTTGTCGGCAATCAATGGCGCATATTTGACGATCCAACGGTTCAGCGTCGCGTGATCAACCTTAACTCTGCGCTCAGCCAGGATTTCTTCCAGATCCCGATACGACACTGAGTAGCGCAGATAGAAAAACACCTCGTGCAAGATCACATCTTTTGGGAAATGCGAGCCCTTGAATGAGATCGTCACCGGATGCTCCTGTCAATTTTGGGCTGGTCATTAATGTTGTTTTCTCCAGTGACAGAATAATAAAGTCTATTGAGAACCATCACCGCCAACCACTAATCCAAATATATAAGGGCGCTTCTGGTTAAACGTGGCCTTTGTGCCGAATGGGCAAAGCATTGGTTTGTCACCCGTCGCGCAAACACACCGCACCAAGAAATGGCGAACGGCATCTAATCTGATCTCTAGACGGCGGCGGCCGCTACCTGGAGGGTGCGTTGTGGGCTAACACTTGCCAGATCTCAGGCGTTAGCCCTGGATGCTAGCATTGGATCGAGTTGCCTTTCAGCACATCGAA
>NZ_JBXWOB010000025.1:0-9282 GCF_059610685.1 Ruegeria sp. CDSC052
CGCAGATGGCGTGCAGTTTGGTGTTCATGCCGCCCTTGGTTCGGCCAATCAGGCGTCCACGCCCCCCTTTTTGACGCTCATGCTGGTCGCTGTCCGATGAGCCTTCAGATAGGTCGCGTCGATCATCACAGTCTTCTGTTCGCCGTGCTCGGCGGCCAGACCGGCCATCATTCGCGCGAAGATGCCCTTGTCGCTCCACCGTTTCCATCGATTGTACAGCGTCTTGTGCGGTCCATAGGCGCAGCCGAGGACACGGTGTTGTCTAATAGGGTTGCCCGAGGGGAAAGGCAGCGTCTTACCCCAGATGGCCAGAGGCGTTTGGCTTGTCCAAATCCTGCTGGCCCTAAAACAAGTGCGGCGGTGCGGGCTGCGCTGTTACTTTTTGCGCCAGAACAGGTTGTTTTTTTTGCGCAGTACAAAATGGTGGGAGTAGGACAAGCAGAGCCCGGATCTTGCCAGGCCAATCATGGTTACTAGGATTACGCGCTTAGGGGCGCCATTGTGCGCAATAAGATATGGAATCAATCTGCGGTGGACTCATTGAGGCCTACTTTCCTGAATCAATTTGGCTGAAACACTATCTTTAAGGGTTTGATATGATATCTATTTTATTGCAGCTAGATGTCGTAATACCTGTCCATTGCAAGGCGTGGTCGAATGCTCCAGTGGCGCGTGGGCTGCAGCTGAAAATCTACACCAACGTGAGCAATGGTCCCTCGGCACGGATTGCTCGATAGTTCTGACGGCTTCCATCTCGAAAACCTATCAGATGAGAAATCAGGGGATGTCCATTCCATCAGAGCCCTTCTGCACCTAGCCGCTATCTACCCCAGAGCATCGGGTAAAGGACCAATCACTACGCCGCCATTGCCCAGCACGCTTCGGTCTTTCTGTTAGACCGTTGCCCCTTTGATACGGATCGCAGAACCCAGTGTCCCGGCACACAGACCCACAACAATGGCGATCAAAAGTTCGGTCGTTGCAACATTGGCAAAGTCCCAATGGGCAAACAGCAGCGTCCCAACAATGCCGATCAAACCGCCCATCATGGCCCCCAGCCAGAGGCGGCGCGTCATCATGCCAAGCGCAACGCCCAGAATGCCTGGAAGGCCGATGATGTTGCCGCCGATTGTTCCCAGAAGTTCCAGCATAACTTACCCCTTTTCAGTCCGACTGTGTGGTCAGGTATGACCGGATTTCTGCGCTGCCGTCTGCAACCTGTTGTTGCAAGTTACCTGCGGATTTATTAGACAGCGCATCGGTGATTTTCTGGTATTCTTCCTGATAACCCTGCGGCAGGCTGTGTGCGATGCCTTGGTGGCAGTCGATGCAGGTCATGTTGTTGTCAATTGCCCGCTGATGTTCCGATGCAGCGCGTGCTTCTTGAATGGTGAAATCCATATAGTCAAAGTTATGGCAGTTGCGGCACTCGCGGCTGTCAGAGGCCTTCATCTTTTTCCAGACCGCCGAAGCCATACTTAGCCGATGCGCTTCGTATTTCTCAGGCGTGCTGATGGTTCCGGCAAGCTCGTGATAGACATCTTTAACAGCCATGATCTTGGCCTTGATCTTGTGGTTCCATTCATGTGGCACGTGGCAGTCAGAACAGATCGCGCGGACACCGGAGTGGTTGTTATAGTGGATCGTCTCGCGGTATTCGCCCAGATTGGTTTCCATCGTGTGGCACGAGGTACAGAATTCCTCGGTATTGGTCAGTTCCAATGTCCAGTGGAACCCACCCCAGAACAGAATACCGGCCAGAAACCCGGCGAGGATCAGAAAGCCCGAGCTGAACATAACAGCCGGGGTCCAGATCGCGTTCCAGAGGCGGCGGATCCAACCGCGGTTTTCGGGGGAGTCTGCCATCTTGGTGCTCCTTTCAGACATGCGTTGGATTAGTTGCCGGACGAGGGTTCAAACACGTTGTCGACCAACGCAGGCGCATCTGCCTGAGGCACGTGGCACTGGTTGCAGAAATAACGGGTCCCGGCGATGTGATCCAACTCATTGCCGTCACGATCCAGATAATGGGTCATCGACAGGGTCGGCGCATTGCGTTCCCCGGCTTTGGTCCAGTCATGGCAGGACAGGCATTGATTGGTGCGCACGTCAATCTGGTATTGCTCGATCGAGTGGGGGACAAGCGGTGGTTGCTGGCGATAGTTGCGCTGCATCCGTCCTTCCACGTTCTTGTGAATCCGGTCCAACGGAATGGGTTCATCCACCTCGGCGCCACGCAGGGTTTGCACCGTCGCAGATTGCGCAAGGACGAACCCGCTCAGGAATATAACGGGGATCAGGGCGACGACACCTGTGAGGATTGGCTTGTTCATCTCGGCACTCCCTTAAATAGGTCTGGCTACGCGCGGTTCAGGCGCGGGAACTGGATCGGAAGGTGCGGCGACTTGGTCGTCGAACCGGTGAGTAAATTTGAAGACATCAACTGCACAGACATCGATACAGCGACCGCAGTTTGAGCAGTCGGTTGACAGGATCAGCGGCGTGGCACCCGGCTTGCCCTTCAGCGCGGGCGAAATGATGTGGTTTTCGGGGCAGACGGCGTAGCAATCCATGCAATCGTCACAGGCCGAGCGGTTAACCGCGCTGACCCGCAACAGGCTTTTGGTGCCGATCAGGCCATAAAACGCACCGACCGGGCATATGTGGCCGCACCAGCCGTGACGGGCGACAAGCACATCAAAGACAAAGATCGCAACGACCATGGCCCAGACAAAACCGGCCCCAAAGATAAGGCCGCGATGCAGCATGGTGATTGGGTTGATAATCTCCCATGCGATCACGCCGGTGAGGCCCGAGACGATCAGCGCGGTGGCCAATATCCACAACCGCGTGCGCCGTTTAGGTTGCCAACCTTTCGGCAAATCCAACCGCCTGTGCAACCAGTTGGCGGCGTCGGTCACCGGGTTGATCGGACAGACCCACGAGCAATAGACGCGGCCCCCGACCAGCGCATAGGCCACCACGACGATCAAGCCGCCAATCAAAGCGGTCATCGCCGGCCAATGCCCGGCGATGATGCTTTGCAACAGGATGAATGGGTCCGTCAGCGGCAGTACACCCAGGGTCTGCGATCCTGCCAAGGTACCTTTTACGACCCAGATGCCGAACCAGGGTCCCAACAGGAACAGGACCAGAAAGAACAGCTGACTGATACGGCGCAGTATCAGGTATTTATGCGCGCCGACCCAGCCTTTGACCGCCACGGCTTCTTGGCCTATGGGCATATGTGTGCGGGTGGTCATTGTCCCACCCCTGGAAGATCATAGCCGGGTTCAAAACCACCCGGTGCGATCAGGTTGTCGACCCCCGGGCCGGGCAGGCGGTCGGGCAGGTCGATTATGCCTTCAACAACCGGCGCGCCCTTGGCATCTTTTTCTTCCCAACCTTTGCGGTAATGATCCGCGCTGCTGCCCCGCGCAAGACGTGCCGGCAATACCTTGATTGCGGCTTCTGGCAGAACACAGCTTTTTTCGCACATGCCACAGCCGGTGCAGCGGTCGGCATGTACGGTTGGGATAAACATTGCATGGTGGCCCGAGCGGGCGTTATGCGCCGTTTCCAAAGTGATCGCTTCGTCAATCACCGGGCAGACACGGTAACAAACGTCACACCGCAATCCCAGGAAGTTCAGGCAGTTTTCCTGATCGACCAAAACCGCGACGCCCATTTTGGCATCGTCAATGTTATCCAACTTGGGATCTAGCGCACCGGTCGGGCAGGCGGCAACACAAGGAATATCGTCGCACATTTCACAAGGCACATCGCGAGCGATAAAATATGGCGTGCCCGTCGCCCCGGCATCCGACCCAAGCTCGGCCAGTTTCAAGGTATCATAGGGGCAGTCTCGCACACACAGCCCGCAGCGAATGCAGGCCGACAAGAACTCCCGCTCTGGCAGCGCGCCGGGGGGGCGCAAAGCCTCGGCCGACAATGCACGGGCGTCGCGGGCCAGCCAGGCCAGCAGTGACCCGCCGACCACACAGCCGCCTGCCGCACGCGCCGTATCCTGAAGGAAACGGCGACGTTTCGGCGAAAGAGGAGTCTTGGCGAGGGGCATGGGGATTACCTTTGCGATCCGTGCCGATTACGCGCGCTCGACCTTACAGGCGCATTTCTTGTAGTCGGTTTCCTTCGACAGCGGACAAGTTGCATCCAGCGTCAGCTTGTTGGTCAACTGATGCTCATCAAACCACGGCATAAAGACCAAGCCGCGCGGCACCTTGTTACGCCCGCGTGTCTCAACCCGACTGGTGACCTCACCACGGCGGGTCGACAACACGATTTCCTGCCCGCGGCGCAGGCCGCGATCCTTGGCGTCTTGTGGATGCATATAGACAACTGCCGACGGGAAGGCCCGGTGCAGTTCCGGCACCCTGCGTGTCATCGAGCCTGAATGCCAATGTTCCAGGACGCGACCGGTCGACAGCCACAGATCATATTCTTCGTCCGGCTCTTCTGCGGCGGGTTCGTAGGGGGCAAAGATGATTTTTGCCTTGCCGTCCTTGTGACCGTAGAATTTAACATCCGCGCCTTCGGGCACATAGGGATCGTACCCTTCGCGGAAGCGGTAAAGGGTTTCTTGCCCGTCCACGACCGGCCAGCGCAACCCGCGCGCCTGATGGTAGGTTTCGAACGGTGCAAGGTCATGTGCGTGACCACGGCCAAATTCGGCATATTCCTCAAACAGGCCTTTCTGAACGTAGAACCCAAAATGCTCGGATTCGTCGTTGTCAAAGCCTTCCGCAGTTTCGGCTAGCGGGTACTTGTCCACCGATCCGTTGGCGTAAAGCACATCATACATGGTCTTGCCGCGGTGTTCGGGCATCTTGGCCAGCAGTTCTTCATCCCAGACCTCTTCAACGGTGAAGCGCTTCGAAAACTCCATCAACTGCCACAGGTCAGATTTTGCTTCTCCTGGCGCTTTCACCTGCTGGCGCCAGAACTGAGTACGGCGTTCCGCGTTGCCATAGGCGCCTTCTTTTTCGACCCACATGGCGGTGGGCAGGATCAAATCGGCAGAGACAGCCGTGACCGTTGGATAAGGGTCAGAAACTGCGATGAAGTTTTCCGGGTTGCGATAACCCGGGTAACCTTCCTCGTTGATATTGGGTGCCGCCTGCATGTTGTTGTTGCACTGCACCCAATAGGCATTCAGTTCACCATCCTTCAGCTTCCGGTGCTGCAAGACCGCATGGAACCCGGGCTTAGGTGGAATAGTGCCTGCCGGGATATTCCAGGCGGTTTCGCAAATCTGACGGTGTTCGTCATTTGCCACCACCATGTCTGCAGGCAGGCGGTGGGCGAACGTGCCCACCTCACGCGCGGTTCCACAGGCCGAGGGCTGACCGGTCAGCGAGAAAGGCGAGTTGCCGGGTTCAGAGATCTTACCAACCAGAAGGTGCACATTATACATCAGCGAATTCACCCACGATCCGCGGGTGTGCTGGTTGAAACCCATGGTCCACAAGCTCATCACTTTGCGGTTCGGGTCTGCATATTGTTGCGCCAGCTTCTCAAGTTTATCGGCGGGCACGCCAGACAGTTCGGCTGTGTATTCCAGCGTATAAGGTGCGACCGCCTCGGCGTATTCTTCAAAGCTGATCGTCTCGAGCTTGCCCGAGTTTGGGTTCTCTGCCTCTTGCTGCAGCGCGTTTGTATCGCGCAGACCATAACCGATATCGGTGGCGGTTTTGGTGATGTTGACGTGCTTGTTGACAAACTCTTCGTTCACCGCGCCGTTCTGAATGATGTAATTGGCGATGTAATTCAGGATCGCCAGATCGGTCTGCGGGTTAAACACTAGGCCATTATCGGCAAGCTCGAACGAGCGATGTTCGAATGTCGATAGAACATGCACTTCGCATCCCGGCTTGGTCAGGCGCGTGTCGGTCAGGCGCGACCACAGGATCGGGTGCATTTCGGCCATGTTCGATCCCCACAGCACGAAAGTATCCGCGTGTTCCAGATCGTCATAGCAACCCATCGGCTCGTCAATTCCGAAGGTACGCATAAAGCCCACGACCGCGGACGCCATACAGTGCCGCGCGTTGGGGTCGATATTGTTGGACCGGAACCCGGCTTTCATCAATTTCGAGGCAGCATAGCCTTCCCAAACCGTCCACTGGCCTGACCCGAACATGCCGACACTGGTCGGGCCCTTCTTGGCCAGCGCCTCTTTCCACTTGGTGGCCATGACGTCAAAGGCTTCGTCCCAACTGACCGGCTCAAACTCACCGTTCTTGTCATATTCGCCGTTGGTCTTGCGCAGCAGTGGGGTGGTCAGGCGATCCTTGCCATACATGATCTTGGACAGGAAATAGCCCTTGATGCAGTTTAGTCCGCGATTGACCGGCGCGTCAGGATCGCCCTGAGTGGCGACGACACGCCCGTCCTTAGTGCCGACCAGCACAGAACAGCCGGTGCCACAGAATCGGCAGGCAGCCTTGTCCCAGCGAATGTCTGGGGCACCAGCCTGCGCGTTGGCTTGACCGGTGGCCAGAGGAATACCTGCGGCAGAGGCCGTCGCTGCGGCCGCTGAGGCCTTGAGAAATGTCCGACGAGATTCTGATATGGTCATAGCGTGGGCCTCCGGCTGGTGGTTTGGCTTGGGGCATCGGGATGCGGATGGCCGTCCGCAATGTCCTCGAAATGGTGGTACGTCAGCGTCAGAGAAATCACCCCGGGGATCTGGTGCAGGTCCATGATGATCTCGGACGCAAGGCGTGTCGGCGTGTCTTCGACAACAATTACGAAACGACCGTCTTCGGCCTCGGCGTGAATTTCGACACCGACAGTGTCTTTCATTGCCTCGGACGCCGCCAGTGCCTGCGCTGGCGCGAGATGTAATAGGCATCCGCAGATATTCATTGGCTGACTTCCGTTTGAGATATGGTTTTGCGTTTCAATGTGACGGCATCGACCGGGCAAGACGCCATACACGACCCACAGCCAGTGCAGGCGTCGAGGTCTAATGATGGACCCGCGCGGCCACCCAGTTGCAGCCTGAAGCTGATGGCGTTCTGTTCGCAATTATCCTGACACACTCGGCAGCTGACACCATTGACAGACAGGCACGACGCAGCTTCGACCGACGCGCGCCACGGCCAATCTTGCAGGCGTTCTATGTCCAGGGCATCCGTGGGACAGGATTGGGCGCAACTCCCACAAAAAGTGCAGGGACCCTCGGTGGGTTGAAACACCGGATACCCATCCTGACCAATGGCAATCACACTTTCGGGGCAAGCCTCGACACAGTCGCCACATTTACTGCATTGATCTGCAAAGCCAGGCACAACCGAACCCGGAGGTCGAACAAGATTACTGTCCTCCCGGAATGCGGTGACGCCCAAAAACGCGCGTCGGCTGGTCAGTTGACTCATATCGCTTTGACCTGGCTATCTATGATTCCTTTTCTGAGTTTACTGCATAATCGTTCTGAGGCTGGTACATTTTGATCCAGATCATAATTTGAGCGCATCGTTCTTAAACGTTTTGAGCTATTTGACGTCTGGAATGCCACCATCCGTGCTGCTTGAAACCAGATGTGCGATGACACAACAAAGTCAAACCGCCATCTGTCTCAAAACATCTGATGACGTATAGCCGTCCATTGCCTACCGTTGCCGCGTCGACATGTGATTGGGCCGTAGATCATGTCGTCGCGCAAATTCATTGACCTCACACCCAGGACCGACGACTTGGCCACAACACGACCCTTGAACGGTTCTGAAGGTGTAGACGCCCCCGCTGGCCTCGGTGTGCCATTGTGGGTTTGCAAACAAACTGAATGGAGGCGTCACTGGAAGAGATTGGCATGATTGGCCTGGATTTGGCGAAGAATGTGTTCCAGGTGCACGGAGCGGCTAGAACAGGTCACCCGGTTCTTCAGAAGAAACTGCGCAGGGGCCAGGTCCTCGAGTACTTTGCCAAATTCCCGCGTAGCGTGTTTGCAATGGAGGCCTGCACCAGTGCGCATTATTGGGCGCGCGAGATCGGTCGTTTGGGTCACAAAGTCAGGCTGATCAATCCGGCCACGTGAAGCCATTCGTCTAACGTCAGAAGAACGATATGGACGATGCAGAAGCAGAACTGTGAAGCTGCAAGTCGACCAACGATGCGCATTGTTGCTGTGAAGCGTGAAGAGACCTAGGCGTCAGCGATGGTTCTTCGGTCCCGGGAATTGTTGGCTCGGCAGCGCACGCAATTGATCAACGCTCTGCAAAGTCACCTTGGCGAGCTAGGTCAGGTCGCACCGACAAATCTCTGATCAGCACGTCGAATGTAGAGTGTCAAAACCTGACCATGCGTATGCCCATGCGCCGTTTTACCCGCCTGACAAGTGGTTTCAGCAAGAAGGTTGAAAACCGCATGCACTCCGTTGCGCTGCGTTTCATGTACTACAACTCTGTGAAGGTGCATCAGACGTTAAAGGTGACACCTCCAATGGAAGCGGGTTTGACTGATCGCCTCTGGAATATAGCTGAACTGGTTGCTATCGTTGATGCCAACGAACCCGCACCAAAGAAGCGTGGAAACTATAAGCCCCGTAATAAGGCACTTTCAAAGTGACCCAATCCCGTACGATCCGCGTATATTAGCGCGTTGATATATGAAGTCGTTCATGAAACCGGCCAGGCCAAAGGTATTCCGAGCCAACCATCAGCGGGTTTTCCATCCACTTCGCGACTGACAAACGTCTGCCTTCGAAGATCTCGAAACGCACCGGCTTCTGCGTCTTACTCTGCAGAACGGAGGCTCGTTCCTTGACCTGTCCGGAGGCCATTACATCGACCACCTGCATTCGGACCAGATCGCAGCCTCGGAGCTTGTTGTCTATTGCCATATTGAAGACGACAAAGTCCCGGTGGATTTTGGCTAGCTCAAGTCCAACCCTGATCGCCCAGATGTGTTTTGGTTTCAGAGGGCGCTTTTGTCCTACGATCCGGCCCTTGTTTCAGGCCGGGCGAAGCGCGCGAATGGCGGGTAAGTTTGGTGTTTCCATGACTGATCCTCCGAACCGCCATTCCCTCCCACTTCGACAACCCGACGTTGACCGGTGCAGCATATCACCGGATGCTGCATCGCATTCGACGTCCAGTGTGAGCCCAAAGCGATAGAGTTTCAAACCTAACATCAAACTTTTCGAGGGCTAAAACAACTGCTACTCCCTTATGAATGATTGTTTGTTGAGCAGCCTCATCTGACTGGTTCAATTTGATTGTTAGTGCATCATTGGCCTGTGATCCATTGAGATGATGGTTT
>NZ_JBXWOB010000026.1:0-7514 GCF_059610685.1 Ruegeria sp. CDSC052
AGATCAGACATGTTCACCGCTCGTTTTTGAACCGTGAATCACGCCGCAAAACGGAAATCAATGGGTCCTGACCCTAGTAATAAGTTCGCTACCAATTTCGTCGAAAACTTAGTTTGAAAGCCGTAAGTTCGTGCGGCGTCGACGTGAATAAGTACCAGGGCACCCGTTTCAAATTGTCCGAAGTGATTGGCCTGTATCCGGTTTTGCCTCTTTCTCTTTGCGACAGACGCGATGCGTAAATAGCTGCCGTTGGTGCGCTGGCAGCGAAAGACAGTATCGTTCGCGTTCTGTGAGTTCGCTTGTGTTGAGATATTGCTGTCGTAGCGAATGACCGAAAAGTGGGCTGCGACCGCAGCATCGTGACGGCATGTCGAGTGACCGGTAAGGGCCGACCGTGTAGGCGGCCCAGAGATGTTTGATTTCAATAGCTTCAGCAATGGCCAAGGCATCCTCAAGTTCAACGCCAAGATACCTGACTGTACTGTCCATCTTTGTGTGCCCCAACAGAAGCTGAACGGCGCGAAAGTTGCCAGTCTTCTTGTTGAACTGAGTGACTTCCGTTCGCCGCATCGAATGCGTGCCATATGCACTTGCTTCCAGTCCGATCGACGTGACCCAGTCCCGAACAATCTACGCATACTGACGTGTCGATATGTGAAGGCGCTCATGAAAACGGCCTAGCCAAAGATACTCTGATCCGACCATCAATTCGTATTCCATCCATTTTTCGACGGATGTGCGGGTGCCTTCCGATATCTCAAACCGAACTGACTTCTGCGTCTTGTTCTGCAGCACTGATGCGGGTTCCCTGATCTGGCCTGACGCCAGCACATCCACAACTTTCCTCTTCACAAGGTCGCAGCCGCGAAGCTTGCTGTCGATTGCCATATTGAACAGAGCAAGATCACGATGGTACTCTGCCAATTCAAGCCGCACCCAGATTGCTCAGACATGCTTTGGTTTCAGTAGCCGCTTCTGACCGACAATGCGGCCCTTGTTCCAGGCTAGTCGAAGTGCGCGAATGGCAGGTAAGTTTGGTATTTCCATGACTAATCCTCCGATCCGCCATGCCCTCCCAAAACGACGACCCGACGTTGACACAGGCGTCATACCACAGGATGCCGCGCCGCCTCCGATGTCAGGAACCTAGTCCGACCTGCCCATTCGACAGAGCGCAGCGAAAGTCAGCTTTTTATGGCTTGGCCATAAATGCGGCTCGGATCGCCTCCTTCATAGCGTCCTGAGGCCCTTGTTCTTTCGGCTTGCTGGATGCCATCACCAGCTTGGAGGCAGGCGTGTTTCCGAAGCCCAATGCGTCGTTCACCACCGATAGACCTGCGTGAAACGACGAGCGACCAAGTAGACCTACTGCAATCCCAGCTTCAACCGCTGCAATCACGCCAGAGACGCTCTGACTGGAATATACAACGCGATATGGCTCTCCGCGGGCTTGCAATGAATTGACTGCCGCGTCGCGCCACCAGCATGCATGATCGAACAAGGCCACCGGAAGGCTTTCATCGATCTGAAAATTCCAGCGCACCGACGACACCCAATAAGTTGGGTCTTCATAAAGAACTTCCTCTTGGCTGGACGGGTTTTCGACCTCATAGACCGCAAGGTCCAGCGAACCTTTGTCGAGGGCCTCGGGAAAACTGGTGCTCAGAGCGCATGTGACATCCAGTTCGACTTTCGGATGATGGCGGGTGAAGGTCGCAATGATCGCCGCGAGTTTCGTTCGTCCGTGATCGTCGGGTATGCCCAAACGTAGTTTCCCGCTTACCGTGTTCTGGGAAATCTCTCGTAGTGCCGCATCGAGACGTGCCGTCACGTCCTGCGCGACTGGAAATAGCTTTCGTCCCGTGTCGCTCAGGACCACCCCGCGACCATGCCTGTCGAAGACCGGCTGACCCAGGATCGCTTCGAGGCGCTTGATTTGAAGGCTCGTTGCAGACTGCGACCGGTGGATGCGGGCGGCGCCTTCTGTGACGCTTCCGGCATCAGCCACGGCGACGAAGGTTCGCAGAAGATCGCTATCCAGGTTTTCCATTTGTTTTTCCAATATCGGAAATTGTAACTATGCGTTTCACAGATGCCTCGTGCCGCACTATTTTTCAAGGTCAGAGGAGTATCTCATGTCCGATCAGACAGCTGCCAACCGACCATCCAACCGGAAACCCTTAGTGTGGGGCCTGTTTCTGCTTCTATTGGCAGGTGTAGGTTTTGCTTGGCCGGAACACGCCGCAAACGCAGCAAGGTTCGTCTTATGGGGTCTAATTGTCGTTGCCCCCATTGTCATTCCGGGCATCGTTCTAGCAGCTTGGATCATCGCCAGCGGCGCGGATACCCATATCGCTGGCGCGTTCGAGGGCAGGACGCTGAGAGCGGTTTTGGCTGCATCGCTCATCGGAGCCATCACGCCGGTCTGCGGTGTGACAGTGCTGCCTTTAATGGCCGGATTGCTGGCAGCGGGCGTGCCACTCGCTCCGATCATGGCATTCTGGCTGTCCTCCCCAATAACTGATCCGGCGATGCTCGCGACAACAGCCGCGACACTGGGTTTGAGCTTTGCGATCGGCAAAACACTCGCAGCTTTCGGATTAGGCATATTCGGGGGCGTGGTCACAGGGCTATTCGCCAAGACACCTTGGGCAATGAGCGCGCTTCGAGACAATGGTCTTGCGCGCCAACTGAGTGCCGCACGATGCGGCAGGGATCACCCCTTTGATCCATGGGTATGGCGGTCTGAGGCACGAAGGCATTCTTTCAGCAGACAGTTCTGGGCGACCACGCGGCTGATCCTGATCTGCCTGATCCCGGCATTTGCCGCCGAGTATGCCCTGAACACCGCACTCACGCCGGGCGCACTGGCAGCATATGTTGGCGAAGACAAATGGTGGGCAATACCCGCCGCAGTCTTCGTCGGTGCCCCGGCCTATATCGACGGTTACGCTGCGCTCCCGCTGACACGCGGGTTGATCGACAACGGCATGTCCGAAGGCGCGGCGATGGCTTTCCTTGTCTCGGGCGGTGTTGTCAGCATCTGGGGTGCTATGGCCATCGCACCGGTGCTCAAATTGCAACCGTTGATGCTCTATCTGCTGCTTGCAGTTCTTGGTTCGCTTGGGGCGGGGTATGTCTTTGGGTGGATCGTCTGAGATTCAGCGTTAACGGGAAGCAGACGTTCAGCAACCGGCAGCTTCGTCCGCAATGTGTGAGTACGAGCAGCGCCAAAATTTGCACTTGCAGCGAATGACCGAAATGCGGGCTGCGTCCGCAGAATGCCAGCGGGGTGTTGAATGCTTTTTATGGGCCGCTCAGTGCTTTTTGGCCGCGTGCGCGGTAAAATTGCACAATAACCAGTTCTTCACGTCAGAGCTGTGCGGCATTTTGCACTTGGCACCGTGCGGAAGGAGTGCGGTGTTCATTGCTGTTAATGCCTCCGAGCGGCGACGCCCTAGGTGGCACCTGATTGACATTTTGGGTATTTTGGCGCAAAATAAAGGCATATTTAAACAGCATTAACACTATTCCAAATTTGCAAATCACACTTGGTCGAGATTGGTGTAAAGCGTCCTATTTGGCGCAATTCCCAAGAGAAATTGACAGAAGTTCATTTTTAAAACGGAGGCTTACTTTAGCTATGTCCAGTCTTATTCAATCTGTTTTCGGTCGTGTCACCCAACAGGAGAACGGTCAGCCCGTACACGGTATATTGGTCAAGATTCAGGCGGTATTTGGGGATGGCTGGCGCAAGCGAGACGGCTGTAAAATCGATCTTGGATGCGTCCTGACGGCCGCCGATGGCCGATTTGTGCTCATAGTGGATTCGTCGAAAATACCCGAAGACTGTCGATGTGCAGGTCCGATGGAATTGCGGATAAAGCTGCGCGACCGCGATGGCGTGCGCATCCATAAAGCCCGGCTCAAGATTGAGGATTGTTCCTGCACCGACGATATTAAAATCGACGTCGCCATCCCGGCAAAGAAGCTGGCGTGTCACCTGAGGCGCCCGTTAAGCTGGGCTGCACCGGATAAGCCGTTTTTGCCAGAAAGCGTTCTTGATGACATTGAGGAAGCGCTTGAGCTTGCGGATGCTGATCGGTTGCTGCGCAAGCGCACTCACTTCTTTGAGTGCATCCGCCCGACGCTTGCGATTTTTGACAACTCGCTTAGTGATGCCTGGAGTGTTCTGAACGGAGACGTCGCTGCCAAGGGGCGCTATGTGGATGTCCTCAATGCTCTTTGTGCCACGTCGCCAACAGGCTGCGGCTGTGGCGGCGCATCCGGGGATGATGCAGGCGGTATCTTGCAGGACATTTTTTCCGACGACTGCAATGATGACAGCTGTAGGCCCATCAAATCCAAACCCAACCCGGTGTGCTGTTCCGACCATGTCTGCCCGACCGGTAAGTCCCTGATCGCTGACAAAGACATGAGCTTGATGGTCTTTGCGGCCATGCATGTATCCTGTGGTCACAGACCAACAATGATCAAATACGTCGGCGCGCTGCTTGAACAACGTTGCCGGTTCCAGGTGTTGACCGCGCTTCATGAAGCAGCTGTCAACCTGATTTGCAAGAAGCCGCACGCAGGGCGTCATTTTAAGGATCTGCTCGAATATGTGATGTGCATCTGCACCGGTCAAACCTCTTGTGGACAAGTGCCTTGCTGTCAAACTTGTGTCCGCCAGCCCATCCTGGATTGCATCACGGATGCATATAGAAACTGGTGCAGTATCGAATGCTACACCGTGACCAAGATCAACCCAGAGCGTGCCTGCCCCGGTGACACGGTTGCGATCTGCGGGTGCGGGTTTGGCGATATTGCGGGGCAAGTGCAGTTCACCCAGCATGGCACGATGAACCCCGGTCCGATCGCTGTGCCGACCTCGTGGTCAGACGAACGCATCTGCGTGATCGTCCCGTCCAGTGCAGGATGTGGTTTGGCGATCATTCCTCCGACCCAAACGATCAGCGTCTGCGATCGTTTCCTGGACTATCGAAAAAGCGGCACGATGTTGGCTGAGTTCGAAGGCACAAGCGCTGACATTCTCAAGTTTATCGTCAAAGGGCATCAGAACGACGACTGCCTGTTACCCGGCGAGGTTCTGAAAATCCGCTGGAAGGTCTGCGCCGCTGACTCAGTGACTGTGCGCATCGTCAATACAGACACCGGCTCTGCCATTGCGCAGATTTCACCGGCCCCCGATCTGGGACGCTGGGACTTCGATCAGACTGACTTCGACCAAACGACCCGAGTGCGGGTCGAAATCGTCGTGACCGGTAAATGTAAACCTCCTACAGTAAGTCAGGGCTTAGACCTCGTTTTCCAGAACCCGCCGGATCTATCCATCGACGGGGTCGAGGTAACGCAGGCGATTCAGTATTTCCGTGCCAACCAGCATCTGACTGATCCAGCTGACCGCGGCCCGGACAACTCCCTTCAACTTGTTGCCAATAAATCGGCCTGGGTGCGGACATATCTGCGCAGTGGGCAGGATCCGAATTTCGATAATGGGCAGCTCGGCAATGTCAGTGGCACACTTCAAGTGGAACGCCGGGTTGGTGGGATCTGGTCCACGGTAGCCAATATCGTTCCGACCAATGCCCCGGTGACAGCGCAGGACAGTTTCTCGAGCTACGACGCAGAGAGACGTGACATTGATGCGACGCTGAACTTCATTATCCCTGCCAACGTGATGACCGGGCTCTTGCGCCTTTCTATCACTGTCTCGTCGCCAGACGATTGCTATGGAGGCAGCGGCACGGCCCAACAGCTTGTTGATGTCGATCTTGAGCAAGAGTTGCGCGTTGCAGCCGTCACAATTGGCTATAACGGTCCACCGATGGGCGGCGGCGCCAATATTACTTTGCCTGCCCCCAACGCAGCGCAAGTTGCCGCTGATACCAGCTTTGCGCTTCGGGTTTTCCCGGTAGGCAGTACGCCCAACGTGCGGATCATCGACAGTCAGACAACAACACAAGGTCTGACAAACAACAATTTCCCAGCGGGGGGATGCGATCCCAACTGGACGCCGATCCTGAATTTCGTGGCTAACGCGCGCACGAATGACGGTAATCAGGGCGATTGGCTTTACTATGGACTGGTCAATGCGGCGATCCCGCGCTCGCATGGCAACACAGGATGCGCCAGCGGCGGCAACGGCGCTGGCTTGTCCGGTAGCCCGGTCACGTTGGCGCATGAGTTGGGCCATCAGGCGGGTTTACCACATGCCCCATGTGGCACGGTCGGCACGCCAAACGCGAGCTACCCGCTTTACGAGCCTTACGATACCGGCATGACAACGACCGATAGCAATGGCAACACTGTCTATTCGGATGCGAGCATCGGCGAATACGGCCTCGACACAAATGACGGGACAATACACCGGCCAGCCAACAGTGAGGATCTGATGGGTTATTGCGGCCCCCGGTGGGTCTCGATCTTTACGCATAACTATATGCTGAACCGCGCCGAATTTGACCCGGTGGCGCTGGCAACAGGCGTGTCTGGCGGCAATTCGGTGGGGGCAGGCGCCATGGAAGTCGACAGGCAAGACCAGATGCGTCCTTTCGTGACGATCGTGGGAGAGGTCGGCAAAGACATGCAGGTCTCGGTCGCAAGCCTCGTACGGGTTCCAACCCGGCCCTTGCGTATGTCTGGCGCGCGTACCGATCTAGTTTTGCAGTTGATCGGGGACAAGGACGAGGTGATCTCATCTGCGCCGGTGTTCACAATGGATAATCACGACGCCAATGGCGATGGCTGCGGTTGCGGCGGAGGCGATAAAAAGGATCCGCCTAAACCGCCGTATAGTTTCATTGCGGCAATGGGCGATGTCGGCTCCGGAATTGCAATCCGCATCTGCCAGGGGGACGCAGTCATATGGGAGCGCAAGCGACCGGCACGGCCGGTTAAATTGGCTTCGGCTGAAGCCAGCATTGGCAAGTCTGGTCTAAAGGTTTCCTGGAAAACGACCGGTGCCAAGCGTGGTTACGATCCCGATATTTGGCTGCAATGGTCTTCTGATGGTGAACGCTGGAACGGGCTCAGGGTTGGTGCGAGAGGTAACAGCGTTGAGATCGACCCCAACACCATTCCGGTCGACAAGGTTTGGATTAGGGTCCTTGCTCATGACGGTTACTTCACCGCAACGGCAGACACCAAGCAAGTTAAACTGCCACCAGCGCCACCCGAACTCGCCATTATTCACCCCTCTGAGGGGCAAGTGGTGCGCCCGGACCGACCGCTGCATCTCTGGGGTACATTCACTGGCCGCACCGAAGCAAAATCCGTTGAATGGTATCTGGACGGCAAGAAGGTCGCCAAAGATCTGGATGCTTGGATCGATGTACCCAAGCCAGGTGACCATGTGGCGGAGCTGCGCGTTAAAGGCGCAAACCCGGTAACTGTCAAGTTTTCTACAGGTGAGCGCTAGGGTCAGGACCCATTGATTTCCGTTTTGCGGCGTGATTCACGGTTCAAAAACGAGCGGTGAACATGTCTGATCT
>NZ_JBXWOB010000027.1:0-2500 GCF_059610685.1 Ruegeria sp. CDSC052
TCGCCCCGTTTGCTTCCACGGTGCTTTCAGTTGTGATGGCGCAACGCAAAAGCCCGCTCTGGCACGGTGTGTAATATATTGATATTGTGTAGTGATTTAGGTTGCGGGAGTAGGGTTTGAACCTTTGGCCTTCGGGTTATGAGCCTGACGAGGTGAAGACGTTAAGCAATTGATCCAGTGGATCAATTGTAGTCTGAACGGGCTGTGTTGATATTATTCGACCTGGTTGCGGGAGTAGGATTTGAACCTACGACCTTCAGGTTATGAGCCTGACGAGCTACCGGGCTGCTCCATCCCGCGACACTAGGTTGGCCTATCGCTTTCGCTACTTGAGGCCGGGGTCGAATAAGTATTGTTATCATTTAGAGAGAATTGGGATTTTTCTAGGTTTGGCGGTGACCTACTCTCCCGGGGCTTAAGCCCAAGTACCATTGGCGCGGCAGTGCTTAACTTCCGGGTTCGGGATGGGACCGGGTGTTTCACTTGCGCTATGACCACCAAACCGAGGAAAATCCCACGTTGCGACTTGCGTAGCAAGCGCGACGGGTGGCAGGCAGCGTCTTTTGCGTGCAAAAGGCGCGTTGCCACTCGGTAGTGTAATCAATCAACAGTGCCGCTTGGCGCGACACAGCCATCGTTAGTCTAAGGTGTGTATGTTTTTGATTTGTCTTTCCATTACTGGATCAAATCAAGCCTATCGGGCGATTAGTACCGGTCAACTGAACGCATTACTGCGCTTACATCTCCGGCCTATTGACGTGGTGGTCTTCCACGGCCCTCAGGGAGACCTTGTTTTGAGGGGGGCTTCCCGCTTAGATGCCTTCAGCGGTTATCCTGTCCGATCATAGCTACCCTGCACTGCTGCTGGCGCAACAACAGGTCCACCAGTGGATCGTTCACCCCGGTCCTCTCGTACTAGGGGCAACTCCTCTCAAGTCTCCTACACCCACGGCAGATAGGGACCGAACTGTCTCACGACGTTCTAAACCCAGCTCACGTACCTCTTTAAACGGCGAACAGCCGTACCCTTGGGACCTGCTCCAGCCCCAGGATGAGATGAGCCGACATCGAGGTGCCAAACACTGCCGTCGATATGGACTCTTGGGCAGTATCAGCCTGTTATCCCCGGCGTACCTTTTATCCGTTGAGCGATGGCCCTTCCACTCGGGACCACCGGATCACTATGGCCGTCTTTCGACTCTGCTCGACTTGTCAGTCTCGCAGTCAGGCTGGCTTCTGCCATTGCACTCAACGAGCGATTTCCGACCGCTCTGAGCCAACCTTCGCGCGCCTCCGTTACGCTTTAGGAGGCGACCGCCCCAGTCAAACTACCCGCCACGCAGGGTCCCGGATCCGGATAACGGACCGCGGTTAGACATCAAGAGTGCGAAGGGTGGTATCTCAAGGGAGGCTCCACAGGGACTAGCGTTCCTGCTTCAAAGCCTACCACCTATCCTGCACATCACAATCCTGATGCCAGTGCGAAGCTGTAGTAAAGGTGCACGGGGTCTTTCCGTCTAACCGCGGGAAGCCTGCATCTTGACAGGCAATTCAATTTCGCTGAGTCGATGTTGGAGACAGCGGGGAAGTCGTTACGCCATTCGTGCAGGTCGGAACTTACCCGACAAGGAATTTCGCTACCTTAGGACCGTTATAGTTACGGCCGCCGTTTACCTGGGCTTCAATTCAAGGCTCTCACCTCTCCTTTTAACCTTCAGGCACCGGGCAGGCGTCAGACCCTATACGTCGTCTTGCGACTTCGCAGAGCCCTGTGTTTTTAATAAACAGTCGCCACCCCCTGGTTTGTGCCCCCAGCCCCTAGTTGCCTAGGAACCGGGCCTCCTTCTCGCGAACTTACGGAGGTATTTTGCCGAGTTCCTTCAACATCGTTCTCTCAAGCGCCTTGGTATTCTCTACCAGTCCACCTGTGTCGGTTTAGGGTACGGTCTTATAGGAGGGCTATTTCCAGGAACCTCTCAGCAGCCCATTCAATCCGATAAGGATGAACTACCTCTGAGATCCGTCACCACTCCACGGCCTAGGAATATTAACCTAGTTCCCATCGCCTACGCCTTTCGGCCTCGGCTTAGGGGCCGGCTTACCCTGCTCAGATTAGCTTTAAGCAGGAACCCTTGGACTTTCGGCGAGAGTGTCTCTCACACTCTTTGTCGCTACTCATGTCATCATTCTCACTAGTGATCTCTCCACCGGATCGCTCACGCGCCGGCTTCATCGAAAGCCTCTCTCCTCCAATACGCCCGAAGACGTGAAGGAGGAATGAGACTATGTCACACTACGCTCTGCTACCATGCCTTACGGCATCCTAAGCTTCGGCTCATGGCTTGAGCCCCGTTACATCTTCGCCGCAGGACAACTTATTTAGACCAGTGAGCTGTTACGCTATCTTTAAAGGATGGCTGCTTCTAAGCCAACCTCCTGGTTGTTTTGGTCGTCCCACCTGCTTTCCCACTTAGCCATGAATTGGGGGCCTTAGCTGTAG
>NZ_JBXWOB010000028.1:0-4363 GCF_059610685.1 Ruegeria sp. CDSC052
ATGACGGATATTAGGCGCACGCCTTTGCATGGTTTGCATGTTGAGTTGGGTGGGAAGTTGGTTGATTTTGCGGGCTGGGAGATGCCTGTTCAGTATCCCTTGGGGATTATGGGTGAGCATGCGCAGTGTCGTGAGAAGGCGGCGGTGTTTGATGTGTCTCATATGGGTCAGGTGATCCTGCGGGGTGAGGATGTTGGTGCCAAGCTTGAGGCTCTGTGCCCGCAGGCCTATGCGACACTGAAGCCTGGCAAGGCGCGGTATGGATTTTTCACCAATTCGGATGGCGGGATCATGGATGATCTGATCGTGTCGAATGCGGGGGATCACTTCTTTGTGGTGGTGAACGCGGCGCTGCGTCATCAGGATATTCCGCATATGCGCGACAATCTGGACGGGGTTGAGGTGATCGAGATCTTTGACCGCGCGCTTGTTGCGGTGCAGGGACCGAAGGCCGAGGATGTGGTGGGTGCGCTTTGCCCTGCGGCGCGGGATCTGAAGTTCATGGAAACTGTTGTTGCCGACATCCTGGGGGCCGAATGCCGGATCTCGCGTCTGGGCTATACCGGCGAGGACGGGTACGAGATCTCGATCCCCGAGGACCGCGCGATAGAAATCACCAAGGCCTTCCTGGCGCATGAGGATTGCGAGGCGGCGGGCCTGGGCGCGCGCGACAGCCTGCGGCTGGAGGCGGGGCTGTGCCTGTATGGCAATGACATCGACCAGGGCACCTCGCCGATCGAGGCCAGCCTGGGTTGGGCGATCCAGAAACGCCGCAAGGAAGAGGGCGGATTCCCGGGGGCCGACCGCATTCAAAAAGAACTGGCCGAGGGTCCCGCGCGCAAGCTGGTGGGCATCAAGCCGGAAGGCCGGGCACCGGCGCGTCAGGGCGTGGACATTCAGTGCGCGCAGGGCAATACAATCGGCCAGATCACCTCGGGCGGGTTTGGCCCGACGGTCGGTGGACCTGTGGCGATGGGCTATGTGGCGGCGGATCATGCCGAACCGGGCACGGCGGTGAACCTGATCATCCGGGGCAAGCCGCAACCGGCACAGATTGTGGCCACCCCCTTTGTCACCCAGAATTACAAGCGTTGAAGTCAGGAGAGAGACAACATGGCAACCTATTATTCCGAAGAGCACGAATGGCTGACCGTCGAGGGCGACACCGCGACGCTGGGCATCACCAAACACGCGGCTGAACAGCTGGGCGACGTGGTGTTCGTGGAACAGCAGGAAGCAGGCGACGAGTTCGAGAAGGGTGGCGAGATTGGCGTGATCGAATCCGTCAAGGCGGCGTCCGAGCTTTATGCGCCGGTTGATGGCGAGATCGTCGAGGTCAACGAGGCGCTGGCCGACAATCCGGGCGCGCTGAACGACGACCCCGAGGGCGAGGCCTGGATCTACAAGATCAAGATCACGGATGCGTCGCAGCTGGAAGATCTGATGGATGAGGCCGGCTACAAGGCCTTCATCGGGTAACTTCAATTCCGGGGCCCTGAAACCGGGCCCCGGGCTTCATCTTTTTCCAAATACTCCCGCCGGAGGCATCTGCCAGAGCGGCTGGGCGAGACATTCCTTGAGGAGCGCTACACATGGCCTTCAAACTCACCGATTACGAAGCCTATGACTTTGCCAACCGTCGCCATATCGGGCCCAGCCCGACCGAGATGCGCGACATGCTCAAGGTGACCGGCTTCACGACGCTGGATCAGCTGATTGACGCCACCGTCCCCCCTGCGATCCGGCAGAAGGAAGCGCTGGACTGGGGTCCGGCGATGACCGAGCGCGATGCGCTGTTCCACATGAAAGAGGTGGCGAGCAAGAACAAGGTTCTGACCTCGCTGATTGGTCAGGGCTATTACGGCACCACCACGCCTGCGCCGATCCTGCGCAATATCCTGGAAAACCCGGCCTGGTACACGGCGTACACGCCTTATCAGCCCGAGATCAGCCAGGGCCGGCTTGAGGCGTTGCTGAACTTCCAGACCATGGTCAGCGATCTGACCGGGCTGGACGTGGCCAACGCATCCCTGCTGGACGAAGCAACCGCTGCTGCCGAGGCGATGGCGATGGCCAAGCGCGGTGGCCGGTCCAAGGCCAATAACGCGGCTTTCTTCGTCGATAAAAACTGCCACCCGCAGACCATTGCGGTGATCAAAACCCGCGCCGAGCCTCTGGGCATCGACGTACAGGTGGCTGATCCGGATACGATGGACGCGGGCGCGGTGTTTGGCGCGATCTTCCAGTATCCCGGCACGCATGGACATGTGCGTGACTTCACCGCCGAGATCGCGGCGCTGCATGAACATAAAGCCATTGCCATCGTTGCAGCGGACATCCTGTCGCTGGCGCTGCTGAAGTCACCGGGCGAGATGGGCGCAGATATCGCCATCGGTTCGACCCAGCGCTTTGGCGTGCCGATGGGCTATGGCGGCCCGCACGCGGCCTATATGGCGACCACCGACAAGCTGAAGCGGTCGATGCCCGGCCGGATCATCGGCGTCAGCATCGACAGCCGGGGTAACAAGGCCTATCGCCTGGCGCTGCAGACCCGCGAACAGCATATCCGCCGCGAGAAGGCCAACTCGAATGTCTGCACCGCGCAGGCGCTGCTGGCCGTCATTGCGTCGATGTATGCGGTTTATCACGGCCCTGATGGCATCAAGGCCATTGCGCAATCGGTGCACCGCAAGACCTCGCGCCTGGCCGCCGGTCTGGAAGAGGCGGGCTTTGCCGTGGAACCGGAAGTGTTCTTTGACACCATCACGGTCGAGGTCGGCCATCTGCAGAATGTCGTGATGGAGGCCGCCGTGGCCCGCGGCGTCAACCTGCGCAAGGTCGGCGACAGCAAGGTCGGCATCAGCCTGGACGAACAGACCCGGCCCGAGACCATCGAGGCCGTCTGGGGTGCCTTCGGCATCGATCGGGCGGATGACAGCTCGAACAAGCAATACCGCCTGCCGGATTACGCGCTGCGTGAAAGCGAATATCTGACCCACGAGATCTTCCACAAGAACCGGGCCGAGGCCGAGATCACGCGCTATATGCGCCGTCTGGCCGACCGCGACCTGGCGTTGGACCGGGCGATGATCCCGCTGGGGTCGTGCACGATGAAGCTGAACGCCACGATCGAGATGATCCCGGTCACCTGGCCCGAGTTTGGCAATCTGCACCCGTTCTGCCCCGAAGATCAGGCACAGGGCTATCACGAGATGATTGCCGATCTGAACGACAAGCTGTGCCAGATCACCGGCTATGACGCGATCTCGCAGCAGCCCAACTCGGGCGCGCAGGGCGAGTACGCAGGCCTGCTGACCATCCGCAACTATCACTTCGCCCGCGGCGAAGGGCACCGCAATGTCTGCCTGATCCCCACTTCGGCCCATGGCACCAACCCGGCCTCGGCCCAGATGGTGGGCTATCAGGTGGTGCCGGTGCAAGCGGATGAGAAGGGCAACATTGATGTCGCCGATTTCCGCGCCAAGGCGGAAAAGCATTCCGACCATCTGGCCGCCTGCATGATTACCTACCCGTCGACCCATGGCGTGTTCGAGACCACCGTCCAGGAGGTCTGCCAGATCACCCATGATCACGGCGGTCAGGTCTATATCGACGGCGCCAACATGAACGCCATGGTCGGCCTGTCGCGTCCTGGTGACATTGGTGGCGACGTCAGCCACCTGAACCTGCACAAGACCTTCTGCATCCCGCATGGCGGTGGCGGCCCCGGCATGGGTCCGATCGGCGTCAAGGCGCATCTGGAGGAACACCTGCCCGGCCACCCGGAATACGGCACCGCCGTCGGTCCGGTCTCGGCGGCACCGTTTGGGTCTCCGTCGATCCTGCCGGTCAGTTGGGCCTATGTGCTGCTGATGGGCGGTGCGGGTCTGACCCAGGCCACGAAAGTGGCGATCCTGAACGCCAACTATATCGCGGCTCGGCTGCAGGACGCCTATCCAATCCTGTACACCTCGGAAACAGGCCGGGTGGCGCATGAATGTATCCTTGACACCCGTCCCCTGGATGAGGCGGCCCATGTCAGCGTCGACGATGTGGCCAAACGTCTGGTCGATTCCGGCTTCCACGCGCCGACCATGTCCTGGCCGGTGGCCGGAACCCTGATGGTCGAGCCCACCGAGTCGGAACCCAAGGACGAGCTGGATCGCTTCTGCGACGCCATGCTGTCCATCCGGGCCGAGGCGCAGGACATCATCGACGGCAAGATCGATGCGGAGAACAACCCGTTGAAAAACGCCCCCCATACGGTGCGCGATCTGGTCGGCGACTGGGACCGCCCATACACCCGCGAACAGGCCTGCTTCCCCCCGGGCTCCATGGGCGTCGACAAATACTGGTCCCCCGT
>NZ_JBXWOB010000029.1:0-1474 GCF_059610685.1 Ruegeria sp. CDSC052
TGCACCAGAATGCCGTGGACTGCGGGATCGGTATTCAGCTTGTCGATCAATGCCAGCAGGTCTGCCTCGGAGGTGTCCACATCCAGCTTGTGCTCATACGAGTTCATGCCGACCTCGACGGTCATCTTGCCCTTCGAGCGGACATAGACCTGGCTGGCCGGGTCTTCGCCCACCAGAACCACGGCCAGACCAGGGGTGATGCCATTTTCGTCCTTCAGCTTTGCAACCTGATCGGCAACCTGTGCCCGCACCGTTGCTGCAAAGGCCTTACCGTCGATAACCTGCGCTACCATTCTTCGATCCCTTCTTCCCAAAACGGATCGGGCGCTTGGGGCGCCCGGTCAGTCAGTCGTTGCCGAGCACACGTTCCTCACGCGCAATCGACCAGTCAATCAGAATGCGCCACAGCGTCTCGGCCAGATCGGGGTCCATCCCCGCCGCCTGAGAGCTGGCACGCACCTTTTGCACCACCTCTTCAACACGATCCGGAATACGGGCCGGCAGGCCCTCGCCCGGCTTCAACTCAGACGCGCGATCAATGTAGCTGGCGCGCCTCACCAGCATCTCGATCAGGTGCCGGTCCAGCTGGTCGATCTGAATCCGCAGATCCTGCATCGTTGCGCAGTCTTGCGGCGGTGTCAGAGTGGGCATCGTGATCTCCTCGTGGCCCGGAGCATTCTCCGGATCACGAGATGTCTTATCTGGCGACTTAGAACAAGCCCTCGATCTCACCTGCGTCATTGAGGCAGATGCTTTCGGCCGCCGGTTTGCGCGGCAGGCCCGGCATAGTCATGATCTCACCACAGACCGCCACGATAAATCCGGCACCCGCGCTCAGGCGCACCTCGCGCACCGGAACCGAATGGCCGGTGGGCGCGCCGCGCAACGAGGGATCGGTCGAGAAGGAATACTGCGTCTTGGCCATGCAGACCGGCAGGTTGCCGTAACCGGCTTCTTCCCATTCACGCAGCTGGTTGCGGATCTTGTTGTCGGCCAAAACCTCGTCCGCGCGATAGATGCGCTTGGCGATGGTTTCGATCTTCTCGAACAGCGGCATATTGTCGGGGTAGATCGGCGCAAAGTTCGCTGTGCCCCCTTCGACGATTTCGACCACCTTCTCGGCCAGCGGCGCCGAACCTTCCGACCCCAGCTCCCAGTGACGCGACAGAACCGCTTCGACCCCGTGGTCAGAGCAATAGTCTTTCACGGCTTGCACTTCAGCGTCGGTATCGGTGACGAAGTGGTTGATGCCAACCACAACCGGCACGCCAAAGGATTTGACGTTTTCGATGTGACGACCCAGGTTGGCACAGCCCGATTTGACCGCGTCGACGTTTTCCGCACCCAGATCAGCCTTGGCCACACCGCCATTCATCTTCATCGCACGCACGGTGGCGACCAGCACCACAGCCGACGGCGCGATACCCGCCTTGCGGCACTTGATGTTCATGAATTTCTCGGCGCCCAGATCGGC
>NZ_JBXWOB010000030.1:0-1280 GCF_059610685.1 Ruegeria sp. CDSC052
CCAGCCGCTGAGCCTCCCCAACTGAACTGGTCCCCCGTTATGTTTAGGAAACGGAGGACCTAGAATGGCAAACAAGAGACCGAAGCCGGAAGAGATTGTCTCGAAGTTACGGCAAGTTGAAGTTCTGATGGGTCAAGGCATGTCCCGTCTTGATGTGATCAGACAGATCGGAGTTGTTGAGCAAACCTATTACCGCTGGCGGAAGAAGTACGGCGGAATGGGTGTTGATCAATTGAAGGAACTGAAACGGCTTCAGAAAGAGAACGAGCGGCTGAGGCGCGCAGTTTCAGATCTGACGCTGGACAAACTGATCCTGACGGAAGCCACAAAGGATGAAGGGCGGTTAGCAAACCATCCCGTGGATGGTTTGCCAACCCTGAACGCGAAGCCCTACTGAGCCCCGCTCGCCGTCGTGCTTGTATTAATCATGTACGCAACCAGCTGAACGTTTCCGAGAGACGCGCCTGTCGCGTTCTGGGGCAACACCGGTCCACGCAACGGCGCGCCCCACAAGGTCGCGCAGACGAAGGCCGACTGGTGGCCGACATGATCGAGTTGACCCGACAGTACGGCCGATATGGCTATCGCAGGATCGCTGCGCTGCTGAGAGAGGCTGGATGGTCTGTCAGCGATGGCGGGTTGAACGGCTTTGGCGACGAGAGGGGCTGAAAGTGCCAGTGAAACAACCGAAGAAAGGGCGGCTCTGGCTAAATGACGGCTCATGCGTTCGGCTACGGCCAGAGTATCGCAACCATGTTTGGTCGTATGACTTCGTTCATTGTCGAATCGACGACGGCAAAGCCTTCAGGACGCTGAACATCCTTGATGAGTACAGCCGGGAATGCTTGGCAATCAGGGTCGAGCGGAAACTGAACTCGACCGATGTAATCGACGTTCTGACAGACCTGTTCATACTTCGCGGCGCGCCCAGTTTCATACGTTCTGACAATGGGCCGGAATTTGTCGCCCAGGCGGTCCGAGACTGGATCGCCGCCGTTGGCGCCAAGACGGCTTACATCGAACCTGGGAGCCCGTGGGAGAACGGATATTGCGAAAGCTTCAATGGCCGGTTCAGGGATGAGCTGCTCAACGGTGAGATCTTCTACAGCTTGCGCGAAGCTCAAATCCTGATCGAACAATGGAGGAAACACTACAACACAAAACGTCCCCACAGTGCACTGGGCTACCGCCCGTCAGCTCCCGAAACCATCATCTCAATGGATCACAGGCCAATGATGCACTAACAATCAAATTGAACCAGTCAGATGAGGCTGCTCAAC